>JAERTD010000059.1 GCA_016845175.1 Bacteroidota bacterium | reverse complement strand
GTAACTTCTCCAAAACTGGTGGTAAAAAATAAAAAACCCGTGCGTTCTAGTAATTGATCCTGTATCATGCCAAGCATGAAAAATAAACTGGATCAAATCACTAAAAGCATTCCAGGCGAAGACAAGAAAAATCCCACAATTGCCTTGCTTTTGGAACTACTTGAACAGCAGTGCGAAAGCATTCTTGCCCTTAAAGAACAAAATCAGATTCTAAGAGATGAAATTGCCCGTCTCAAAAACCAAAAGCCTAAACCAAAAATCAAACCTACCAAGTTATCAAAAGATACCGACAAGAACCCTTCCCCAAAAAGATCCAAGCCCAAAAAGAGAAAGAAAACAGCGGAACTAAAAATCCATAAAGAGGAACGTATCGCACCCGAATCCGTTCCTGTCGGTTCCATTTTCAAAGGATTAAAATCATATACAGTCCAAGGTTTACTGATAACTGCCTGTAACACCCGCTATTTCCTTGAACAGTGGGAAACGCTTGATGGCAAGATTGTTGCCGGTAAATTACCATCTGAAATCGATGGCCATTTTGATCCTACTCTCAGAAGCTTCATTCTCTACCAATATCACCATTGTCATGTCACTCAGCCTCTTATCCTGGAACAGTTGCGAGAATGGAATATTGACATATCACCTTGCCAGGTTAACAGGATTCTTATCGGAAACCAAGACCAGTTTCATGCTGAAAAAGATGACATCCTGGCCGCTGGTTTAAACTCTTCCACTTATATAAATGTTGATGATACTGGTGCACGTCATAATGGTAAAAACGGTTACTGCACCCACATCGGCAACGAGTTTTTTGCCTGGTTTGAAAGCACTGACAGTAAAAGCAGAATCAATTTTCTCAAGCTCCTCCGTGCCGGTAAATCTGGTTATATTCTCAGCAATGATGCTTTTCAATATATGACTGGCGAACGTTTGCCCAAATCCTCTTTAACACTTTTAGAGGAACATTCGATTAAAAAGTTTGTCGATGATAAACAGTGGCAACAACACCTTAAGAGTCTTGGCATAATAACACCTCGTCATGTGAAGATTGCAACTGAAGGCGCTCTGTTCGGCAGTGTTCTGTCTCAAATTCCAAAAGGCCTGGTCATCGTCAGTGATGATGCGGGTCAGTTTAATATACTCAACCATGCTCTTTGCTGGATTCATGCAGAGCGAACCCTGGCGAAGATCATTATCCCAAGCACAGTAAAACAACAAATACTTGAAGACATGCGCAAGCAGGTTTGGGAGTTCTACGATGAGTTGAAATCTTACAAGGCATCGCCAAATGAAGAAGATAAAATCAGGTTGCAAGAAAAATTTGATGCAATTTTTACTCAACAAACAGATTTTCAACTCCTAAATCTCGCACTGCAACGCCTTCACGCCAACAAAACTGAACTTCTTTTAGTACTCGACAGACCAGAGATACCTCTACACAATAATTTGAGCGAAAACGATATTCGCGAATATGTTAAAAAACGTAAAGTCAGTGGTAGTACTCGCAGTGATACAGGCCGTCAATGTAGAGACACCTTTGTAAGTTTAAAGAAAACCTGCCGAAAACTCGGTGTATCTTTCTGGCAATATCTTCAAGATCGACTTAAGGGCAAGAACTTGATTCTGCCATTATCCCAACTTGTGGTACAAAAAAGCTCCCCCGGATAACCCAAATCCTGTTTTTTCCCCATGGCCTATCAATATGACCGTAAACAAACTATTTACCTACCGCAACCGCGTCGTCACATCCGAAGACGTAAACTTTCTTGCCGGGATCATCGCTGACAATCCAAAGGAAAGCCGCAGAGCTTTGTCCATAAGAGTGTGTCGTGACTGGAATTGGATTCAGGCAAATGGTGTTTTGAAGGATGGGGTCTGTCGAGGACTTATGCTCAAGCTCCACAGGGAGGGATACATTAAACTCCCACCAAGAAAACAACCATTTACAGGCGGGCGCCAATCTAAGCAAAAAATCAAAAAAACCGAGCTAGATCAAACTCCAATCACCTCCACAGTCAAGAAACTACAGCCAATTGAAATAAGGCAGGTGCGGAGAACCAAGCTCGACAAACTCTTCAACAGTCTCATTGAACAGTACCACTATCTTGGATATACCCAGCCGGTTGGCGAGCATCTTAAATATATCGTTTTTGCAGCGGAACGTCCCATTGCCTGCTTTGTCTTTTCATCTGCCCCATACAGTATACTCCATCGAGATCGTTTTATTGGCTGGTCTTCTGAGATGCTCGGGAAAAATCGACACCTCCTGGCATACAATTCACGTTTTCTCATTTTGCCGTGGGTTAAAGTCCCTCACTTGGCATCTCATCTACTCGCCAAGTGCGCCAGGGGAATTTCGGATGATTGGCAAGCATTATACCGCCACCCTGTTTTTTGGCTTGAGACCTTTGTCGACACTGAGCGATTTAAAGGTACATGCTATCGGGCAGCTAATTGGATTTTTCTAGGAAATACCGCTGGGCGTGGTAAATATAACAAAACGCAGAAACAACTCACATCAATAAAGGCTATGTACGGTTTTCCTCTTGTTAAGAACTTCCGCCAACAGTTATGCCAAGATTAGATGGGAAGTTACCACCAGTTTTGGAGAAGTTACGAATCCTTGGCATAACGCTCAGCATTCTCTATTAATCCTGCTGTTTGCGCCATCATCCATTGTTTGTAATCTTTGTTGAGGATGCTTCTGGCTCTGCAGAAAGACATCACCTCACTGGAAGACATCAAAGGAAGTATAAG
>JAERTD010000058.1 GCA_016845175.1 Bacteroidota bacterium | reverse complement strand
CATTTGGGCGGTGGTTTTTCTGCTGTCGCTGATGTCGTTTCTGGCGGTATACAGTTCTACCGGAACCTTGGCTTATAAATATCAAGGTGGCAATACTGAATATTATATGCTGAAGCATGCCATCATTTTATTTCTTGGTCTTGTACTGATGTATCTGGCCCACCTTGTGAAATACACTTATTTTTCCAGGATTTTTCAGGTAGCTTTATATATAGCGGTTCCCTTATTGATCATCACCTTAATCTTCGGCCTAAACCTTAACGAGGCCAAACGTGTCCTTCAATTACCTTTTAATCTCACCTTCCAAACCTCCGACCTGGCCAAGATTACTCTAATTGTGTATCTAGCCCGTATGCTTTCAAAAAAACAGGACGAAATCAAAAATTTCAAATCGGCATTTATCCCTTTGATGGTTCCTGTTTTGATTGTAACTGGGTTGATTTTTCCGGCCAACCTGTCCACTGCCGCTTTACTGTTTGCCACAAGTCTGGTATTGATTTTCATTGGAAGAGTCAATATGAAGTACATTTTGGGCATGGTGGGTATAGGATTGGTAGTATTAGCCGCTTTTATCTTTATTCTATATATGCTCCCCACAGAGCAACAAGGCCGTTTGGGTACTTGGAAGAATAGAATCACTGAATTTAAAAGCGGAACTGACAGCTATCAAACCGAACAGGCTAAAATAGCCATTGCCACAGGTGGTATCATAGGTAAGATGCCCGGGAACAGCACCCAACGAAATTTCCTACCACACCCCTATTCTGATTTCATCTTTGCCATCATCATTGAAGAATATGGATTAATTGGTGGTATTTTTCTGGTCCTGCTCTACCTCATCTTGTTTTTCAGGGCAGTAAAAATCGTAACCAAAGCTTCTGGAACCTTCGGGGCTTTTCTTACCATCGGGGTGAGTTTCAGTCTGGTGTTCCAGGCCATGATTAATATGGGAGTAGCTGTTGATCTATTACCCGTAACCGGCCAGCCCTTACCATTAGTGAGTATGGGAGGAACTTCCCTGTGGTTTACTAGCCTGGCCATAGGTATTATTCTTAGCGTTAGCAAGGAACAAGAGTCCGAAAGTGAAAATGAAATCACCAGCACAAACACCCTAGCAAGCCATGCCTGATCCCATCAAAATAATTGTGAGTGGTGGTGGCACAGGTGGCCATATCTTCCCCGCAGTGGCCATTGCCAATGCCCTTAAAAAACAACATCAGGAGGCTGAAATCCTTTTCGTTGGAGCAAAAGGCCGCATGGAGATGGAGAAGGTTCCAAAGGCAGGCTATCCAATAGAGGGGTTGTGGATCAGCGGATTGCAACGGAGATTTGACTTGAAAAACCTGAGTTTCCCCTTTAAGGTTTTGAGTTCAGTGTTAAAAGCCCGTCGCATACTTAAGAAATTCAAGCCTCATGTGGCCATTGGTACTGGAGGTTATGCCAGCGGACCATTGCTCTTCGCTGCAGCAAAGAAGAATATCCCTACCTTAATCCAGGAACAAAACTCATTTCCTGGCATCACCAATAAATTGCTGGGAAAAGTTGTCCATACCATTTGTGTGGCCTTTGAAGGTATGGATAAGTACTTTCCGAAGCAAAAGCTAGTGGTTACCGGAAGTCCCATAAGAAATGAGATTCTTCACCTTAAGGTGACAAAACAAGAAGGTTTGTCGTTTTTCGGGCTGAAAGATCATATACCTACACTACTCATCATAGGAGGAAGTCAGGGTGCCAGAAAAGTGAATGAGGCCATCGGAAATAACCTGGAAGCCATCCTTAAGCACAATATTCAGGTGATTTGGCAAACCGGTCCCCATTCCCATGAATCCTGTCAATCCATTGCTAATGAATGTGAGCAAAAGGATATGGTAAAAGTAGTTCCCTTTATCAGCAGGATGGATTTGGCCTATGCAGCATCAGACCTTATCGTTTCAAGGGCGGGAGCCATAGCCATAGCAGAAATCATTGCAGTGGAGCGTCCAGCTATTTTTATTCCACTACCAAGTGCGGCAGAAGACCATCAAACGAAAAACGCACAAACACTGGTTGACGGGAAGGCTGCTGTTATGATTAAGGAGAGTGAAGCAGAAGATAAGCTGGCCCAGTATATCAGTGATCTATTAAGCAATGCCTCAGATCGCAACATTATGGTGCAAAACCTAAAGCGCTTTGCACATCCCAAGGCTACCAATCAAATAGTAGAAGAGGTCAATAAGTTAATTCAATTATCACAGAAGACTATATGAATATCAGCGCGCTAAAACATATATACTTCCTCGGCATTGGTGGCATTGGTATGAGTGCATTGGCGCGTTTTTTCAATGGACAGGCTTGCGACATTCATGGGTACGACCTAACCCCTAGTCCTATAACCAAGGCTCTGCAGGACGAAGGGATGCATATACATTTCCAGGAGTCCATCGAAATGATACCTTCTGATACTGAATTGGTTATTTACACACCAGCTATTCCAGACAACAACAAGGAACTGCAATATATAAAGGCTAAAGGTTTTCCGCTGCTCAAAAGGGCTGAAGTAATCGGTAAACTTTCACAGGAATATGAAACCATTGCCATCGCAGGGACCCATGGCAAAACCAGCATTACTGCACTTACGGCACACCTTTTGCATCAGGCAGGCATACCCATAACCGCATTTATTGGTGGCATCTGTAACAATTACAATTCCAACCTTATTCTTTCCAGCAATCCTAAATTATTGGTGGTGGAAGCTGATGAGTTCGATAGATCCTTTCTTCAGATCAAAGCCAATACAGCTGTTATCTCATCCATGGATGCAGACCATCTCGATATATACGAAGACCATCAGGATTTGGAAGATGGCTTTCTTGCATTTGCAAAAAACCTTGAGAATGATGGATTACTCTTATATCACCACAGCTTAGAGGCATTAAAAAGGCTTAGCCTCAACCAAGAAACTTACGGGATACAATCAGCACAGGGGATCCGGGCTGAAAATATCAGAGTAAGCAAGGGACATTTTATTTTTGACTGTGTTACTGAAGCAACCTCTATTGCTAATTTAAAACTGTCAGTACCTGGCTACCATTATATCGACAACACCCTGGCATCCATCGGAATTGCATTGCACTACGGTTTGAGCGAGGAACAGATACGTGCCGGGATTAACAGTTTTATGGGTATCGAAAGGCGTTTTGAATTTCTCATAAAAACAGAGGATTTTGTGTTTGTAGATGACTACGCACACCACCCTGAAGAAATTAAAGCAACGGTCACGGCCATAAAAATGCTATATCCAGATCGTAGGATTACTGCAGTCTTTCAACCTCATTTGTATAGCAGAACCCGTGATTTTGCCGGGGAATTTGCTGCATCACTTGAACCAATGGATCAGATTATTTTACTTGATATCTATCCTGCAAGAGAAGAACCTATCCCTGGGATCACTTCACGCAGTATTTTAAACCTCATTGACAATCCCAATAAAAAACTACTTTCATCTAAGCAATTAATTGCCGAACTGAAGAGATCTCAAGCTGAAGTTTTATTGTTTATGGGAGCCGGGGATATAGGTTTACTAAGCAAACAACTATTAAAACAAATGAAGAGCTGATGAAGAAAACTCTACATATCAGTCTTTTCGCACTGTTCATTATGGCAGTAATAGCAGTGTTTGTTTATGTGTATCTGGAATACAGGAAGCAAGGTTTGGGAGGAATAGAAATTACGGTGGTCAGATCAGAGGAAAAGGGTTTTATTGTGAAAGATGAAATAAGATCCATCATTGATCCTGCGGATACCTTGCAAAACCAGTTGATCAAGAATCTTGAGCTAAAACAATTGGAACTAGCCATTGAAGAAAACCCTTTCTGTGAATATGCCGATGTGTTTGTGAATATCAAAGGAACACTGGTTGTAAATGTAAAAGAAATCCAGGCAGTCGTCAGGGTATTTAACCGTTCCGGTAAAAGCTTTTTTATAGATGATCGAGGGTATTTTGCTCCCTTGAGTCAGGATTATACGCCCCGTTTATTGGTTTGCAGTGGATATTTCAACAGCAATTATACTGGCGATCGCAAACACCATATTGCTGACAGCAGCTATGCAGCATCTGATCTGGCAAAGGCCTGGGAGCTTTCAAAGGAGATACAATCACGACCTTTCCTGAGGGCACAAATAAGTCAGATATATCTAAATAGCAAAAAAGAGTTCGATTTGGTTCCCTTACTGGGCAAGCATATCATTCAGTTCGGGAAACTTGAATATATGGATGAGAAACTGGATAAGCTTGAAGCTTTCTACAAGGAAACACTCATCAATCAAGACTGGGGAACCTATAAATCGATTAATCTAAAATATTTAAATCAAGTAGTTTGTACAAAAAAATAAAGACATGGAATCTGAAATTATTGTCGGACTTGACATAGGAACTACCAAAATTGCCTGTATTGTGGGACGCAGGAATGAATATGGTAAAATTGAGATCCTGGGTTATGGTAAAACCGAATCCATTGGTGTAAAGCGTGGCGTGGTTGCCAATATTGAAAACACTGTACAATCCATTCGCAAAGCAGTGGATCAGGCTGAACAAAAGTCAGGTGTAGAAATCAAATATGTAAATGTAGGTATCGCCGGACAGCATATTAAAAGCCACCAACACAGGGGAAACATCATTCGTGAGGATCCAGAGAAAGAGATCAGTGCTGCTGAAATTGATCTGTTGACTCAAAATATGTATAAACTCAGCATGTCACCAGGAGAGGAAATCATTGACGTGATTGCTCAGGATTACATCATTGATAATGAAGGTGGTATTAGACAACCCGCAGGCATGTTAGGGAATACTTTGGAAGCCAACTTCCATATCATTATTGGCCAGACTGCCGCTGCCAAGAACATCTTAAAGTGTATTAAAAAGGCAGGACTGGAAATGGTTGATCTAATCCTGGAGCCCATTGCTTCTGCCGAAGCAGTACTCAGTGATGAGGAAAAAGAAGCCGGTGTGGTCCTGGTCGATATCGGAGGTGGTACCACAGACATTGCAATCTTCCAGGAAGACATCATCCGACACACAGCGGTAATCCCCTTTGGTGGTGATGTAGTAACCGAAGATGTGAAGGAGGGTTGTACCATCATCAAGAAGCATGCTGAAGAACTTAAAGTAAAATTCGGTTCGGCATTGGCCAGTGAAAATCGTGAAGATGAGGTGGTAGCTATACCCGGATTGCGGGGCCGACCACCTAAAGAGATCACTCTTAAAAACCTGGCTTCTATCATTCAGGCCCGAATGGAAGAAATCGTCGAGCAAATCTATTTTGAAATTAAAAATTCAGGTTTTGAGAAGAAACTAATTGCCGGGATCGTTCTAACTGGTGGTGGATCACAATTGAAACACATTGACCAATTAACAGAATTCACCACAGGAATGGATACCAGAATAGGCTATCCCAATGAGCATCTGGCCAATGATGTGCCTGATGATATGGCCAGCCCCATGTACTCAACAGGTATTGGGCTGGTAATCGAGGGTATCAAACGCTTTGACTATGAAAAGCAGAAGGAAGAATTCGATGAAAGCAGTAGTGGTGAAGGCGGAAAAAAATCAGGAAAGAAACGGGTAAAGAAAGATAAGAGTGATGAAGCAGGTTCACGTCGTTTTTTGAAGTTGATTGAGAACTGGTTTGAAAGCGATGCCACTGAATAATTCAAGCCTCGTCAATTAACTTTTATTTGTTAAAAAATATTAATCAGCCAAAAAATACACCAACATATATAAGGTATTTTTAAAGAAAATCCAGCAATCCAGATATGATATCATTTGAACCAAAACAACAGCCCTCAATCATCAAAGTACTAGGTGTGGGCGGTGGTGGCAGCAATGCCGTAAATCATATGTTTAAACAAGGCATCAAGGGCGTTGATTTTATCGTCTGTAACACCGATGTCCAGGCCTTAGACGCTAGTCCGGTTCCCATAAAAGTCGTTTTAGGCGACAACGGTGGTTTGGGTGCAGGATCCAAACCCAATGTGGGTAAAGGAGCTGCCTCTGAATCCTTAGACAAAATGCGCGATGCATTGATGGGTGACACGCAAATGCTGTTTATAACAGCTGGTATGGGTGGTGGTACTGGTACGGGCGCTGCTCCAATCATTGCTGAACTGGCCAGAGAAATGGGTATTTTAACTGTGGGTATTGTTACCCTGCCCTTTTCATGGGAAGGCAGAAAAAGAACCCTGCAAGCCATGGCTGGTATAGAAGAGATTAAAAAGTATGTGGACACCCTTCTGATCATCAGTAACGACAAACTCAGAGAGCAGTATGGCAATCTGACGGTGAGCGAAGCTTTTGCCAAGGCAGATAATGTATTGACTTCGGCTGCAAAAGGTATCGCTGAACTGATTACGGTAACCGGTTACGTGAACATTGATTTTGAAGATGTGAAAACCGTTATTGAGGATAGCGGCAAAGCCATCATGGGATCTGCAACTGCGGAAGGTGAAAACCGTGCCCTGACAGCCATTGAGGACGCCATGAGTTCACCACTGCTCAATGATAATGACATCAAGGGAGCCAAGGATATCTTGCTGTACATCATGACTGGTACCGATGACATCACCATGGATGAGATCACTGAGATCACAGAATATGTTCAACAGGAAAGTGGAAATGAAGCTGATATAATCTGGGGTAACGGAAAAGATGAAACACTGGGTATTCAGATAGGAATCACCATTATTGCTACCGGTTTTGAGTCAAAGAAAAGGGTTGAAGAAAAACCAAAGCAAACGGTCATTGGCACCATTGGCGAGGGTAATGCATCAGAAAATACTGTGGCTCCACCAAAAGCACCTGAGAAGACTGAAGAGAAAGAGGACAGCATTTCTGAGATTAAAAGGGTTGAAAAACCAGTGGCTGACTTTAGCCCAACAGCATCAGCTACCCCAACTGAAGAACGAAAAGTATTTAAACTTGAAGAGACAGAAACCAAGGAAACTGCTGAAGAAGAACCCAGCGAACCTATTTCTCTCATCAAGCGTACCACTGACTCACACCTGAGCATACAACATACCATATCATCTAATACCTCCGAGGAGCAATTAAAGGAAGCTGAGCATACTGAGGATAAGGAAATTGAAAAAAACGCTGCTGACAGAGTTAATAAATTAAAAAACCTCAGCATGAACCTCCGCACACCAGGTATGGTGAACGAACTGGAGAGCCAGCCAGCTTATGTTAGGAAAAAAGTTACTCTTGAGGAACCCAAGCATTCTTCTGAATCAGCAGTTTCAAGGTATACCTTAGGTGAAGACAGCAAAGGACAATCAGTGATTAAATCTGACAATTCCTTCCTGCACGATAATGTGGACTAATTCAAGAGCAAAGTATCAACATTAAAATTATGGGACTTGAAGTTATCATAAACAATGATATCAAGGCAGCTATGCTGGCCAAGGATAAACGCAAATTAAATGCTTTGCGAGCTATTAAAGCTGCTTTATTATTGGAGAAAACAGGGAAAGATGCCAGCAGTGGTGAAATCCCAGAAAGCATCGAAATGAAGCTTCTCCAGAAAATGGTGAAGCAAAGAAAAGAATCTGCCGTCCTTTACAAAGAACAAAACCGTGCTGACCTGGAGGAAGAAGAGGTATATCAGGCTGGCATCATCAGCAAATACCTTCCTGAACAGCTTTCTGAAGAAGAAATTACTGCTCTGGTAAAAGAAATCATTGCCGAAACCGGAGCCAGTAGTATGAAGGATATGGGCAGGGTGATGGGAATGGCCTCAAAAAAACTGGCAGGAAAAGCCGACAACAAAACCATTTCTCAGGTGCTTAGGTCATTGCTTGGATAATATTCATATAAGATCAATAAAAAAGGCCGGTAAAACCGGCCTTTTTTATTCTGTAGATCATTTGATTAGGATCCTAAAGCAACTCGTTTGAAAGCAGTTACTGTTAAGTCACCATCAATTTCCTGAAGATATTGTCTAACACTCTTCTTGGTATCTTTAATATAGTCCTGATTCAACAAAGTGTTTTCTTTGAAGAATTTGTTGAGTTTACCCATGGCTATTTTTTCCAGCATAGCTTCTGGTTTACCTTCCTGACGTGCCTGGTCCATTCCAATTTCTTTTTCTCTTTGGATGGTCTCTTCACTTACGTCAGCTTTGTCAATGGCTACAGGATCCATAGCAGCAATTTGCATCACGATGTCTTTTCCGGCAGCGGCAAAAGCATCACCTGCTTTGTTGAATCCAGCAACGGTAGCAATACGGTTACCTGGGTGGATATATGCATAAGTACTGGCACCTTCAACAACAGCAAAAGCACCCAATTCAATTTTTTCTCCAATAACACCTGTTTGCTCAGTAATTGAAGCTTCAACAGTGCGACCATCAATTTCAATAGCTTTTAAAGCATCCATATCTTTGGCTCCATTGGCAATGGCAGCATCTAATACAGATTGTGTATAAGCAATAAAATCGGTGTTTTTGGCTACAAAGTCGGTTTCGCAGTTTACCATTACCGATGCGGCATAGGTTCCATCTTCACTCACTTTAGCTAAAACAACACCTTCAGTTGCAGCACGGTCAGCGCGTTTGGCAGCTACTTTTTGTCCTTTTTTTCTTAAGATATCAATGGCTTTTTCCATATCACCTTCGCTTTCCACGAGGGCTTTTTTACAGTCCATCATACCGGCTCCGGTACGTTTTCTTAAGTCGTTAACCTGTTGGGCA
>JAERTD010000057.1 GCA_016845175.1 Bacteroidota bacterium | reverse complement strand
AAGGGAGCCCAACAAAAACCAAAGCCTTTTCAGGCTTTGTCCTTTTATTTCCAGAAAGTCCTTGAATACATTCGGACTCCAATTATAATGTTACCAAGAATTAGCTGCGCTGATTCTCTCGGCTCTTTAAGGGAGCCCAACAAAAACCAAAGCCTTTTCAGGTTTTGTCCTTTTATTTCCAGAAAGTCCTTGAATACATTCAGACTCCAATTATAAAGTCACCAAGAATTAGCTGCGCTGATTCTCACGGCCCTGAAAGGGAGCCCAACAAAAACCAAAGCCTTTTCAGGCTTTGTCCTTTTATTTCCAGAAAGTCCTCGAATACATTCGGGACTTCCTGGAAATAAAAAAACCCATTGCCATGGCAATGGGTTTTTGTTGTAGCGAGACCGAGAACACAGAACCGTTGGTAAGTGACTGGTTAGTAATCATTTATATTTGCATTTTTGGCCCATTTTAGGGTGTTTTTGGGCCTATTGTCGCAGTTTTTGTCGCAATTCAGAAACCCCAAAACACTTAGAGATGGACTTAGAGATTTTATTTTTAATGTTGTTAAAACTCTCATTGTATTGGTAATGTAATACTGTAGTACTGCTTTTGTAAATGTTGGAAATGTTAATTTATAACAGTACCTATTGTCATTATTTTACTTTCGCGCCCCCTTAGTATATTTTCATTAACCACTTCATAAACCAATGCTATGGAAAAGAAGATAGAAAATATTTGCCGCTGTCTTAACAGTTTGAATTTATGCTCATGCGGAACAAGGGCAGTATTTGACCGAATTGCCAATACCGATGATTCCTACTTTAGGAGTATTGCCTATGTAAAAATCATGAAACATGTTACCGAAAACGATATTGGCCTAACAAATGAAGAACGAGGTGCTTTTATGAAAGCTTCGTTGGATATCCTGGACTTTGTAAAAGAGATCCGTAAATGTAAAAGCACGGACCCGGCAGATTGCGCATGCCAATGTAACTATTCTTGCACGCTAGTCTGAATCCAATTGATCCTTTAAAGCAGTAATTTCTTTACTCTGTTTATCGATCAGCTCTTTCATTACGCTGATCATATCCGCTTGTAATTCAACTTCCTTTTTGAGAAAGCTTCTTTCCCTGTTAGGAAGCACACTTCTTCTTGGTGATCCAAGTAATACACAAGGATCCACATCCAACACGTCTGCTATGGCACGAAAATCATTAACCGTCAGGTTATTTCGTGTCATAGCCGTGGAATACCATTCCCTAGATTTTCCAATTGCACTAGATAATTGCTTTTGTGTAATATTTTTATCCTGGCGAAGCTGATCTATCTTCTTCATTACCATAGACTAATATTTAGACTGGCTCTAAAAGTTGTTTGAGTGTGTATTTTTATACACTTGTCAAGCGGATTTATTTATACGTTTGCTAATCAAATGTACTAATCATTTTTGCAAATATCAAGTTTTTTATAAGAAATCCAACTTATGCAACTAAAACCGGCAGTAATAGAACAGATCAAAACAAACAAAAACATCCTTAGAGAAATTGAGGACATGTGCAACACCACCCAACAAACCATTATCTACCGTTGGATTAAAGACAACAACAGCAAGCTTTTAGAACTCCCAACACTCGAAATCATCTCTAGACACTTAGGGATTAGAATTGAAGATCTATTGATGAGAAATTAACCCTTCCCAAAGGTTTATGATAACTCAAAAAATACATAAGCGTTCTTTCAATTTGGTAACCAAATTACCCCGAAACCAGCACAGGCCTTTCTTATTATGTGTTTTACCTGTGCGTTTTTTTACACATTTACACTTACATTATGGAATTTAGAGCACCTACATTAGGCAAGGATTTTTCAGAGTTTTTTACCCGTATCTACAACGAGAGAGCCAGTTATGTTCTTTCAAACCATCTCACAGAAACACTGCAAAATCGAATTAACAAGATCCTGGAAAAACTCAAAGCATTTCTGAACTATAAATGGTCAGATAAACAAGCTGCCACATTTATTACAGAACACAAAGCAGATCTAAGGATGCTTATCTGCCCTAACTCTAACCTAAGCCTAATCAGATTGGATTGCTTTATAATCGTAGCCAAGGACTTTAACTACTAAACCCATGGCGAGAAGAACTCTAGCAAAAAATCAGTCAATACTATAATTCTAATTATTAACCCCGAAGCCGGTCACTATGCACTTGACTGGCTTTTTTTTACTCTCTATGAAAGTATCCCCTATTATTTTTTCTACACCCATGGTCCAGGCCATCTTAGATGGATCCAAAAAACAAACCAGAATATCTATTATTGATATCGACCCACAAAGTAAAAAATATCCAGGTAGTTTTTTCAACAACACCGCCACCTTTGATTTTATAGAACCCTCAGAATTCGATAAACCCAACAATAAAAAACTGGTCTCCCTGGTAGTTTGTCCCTATGGATTTAAAGGGGATCTGCTCTGGGTAAGAGAAACCTGGGCAATGCATCATGGCCAAATTATCTATAAGGCAAGTTATACAGGCAGCGATAAAATACGATGGAAGCCCTCAATACACCTGAAAAAAGAAGATTCCAGGATATGGTTACGAGTGATCAATGTCAAAGTTGAAAGACTCAATAGAATATCAAAACATGATGCCATTCAACAAGGTGTAAAAGTCATGTTTAAAAATGGACATGGGAGCAAGTACTATAAACACTACGGCTTTGATCTGGGTGGCACAAACAATCCTATCAAATCCTTTCAATCCCTATGGACTCATCTACACGGTGAAGGATCCTATGAAAAGAATCCCTGGGTCTTTGTCGTAAAGTTTCAAAGAGCATTGGCTCACAATAAATAATTCTTCACATATGATAGACCAAAACACTGTTGATCAAATTGTTGAAACTGCTAATATTGCTGACGTAATAGGGGATTTCGTTGATCTTAATCGAAAGGGCTCAAACCTGCAAGCTTGCTGCCCTTTCCACAACGAAAAAACTCCCTCGTTTTCAGTATCGCCAACAAAAGGGATTTTTAAGTGTTTTGGATGTGGCGAAGCCGGTGGATCCATTCAATTCATAGAAAAATACCAAAACAAGACTTTCCCTGAAGCACTGCAATATCTGGCCGACAAATATGGGATCCCCATCAGAGAAGAAAAACAGGATCCGGAAAAAGAAAAAAAAGCAGCGCTTAAAACCGATATCATTCAGCTAAACCAGCTTGCATTGGAGTTCTATATAGCCAAACTCTGGGAACCTGAAAATGCCACAGCTGCAGAATACGCTTTAAGCCGCTTTTACAATGAATCATTGGGACTTTTTGAAATTGGCTATGCACCTAAAGGATGGACCAACTTCTATGATCACGCCAGAAAAAACAATTTTGCCCTTGAAACTATCCTAGAATCAGGATTAGTCAAACGAAAGGATGAGTCTAAATTCTATGATTTTTTCATAAACCGATTAATTTTCCCCATTCACAACCAAGCTGGCCAGCTGATAGCCTTTGCAGGCCGTATCATACCCGGAGAAGATTCCAAATATGCCAAATTCATGAATCTACCGGACACACCGCTATACAACAAAAGCAAAGTACTCTACGGACTGAACCACTCCATTAAAGTAATTGCTACAACAAGATCCTGTGTCCTGGTTGAAGGCAATCCGGATCTTGTCAAGTTAAACCAAATAGGAGTAAACAATGTTGTTGCTCCCAGCGGCACTGCCCTGGCCAGTGGCCATATAAACCTACTCAAAAGGTTTTCCGACAAACAAATTCTTTTATACGATGGAGATGCCGCTGGGCTCAACGCTTTGGAAAAGAATGGTAAATTATTGGTAGAAGCTGGCCTTATCCCCTACGCAGCCATATTACCGCGCGATCATGATCCTGACACTTGGTTTAAAGATTTGAAGCATTTCAATAACTGGATAGGCAAATACAGCACTGACTTCATCGCTTGGTATTCTGAAAAAACCTTTAGAAATATCGGCCAGGATCCATCAAAGAAAAATGATGCAGTGATCAGGGTTACTGATCTTCTACAACATCTCACATCTGCTACCCGTGAAATCTATATTGAACGGATCACCCTAAATTCAAAAGTCAAACCCAAACTATTTACCGATAGACTAAAGGAACTGGAAGCCAAAGCCAGGCAGAAGGAGAAACCAACAGCCGTTGTACCCTTTGGTGTAGATGCCAACGATTTTGAGAAATGGGGTTTTTATGAATATAAGAACGCTTACTTTTTTCGTGGGAAATCCGGAATTGAAAAGCTCTCCAACTTCACCATGAAACCCATATTTCATATCGACAATTTTAGCGATTCCAAAAGGATCTATGAACTGATGAATGAACATGGCTATAGTGTTGTTGTCAATCTCGACATGAATGAAATGACTTCCTTACAAGGTTTCCAACGCAATGTTGAATCCAAAGGGAATTTCATGTTTTGGGGCCAAATGGCTCACTTTCAAAAACTCAAGCTCAAACTATATGAAATCACCCGTACTTGTTATGAAATTGAAAATCTAGGTTGGCAACCTGAAGGATTTTGGTCCTGGGCCAATGGAGCCACGATGCCCGATGGCAGTTTCCAGGAGATTGACAAATATGGGATCATAAACGTGGGTGACCAGGATTATTTTATACCTGCCTTTTCTAGAATCTATCTGAAGGATAAATCCATTTTTTTAGATGAAAGAAAATTCCAATTTTCCGATTCAGATCTTACAATAGAACATTGGATGAGCCTATTTATTGAAGTTCATGGGAAAAATGCCATGATCGGATTTGCATGGTATCTCAGTTCCTTATTTCGTGATCACATCTTGCGTCAGAATGACAATTTTCCCTTGCTCAACTTATTCGGTCAAAAAGGGTCCGGGAAAAATACCCTCGCTTATTCTCTTTTATCCCTGTTCGGTAAAAAACAAACTGAATACAATATCCACAATGGCACCAAGGCCGGTCTGGCTAAACACCTTGAAATGTTCCGCAATTCCATTGCTTTTATTGATGAATACAAAAACTCTTTGGAGTTTGACAAAATTGAAACATTGAAATCCATCTATAACGCGATTGGCCGTTCTCGGTTGAATATGGATAAAGGCGGCAAAAAAGAAACCACTGAAGTGAACCAGGGTGTTATTATTGCTGGCCAGGAAATGCCTACGGTAGATGTGGCTCTCTCATCCCGTATGCTCTTTTTGCAATTTCTATCCAAAGAAGGACTTTCAGTAGAACAAAAAAACAAATTTGAAAAATTGCAGGAACTGGAACGGGATGGATTGCCTCATATCACCGTAGCATTTTTAAAGGAACGTAAATACTTTATCGAATACTACAAAGAACACTATGACCAGGTCATGCGTGATATGCTTTCCCAAACCACAGAAGTAGATCTTAATGACAGACTTTTGAGAAATGCCTGTACCGTTGTGGCCTCATTTAAAACGTTGGCCCCCAAATTCAAGTTTAGTTTTTCGTATGAGCAAGTCCTACAGCACGCAATACATGTCACCTTAAACCATAACAAGCAAATTCGTGAATCAGATGAAATTGGGGTTTTCTGGAACTTATTGGAAGCCATGCTAGATGAAGATATTCTCATTGATCGCTGGCATTTCAAAATAGCAGCTTGTACCAAAATAACTACCAAAACCAAAGTCATTGAATTAACCACATCTACCAATGTTCTAAAATTCAAGTTCAATGTATTGGCCAAACTATACGCTGAACAGCTTAGAAGGAAGGGTGAAAAACCACTGCCTCAAGACAGCCTACAACACTATCTGATGACCAACAAACACTTTATAGGCGTAGAAAAAGCCTGCAGGTTCTACAAAACTGAATTCAATAAAGCTGAAGGGAAAACACAGGATATCAAACAAACCACATCAGCATTTTGCTTCAGATATGATGATCTGGGTATCAATTTAACCAGGGAATTGGAATATGGTAGCAATGGCTCCACTAACCCATATAACAAGCACACAGATGATAATAAGACTAAATCAACCATAATAAGCCAAGAAGCAGATCAGGGCAAACTAGGCTTTTAAACAGGGACTACATGGGACAATTGGTACTACAACTAGAATTTATTAGACTTAAAGAAGATATATTATGTAGTACGCTGTAGTCCCCGGTAGCACCTTGTAGTCCATGGCAGTCTGCGTAGTCCCAGATTATTTATATAAAGTGGCTTACAACTTCCTGAGCACTTGAATTGTAGTCCCGGTTGTCCCAAATAGTGATTTATTGGTGTAGGCCATTGAATGAAAATGATTTTTTATGATTGACAAAGCAGAAGTAAAACCCATTTTTAAACCTTTATTAAAAAGGCCATTGGAAAAAACATTTTTTTTCAATGGAATTTTCCTTTCTCTCAATCCGGATTCAAACCATTTGACAACTTTCAGATTATTTCTCAAAATTTTAGCCGAATCAAGTGGTATTTGCTCACACGAAGAGCACTTTACTATTATTAATTTGACTCATTTAAATGCTAAGTATACCATTCTAAATGGGCACGATCATTCCCGCAGGCTCGATGATCAGCAAAAACGACCCTCACAGGTCTTGCCACAAAAAAGACAGCTTCAAAACCTTAACAGAGTTTTGAAACCTTGGCCAAAAAAAACATTCAACACACAACCAACACCAACAAATATGCAAGTAGAACATAAAGAAAACTCACCCTATTATAAGCACTTACCCGAGCTATTCAAACTTGCTAGCATGGAAGATTTCTTCAATGAAAAGGGCCAGCTGAAAATGGAAAAACCGTATTTGATACATTCGGAAATCAATCCAAAAATCTATTGGTGCTTTAGAACCTCCAAAGATTTCTTTTACAGAAATAGCTTTTTGGATTTCATGGAGAAACAACGCATCTATGTACTTAAGGATCCTTTAGAATAACTCATTGTAATTTTTTTCCTCTATTCCCCATTTTTTAAGGACAATACCCCAATGGCTTTTACTTATCCAATAGCTTGGCATATCAACAACTACTCTAGACCAATAGCTCTATTTGTTTGTATGATAATATCCCAATGATGTTTTTGCTATCCCTTTGATTTCATTGATCAATTTTTAACCCATATCAGACTTGAATTTTTCAGATTGTTCCGGCATTTACACATTCCCAACAAAATCTGGAAGTTTCACGCATGAACCGAGTTTTTTAAAAAAATGATAGTTATAAACTCTGTCACAAATGTGAAGTGATTTTTTGTCAAAATACTTTTAGACAAGTTGTGATGAACGTCCCTCTGGTCCGACTTGCTAAAAGTCAAAAAATAACTATTTCACGTTCCATATTTATTAACTAACATTTTAAAACACAGTATCATGGAAACTAATTCAAATTTTGTAGGAAACGGAAAATCAATCGGAAGAAAAATTCAAGTAACTCTTAAATGGGAAGATTTGAAAAAATTGAAAAAGAACGATTTCAAAGGGCAAAAACTGTTGACTCTGGACATCATCCCATTAAAACAAACCTCACAATGGGGACATTCTCACGGTGTTGTTGAATTCATTCGCCAAGCTAAAGAAGAAAAAGCCAACTAAAGAATTGGGGGCATTGCCCCCTTTTTTTTGGTCATAAGAACCTGGCTTTTGTTTTTGTTATCTTTGTGATGCATAGTGACCGAGCTTCCCTAAATGAAATGGAAGCATGGATATTAAACGTACTGTAGTCCACATTAGGATGAAGCCCTATCTGAAGGCTTTTTTCCTCTCCCTCTATCCCGAACAACAAGAACCCATCTTTATGCCAAAAAGGGATAAATTCAATGAAGCCCTGGCATTCCTCCTCTCCAAAGCACCCAGAGACTTTAACCAGGCACAAATCTCAAGTAAAACTGATCTTCGAATTATGTTGCCATATTTCGAACATCTAAATGCCCTAACACACAACTACCTTTCCGAAAAAGCCCAACGAGCCTTTTGCCGCACAGTTAGCACCATGTTCAATTACCTGTTTATTGACTTTATGCTGGCTAACTACTCACATGGATTTTCTCGCAATGATGGCATCGATATGTTCTTGGAAAAATATAAGATTCCACAACATTCCTATATCACCGAAATGCTTGTAAAAATGGTTTATCGGCATGTGGATTTAAAGAAAAAGTATCCCAAACGTAAATATGAGCGGAAAAATTAGCCAAAAAGCAACTTTTTTTCGTCAGTATAGCGCCATGTTTTACAACATATTTCCAAATATGTCCTAATGTGCGCTGAAGTAGTCAAATCTTAATTTTTTCACTCACCCAAACCAAAATTTTTATGGCACAACAAGCCCCAGATCCTTCAGAACAAATGATCAACATTCCCAATCTAGGTGGAATAACAAAAATTGAAATTACCGATTTCAGAAATGTAACCCTTTCCTACCCCAATTCGAAAAATGAAGTTTCCGTTATTAACGAACAAGCCTGGTTCGAGCTTCCCATTATTCAGGAATCTGCTTCCCTGCAGGAAACATCCAAAAATGTGGAAGAAGGCATAGTATATGAACTCAAGCTTGAATTTCTGTGCCCCGCAGTTAGTCAACACCACCATATTATGGCTAATAAATACATTAACAAAGGAGCTTGCATAATTGTACATACGGCAAATGGCTCCAGAATAATCATTGGCACACCAATTATCCCAGCCTATTTGAATTTGACAAAAGACATTCCCAAAAAAGTCAAAGGTTTAAACTGTTATCGCTATAGCTCAAAATCACGTAACACCCACCCAATGCGCTTTGTAGCATAGTCCTTTGCCAGACTGAGGAGGCTATTTATCATTGCGACTACAGTAGTTGAAACAACTTATTAGCCTGTGATGAATTTTCAAATAGTCTCCTCAATCTTAAAAGGTAAATGGGCCATCGACCCTCAATTTGCCATCAATTCACTTCCATTAGTCAGTGATTTGTTATCCGGCAAAATTGAAATCGAACCCTTAAAAAATGCCACTCCCCACACTGCGATTCAACTAAATTCTGGGAAAACTACAGCCACAAGCTTTTCAGATCCTAAACCCCATTCATTCGCTCTGATCCAAATCAATGGATCCTTATTTAAAGCTGATCAGGCCTGTGGGCCACACGGTATGGCAACCATGGGGGCACTCATCCAACAAGCTGATGCCAATCCCAATTTTGATGGTATAATCCTTCAAATCGATTCACCAGGGGGAACCGTTGATGGCACCGAAGAACTGGCCAACATTGTAAAAAACACACAAAAGCCTGTGGTCACTTATGTGGATGGCCTGATGGCTTCCGCAGCCCTTTGGATTGGATCATCCGCTGATCGTGTGGTAGCAGCCACGGAATTTGCCGAAATCGGATCCGTTGGTGTTTTACTTAGTTTTTCTGATATCCAACCAGCTTATGAAAAACTTGGGGTGAAATTCCACACCATTACCGCCCCGCAATCCACTGAAAAAGTAAAAATGTGGGAAGATCTACGAGCAGGTAAATATGAGGACTACAAAACGGAAGTACTCGCCCCAATCGCAGACCAGTTTATTACGGTGGTAAAATCCAACCGCCCTAATGTCCAGGAACAACACCTGAAAGGCAAAGTGTTTTTTGCCAAAGATGTGATGGATGTTTTTGTGGACCGAATAGGAGATCTATCTGTGGCCATCAATGAACTGGAATCCCTTATCGAAGAACGCAATCTTAATTCTAATCAAAATACTTCTCAAATGTCAAAACCTGAATTTTCCAACATTAATCGTGTGGTAGGTGCAGTTTTGGAAGTCAGCGAAGATGGTGTGCATTTAAACCAGGATCAGTTAGCAGACCTGGATGCCTCACTCTCTGAAGACGAATCCGCTCCGGAACTCCAAACAGCTCTTGATCTTGCTCAACAAGATCTTGCAGATGCCAATGCCACCATCGCCGAACAATCTAAACAGATTGTAACCCTCAAAGGAAAGCCTGCTGTAGAAACAGCACCAGCTGTGACCAAAAAAGACAAGGACATTACATCTGATAAATCATCAGATAATGTATCCCGTGACTCAAATTCCTTTATGGAAAACCTTGACGCTGTGGCTGAAGAATACGCACTCTAATTTAACAAAACTCATACCATGCCAACCGTAGATATTAGCACCTTGCAAGAAACCGCAGTTCGCAGACAAAAGGATCTGAAACTGTTGCCATATACCGTACTCAAAGAAGTTTTGGGCGTTCATGGCATTAACCTATTACCAGGTATCCAACACAAGGATACAATCACTGACTTTTTGAGGAAACAAGGAGTCATGCGCCCCTATAATGGTGGTGAAGTGGAACATTCCGAACTGGGTAAAACTCAGGAAATGACTCTCGAAGTTGAAATGGCTTATGCCAGCGTGAAAGACAACATCCAGAATTATAAGGAAATCGCCGTAGGACCCGATCAACTCCTGGGTAAGAACAAATCCAAAAAACACCCCTGGAACGTACTTATGATTTCATCTGTTGTCAAAACTTTTGGTGAAGATTTGATTGACTGCCTCTTTCCAGGTGAAAGAGTGGAAGATGGAACTACCCCACTGGAAGCTTTTGATGGCTTTGACACCAAAATGGATGCCTTCATTACTGCCCAATTGATCAAAGCTGCTGCAGGCAACCTGGTTAACACCGGTGATTTTGTTGCTCCCCAAAATGAAAACGATTACGGGGTACTGGAACAATTGCTAGGCTTTTGGAGGTCTTCACATTCCGCCTTACGCGGCAAAGCTTCCATTCTTAAAGTGCCCAACCATATCGCAGATATGTACGATGATTGCTTTTTCAACAAGTTCAAGCAGAAACCCACTGTAGACATCTATGGTCGCTCTGATCTGCATGGTACTGGAAAAAAATGCAAACTGGTACGCTCCAACGCCATGGGATCCGGTCAACGAATCGTGTTAACCGCTCCAGGAAACTTCGACTTTGGCATGGATACCAAAGGAGATGAAGAATTTGTTCAAGTCCGTAATCCTTACGAGGATCCCAACCTTGTTCAATTCTGGATTCAGGGTAAGTATGGCACACGTATTCGCTCCATTCATCAAAAGGTTTTCCAAATCAATGAAGGTACGCCGGTGGCTACTCAATTGAGCGGAGACTATTCATAATCTAAAACCGCACCCCATTTCGGGGTGCAGTTTTTTCAATTCTAAAATTTCTTGACGCATGAAACTTTTCAAAATATTTACAACATTCTTATTTACGGCCTTAGTTGGTAGCCTATTCGCTTCTGTGTTGGATGTATCGAGCATTTCAGCCACAGCCGTACTCCTGGCTCTTGGGGCCATTCCTTTTGGAATACAAGGGGTCCTGATGTTCAATTTCGCAAACTTACTCTGGGTAGATGGCACAGAGAATATGGGAGGTGTTCAGGTAATTGGTTACTATTCACCAGTGGCAGATATTGACAATTTTCCCTTACTGCCTAAAAATCCAGAAACCCCCGAAGACGAAGTTACCCTGGAATCTGTTACCGGATTCACCTTTATAGATGGGAAATTCTTTTTTAAAATCTACTCTACCCGGGAAACTTCTGAAGTGGTTGACGAAAATCAAGGGGAAATTGATGGCCAAAGCTTTGTCCACAAGGCCACCATCTTTTATCCCGGTACTTCAACAGAAGCCTTGGCATTTGCCAAACAAGTGAATAATTCCAATATGGTATTTATTTTCTTGGAAGCCAATGGCACCCGTAGAGTAATAGGATCCAAAGCTTTCCCTGCTCGATGTAAGCCTGCCTTTACCACTGGTAAAGCAACTGCAGACCGCAAGGGAATGACCATGGAAATTTCATCCTACGGATATACACCTGCACCAAAATACACCGGTGTTATCCGCCTGGATGGTGAAGCCATAAGCTAATGAAACGACCCGCGACAGATAAATACCAATTGACAATTTCACCAGGCCTGTATGAAATTATGGGCTTTGGTGAAGTTGATTTGCGGAACCTTTCATTGGATCGAGCCAACCAATTATTTAAAGCCGGTTTTCCATACCTGTTTGAAAAGCCTGCTAATCCCGTAAAAATTCAATCCATTGCACCTGAAGTTAAAAAGGTGAACACACTCACTAACAAACCATCACGAAAACAACTCAAATCCAGGAAAGCCAATAGCAAGTAGTAGTTTTTTCATGATGGTGATGTCCCTGTGCAAGCAGGGGCATTTTTTTTAATCCCAAAACTTATCAAAATGAAGATCCAACTACTGATTACCACCTATAACCGCCCCCAGGAGCTCTTGCTTCTTTTAAAAGACATTAAAAAAAACGCCTATCCTTTTACTATTGGTCTTAGCATCATTAATGATTGCTCCAAAGGTTATGATCCAGTATTGAATTATCTGGATGATAATTTCCATCAGAATTTCGATTACTTCGAAACCTCTCACAATTATGGCAAAAAGGATTATTGGAAGATCATTGACTATGCCTATAGCCTGCTCAGAAACAAACACTTTGATTATTTCATTCAAATTCCTGATGACATTAGGTTGGTTGATGACTTTTTCGAAAAGGCAGTTGCTAGCTTTGAAGCCATACAGGATCCACAAAAAGCCTGTGTTAACCTACTCAATGATTTTTCCAGAAATGGCAAAGCATTTTGGACCAATCAAAGCGTTAAAAAAGTTGAATTTGGAAACCAGAAATTGCTCTATACCGGATGGGTTGACATGTGCTTTATCTCCAACCGTTGCACGTTGGAAGATCTAAACTATCAAATCAATGCCATCGATCACAACTGGAGTAATAACCCCACGCTTTCTTCTGGTGTTGGCCGCCAAATATCCAAACGGCTGGTCGAGCTCGATAAAAACATCTACCAGGTACAACGCTCACTTGTGATACACCTGGATCATCAATCCATGATGCACCCCGACCACAGAAAGGCTGTCAGATTGCTTTCCAACCATTATACAGATACAATTACAGCCACCATGGCCACCATGCCAGGACGTGAAGCATCCTTGTTGGAAACCGTTGAATCAATTATTGATCAAGTGGATGAATTGCATATCTATTTCAATAATATTTCATCTTGCCCTGAGCTAGAAAGTAATGCCAAAATCAAGTGCTATTTTTCTGAAAATGAATGTGGTGATCTTGGGGATGCTGGAAAATTCTTCACTTGTGATCAGATCCGAGGCTATCACTTCAGCATCGATGATGACATTATTTACCCAGGAGATTATGTGAGCACAATGATTCAAGCCATTGAGCAGCATGAACGCCGTGTAGTGGTTAGCTGCCATGGTAGACTTTTTGAACAACTACCCGTTCAATCCTATTATAAAGGTCATACTGCAGCCTTTTCCTGCCTGGGTAATGTTGCTGTGCCAGTCTTTGCCCATGTGATAGGAACCGGTGTATTGGCCTTTCATAGCGACACCATAAAACTGCAGCTTGCCATTTTTGAATATTCAAACATGGCTGACATTTGGTTCTCAAAGCATTGCAATGAAAACAATGTCCCTCGTCTGATCATTCCACACATAAAAGGATGGCTCAAACTCTCCAACAAATACGATGACAACGGTTCTATTTATCGTCATCAAAGTATTAATGACAGCTTTCAAACACAAATCACAAATTCTGTGGACTGGCACACTGTCCTTTAAAGCCGTTGGCACCCCTTTTACTTTTACTTCAACTTGATCTAAAAAACTCTCATGAAAGAATTTAAAGACTGGCTAAACGGCACAGATCGTAACTATAAAACAGGCTTGGCTCTATACAATCGCTGCAAGCTAACCACAAAACATGATGCCTTTTTAAACGTGGAAAACCCATCACGACTTCACCACAATATGTTGCTGTCTGTTATGCGGAAATTGTTCCATGTTTTAAGTACCACCAATGGCTGGCCAAAGGCGGAGCATGAAGCTATTAAGGATTTAGATTCTTCTAATACGCTTGAATTTTCTGTTCAGAAAATATCAACCAAAGATGCTACTGAAGCCATTGATATCCATCAAATTCAAGGCCGGAGCATGGATGAATTACGAAAGGATAAAAGCCTGGTAAATACGCTACTTTCTCAAGACTTTGAAAAGCTTTCCCTGCAGGCGCGCGAGGTTTTTAATAATGATGAAGCCTACTTCCTGCAGAAGAAATCTTTCTTTCTTTCCAATGCAGACCTGGAGAGAGAGATGAGAAGCACGCACGCCAAAGCCAGAGCATTGGATCCGGATCCAAAAAACAATGAACAACGCTCTGAACTCATGGGCGCCATTGATTCAATGGAGAAACAAAAACAAAAGAACTGGAAAGCAATTGATAGCTGGCTACCACCCACTGACCTTAGTATTGCCAAGAACGCTGTAGAAAATGAAAGATCCATTCAAAAAACGATTAAGAAGCATTATATGTACATCAAACGTGCTTTAGCCTCTCTCCCATCGATGCCTGCCACAACGCTTAAGCAACAAATGAAGATCACTAAAAAAAAACAGGAAGTGGATCGCCGAAAAGCTGAATTGGAATCATTGGGCAAGCCTTATTCTAATTCCTAATTCATGAAATCCAATTTTGTGCACTTCACTCAAAAAGTGATCAATGACCAAATCGGTGAACTCGAAAAAGACGCTGTCAAAGCCTTTTGGTCGGAGGGTCATTTTTCCATGCATGATATGCTGTTGTATTTATTGGATATCGCCGGTGCTTCAAAGGTCTATCTATCTACTTTTTCAATTTCTGAAGCTTCCATTCGTGCCTTTGCCCTGGCCATGGAATCCGGACTGATCACAGAATTGCATGCCTTGTTTGATTACACCATTAAATCACACAAACGCCAACTGCTTCACTTTGCCTCCAATGTTTGTGGATCCATCAAACTAACACCCAACCATTCCAAACTAATTCTCATTGAAAATGATAACTGGAAAATTGTGGTGGTAGGATCAGCAAATATGACACCCAACCCACGAAAAGAAGCCGGGGTGATACTTACCCTGGATCAGGTTTTCTCTGATTATAAGAAGCACCTACTTAAGGCCATGGATGAAGGAACTGAAATCAATCTAAATGGATGATCAACTAAGCGAAACCCAGCTGCAGGAAATTGAAGACTATGCCTACAATCTAATGTCATGGCGTGAGATTGCCTTTTTATTGGAAATACCGGTGATGGGTTTTTATTCTTTGTTCTCCAAACAAGATGGCCCTGTTTATACCGCCTACCAACGCGGGAAAGTCAAACGAAAACATGAGCTCCGTAAAAGCATTCTTGCCCTGGCCGACAAAGGATCCCCTCAAGCGGAACTGCTTTCAGTAAAATTCCTGGAAGAGCAACACCTAGCTGAAACAGATGACTGATAAGATCACATACAATGCTGAAAAACTCAGCTTCTTTGAGCGGATCCAGTTGTATCTATTTGATGATGACACAAATATTCCTGAATGGCATGCTTTTACTGAAAAGGAACTTGAAATAAAAAACCGCTATTCAGCCATTTTTTCTTTCTGGCTGGACAAACCCACAGTAAGTGATAGAAAGCTTACCACCTATATCTCCACTGAACTTGGCGTAGGTAAATCACAAGCCTGGCGCGACATTCAGCAAGTAAAAATATTGTTGGGCAATGTTCGAAATGCAACCAAACAATGGCAGCGATTCAAGGTAATTGCCATGTTGGATAAAGCCTATGAAATTGCTGAAGCTAAAAAGGATGCCAAGAGCATCATTTTAGCTGCCAGCACCCTTGGAAAATTCACACAGCTGGACAAAGAAGACCTACAAGTCATTCCCTATGATGAAATCGTTCCTCAGAATTGGGAAATCACCGATGATGTAAGCGTATTGGGTCTGGTTCCCATCGAAGATTTGGAACAAAAGCAAAGAAAAATGCGTGAGAAATATGGTGCCACCCTAATCGAAGAAGCAGACATTATCGATGAGTCAAAGCAATAAGAAATACTTTAACCCTGGGCAGCGAGAACTATTGGCCGTGGGTGCCAATTGTGAAACCATTATTGCTGCCAGGCGTTTTGGTAAGTCCGATGGAATTATTGCCCCCAGAGTATTGAGAGATGCGCAGGCCATGCCCCGAAGTGCTAATGCCATATATGCAGCAACCTTTCAGCAAGCACTTTCACGGACATTGCCTGCAGCCGTTGCCTCTCTTAGTCGCTTGGGCTATCAAAATGAGAAGCATTATTTTATTGGTCGCAAGGCACCCAAATTACTTGGTTTTAAGACTCCCTATATTGAACCCCAAAGCTGGGATCATGTCATGCACTGGTACAATGGATCCATTTACCACATCCTTTCCCAGGACGTTAAGTTTTCTGCAAACTCCCTTACCCTGGACAGTCTTAAAGTAGATGAAGGCAGATCCATTAATCCGGATAAGTTTTTCGATGAAGTAGTACCAGCTGTCAGTGGAATGATAGGCCACTTTAACAAATGTCCCTGGCACAAAGGCATAACCATTGTATCTGATATGCCACAAGGCAAGAATGGAGAATGGCTGTTAAAGCGTAAAAAACTCATGGATCTTGAGCTACTGTCCACATTATTGGAAACCCGCAAAAAAGTAATTCAGTTTTCCAACAATCCGGAGGTTTTTGCAAAAGCAAGCTTTTCAAAACACTCCAAAGAACTGAGTTTTTTACGCAAGCATCTACATTACTATCGTGAGTTTGATGCCATCGATAACCTTGAACTATTGGGCGAGGCTTACATCAGAAAGATGAAACGTGAGTTGACACCCATGGTTTTTCAAACCTCCATTCTCAATAAACATATTACCAAACTTGTCAATGGTTTCTATGCAAACCTGGATACCAAACTGCACTATTACGATGCCTTTGACAATTCTTATTTGAATAACATAAGAACTTCCCACGGATCCTTTGATTTGGACAGAGTAAGAACCTATAGCTACCAGCAAGATTCAGATGTTCAGGCTAAAAAACCCTTGCTGATCGCCATGGATTACAATGCCAACATCAACTGGATTTGTACCGGCCAGGTTATGGAAAGTGAAATGAGAACACTTAAATCAATGTTTGTCAAGAACGACCGTAAATTGCGTGAGCTGATAAACGATTGGGCCGATTACTATAATTCACACCCCACCAAACAAGTGGTGTACTATTATGATGAAACGGCCTTGCAAGGCGCCTATGCTTCCGATAAGGAAACATTTGCCGACATTGCTATCTGTGAATTGCGTAAGCGCAAATGGATGGTGCATGCCGTTTACACTGGTAAACCCATGCGTCATTCACTAAAGCACCAGTACATTAATGATGCTTTGACCGGTGTTAAGTATTTGTTTCCAACTTTCAATAGATCCAATAATGAATTCTTGATTCCAGCCTTAGAACAGACTGGAATTAAGATTGGCCGGAATGGTTTTGAAAAAGATAAGTCTGGTGAGAAACTACCAGAGACTGATGAAGATCCTCTGGAGCTAAGAACTGATGGCACGGATGCCTGGGACAATCTGTTTATTGGATGCAATTTTCATCAAGTAAGAGGCTTTAACCTGGTGAATACAGCAAATCAATTTATTGGCTAATTGTTTGACTTCTAAAGTATTTATGAGTATATTAGCAGTGTTGTTAGAAGTGGTTCCCTCCTCAAACTCTTGTTTGTTGTTACTGTAGCAGGTTAAGGTTTACCACTTCTTTCTTTTTTATGGCACACCCTTTCAGGTCGCGCTTTCCACTCTATCTTTTTTATAAAAAGTATGCCGTTTCAATCCCTTGTGCTGCGGCTGTCTCCTTTAGCTTAAACTAAATCACCTATCCAGCCTATGAAGCGGAATCGTTGTTCCGGAAAAACCGTAACAACGATGCGATAGTCGGGGCGAATTTTTTATAATCTTTCTTGCCTTTGTTCTGGTTCGTGGTGGTTTGTTGTGGTTTGTTGTGGTTTTCGTTTTTGTGATTTTCAAACCCTTAATCTTGCTTTCCCTTGATGGTGTGGCATATAACACGTTTTTTCGTTTTGTGAATCACAAATAATTCTAAGGGCGGTGCGGGGTCTTTCGACAACAAAGGGGGCAGTTTGCCCCCTTTGAAACCCCCGTTCAGCCTGAAATCCAAATATTTCTGCCTGAAATAAAAAAATCGAGATTTGTTCACTGTCCACAGGTACAAATCCCGCAATACTTTCTTTTTCAAAAGAAAGTATCAAAGAAAATAACCAACTGCCTCTTTGGACATTCTCAATGCCCATCGATCCAGTGGTTAACGCCTTGTTTTTAAATCCAAAAACCCGGCACGACTAAAGGGATCCGCTAACCAGGATCCTTTTCCTGGTAGCGGCTTACTTTCTTTCATTTTGCCCAAAACAAAGAAAGTAACAAAGAAAGAAAAGCCAGACCCTAAGGCCATTTTTCAAATGGCGCTCTTGCTAATAATTTGATTGTTTTGGTTTGCCCCAATTTGAGCCTTGCACATCGGTTAAAATCACGAAGGTCTACGAATCTTCAACAATGTAAAGGGGCCTGATATACCTGGATAAATGAGTCTTGCGATGTGTTCATTTTGTTCCAAAATGACATACACCCCTTGACATTAGTTTCAGCCTTCGCCCAAAGGATTGCGCTTTTAACCGGCGTGCCAGAAGCCATAATAAACCCAAGGGCATGGGAAACTATCATGAATAACCTATTTAGTGTTTCAGAAATTACCATTAACTACTTTCCAAAATTTAAACCTGCAGACCGTCCCCAAATTAAACAGTCCGCAGATGCTTTTGAAATCTTGAACAACAATTGGGGTGATCATCTGATGTATAAAGAATCCTTTTACATTTTACTGTTGAACCGCGCCAATAAAGTACTTGGGATGACCAATATTTCAGTTGGCGGCATCTCCGGAACTGTGGCAGATCCTAAATTAATTTTCCAAACAGCTTTAAAGGCCAATGCATCCGGAATCATTCTGGCTCATAACCACCCTTCAGGAAATCTAAAACCTTCTGAAAATGACATAAGTCTGACTAAGAAAATTAAAAGTGCTGGTGAGTTTCTGGAAATTAGTGTCCTGGACCATTTGATTATTGGACAGGATGATTCTTATTCATTCGCTGATGAAGGGCTTTTATAAGCTCTTTTAAGGAGTAATTTACGTGCTGGTTGAAGTGCGAAGCTGGCGTTATTCAATTACTTTGAATAACCTGGCTTCGTGCAATAAGTGTATTTTCTTATGTGCATCGAACTTAGCATAAATTCTAAGGGCATGATTATCAATAGTGCCTATTTTTACACCAAGTGTTTGAGAGATTTCCTTCCTGGTATGCCCTTCCCTTAGCAGCTGTAGGATTTCTAATTCTACATCCGTAAGAGTTCTAATCTGCTCAAATCTATGTTCAAGATATTGATAGCTAGGCACCTTTTCTCCACATACTTTTTCCCCGTTCAAGACATCTAAAACAGTTTTTGTCAGCACCTGAATTTCCATTTTTCTCAACATAATGGCATCTATACCCTTCTCCCAACAGAAGTGAAAAAATGGATAATCTAAAAATTCTGACAATCCAATGACCTTCATAGAGGGTAAGAAATTCTTGATTTTAGGTATAAGTCTTTTTAGATCATCTTTATTCAAGCCCAAATCAAGAACCAGGATGTCCGGCTTTTTTTGCTTCAATGACTCCCAGAGATCTTCCGTAGTATTTGCTGTGCCA
>JAERTD010000056.1 GCA_016845175.1 Bacteroidota bacterium | reverse complement strand
GGACGCATCACACGATGGACATATCACCGGTGCAATGTGGTCAGATGAAAATCCAGATATTCATAATTCCGCTTTCACGGATATGAACGGAAATTACAGTATCCGCGGGATTTACTATGAACCGGCAGGCACAGAGTTTACTGTTACGCCTCAAAAAGTTTGGCACGAATTTACTCCGGAGAATAAAACCGTAACGCTCTCTACCAGTTCCACCGCATCCGATGGAGTGGACTTTATGGATAATTCGCAAATCAGTGTAACCGGATATGTTTTATTTCAAGGCACAAGTTGTTCTGCAGATAGCGTGGAAATAATGGAAATTATTTTTAACGAAGACGGAACAAACGATACCCTGTCAATGCAACCTCCTGTTTTTACGGACAACGATGGTCATTATCGGTGTGAGTTTGAACCGGGGACAGAACACACACTTTTTCCACAAAAATATGATCATCAATTTTCACCTTCACATCGTGAAACAGGTGTAATCGTTTATCCGTTAGCAAATCAAAACTTTACGGATTTAAAGCACGAAACTTTGGTTGTAAAAATTGGTGGTGGTCATTGTGAATTGCCGTTAGGTGAATTTGAAGTTACGGTTAGCACCCAACCCAGTTGTTACGAAACAACCGTTACAAGCGATTTAGCCGGAAATGCCGTTATTTATAATCTACCGGCACGGCATTTTGAAGTATCGGTCTTTTCTGAAAACCCCCTTTATGATTTTACCGGACAGCAGGCAAATTTGGTTGAAGGGTCTGATACATTAAAATTTATTTACTATGCACCATTGCAAGTTGAACTTACCAGTAATTCACCATCTTGTGGTCAATTTGATCACATTGTCCAGCAAGGGGAGGTAGATTCATTATCCCTTTCAGTTTTTGAACAATACGGAAATATGAAATGCTATATTGACAGTTATTATGTGGAAATAAATGATGAATTATCAGATACAACTTACAGTGGAAATGCGGCATTTGAAGAAAGTCGGCAATCTGCACCCATTTATTTTACTCCGCGAACTCCAAATTTACTTGGTGGTGGAAATCATCCCTATCAGAAAAAACTTGATGTAATGGTTAGGGACAATAACGAACGGGAAGCTACTGCAGAATTTTGGGCATTTATCGAAGGCGTGAAAGAAGCCGAAAATTCACAGTTTACAACAACCACATCTGAAATGCCGTGGTTTGTTCTTCGCAAACCGCCGGGCGACGGTAGTTATACCTATTTTTCAGAAGATATGGAAACCTGCAAAAATATCCGTATGACTTCCACAGAAAGCACCGAACACGATGTAACATCCACTCTTCATCTTGGTCCTGATGTAAGTGTAACCGTTGGATTTTTAGTAATGACGACTGTTAGTTTGGATATTACTATGGATGTCGGATTTGGATGGGAAGGCAGGGTTACAGAAACAGAAACAGATGAAAGCTGTATGTGTTTTACCCGTTCAGAAAATTATTACACTTCCAGCGATGGATTGACCGGTGATGATGCAACGGTTTTTGTCGGTGGTGGTTTGACAATGACATTTTCTCCGGGTTTTTATATACAAACCGATGGATTATGCGATGTGCAGATTGACACCGTTCTGACCAGCACAATTGATGGAGTTCACTCAACTTATATGTTTACACGACATTATATTAAAACGGTGTTACAACCAAATTTATTACTTGAATGGCAGGAATTACAGGATTCAACATCGTTAGAAGGCTACCATTTTTGGACAGATATTTTACAACAGGATTCTATCGCCGTTGCAAGTGCACAAATACACGAAGCGTTGAATTTTGGAGATGGTGAAACGGTAAACAATATTGTTTTTGATGCGGGTGCTGGATTTGAATACAGCACTACCACCAGCGATTATCATTCACACGAAACAACCGTAAAAGTAGAGAATTCTTATGAAGTGTTTGGCGAATTAGGATTAACTCTAAACGGTTTGGGTTTCAGTCAAGCAGCATCCACTACTTGGTATGATTCTGAAGAAGAAAGCGAAACAGCCAGTTCAGAAAAAACGCAGACAGTAGGATTTGTTCTTGATGATGATGACCCCGGAGATGGATTTAGCGTCAATGTTCTTCGTGATACTCAATGGGGAATGCCGGTATTTCAGACAATCGCAGGTCAATCCGGTTGTCCTTGGGAACCGAACACGCTTCATCGCCAAGCGGTTCAGTTGATGATTGACGGACCAATAGTTGCTGCAAACATATTACCGGATGAAATGGCGAATTTTACAATTGTTGCCGGTAATGCAACAGAAACTGATGAGGAAAATCCGTATGAAATACGATTACTGAACAGTTCAAATCCGTATGGTGCTATTGTCAAAATTGGCGGACAGGTTCTTGGAGCAGATGCAATATCATACACAATTCCTGCAGGACAACAACAAATTTTGTCCTTAACTGTCGAACGGGGTCCCACCGAATATGATTATGAGGATTTGGAACTCATTTTATATTCTGCCTGTGAGTATGAGTTGTGGGGAGATACGGGCATTCCAATTCCCGAAGGATTAGCCGACACCGTTGCATTTTCGGTTCATTTTATTGAACCCTGCGGGGGCGTGCCGGAAATTGCCTATCCAAGTAACGGTTGGGTAGGAAATGCAAATGATTCAACAGTCTTTTTCAGTATTGCAGGATACAATCGCCACGACCCGGCTCTGTCGCATATTTTGATGGAATATCAACATGTT
>JAERTD010000055.1 GCA_016845175.1 Bacteroidota bacterium | reverse complement strand
AATAAAAAATTGCTAAACCAATTTTTCCCTCCGAACATCTGATTGTAAAGTTTATTCATTTAATTACTATAGTATTATGTCATATTTTTTTACATCAGAATCCGTATCTGAAGGACATCCTGACAAAGTATCCGACCAGATATCTGATGCTGTTCTCGACGATATGTTGAAGCAGGATCCCAATTCAAAAGTAGCTTGTGAAACACTGGTAACCACTGGCCTGGCGGTTGTAGCCGGCGAGGTTAAATCAGAGGCTTATGTAGACCTTCAGAAAGTTACCCGTGGAGTTATCAGAAGGATCGGTTATACCAAAGCAGCCTACAGATTTGATGCTGATTCATGTTCCGTACTTTCTGCTTTGCACGAGCAATCATCTGATATCAACCAGGGCGTAGAACGCGCCAATAAGGAAGAACAAGGTGCCGGTGACCAGGGAATGATGTTTGGATTTGCCAATCGTGAAATGACCAATTTCATGCCTCTGACCATTGAATTGTCACACGACCTGCTCTTTGAACTTGCCAAGATCAGAAGAGAAGGTGAACATATGACCTATCTCCGTCCCGATTCAAAGTCACAGGTTACCCTGGAGTACAATGAAGATGGCTCACCAAAATGCATTGATACCATCGTGATTTCTACCCAACACGATGACTTTGATTCAGAGGAAAAGATGCAGCAGACCATAAAAGCTGATATTGAAGCCTACCTCATTCCCAGAATTAAGAAAACCTATACCGATACTATAAACCAGCTGTTTACTGATAACACAAGATTATTGGTAAACCCTACCGGTAAATTTGTTATTGGTGGACCTCATGGAGATACCGGATTGACCGGAAGAAAAATTATTGTGGATACCTATGGTGGACACGGTGCTCATGGTGGTGGTGCTTTCTCAGGAAAAGATGCTTCAAAAGTTGACCGTTCGGCTGCTTATGCTACCCGTCATATTGCAAAAAATCTGGTAGCAGCTGGTGTAGCTGATCAGGTTTTGGTTCAGGTGGCTTATGCCATTGGTGTAGACAAACCTGTAGGCTTATATGTGAATACCTATGGTACGGCACAAGTGAAAGACGCAGATGGAAACATCTTAAGTGATGGCCTTATTGCTGAAAAGGTTAATGAGATTTTTGATATGCGACCTTATGCCATTGTAAAACGTTATGGCCTTACCAACCCTATCTTTGAAAAAACAGCTTCCTATGGACATTTTGGAAGAGAAGTGTTTACAGAAGATGTTGAGGTGTATTACGAAGACGAAAACACTACTTTCAAAGAAGAGAGAAACGGAAAGAAAGTGTATACCAAAGCCGTTGAATTCTTTAGCTGGGAAAAACTGGATTATGTTGATCAGGTTAAAGCAGCCTTTGGTTTATAAGGACCTCATAGAATCAATAAAAAAGCCCGGATTTGAAATCAAATCCGGGCTTTTTTGTAATCCTTTAGTGTTATTATCGTACAATAAGTTTCTTGGTTTGCAATACTTCCTCACCCATTAAAATGGAGTAGAAATAAATACCACCTTCCAAATCCGATACATCCAGATGTAGTTTGTTGTTATCTCTGTCAATCTGATGTTCTCTAACAGTGGCTCCCAGTAGGTTAACAATTTTTAGGCTTGCTGTGCCTTCCCGGTTTCTGTCAATGGTATAATCGAAATTCACCATTTGATCACATGGGTTGGGGTAAATATCTGAAAAGCGAACACCCTGACTTAAGTTCTCTTCCACAGCATTGGGTGTATGCATATATTTTACCACTACCTCAACCACGTCATCATGATTGTCTTCCCTGAAAAAGGAATATTTAATAATGGCCACATCCGTACTTCCATTGGGTTTGTATCTGCCGATAAAAGTTAATGTATCAGATGAACCACTGGCAGGTATAAACTTGGCGGCTGTTGCTGTATCGGTAGTTGGGCCATAGTCTTGTTCCCATTTGAAATTCGAAGTAGTGCCATCAGGCATGTCCAGTTCTACACGAGCAGCCAACACCATAAAGCTGTTGTCGCTTATATTATTTACTATCGCGTTAAAGCTCAGTTCCTCTTCCGCACTGGGCAGGACCGAAACGGTATCTCCCAACACCTCACCTTCCCAGCTCAGGGTCAGTGATTGTCCCTGTAGACTCAATTGGCCAACGACCAAAATGCTTAAAGTAATTAGGAATAGTAATTTTTTCATCATAGTAAGTCTTTCGTTCACTTGAATTCCATGCAATTTCTGTACCAAATTTATTGAAGAACGCGATGCGCAAATGTTAACATATGCTAAACTTTTGCACATCCCATTGTTACTCCACAAAAAAACCCGACAAACAGATGCCGGGCTTATGAATTTTTTCGGTGTTGTTATTATTTCTGAACAACAATCCGTTTGGTGGTATGGACCTGGCCTTCTGCTACAACTGAGCAGAAATAAACGCCTTGTTTAAGGTCAGACACGTCCATGCTCAGGCTATTACTGTTGTCCAGTGCAATTTCTTTCACAACTGCACCCAGTAAGTTAACTACTTTGAGTGTGGCCTGCTGGCTTGAACCCAGATTATAATCCAACCTAATGTTGTCTGTAGCAGGGTTTGGATAAAACTCAGAGAAACTAGGGGCTTCAAAATTATCATCAACTCCCACAAAACCATAGACATAATGGCAAATCACTTCATCATATTGACTAGGGTCGTCTATATTGTAGAATTTATACTTTACAGAGGATGTTCCATGTACGCCACCGGGCGCATAGTGTCCGGAAAAAGCATCATCAGCTGTGGTTGCACCACCAGGGATCACCAATGCAGTGCCGGCAGTATCAACAAATGGAGGGTAGCAGTTCTCTCCCCAGCAAAACTGACTAGATGTTCCGGGAAGCATGTCAATTTGGGATCTGACACACATAACGGTCATATCAGAACCGGTGTTGTTGGTTACCAATGCGTGAAACACAATCTCATTTACCACATCACCTTCATCATATACAATAATTGATTCACCAAGCTCTTCACCTTCAAGTGATTTAATGGTTAATTCCTGTGCATATATACCTGCAGAAATCACAAGTCCGATCAATATTAATAGTAGTTTTTTCATCATAGAATTCATTTAATGGTCACTGTATAATCTCAATTTTTTGCAAAAATAATGCAATTTTATCTAATTGCTATTAATTTATTCACCTTAAAGACAGTATCATCAACCAATGGGTTGCCTGTTATAACGGAAACCATTCAAAATATAGCCACATCATGGACCATTTTTTTACTATTCTAGTTTTTGTGATTGAACCAATATGAGACAAAATTCTCTCATAAAGACTTTATATGCAGACATAAAAAAGCCCTCCTTAAACTAATAAGGAAGGCCTTATATCAATCACATGGTACTATTTAGACACCATGATTTTTTTCGTTACAACTTCGTTATTCAGTTGCATTTTGATGAAATAGACTCCATTATCGAGGTCGTTAGCATCCATTTGCAGGTTTTGAGCACCACTGTGCATTTCACCTTCAAATATATTTTTCACTTGTCTTCCTAACATATCCACCACACTAATCTGGACCTGAGTATTTGTTCTGAGTTCAAATTCGATGCTGGCCTGATTGGTCACAGGATTAGGGAATACTGTGATATTTTCGGAAACCAACACATCTTCAACACTTACATCCGGATCATAGGCCATTTCGGTAGCAGAAACATAGCTAAAGGCTGGGCCTTCCCAAAGGATATCCTGATCACTGCTAGCAATCATATAAAATCCTCCTGACAAACCTTCACCGGAAGCATCATTCAATGTAAAGGCATAACATCCTGCCTGGCTGAAAGTAAATGGAGCAAATTTAATTCCCTGATCGGTATAAGGGCCACCTTCAACCAAAACTTCATTATTCTCATCCACAATACTCCAAGTAATGTCTTCAGGGTTTCCTAAAACTTCCACCACTACAATACAGTCTTCCGGATAATATTGAGATTCCGGGATATTGGTATTATATGAATCATTCTGTGGCAATTCATCTGGCACACCATTTGGCATTTCACAGTTCACTCCAAAAGCTGTATTAGCTGATGAAGTATAAGTGATGGTTGGCAAGCTAACTGTTTCTGTTTGGTTCTGAGCCAGATTACCAGTCCATGAGTAGGTCATGTCATCACCACCATTAACATTGTAAACGAACTCTAGGCTTGTCAAATCAACAACACCGTAATTTTTCAATTCAACCACTGGGTTTAACTCACCGGAACATGCGCTCACAGGAACAGTTACGTTTGTAATTGCGGCATCATAGTCGTTGGACTCGATGAAAGTTATTTCTCCGCTGCTTCCACTAATGGCTTCCTGATGGCTTTCAGTAACAAAAGCTACTATATCCAGGTCTTCAAGAATTACATCCACATCGGTATAATCCTCAGGTAATTCGTAAGCATAGGTTTTGGAAAACAATGAACCGGTTGTGGTTTGTGTAATTTCTTCACCCCACTGACCTGTCAACAAATGGCGAAGCATATGCTTGTGGTTGTAATTGTTACCTGCTCCTCCTCCAGTTTGTGGTCCAAAAATATCATTCTGCAAGATGGCTACATTCAAGTAGTTGCTTGAGAACGGACTGTCATCTGTATAATACACTTCAACTTCAACAATTAGCTGGCGTGTTGAAGTAACAATGGTAGACACCAAACCCACATTCAAATAACTGGGCTGCGCCAGTATCTGGTTTGAAGCAGCTGACCAGCTTCCACGGCTCATGGCAGTACCACTACCCTGAGACCAGTTGGGAAATAAATGACGATTTACGGTACCTGCAGGGTAACCAGCCAATCCTGACTGAGCAGCAATAGCAGATCCCCATGGAGTTCTGAAGTCAGGCTCATTTCCAGAAGGAACAGCATAACTACCAGTATGAATATTGATTAATACCACATCACCAGGGTTAGCATTATAAATGCTTTGGGCGATCGCGTGTCCATCTGGACAAAATACACAGTGAATACCAGTGAATTCTTCAAGAATAACATTCTTATTCTCCGGATCAGTCCCTACAATATTCTGAGCAGATAGTGTTGTTGCAGAAAACAGGACCATTGCAATTAGTGTAAATAAATGTTTCATGGTTTTTTATTTGATTAATGATTTGATTTCAAATGTACAATTGGCACAAAAGTAATATTATTTCGCTTTTAGGAATATTTATCAAATGAAAGCATCAATAAGACAGGCTGTTGAGCCAATTGGTTGCCAGACAGAAACATAAAAAAGGTGTTCCATGACGGAACACCTATATTATATATAGCATTCCCGATACTAATAACTATCCAAACTGACTGATTTTAAGCAATGAGTCTGGTTCCAGTATGGCGATATTTTTTCCCTGGGTATCAATTAAGCCGTCTTCCTTAAACTCCTTCATAATGCGCAGAACACTTTCAATGGACAAGCCTGTTAAATCGGCCAAGTCGGAACGAGAAATGGGCAGATTAAATCTTTCTGCCTTAAATACACGGTTAGACAAACACAACATCAGATCGGCCATAAGTCCGTGCGATTGTTTTCTGGTCAGGCAATAAAATCGGCCGTATACCTGAGCCGCATTTTCATTCTGAATATTGATCACGCTATAGGCAAATTTAGGATTCTTCCGCACCAGTGATTTGAAGACATTCACATCTATTAAACTCGCCACCGAATCAATATAGGTGGAGGCAGAGTACACAAAAGCGTTGTTGCCTTCATATATGGATGACAGGCCAATAAAGTGGTTTGAAGGAATAATTTTCAATATAAGATCTTTGGACTTTCCTTGTATGTATACCTTAACCAACCCTTCCTGAAGGAATATTACGTGAGAAGCAAAGGATCCTTGCTTGGATATCACCTCACCTTTCTTATAAGCAATATCAACTGTACTTTTTGCAAGTAGTTCTTTCTCCTCTTCCGTGAGGGAATCAAAACAAGCTGCATGTTGGTTTTCAACTATACAACTTCCCATGGGTGATGTTCTTTCCATCTAAATAATTTAATGATATGCAAAAATATAAATATTTACATTTATAACAGGTGTATTTGCCTGCCTGGAGCCATTTTCAGACCTATTTATATGCGTTCTAAGCACATACAGACCATAAAACCACCCCAATTACGTCACTGTTTTATATGTCAAATTACAGTTTTTGTACCCTCTAATTACAACATGATTCGTGCCAAAGCTATGACCAGCCAAATTACTTTTGTTATCAAATTAACAAAGGACAAAAATTCATTATTAATAACTAAAATCGAAGACAATGAAAAAATTAATGAATGTATTTATGATTGCGATGCTGGCAACAGTTATTGTATTTACTGGATGTAAGGATGACGATGATGATCCAGCACCAGTTGAAAAAGGTAATTTTGCCACTCTTTCTGAGTATATGGTAAACAACGACCTTGATTTACCAACCTTACTTGGCACACCAAGCAAATGGGTTGTAGCCCCTGAACTTATTTCAAAAGGTGGTATCGTTGACCCAACTGATCATTCAATTCCTGGTTACCATGTATTTGATATCAGAAGTGCTGAGCATTTCGCACAAGGTCATATTAAGGATGCTATCAATGTTGCTTTGACAGATGTTTTGACAAAAGCTGCTGAAGTAGGAACAGACAAACCTATTTTGATGGTATGTTATTCAGGACAAACTGCTGGCCGTGCCACTATGGCATTGCGTCTCTCAGGTTTTGCTGACGCTCAGGTAATGAAATTCGGTATGTCTTACTGGCACACTGACTTTGACAAATGGACCGCAAAAATCAGCGACGTTGCTGACGGAAACTCAAACTGGGAAATTGACGTAGCCAGCCCAGGTTTACCATTGAACGATTTTCCAGCATGGGAAACTACTTCAACTGATGGCGCTACCATTCTTGCAGATGCCGTTACCGCTATGTTATCAGTTTCAGATTGGGGAAATCAATCCGCAGATATTTTGGCAGATCCTTTGGCTCACAACATATACAATTACTGGGACGAAGCTACTTATATGAGCATTGGACATTATAAAGGTGCTTACCTGAATTCAGTTATTTCATTAGAAAATGACTTGGTTTCTAACTTCCCACAAGAAGACGAGTTCAACGTATATTGCTATACAGGACAAACTTCTTCCTTTGCTGTTGCCTGGTTACACGTATTAGGATATAATGCACAGAGCATTTATTATGGTGTAAACAGCCTCCGTCACACAGCACTTGATGAAGCTGGCAAACCAGCATGGCATCATTCCAAAGACTATCCTTACGTAGCAAGTAAATAGTTAAAAATTATTCAATCAGGTCATTGCAGTTGCAATGACCTGATTGCTTTATCACCCCAACAATTACAATAAAGACCGGTATTATGAAAAAGATTTTGACAGTATTGATGGTAGTTTCCATTGCCTTGTCAGGCCAGCTTATGGGACAAGGTTGTGTGGAAGCTTCTTCCGATGAAGGACCACAACTTGTTGGTTATATCCAGCCACAGTTTGATTATTATATGTTTGGTAATGATGACAACGGAAACGCCAAAAAACCCAGCAGCTTTTACTTCAAAAGAGCTCGTATAGGTGTTGTTGGCAGCATACCTTATGATGTAAGTTATTATGTTATGGCAGAATTCAGTCCTGTAGCCGGTGGGCCTCAGTTACTAGATGCCTTCGTAACCTATGCTCCTTTTGGAAAATATGTAAAGTTTTCACTGGGACAATTTAAATCTCCTTTTAGTTTGGAGTTAAACACACCTTGTCACGCCCTTCACACCATTAACCGTTCAACTGTTGTGAACGAAATGGCCAGTCCTTTCCGTGAAATGGGATTGATGGTATTAGGTAGTTTTGGTAAAGAAAGAGATGTATTCTCTTACAAAGTTGCCGTATTAAATGGTACTGGCATCAACATGGTTGATGACAACCAGAACAAAGACATTGCAGCACGCCTCGTAGTTGCTCCTTGGGAGTTTATCGAAATTGGCGGTAGCTACAGAACAGGTCTCGTTGGAACCGAAAGTGCTAGTGGAGACCAAAAGAGCAGAACCAGAACTGCCTTTGACCTTACCCTGCAAAAATACAATGCCATGATTCAGGCTGAGTATATTATGGGTGAAGATGTTGGTGAGTTTACCAGTGGCGGTGGCTGCGGTGGCAAAGAAACCAACGCTTTAACAACTTATGCCAAGAGCGGTTTCTTCGTACAAGCTATGTATATGACACCATGGAACCTACAACCCATAGTAAAATACCAAACCTATGATCCAGATGGTGGCACTTACAAATACCTTGGGCAAACCCAAAATTTTGTACAAAGTACAACGACCATTGGTATCAATTACTTCCTGAACGACTGGACAAGAATTCAGGTAAACTACCTCTACAATGCAGAAGGCAAAACCGGATCAACCAAAAATGAGTTTGATAACGATGCCTTTATGATTCAGGTACAAGCGAAATTCTAGAAACAATAAAGAAGAAAACAATGTCAACAATAAAAAATATAGTATTATCAGGCCTGATCGTATTTGCTGCTATCACAAGCAGTATGGCCCAGGGCGACATTATCACCGCCGCCGAATTCATGAAAATGTTCAAAGCTGACAAAAATCTTGTAATTATTGATGCCAGCAAAGCAGACAGCTATAAGAAAACCCATATTAAGAATGCGGTAAACATTCCTCACAAATCATTGTATCAGGAAACCGATGTTGAAGGTCTTATTGAAAGCCCTGAAGCATTGGCTGGTATTTTTGGCGCCAAGGGTGTTAGTGAAACCAAAACCATTGTAGTGTATGATGGTGGTTCTCAGAAATACTCTTCACGTGTGTACTGGGTACTTAAATATTTGGGTGCACCAAACGTAAAAATCCTTCATAAGGATATGAATGAATGGAGAAAATCAAGAGTTCCCATTACAAAAATGCCCACAAAAGTTTCAAAAGCTACTTTCACACCTAAGGTTAATGCCAATGTAATTGCTGATCTGGCTTATGTAAAAAGTGGAAAAGCTATTATTGTAGATGTACGTGCCCCTGGTGAATTTGACGGAACCGCTGACAACAGTGATGGCCATTTACCAAAAGCGATAAACATCAACCACAAAGACCTGTTAACCGACACTGAAGCTTTCAAATCAAAAGCTGAATTGGAAGCCATCGCCAAAAAACATGGCTTGAGTGCTGACAAAGCTATTGTCGCCTATTGCCGCACAAGTGTAAGAGCAGCTGTATTATATGCTGCTTTCGTAAATATCCTGGGATATACCAACGTTAAGGTATATGACGGAGCCTACCTCGAGTGGGTTGCCAAAGGAAATCAGGTGAACACCAAAGCTGGCGTTTCTGTTCAGAAGAAACAGAAAAATGCAGCTTCAGGTGGCGGTTGCTAAAGATGTAGTAAAACCCAATACAAAGGAACCGGTTGAAGACCGGCCAATGGTTTTACCGGTTCCTTAACCTTTTACTATTACAGATTCAATCACAGGATTTTCAACGAAAAACCAAAAAAATGGAAACGTTGACTCAAGAAAATTTCACAAGACTCACCAAAACCGAAAAAGTTAGTCAACTCTTCAATGAAGGAGAAGAATTAATGGAGCGATATGACTCTGATTACAGGATATGCCTTTACACATTATCCGGTTTTTTTGTGGAAGTATGGTATAGAAATCCTATCTCAAAAATTGAAAGTATCGAGGTCGTATGTCAGGAAAAAGTAGTGGAATTGTACGATAATGAAATTGATCTGACAAAACTCTTTTAAGAAACAGCAAATTGTAATACCAACTCAATATGAGTAAAATAAAAGCTTGCATTCGTACGAATGCAAGCTTTATTATTTTTTAGCCTTATCTTTTAATAAATACCTTCGATCAGTTGATCGTCTGCCAGATTAGGCAGGGTAACCTTAAGCTGTGGATTGTCTTCCATGGCTCTTTTAATGGCAAATATGGCGCCATCATTACGTGCCCAGGACCTCCGTGAAATACCATTATTCACATCCCAAAACAACATATTCCGGAGTCTGCGGTCGGCATCCTCACTACCATCCAGTAGCATACCAAAGCCACCGTTGATCACTTCACCCCAGCCAACACCACCACCATTATGGATGGACACCCAGGTAGCTCCTCTGAAGGAATCTCCAATAACGTTGTGAATGGCCATGTCAGCGGTAAAACTGGAACCATCGTAAATATTGGATGTTTCTCTAAAAGGCGAGTCGGTTCCTGAAACATCATGATGGTCTCTTCCCAATACCACAGCACTTTGCAAATGACCCTCTTTAATGGCTTTATTAAATGCCTCTGCAATTTTTATACGTCCTTCTGCATCCGCATAGAGGATTCTTGCCTGAGAGCCTACGACAAGCTTGTTTTCCTGAGCGCCGTTAATCCATTGGATATTATCTGCCATTTGGCTTTGGATATCTTCTGGTGAGTTTGTCATAATATTACCCAGCACCTCAGCAGCTATCTTATCAGTTTTTTCCAGGTCCTCAGGATCCCCGGAAGTACAAACCCATCTGAAAGGACCAAATCCATAATCAAAGAACATGGGTCCCATAATATCCTGCACATAGGATGGATAACGGAAATTGATGCCGTCTGCTGCCATCACATCGGCTCCTGCTCTGGAGGCTTCCAGGAGAAATGCATTGCCATAATCAAAGAAATAAGTGCCTTTGGTTGTATGCTTGTTGATGGCACTGGCTTGTCGGCGTAAAGAGGCTTGCACCTTTTCTTTGAACAATTCAGGTTCATTGGCCATCATTTCGTTTGATTCTTCATAGCTGTATCCCACAGGATAATAACCACCGGCCCATGGATTGTGCAGGGAGGTTTGATCGGAACCCAGTTCTATGAAGATTTCCTCCTCTTCAAATTTTTCCCACACATCTACAATATTGCCTTCATAGGCTATGGAAACCACTTCTTTTTTCTCCTTGGCTTCTTTCACCCTGTTTACGAGTGTGTCAAGGTCATCAATGAGTTCATCCACCCAGCCCTGTTCATGACGTTTGCGGGAGGCATGGGGATTGACTTCTGCAGTTACCGACACCACTCCAGCGATATTGGCTGCTTTGGGTTGTGCACCAGACATACCACCCAGACCTGCAGTAACGAATAGTTTCCCGCCAAAGGGATCTTCTCCTTTTTCAGCCACCATACGTGCCGCATTCATCACGGTTATCGTAGTGCCATGGACTATACCCTGGGGCCCAATATACATATAGGATCCCGCCGTCATTTGTCCATACTGAGACACTCCAAGGGCATTGAATTTTTCCCAGTCATCAGGGGCTGAATAATTGGGTATGACCATGCCATTGGTAACAACCACTCTTGGAGCATCTTTATGAGAAGGAAACAATCCCATGGGATGCCCTGAATACATGACCAGAGTCTGCTCATCTGTCATGGTAGCCAAATACTGCATACACAGGAGGTATTGTGCCCAGTTTTGGAAAACGGCACCATTGCCTCCATAGGTTATGAGTTCGTGGGGATGTTGCGCTACAGCCGGATCCAGGTTGTTTTGGATCATCAGCATAATACCAGCAGCCTGATTCGTCTGACAAGGGTAATCGTCAATGGAACGGGCGCACATGGGATAATCGGGTCTGAAACGATACATATAAATCCTACCAAAGGTTTCCAACTCTTCTGCGAATTCAGTTGCAAGGGTTTTATGAAACTTTTCCGGGAAATACCTTAAAGCATTTCTTAAGGCCAATCGCTTTTCATCCTTCGACAATATTTCTTTACGCTTTGGGGAGTGACTAACACTTGGGTCTATTGGTTTTGGTGGTGGTAATTCCTCTGGAATTCCTGCCAAAATAGTCTTTTGAAAATCGTTCAAATCCATTCCACATTAATTAAAAAATGAATGGCAAAATTAGGCGTTTTATATGTAACAGATAGTAGATTATGATTATAAATTAATGGCAGCAGCTAACTTCAACCAAAAATAAAAAACAGGAAATACACCTGGAAGGGATACTACCTCAGGGCTTGTTTAAACGTTAGTAACTCTTTCTTTTGTTCGTCCCAAAGGCGCAGATGAGCTGTTCGCAGGCTAGGTAGAAATAATATGGGGTCTTTTTGAAACATGGCGTTCTCATTCATGCACAATTCCAAATTATAATTGGGTATTTTAGGGCCCAGATGATGAATATGATGGAATCCAATATTCCCCGAGAACCACTGCAGAATTTTTGGAAATTTCACATAGGAAGATCCATTCAAAGCTATTTCCTTAAAATTCCATTGATCATCTCTTTCCCAAACCACGCCTTCATACTGGTGTTGAATATAGAATAGCCAAACCCCGGCGCCAGTAGCCACGAAGAAAATGGGTATCTGAATCATTAAAAATGGCGCCAGACCAATGCCCATAATCAATAAGGTGACCAATATTGCCAATACTGATGTGGTTATATAGGTGTACACTTTTACTTTTTTGGGATGGACTTTTTTGGGTATATGCTGGGCAATTGTAAAAAGAAAAAAAGGCGCAATTAAGAATATGGTGATGGGGTGACGGTATACCCTATAATAGAATTGCTGAAACCGTGAGCGTTGTTTGTATTCATCCACGGTGATGGTCATCACATCTCCCATTCCCCTTTTATCGAGGTTTCCAACCGTTTGGTGGTGACGCCTGTGCTCAAAATGCCACTTATGATAGGGCGTGAAGACCAGTAGACCCATGAGAATGCCCACAACCCTTTGCAATTGTTGTGACTTAAAAAATGACCCATGACCACAATCATGGAAAATGATAAAAATCCTCACCAGGAATCCGGCTGTTGGAATAGCAAGTAGTAGGGTGATCCAATAGGAAACTTGCAAACTATATAACATGAGAACCCAAAGTGCCAGATAGGGCACTACCGAGTTAATGATCTGCCACCAGCTTTTGAACAAGCTGGGTTGGCTATAGGACCGAATGATTTTCAGCCATTCGGACCATTCTGATTGTTGCAGTTCAGTTTTATTCATGAGACAGAATGGATATCAATCAAAGCATATGTGCTATTCCTTTGCCTTGACTTTCCAGTACAAAAGTATAAGATGTTGCATGCCATTGCAAGTATTCAATTCGAATTACTCTAATTTTTGTTTAGTTCCTGTCTTGAGAAGTTATGGCGTTTCACTTCTCACCACATTTCTATTCAATCAATATTTTAACAATGTAAACATACTGATTACTGATATCAACTGTCCATTTGGAATCATTAAGCTGAGGAAGATATTAAATCCTTTCTCTGGAATTTTTCAGGATATTAAACAGAAATTCCCTTGCCCTGAATAATTGCGCCTTTACCGTCCCCAGTGGAAGATGTAATTCATCAACAATCTCCTCATAGGAATACTCTTTAAAATAACGCAGTTCGATAAGTTTTTTATAATGCGGTTTTAATTTGGTCACCACCTCGCGCATCATTTCTATTTTCTGGCCTTTGATGAATGCCTCTTCAGGGTCGAGGTTTGCAGCGGCTAATTGAGCGGGCAAGGCATGTGCACTTTCCTCAGGTTCATTGTTGATGGCCTGAACCCCTTTACTCTTTTTACGCATGAAGTCGATGCAATTGTTAGTGGCTATTTTAAATAACCAGGTACTAAAGGCGTAATCAGGTGTATATTGTTTCAGGTTTTTAAACGCTTTCCCAAATGCTTCGATGGTAAGATCCTCAGCATCATGAGGATTATTAGTCATTTTCAGCATCATGAAATACAGCGAGTCCCGGTAAAATTTCAACAGGTCACTGAACGCAGCCTGATCGCCTGTTTCTAGCGCCTGTTTGACCAGCTTATAATCCCGCTGTCCTTTCTCGGTTAACTGACTACCTACTTCCATTTCACTTGTTTGCTGAAATAACTTTTAATGCTTAACAAAAGAAGGAAAACGACATAAAACACCTCCCCTATTAGCGAAAATATCAATAATTGAGGTGATTGCAGATGATCACTTATTTTTTTATTAACAATAATAAGGCTAATAAATCTGGCAAGAAAGAGGCTGCCAACTACCCAAAAAGCTATTTGTGCGAACAATAAGCTGATGAAACCGGCAAAGAAAAACAATTGACTCAGACTGAAAGCTGACAACAGTATTTTATGCCTGAATTGATAACTTTTACCAGTAGAAAGGTGTCTTGATTTTTGACGGAACCACTCCTTAAAACTTGTTTTTGGCTCGGATATCACAAGTGCTTCCTGATCAATTTCAATGCGGGTATTGGCCTTTCGTGCCACCTGATTGATAAATAGATCATCATCTCCTGAGGCTACATGGTAATGCGAAATAAAACCCTTATTCTCATAAAACAAGGTCTTTCGGTAAGAGAGGTTTCTACCCACACCCATATAGGGTAATCCCAGTAAGGCATAGGACAGATACTGCATAGCCACCACATAGGTATCATAATTGATCAGAAGGTTTAACAATCCCTTCTTTCTTTCATAGGGTCCAAACCCCAAAACCACCTCTATACCTTTTTGATAATTTGAGGCCATTTTTGAAATCCAGTTGGGAGAGGCAGGACAACAATCTGCATCAGTCAATAACAATAAGTCGTTTTTCGCTGATTTGATACCCAGAGACAATGGAAACTTTTTTCCGCTAAAAAAGTTCAGGTCTTTCTGAATATGCACCACCTTCAGTTTTTTATCCTTTCGGGATAATTCTTTCAGATAACCTTCAGTTTCATCGTCTGAGGCATGGTTTACTACTACCACTTCAAAATCAGGATAGTTTTGCTCAAGGATAATTGGCAGGTTTTTGCTCAGATTATGGTATTCGTTTCTGGCGGCGATAACAATTGATACAGCTTCTTTTGTTTCAGCTAAGTCATGGGGAGGCTTATAAAAGGCAAGTTTACCAAATACCAACCAGAGATACAATAATTGCACAATAGTGGCCAGTCCGAACACGGAGAGCAAAATCCATTCGATTATACTAAGGGAGTCGAATACCATCAACTAATCAGGTTTACCATGCGAATGTAACAACTATTTTAGCCCGACTCCGCAAAAAACGATTAGGTTTTCCCAAAGTTTTAAATCCAAAGCTGCTGGCTATTATTACATCTCTTAAACTTCTATCTTTGCGGAAATTATCAGCCCAGCATGAAATTCAGCTTACACACCTTAGATTCAAAAAGTTCTGCTAGAGCAGGAAACATTCAAACTGGTCATGGAGAGATTCAAACACCCATTTTTATGCCTGTAGGTACTGCTGGAACTGTTAAGGGTGTACATTTTGATTCGGTTGAAAATGACATCAATGCTGATATTATTTTAGGAAACACCTACCATTTGTATCTCAGACCAGGCACGGACATCATCGAGGAAGCCGGTGGCCTTCATAAATTTAACAGCTGGCAGCGTCCTATTCTTACCGATAGCGGTGGCTACCAGGTGTATTCTCTTACTGACCGAAGAAAACTGGATGAGCATGGGGTGTTATTTCAGTCACATATTGATGGGTCGCGACATCAGTTTACACCTGAGAACGTGATGGATATCCAAAGGAGTATTGGGGCTGATATCATCATGGCTTTTGATGAATGTACACCTTACCCATGTGACTACGAGTATGCTGAACAATCGCTGAAAATCACCCACCAATGGCTGGGAAGATGTATGCAGCAGTTCAACAATACGGAAGCGAAATATGGTTATGAACAAAGCCTCTTTCCCATTGTTCAGGGAAGTACTTATAAGGATCTGAGAGCCCAGTCAGCCGAAGTTATTGCCTCTTATGGTGCCGATGGCAATGCCATAGGAGGTTTATCCGTTGGAGAACCCCATGAAGATATGTATGCCATGACCGACCTGGTATGCGGCATTCTGCCTAAAGACAAACCCAGATACTTAATGGGCGTGGGCACACCTGCCAACATACTGGAGAGTATTGCTTTGGGTGTGGATATGTTTGATTGTGTGATGCCTACCCGAAACGGTCGCAATGGCATGCTTTTTACTGCCAACGGCATCATCAATATCAAAAACAAGAAATGGGAGAATGATTTTAGCCCCATTGATCCTGACGGCCCTTCCTACCTCGACCAGGTACATTCCAAGGCCTATTTAAGGCATCTGTTCACAGCCAAAGAAATATTGGGACCTATGATTGCCAGCCAGCATAACCTCGCCTTTTATTTATGGTTGGTAAGAGAAGTCCGGAAACATATTATTGTGGGTGATTTTGCGTTATGGAAGGAACAAATGGTAAAACGAGTGAGTCAGCGACTGTAGGATTGCGCTATCAACTATGAAGATTATCGATCGCTATATCATAAAAAAGTTTTTGGGCACCTTTTTCTATGCCATTACTTTACTGATCGTAATTGTGATCATTTTCGATGTGTCGGAGAATATCGACAGTTTTATTAAGAATGAAGCCCCATTACAAGCTGTTGTCATCGATTATTATCTCAATTTTATACCTTATTTTATCAATCTTTTCATATACCTCTTCACCTTTATATCCGTTATCTTTTTCACTTCCAAACTGGCCGGCAATACTGAGATAATTGCCATCCTTAGCAGTGGCATCAGTTTCCGTCGCTTGCTTTTTCCCTATTTGATGGCCTCTGTATTACTGGCTCTAATGTCTTTTTACCTGGGTAATTTCCTGATCCCTGAAACCAATCATATCCGAAGGATTTTCAAGGATACCTATATGGAAAAGCTGACCAAGAATAAGGATAAGAACCTCCATCTGCAAATTGAACCTGAGACATTTGTTTATGTGGAGTCCTTCAATGTGGCAAAAATGTATGGATACAAATTCTCACTTGAAAAGTTTGATGGTCAGCAAATGGTTTACAAGCTGATGTCGGATCGAATCATTTGGAATGAAGACAAACAAAACTGGACCATCAAGGACTATTATGTGAGAACCATAGATAGTCTGGGTTATCAGGAAATGAGTACCGGAAAGCTGATGGACACTGTGTTAAATCTGAAAACTACCGATTTATACAAAATCAAGGAGCGGTTTGAGGAGATGGATTTCTTTGAGCTAAACGATCATATCAATGCGGAAAAAGCAAAAGGATCCATTGCCTATAAAAAATACGAGATAGAGAAGCACAAACGCATCGCAGGTCCGGCAGCCATCATCATACTTACTTTTATCGGGGTTGCCTTATCCAGCAGAAAAGTGAGGGGAGGCATTGGTATGCATCTCGGTGTAGGCATCGCACTCACATTTTCCTATATTTTATTGATGCAGGTATCAACAGTATTCTCCACCTTTGGAAACCTGTCACCACTTATAGCCTCATGGATACCCAATGTACTATTCTTCTTTATTGGATTGTATTTGTTATGGACAGCCCCAAAATAAAGTACTTTGCTAGCTCAGTAAGAAGGAAATTTTCTAACTAAAGGCGTTCTGTTTTAACTCAGATTTTTTTCAACCCATTTTCTGGCATTGACAAAAGCTTCCATCCATGGCGTGATGTCATCATTTTTCCTGTTTTCAGGGTAATGTGCCCATTGCCATGGGAAGAATGATCTTTCCAGGTGGGGCATCATAGCCAGGTGACGGCCATCGTTGGAATAGATTGCGGCTGTATCCCAATCAGAACCATTGGGATTACCCGGATAGAGATCATAACTATAGCGCATGGCAATGTGGTAATTGTCGTGGTAATAGGGGAAACTGTATTTTCCTTCACCGTGTGCCACCCATATACCCAGGCGTGAGCCGGCCAGGCTACCCAGCATCACCGAATTGTTCTCATTCACATTAACATTGATAAACCCACTTTCGAATTTACCAGAATCATTATGCAGCATTTTAGGCTTTTCAGGATGCTCAGGATACACCAGTCCCAATTCCATCATAAGTTGACATCCATTGCAAACCCCCAGACTCAGGGTATCCTTACGGCTATAGAAATGGTCGAGTGCTCTTTTGGCTTTTTCATTGTAAAGGAAGGCTCCTGCCCATCCTTTGGCTGATCCCAACACATCTGAATTTGAAAAACCTCCCACAAAAACAATGAAATTGACATCTCTCAGGTCTTCGCGTCCACTGATCAGGTCAGTCATATGTACATCCTTCACATCAAAACCTGCCAGGTGTAAAACATAGGCCATCTCCCTATCGCCATTAACACCTTTTTCACGGATAATGGCTGCACGGATTCCACTGGCTTCCCTCCTACTCAGCTCGAGTCCCAGGCTTTCAGCGGTTCCTTTAAATGCTTTATTGAAGTTGTATTGTAAATCCTGTCGTTTGTAGTTTTTGAACCTGCAGTGGGCTGGCCCTTCGCCACTTTGATTTCTGTCAAGCAGATAGGATGACTCATACCAAACATCTCTCAACCTATCAATATCGAGATTGTATTTCTTTAGTTTATGGTGGATTTGCACCAGGCGTTTTTCAATAACCTCTCCAAGAAGCTTATAATTTAATTTGCTTTTTTCAAGCAAATCGAGGACCTCTTTGGTTTCAGATACCTGAATAACCACTCCAGGATTTTCACTAAACATCAGTTTGACAATATCCTGACCATTAAAAGCGTCCAGACTGATATCCAACCCATGATCGCAATTGGCAAAATTCATTTCCAGTAAGGTGGTAATCATTCCACCGGCTGAAATATCATGTCCTGCCAATAATAAATCTTTCTCTACCAACTCCTGAACTAAATTAAAGGCCATGCCAAAGTAAACCGCATCTTTTACAGCAGCTACTGAGTCTCCAATCTTATTACGGGTCTGAGCAAAACTGCTACCTCCAAGGCTGGGTGCTTCATTGGAAAAGTCAATATATATCAACTTTGATCCTGGTTTTGGACTAAGTACAGGGCTTATAGTTTTTTTAATATCAGTTACTCCTCCCACAGCGGATACGATAACCGTTCCCGGAGCATAGACTACCTTTCCATCGGGGTATTTTTGCGTCATGGAAAGTGAATCCTTACCTGTTGGGATATTAATTCCTAATTCAATGGCAAATTCACTCATGGCTTCTACGGCAGCATACAATCTGGCATTCTCGCCCTCATTCTTTGCTGGCCACATCCAGTTGGCACTTAAAGAAACACCTTTTAGCCTGTTCTCCAAGGGAGTCCATACCAAATTGGTTAATGATTCGGCAATGGCCAACCGAGATCCTGAACCGGGATCAATGAGACCGGCTACCGGGGCATGTCCGATGGCTGTAGCAATTCCTTTTTTTCCCTGATAATCGAGTGCCATGACTCCAAGGTTATTCAATGGCAGCTGCACGGGACCTGCACATTGCTGTGTGGCCACCTTTCCGGTTACCGATCGATCCACTTTATTGGTTAACCAATCTTTGGAGGCAACAGCTTCCAACCGCAGCACATCATAAAGGTAACTTTCAAAATGTTTTTGCTCATAGCTGATCCTATCAAAGTCGGCATTGGAGGTGTTGTCCTTCAATACTGTTTTGGGAGGTTTCCCAAACATATGTTCCAGCTTCAAATCAACAGGACAAGCTTCATTATCTTTTATAATAAAACGGTCACTCTCCTTTACTTCTCCCACTTTATATATGGGTGCTCTTTCGCGTTCAGCAATATCTGAAAGGGTCTTGAAATGTGTCTCTTTCATCACCAAACCCATACGTTCCTGGGATTCATTTCCAAGAATCTCTTTCACTGAGAGGGTTGGATCACCCACAGGAAGCTTCCTTACATCAATCTCAGCACCTGTATCTTCCACCAATTCAGAGAGGCTATTCAGATGGCCTCCTGCCCCATGATCGTGAATGGATACAATGGGGTTGCTGGTGGTTTCAGCCATGGCTCTGATGGCATTCATCACCCTTTTTTGCATTTCGGGATTGGCCCGCTGTACGGCATTGAGTTCGATAGCATTGCCGAATTCGCCTGTATCAACAGAGGACACAGCACCACCTCCCATGCCTATGCGGTAGTTGTCGCCACCCAACACAACTATGATGTCACCATCTTCAGGCGTGTCTTTTAAGGCATCTTCAGCTTTAGCAAAACCGATACCTCCCGCCAGCATGATTACTTTATCATAGCCATGGGCCTTATCAGCCTCCTGATGTTCAAAGGTCAGCAAACTGCCATTGATGAGTGGTTGGCCGAATTTGTTACCAAAATCAGAAGCTCCATTGGAGGCTTTGATAAGAATTTCTTCGGGTGTTTGATACAGCCACTTTCGTTCATCCGATTTATATTCCCATTCCTTGCTGCTGTCGTTGCGTGAATAGGAGGTCATATATACTGCAGTACCCGCCAGAGGCAAACTTCCTTTTCCACCAGCAAGTCGGTCACGAATCTCTCCTCCTGTTCCCGTGGAAGCACCATTAAAGGGCTCAACGGTAGTGGGGAAGTTATGGGTTTCAGCCTTTAAAGACAGCACGGTATCGATGTCATCTATCTGAAAATAATCTGAAGTATGTTGGGTTTTGGGAGCAAATTGTTCGATTTTAGGTCCAACTACAAAAGCCACATTATCTTTATAGGCTGATACCAGATAATTGGGGTTTACTTTGGAGGTTTTCTTGATCAATGCAAAAAGACTTTCTTTCATCTCCTTACCATCAATTATAAAACTGCCATTAAAGATTTTATGGCGACAATGTTCGGAGTTTATCTGGGCAAAACCATAGATTTCGGAATCACTGAGTTTGCGTCCTACTTTTTCACTTACCTCATCCAAATACTCAACCTCGTCAGGGCTCAATGCCAGGCCTTCTTCCTCATTAAATGTGGCAATATCATCGATGCACAAAACCGGCTCAGGTTCTGCCGGAATATCAAATACTTGCTGATCCAGATCCTGATACATATGTTGTAACATGGGATCATATGTTGTCTTGCTGGAAGGTACCTGGGTAAACTCTTCTATCCGGAGGATTCCTTCAATGCCCATATTTTGAGTAATTTCAACGGCATTGGTACTCCAGGGTGTGATCATTTCTTTTCGAGGCCCAATGAAATAGCCCTCCAGTGATTGTGTATCCAGTAATTGGGCATCATTAAACAACCATTCCAATTTTTGCTGCTCAGTTTTATCCAGTTTTGACAGGAGATGAACAAGAATAAAACGTTGCTTTTCAGAGCGAAAAAAGTAAATCATGGCGCCTAAGTTTTGAAGTGATCAAGTACGCCTGCAAATATATGAAAGGAAAAGTACCTTTCTTACTAAAATAAAGTTTTTGTTAAAGGGCTGAGGCGACTATTTTCTGATCTTTTGAAGGAAGTATTAAAGAGCCATCAGTATGCCTACATTGAAATCCCAATGCTTTGCAGCCTACTTCTTTAGTATATCTTCAGAGACTCCGAAAACCTCATCGGGTTCCACATTACCGATGGGTTCAATATGTACGAGGATATCATACACATTCTGGACTTCCATCTTGATGCCTTTTTCAATTTGAGCCCCAATTTCATGGGCCTCTTTAAGAGACAGTTTTCCATCCACCTCCACATCGAGTGCAATGAGTAACAAATGAGCCATTTTACGAACCCTGATGCGGTGGGGATTCTCAGCGCCATCAGTTTCTTTCACCACCTTGATTATTTGGGTATACACATGGCTGTCTTCCACGCCATCCATCAGATCTCTGTTAGACTCCATGAAAATCCGGAAAGCCACAACCATAATGTAAATACTAACCAACAAGGCTGTTATCTTATCAATCAGGGGCAGATTGAAAACAAATGTTAATATCAAACCAAGCAATACCGAGACAGAAATGATGACATCATTTTCCATATTTCTGGCATTGGCAATAAGCATGGCACTTTCCACAGCTTTGCCTGTTCTTCTCAGATAACCAGTAAGTAAGAATTTACCAACGATGGATATGATGATAATATAGATGCTGATGGTTCCAGGCATGCTTGCCACCACCGGATCTGTTAGGTTATCAATGGAGGACAGCGCCAATTGGGCACCGGCGAAGAAGATGATGAATGACAGGGCCTTGGTAGCAATGGTATCCGCCTTCTGATAACCATAAGGATAACGAATATTGGGTGGGCGGGCAATGATATGGGCTGTATAGAGGGTGATTAGGGAAGTGAGTATATCGCTGGCCGAATCCACACCATCGGCTACCACAGCAAGGCTACCGGCTATTAAACCAACCACTATTTTCAAAACCGCCAGAAAGGCATTGCCTCCAATGGCTATCCATGATGCTTTAATGATTTTCTTTTCCCTGCTACCCAATGCCATGGGCCAAAAATACAAAAAGCCACCATTGCTGGTGGCTTTTTAAATTGTCAGGGCAATTACCTAGACCTGTTCTCCAAGAAATCTTTCGGCTTCTATGGCAGCCATACAACCTGTTCCTGCAGCAGTAATGGCTTGACGGAAGTGTTTATCCTGAATGTCACCTGCTGCATAAATACCTTCCACACTTGTGGCAGTTGAATCACTTTTGGTGATCAGATAACCTGTATCATCCATTTGGATTTTGTCAACAAATAAGTTGCTGTTGGGTGTATGTCCGATGGCTACAAAGAAACCTTCAATGTCGATCTTACGCTCTTCGCCTGTACGGTTGTCAAACAATATGGCTCCATTGAGGGCTTTATTAAAACCTTCGACTGTTCCTACAATCTCTTTTACTTCATGATGCCATAAGAGTTCAATATTTGGTGTGTTCAAGACACGTTTTTGCATGGCTTTTGAGGCCCTCAATTCATCACGACGGTGAATCAGATATACCTTACGGCACATATTGGCCAGGTAGGTAGCCTCTTCAGCGGCAGTGTCACCACCACCCACAACAGCTACATCTTTACCTTTATAGAAAAACCCATCGCAGGTAGCACAGGCAGATACACCGCCACCTTTAAATAATTCTTCAGATTCAAGGCCGAGGTATTTGGCAGTAGCCCCGGTGGCAATGATAATGGTTTCTGCAAGAATTTCTGCACCGTCGTCGGTGGTCACCTTAAATGGACGTTCTGTGGTGTCCACATTAGTTACCATTCCCCATCTGATCTCAGTTCCGAATCGTTCGGCTTGTTTCTTGAGGTCTTCCATCATGGTGGGTCCGTCAATTCCTTCAGGATATCCAGGAAAATTATCCACTTCGGTGGTGGTAGTCAGCTGTCCGCCAGGTTCCATCCCCTGATACATAAGTGGTTTTAAATCAGCACGTGCTGCATAAATAGCTGCTGTATAGCCAGCAGGACCCGATCCAATGATCAAACATTTTGTCTCTTCCATTATATCTAAATTAAAATTGATTACTTGAGTGAAAAAAACTACAGTCAATTAAGATGCCAATTTACGAAATATGGCGATTGGGAAAAGCATCACAAAATATTAATGACATTCTGTCGTATATGATAATAGAGAATGGCTATTTTTGCCACAATTGCATTGCAACATAAAAGAAATACAGATGAAAATCTCCCTGATCATACTTAGTCTCGGTCTCTTTTTAATATTCACCACATCCAAAGATGCGCAGGCTTTTTTTCCCGATGATGATAAAAAGACTAGTATCAACAAAGAACGAATGGAGGCAGATGCACTGGCCATGGCTTATTTATTTTGTGAATTTAGTATCGACATTGAGAATGCCAAAACCAAACCCAAAGACAAGCGTTTGTCATTAAAATCAAAGGAATCTCAAAAACTCTATATCAGGATAGATACCACCATGCAAAAACGTTATGCAAGTGATTTTGACAAGTTCAAACGCCTATTTGTTGACGGTCAAAAAAAATTCAAAGTGTGTGCCGATTTGGCAATTAAAAAGGCAAACCGTCTCAAAATGCAGGAGGCTGCCCGCTTGAAGTCACGGCAAGAGAATGAGACAGAAAAATAAACGACTTCATCCTTTTAATTTATCCTTATTTACTTATAATATTTTATTAATTTTGCATCCTCATCTCAAATGAGATGTTCGGGGTGTGGCGCAGTTGGTAGCGTGCTTGACTGGGGGTCAAGAGGTCGCAAGTTCAAGTCTTGTCACTCCGACAAGCAAAATCCCTGCTCGAATGGGCAGGGATTTTTTGTTTGTGCCAACCCCAACAGGTCTGGCGAGTGCAGCGATGCCAATCCTGCCAAAACAATCAGTTTATTCTGCACAAAAGTCTCATCCTTCCAATAGGCCATCCCATCATCCTACAATTGATTAAATGTGTGCTGCAATTGGATTAAGCTTATGAGACAGCATTAATCCATTCCTGGAAATTCACTAATATTTGATAACCTTTTCGGTGTGTGATTGCTTATCGGAGGCGATAGTTAAAAAATAAATCCCGGCAGGGAAATCCTCCATATTCACCCTTATATTATTCTGACCAGAGGTTCCCACCCATGATTTCTCAAACAGCACAGAAGTTACCATATTGCTTAGGGTGGCTTTCATTTTCAAATCATTGGCTCCATCAATGTCAATATTGAGGTAATTTGAAACAGGATTTGGATATACCGATACCTCAAAAGCATGTTGCAATTCCTGAATTTGTGTGATGTTTCCAATGCCAAATTCGTAAGAGGCAAAGCCTCCAAAGTCAGGATCGAAAGTATGCAATACATTCCCTTCGGCATCCACCAATTTAAAGGAGCCTACCCCCTGCTGTGGTTGGTGCCAGAATTCGAGGCCATTGTCTCCACTGTCTTCTATTCGCAATTCAAAACATCCGGGCCACAACAAAAATTCATCTTCATATAAGGTATTGTCACCACAGTTGTCACGTTTGTACAACTGAGTACCCGAGCCATCT
>JAERTD010000054.1 GCA_016845175.1 Bacteroidota bacterium | reverse complement strand
GTATGTTTTATGGATCAGTCTGTGCTGACTTCCAACAATGGAAACATTGTGCTTTGGGAGTGGGACTTTGGGGATGGAAATTCATATGTCTATTCTGACTTTGAAAACCCCATCTGTCATACCTATGCTGCTTCTGGAGACTATACCGTTACTCTGGCCATTACAGCACTTGTTAACGGAGAAAATTTTTATGATACCACTTCCATAGTGTATACAGTGAATCCTTCTCCACTGGCTGACTTTAGTGTGGATGCCAACTGTTTTATGGACTCTACCTCTTTTGTGGATCTTTCATTGGATTACGGTGAAGAGATTGTATCCTGGCAGTGGGACTTTGGTGATGTCATTGATGATGATACTTCGTCTTTACAAAATCCTAAATGGCTGTTTTCTGAATATGGCATATTTAATCCAACACTGATTGTGACCAACGGATTTGGGTGTAGTGATACTTTAGAGTCTTCAGTTAGGGTATTTGCCTTGCCTGATGCTCAGTTCACCTATGAAGAAAACTGTGCCACCTACCAGACATTCTTTAATTCTTCTCAGGCTTCCTTAGAGGGTGATACGACCATCATCTGGTGGTTGTGGAACTTTGGGGACACCCTGGCGGATGTCAACCATTCATTTGCTCAGGATACGGCTCATATCTACAATGATCCGGGAGTATATGATGTGTCGCTACTGTTGATGGATGAAAATGGTTGTAAGGATTCCATTTCCGATCTAGTGGAGATATTTACCATTCCAACGGCTGGCTTTAACCTTACCGATGACTGGGAGCAAAGACAGGGACAGGTATTTTTGGAAAATACTTCCACCCAAGCCATAGAGTATTATTGGGACTTTGACAATGGAGAGTTCTCTGAAGAGACTTCCTTGGTGTACCAATACCAGGTGGATGGAAATTATGAGATTATGCTCATAGCTTACAACGAGCACAACTGTCCGGATACCGCTACCATTATCTACGACTTATTGTTTACCAATCTATATGTGCCCAATGCCTTTGCTCCGGGAGGACCTGATGTGAGTCTTCGTGAGTTTAAGCCTGTGGGAATTAACTTATCTGAATATGAAATATCTGTATTCTCTCCATGGGGGAACAGGGTCTTCCACTCCACCAAACTAGTGGATGGAGCGCCGGCTGAAAGCTGGGATGGTAAGTTCGATGGATATGAAATGGCTACAGGAGCTTATATCTGGACCATTCAGGCTAAGTTTAAAGACAATACCTACTGGAAAGGGTCGGATAATGGGGATGGGAATATCTCAACACGTGGGACGGTAACTTTAATACGATAATAAAGGACAAAGGACATATATAGGGTCTCTAGTTAATAGTGATGAGACCCTTTTCGCAATCAATTAAGAGAAGCGCTATTCAGAATTGATCTAAGTAGCAGTTCTTACATTGAAGGTGCTATATATGTTATATTTGAGCCTCAAAATCAAATTTACACGTATGAAGGCATCTTTACGCATTCCTGGAATCAACAAAAATACTTTCTTCATTCTATTCTTAATCACTCTACTACCCGAGTTATTGCTTGCTGAAGGATCAAAACAATTGTGGATAGGTTTGGGTGAAACCAATCTTGCATTTTGTAGTGATCTTATTGGAAAATGCAATAACGGACAGGGTGACAGAACACAATTTGCTATTTATGATTGTGATGAGCCAGACAGGCTTTATTTTGAAACCATGACGGATGATGAAATTGTTTATATGGGTTTCAACGGATCTCCTGGTGGAACAAATAAAATAGTTTATAGAATTAAGAACTTAAACGGTGATATTGTTCAGGCAGAAACTGAACTACCGCTTTCAGGCACTGGCTTTATTAACAATATTGATGAAGCAAGGGTAGGTCCCATACAATTGTACGGTGCCATGGGTTATGATGCCCTTGAATTCACTCCTGCGGCAGCTGGTAAATATTATATTGAATTTCTCAGACTAAACCAATTTGGCGAACCAAATGCAGGCAGCTTTGAAATGACTCTTTTTGATATTACTGTTGCAGATCCACTAACAAATACTGCCAAGGAAGGACGTGTATACTCCAAAGCCTGGCAGTTAACTATTGACTGGGGTTCAGGTAATTATTGCAATGGCACTTTTTATATTTATTCCAATGACAGTATTATCACTTCATTAACCCTGGACAATACCAACGGGGGTCGTTGGGTAACTTACTGTAACCAAACAGGTGCAGGTACTTCCGGAGACTGGATGCAGGACAGAAAATCGGTTAATGGAGAGGCTTCTTATGTGCCTGACTATCCATTGTTTCTGAATGAACCTGATCCAAACCTATACCCTCCCACAAGCACACTTGGCAGTTTGACTTCAGCCGTGACTGGCACCTCAAGGTGTAATGATGGATCCATAGATTTTGAATTTTCAGTAGATAAGGGAGGAAATGTGGAAATCATATTAGATTTCCCGGACCCCTATATCGATAGATCCATATCAGATATTGTAGTACCTGGGGTCAACATCATTAGTTGGGATGGTGACGATAATGTCGGTACGCCTGTACCCAATGGTACACCAATTGACTTTGCCGTTAGTTATATCAATGGCTTAACCAATTTACCACTCTATGATGTGGAAACCAACAACAATGGATTTACCATTGAATTGGTAAGCCCACCAAGCCCCTCTGGAGATTCTCCATTGGTCTTTTGGGATGATTCCAATATTGGAGGAGGAACTGTAAACCTTAGCGGTTGTCAAAGCCCACCGGGATGTCATATGTTTGATTATGGCAATTTGAATACTATAAATACCTGGTGGTATAATGTAAATGACACCACTGTACCAGTGAATATTATTCACATGCGCGCCCCACAGACATTGGTATGGAACCCTGCCAACCCTCCATCAGAGTTTTGTGCCGGGCAATCAGGTGTATTTACTGTTGATCTGGATCCCAACACAGAGACCTATACATGGAATTATACAGGAACTGATGTGACCATCACAGCCACGGATAATACCGCCACTCTGGTATTTGGACCTCTGGCCACACCAGGTGATCTTGAGGTATATGGCACCAATGCCAGCTGTGGTGATGGTCCAACCACCACATTGGCCATAAATATTTTGCCATCTGCTATTGCCAATGCCGGACCAGATGAAAATGCTTGTGAGACTATACCATTCTTAATTTCAGCTTCTTCAGCATCGAACTACAACAGTCTTTTATGGACTACTAGTGGTACTGGAACATTTGATGACAATACCAGTCCAAACCCTACCTACACACCCTCTGCTGATGACATTACCGCCGGTTCTGTACTTTTAAATATCTCAGCTACTCCCATAGCACCTTGTACAGATCCCATCGATGATAATATGACGCTAACATTCGTTCCTGAGGCAACTTCTTATGCAGGTGTGGACACTACAATATGCGAAAATGCCACCTACACACTTTCCGGAAGTGCCACAGATTATGCCAGCCTTCTTTGGACCACTTCGGGAAATGGCACATTCGATGATGCTACCATTGAAACTCCAACCTATACACCAGGTAGTGCAGACATCACCTTAGGTTCTGTTGAACTAACACTAACTGCAACAGCCGCAACACCATGCGTAAATACTCCATCAGATATCATGGTTCTTTCCTTTGCACCACTACCTACAGCAGACGCAGGAATGAATGTAACCATTTGTGAGGGTGAATCATATACATTATCAGGTTTTGTGAATAATTATACTACTGTCGGCTGGAGTAGCTCTGGATCAGGAAGTTTTGATGACAATACCTTGCCCAATGCAACCTACACACCCTCAGCTGCCGATATAGCCTTAGGCAGTGTTGATCTAACTCTAACAACCACGGCTGTAGATCCATGTACCACACCAGCCAGTGATGTCATGAGTATAAGTATCCAACTGGCTCCTGTTTCATACGCTGGTAGTCCGGGACTCATATGTGAATTTGAAGATTTTAGTGTTTTTGATGCAAGCGCAGGCAATAACACTTCCGTTCTTTGGTCAACTGCCGGTGATGGCAGCTTCAATAATCCTACTTTTATGAATCCGGTGTACACTCCGGGAACGCTGGACCGAGCCAATGGTTCTGCAGTTCTAACCATAGAGGCAAACCCCATAACACCTTGTGCACTACCTACACCATCAAGCACAAATTTAACTATACAACAGGCCTGCAATGTGTACGCAGGAAATGACACAGCTACCTGTGAGGATGTATATTATGACCTATCTACCTCAGTGGACCCTGTAACTGCAACTGGCGTATCTTCAGTTTTCTGGTATCCACACAATGGACAAGGCTTTTTCGATGATCCAACATCTACGACTCCTATTTATTATCCTGATATAAATGCGGGATCAAGTCAAATCGATACTGTCTACCTTTATATGGTGGGTTACGCCATCGCTCCTTGTGTAAACGATACTTCTTTCATGCGTTTATTAATTGTACCAGGTGCTTATGCCTTTGCAGGAAGTGATGAAAACACCTGTTTCAATACAGCCTTTGATTTCAGTACAGCCAATCTGCCTTCCTTTGGTACAAATTACGATACGTTGTACTGGACTGGTGGTAGCGGTCACTTTGTGGATCCCAATGTGGAACAACCCATATATGTACCTGCACCTGGTGAACTGGGACCGGTAGTATTAACCATGGTTGCGTCGGGTAATGTAGTCAACTGTGACTCCATCGACCAGATGGTGCTGACCATCCGTCCTGAGTTTGCCATGCCCTTTGATACCACCGTTTGTTTCTATGACTCGGTATTTGCTCAAGGAGCCTGGCAGTATACTTCAGGTGCCTATTACGATACTTTATTGTCACAATACGGTTGTGACTCGGTGATTATTACCAACCTGACTGTTAGACCAAAAATTGATAAGAACTTTACCATCTCCCTTGGTGATTCCATTTGTCTGGGAGAAACAGCCTTGTTTACTCAAACAGGATCTGCCACTCTTTCTTCGTGGCTGTGGGACTTTGGAGACGGAAATACTTCTGTTGATGCGAATCCTTCCTACACCTATCCGGGGGCTGGAATCTTTGATGTGGTCTTTTCCTATACCGACGACAATGGCTGTTTTGATTCTGTTGTCCAGCAGGTATCTGTATTTGAACTGCCCAATGTAAGCTATAATGCTTCCACCTATACCTCCTGTATCAATTCAAACATTGATTTCTTTGGCTCTTCCACCTCCAATATCATCACCTGGACCTGGGACTTTGCCGATGGCAATGGAGCTACTACCCAAAACACCTCTCACTCCTACCCTGTCTTTGGAGATTATCCCGTTCGATTAACCGTTCTGGATGAAAACAACTGTACCAACTTTGCCGAAGACACCATCTTTGTGGTGGAACCTCCTACCATGGACTTTACCTATGCCATGGCCTGTGATACCGTAACCTTTACTGATCTGTCCACTCCTCCTGATGGT
>JAERTD010000053.1 GCA_016845175.1 Bacteroidota bacterium | reverse complement strand
AACCGGAGAAATCAAGGAGCGTAGGGAATGGATCAAAATGCCAGTGGAGCCGCTCATCGAAAGGGAACTTTTCGAGGAAGCCAAGTCTCTCAGGAAAATGAGGCAGCCGACTCGCAAAAATCCTCCGTCCGTCACCGCTTACCGCACTTTGCTGACCGGAATTCTGTATTGTGGAAAATGCGGTTCCAGAATGGTGATTGAGATAGCCAAAAGCAACCAGTACCGTTACTATAACTGTTCCAACTATATCCGGCGAGGACGTTCTACATGCAAAGGAAATCGCATTACGGAAGCTGATCTCGACAGCCAGATTCTGAAGTACCTTTCCCAAAAATTTTTCACCAGGGAACGGATTCGTGAAATAATTGTCCATGTCAATCGGGAGTTGACTGAACGGCGAAACCGGAACAGCACGAAGGTAAAGAAATTACTTAATGAACAGGAAGAAGTCAAAAGAAGGATTGGAAAATATTATGATGCCATTGAAAGCGGCGCTTTGGACCTGGGCTTGGTGAATGAGCGGCTTAAAGAATTAAAAGAGTGGGAATCTGAAATGAACATCCAGTTGAAGCGGTTTCAGGGGCCGAAGCAGCTGCCGCCCTACGTGTTCAAGGATGAGACCCTTCAGAAAATACAGGCAAGGCTTGATGAAATTTTTATATCCAATGAACACAATATGGCCAAGGAATATCTGAAATTTTTTCTAGAAAGAATTGAGGTGAGCGGGCGAAATATCGACATTGTGGCCAATACCGTAGCCCTGTGCAATTTTTCCCTTATGAAAAAAACAGAGGGAACTGCGGATGTGTTAACCACAGTTCCCCCTGTTGTCCTATCTTGGCTCCCCCTGGTGGACGCACTTCGAAACCAATTATTGAGCCCATCGGAAGAAATAGTGAGTACAATTATTTTAGCGAGATCGCAATTGAATGATGGTTTTCTTGCAAGGCTGAATGTTCATAAAAACATGTTATCTTATGAACAGAAACAATAAGGAAAATCTGTGGTGTGAGATCGTTATTCGATAGAGTCGTTTTCTGAAATTTTGCTTAATCTATGCACGTATTAAAGAATATCTCGATAAAATCATAGGGAGGTACAGCGAAATGGGAGGCCGAGGAAGCGGGAGATGGCATTACTCCCAGGCGAAAAGTACAGCGGATTTTGAACTGCGCATCGGCATAAAATCTCTAAAGAAAGCAGGGGTCCTCCTTTGTGGCAACGCCGGTTCATTCAACTGGCCCAGGCATCGCAACATCCCGTCAATCAGATTCAAAACTTTCAATGACCACATTGTTTTGAAGTATTGGTACCAGCGACTCGAAAGCGATGGTCAGGAGATTAAACAGACCATAAAACTGGAACAGCAGCCGTGCCATTTAGGCGGCTATCGTACCTGGTTTCGCTGCCCCCACTGTAACCGGCGTACTTCAGCCCTCTTTTTCGTTGGCCGTCTGTTCCGGTGTCGTATTTGCCACGGACTCACGTACACAAGCCAGCAGTCGAATAAGATAGACAGATTGATCAATAAAATAAATCGTATCCACAACAAGCTCGGTGTGCGTCACCTCAACGCGCTTTCACCGCTCCCAAATCGGCCTCTTCGGATGCACCGAAAGACATATCACGAACTTAAGGAATCGATTGAAGATGCCAAAGATCAGCTTTGCGATGCCATTATCGCACGATTCGGTTTCCGGAATTGAGCTAGGTTATCCATAACGATATCCACTTCATGCCTTAGAATTACCATTCTAACCTTCGCAATAATCCCCATCCCCAAGAAATTCATTGCCAAATGCGGAAATACCCACAAACGTCGAAAAACTTCTTCAGTGCCACCCCTGGAAAATAATTTTCGTTACGGTAACCGAAGCAAAAATCTATACGATTCAAAAATACAAAAGTTTTCCAGAAGAAAACGGAATCTAAAGGCATAGGTAAAATTTGATTGGGAAAACCCGCTGCAAAAGAAAATGGGACGTATGATATTATAGCATAATAGTCAACAAATAATTTAAAAGCACTGGATATTCGACATAAGCCCGAGCGGAAACAGCTAGTCTCGGTGCAAGATACGCCATGAGCTCCTAGCGCCTGTCTCGCTTGGTCCTCTCGTCAAGGCAAGGGGGTTACATCTTGAACGAAACTATAGCGATTGGGGGTGTCTGATATTTTTGAAATATTTGCGAGGTGATAGTCGAAAATCAATTCAATCGGAGGGACATACAAACAAGCAGGGGAAAATCATCAAAAGGAAGTGGAACAGGGCAAGACAAATGATCCATTTGAATTGGTCCCTGATTTTCATTCCGTCAGAGCGCCATGCTTACGCAAAATATCTTCCCGCGTGATTTTGTAGTGAACTCCATGGGGCTTCAAAACTGTCTTGCCGCAGAGAATCACAATTTCATAGAGATAAAATATGGCGTAGCGAGCATGGTGGAAAACGATACATTTGTTTGCGTTTTCCTGTCGTACTTTCTGACGGAATTTTCTGATCCCGGTGTCCTCGTCTTCGAGCTCTTCTTGCCGAATCATCCAGTCGCGGAAGGCCCTGGTAAGCGCCATGGTCAGAATTGTGAGATAGGCGTGAACATGAAAACCGGCCTTGCTGTTTTCCGGCGGTCTTTTGATGAACCATCCCTGTTTCGATTCCCTGAACAGGGAATTCTCGATTTCGCTACGTGCGTCGTAACCGTCATAAACCTTCAGAGGGTCGCTGACAGACCCGTTGGTCAAAATAACCAGCGTTTTGACAGCGGGGTTATTTTCCACGTAGGGATCATGCAGAACAACTACCGCATTAATGGGATTTGGTCTAAAATCTTTCTTGTTTTCATGACTGCCGCTGCCAAGCTCACCGTAAAACCCGGCGGTAGTCAGCCCTTCAATCCCTACAACATCCCAGACATCGGTGACTTGTTTGCTGTTTTTGCCATGTCCCGTGGTTCTTCCGGTCTCTCTTGTAACGCGCAAACCGGTTCCCACCAACGAAATGGCATCATCGTAAACATTTTGGTTCGACTTTGCCGGAATATAAAAAATAATTTCCCTATTGTTGAGCCACCATAGCAGTTTGCCATCCATAAAGCCGCGATCCATGGCAATAGAAACCATCCTTGCATGCCCTCCAAGGTTGATAATGGCTTGATCTATAACCTCTTTTGCCAAAGTAATGTCGGCAGTCTCAATAGTGGCAAAACGCATGGCGATGGGAAGACCACTGCCTGGGTCCCAAACCACCCATATCTTGAAACCAAATACCGTGACTTTAATTTTTTTGACCCTTCCCTTGCGTCGCCTGAGTTCAGGCGCTTTTTCTTTGGTCACTTTTCCCCGACCCTTACATCGCTCTGTGGATTCAAGATCAGAGGCGTCAAACAATGCATCGATTTTTCGAGGAAAAAATGATTTGGACGCTAATATTGAGATGACTTTATTGAAAACACGCTCTAATGTATTGCCGGCAATGGCAACCATAAACGATGCAATAAATTCCGGACAAACCGGACCTCTTATTCCGCTGTCGCTTTTGTCCTCCCAATTCCTGGAGGATTTATCGAGGCTACGCCGATTAGCGCCCTGCTTGACCTGGTGTCCATTAAATCCTACGAGTTGCATAAGCGATTGAGACTGCAATAGAACTGGGCCGGTGTGATGAAAAAATTTCAACCCTGCGACAAGACGCATCAAATAGATGAGAATAATCGCTGAGAAAGGAACCGGGCTCTTCCGTTTGCGATGACGTTGTGGCGCAAGCTGCTCAAGAATTTTCATGATGCCGAGTTCACGCAGAAAATGAAAAAATTCATCGAATAATCCGGCATCGCCAAGCCCGTATATTTCATCAACTTCCTGTTCGTTGGCGAGTTTGTCGGCAATTCCGGCCTGATCTCTTCTGGCGGTCAGCCATACGAGCCGTTTGAATATTGTCTCTGAAGCGTTTTTAATGATATCCATGATCCCACTATACATCTCAGAGGACATTTCGTCAAATGTGGAAACATTAGAACTATCTGGAATTACTATATTAATAGGATGCGTAGTCTGTCATTTGCGGGGCTTTAGGGAAGTGAATGGGGAGGGGTATGTCATCCCTGAATATCGTCGCAAGAAGGGGGTGTCACGGACCTTGTGGAATTAATATCGGCAAAGGGCAAAACCGGAATGAATTCCTGTTTCTGCGCGTTTTCTACATTTTTTTTTTAAAATTATGGGTTGAATATTCAGTTACACGCCAAAAAATGTTACCGCGAGCATCAGCAACCGTGTCTCCGAAAAGCATTCGAAAAAGGCCAAAAACCTGTAAAATATCGATATGATTGGCATATAAGTTGCTAAATTTTTCAAATCCCATGCCAATTCTTGGTGCATTACAAAAAATATCATGCGACATGGCGCAAAATCTGAGAAGTTTAAAAACAGCGAAAACTCAGATTGGTTTGGAGGGCGAAAAACCATCGTAGTTTGCAACGAAACATCAAACCTCAGTCACATGTTTTACCCTCGGAACATCACCCACCTTTCATCAGCTCCCGCTCTTACGGCTACCATGGATTCAGCTGGAGCGTTTCTGCCATGACATATACATCTTTCTTAGCGGCACCCTCCAGGGTCAGTTGAAAGAGAAAACTCATGGCCGGAAACCCCACAAGTCCTAATCCGTACCGATGCGGTTCAAATCCTCCTGGATAGCGGTTCGTTAAGAGAGGCAACAACGCGTTGTCAGCTTTGAAGTTATGTAATTGAAGCCTACTGCACTTCATCTTGGTCAAGGTCCCGACTGGATAAGTGGGCGCAGCTTCAAATACTTCGCGGCTGTGAGGTTCATCGATTTTTTGGAGGACCGGGGGGGACGGGATCCATTGCGGGCCCTGAGGAAAAACGCTGGAGCGTCTTGGGCTGGGTTCCCACGCTGGAGCGTCGGAACCATCGTCTTTGACTACCGAGTTTCATGATAACCCTTTCAGACCATGTAGAATTTTAACTGGCACAGATTGGCCGTAGCAGTTCTTTTTGGGCACCCCTGCCTTCGCCTACACGTCACCTCCTTTCAGGCCCATGACGTAAATTTCACCTGTAAGTTAGGGACCATCCGGCCGCACCTCAGAAAACGATCGCTTATGTCGAATATCCAG
>JAERTD010000052.1 GCA_016845175.1 Bacteroidota bacterium | reverse complement strand
GAAAATCCCGATCACGACTATCCCAATATCATCACCTATAAAATACGCAAGGATAGTTTGCTGGATGTAAGCACCACCAATATCCGTGGCAACAAAAAGATAGAATTTCTCATGGTAAAATCAAATTAGTGGACTTTACAGAACTTATAATTAAACGCCAAAGCGATAGAAAATACAGTGATAAGGCTGTTGCCAGACCCTTAATTGAAAAATGTTTGGAAGCGGCCCGGCTGTCACCTTCGGCCAGCAATTCACAACCCTGGACCTTTGTGGTGGTAGACGAGCCTGAACTGAAAGATAAGGTGGCTCACAAAACCTATGGTCCCTTGAAAAGCTTTAACAAGTTCGTCCCCCAGGCACCCGTAATCATGGCCATAGTATTGGAAAAACCAAAGGTAATCACCGAATTGGGAGGCCGGCTTAAAAAGAAGGAGTATCCGTTGATGGATGTGGGCATCGCAGCAGAACACTTTTGTTTGCAGGCAGCAGAACTAGGACTGGGAACCTGTATGCTGGGTTGGTTCGATGAAAAATCAGTCAAGAAATTGCTAAAGGTACCCGAAGCTAAAAGTATCCCTCTTCTAATCACTTTGGGATATACCCCAGAGGGCTATGCACATCGAGAAAAAATCAGAAAACCTGTTGAAAAGCTTGTGAAATGGAACACCTATATATAGGTTGCCTTATTCTTCATTGAGTAGTTTTTCGATAACCACAGGAAAATTTGCGTACTCCAACTCATGAATTTTTGCTGCCAGATCCTGAGGCTGGTCTGATGCATCAATACCCACCTTTGCCTGAAAGATCACCTGACCTTCATCATAATTCTCATTCACATAATGGATGGTAATACCGGATTCCTTATCACCGGAGGCTACAACAGCTTCATGTACCCGCATGCCGTACATGCCTTTTCCACCATAGTTTGGCAGAAGGGCGGGATGGATATTTACGACTCGGTTAGGGTAAGCTCTGAGTAAATTGGAAGGCACCAGCCATAGGAAACCTGCCAGTATAATCCAATCAATTTTTTCGGCTTGCAGACGATTCATCACTGCCTCACTCTCATAGAAATCAGAACGTGAAAAAACCAGGCTGGGAATACCTAGTTTTGCTGCTCGATCCAACACTCCGGCCTTGGTATTGTTGGTCAGAATTAATTTGATGGAAACCTGACTTTTGTCTTTAAAATACTGACTGATTCGTTCGGCATTAGTGCCGCTTCCGGAAGCAAAAATGGCAATGTTTTTCATGGCCTGTGCACTCAGATTAATTTTACAGCTCAAAAGTACACTAAATCGGGGAATCAATTTCAAAAGGTGTTTATTTAGGGAGACTGCATAAATGATTAATATACAGCTTTTTGTATTTTTCAAAAAGCAAAATAGTTCACTTTTTTATTGTTTTGTATTTCATTAATGTGTTTCTTTGCAGGCAGTTTAACCATTAAAAAAATAGACTTATGTCAGACGTACGTTCAAAAGTTGTTGCCATAATCGTTGACAAACTTGGAGTAGAAGAAAGTGAAGTAACCAATGAAGCAAGTTTCACCAATGATTTAGGTGCTGATTCACTTGACACCGTTGAATTAATCATGGAATTCGAAAAAGAATTCAACCTTTCCATTCCTGACGAAGAGGCAGAAAAAATCGAAACCGTAGGGGATGCTGTTACTTACATTGAAAACAACCAATAGTAAACATTCTAAAATATGGAGTTAAAGCGGGTAGTTGTAACTGGCCTTGGCGCAATAACTCCTATTGGCAATTCTGTCAATGAATACTGGGATGCGCTATTAAAAGGGGTTAGTGGAGCAGCTGAAATAACACTTTTCGATGTTTCAAAATTTAAGACCAAGTTTGCATGCGAGGTTAAAAACTTCGATGCCAGGGATTATTTTGACCGAAAAGAGGTAAGAAAGCATGATCGCTATGCCCAATTGGGTCTTGTTGCGGCCGATCAGGCCATCGAGGATTCAGGACTCAATGCCGAAGGAATTGATAAGGATCAGGTAGGAGTAATCTGGGCTTCCGGTATTGGAGGCTTGGGTACTTTCTTTAATGAGGTAAGTTCTTTTGCCAAAGGCGATGGAACCCCTCGTTTCAATCCTTTCTTTATTCCAAAAATGATTGCAGATATTGCCTCTGGACATATTTCCATCAAGCATGGATTCAGAGGTCCGAATTTTGCAACCGTTTCCGCATGTGCTTCCTCAGCCAATGCTTTATCAGATGCTTTTAATTATATCCGATTGGGTAAAGCCAAAGCATTTGTAACGGGTGGTTCTGAAGCAGCCATTGGAGAAGCAGGTTTGGGAGGATTTAATGCCATGCATGCCATTTCAACCAGAAATGATGATCCACAAACAGCCTCACGCCCATTCGACAAAGACCGCGACGGTTTTGTTATGGGAGAAGGTGGCGGTGGTGTCGTTTTTGAAGAACTGGAACATGCCGTGGCCAGAGGCGCTAAAATTTATGGTGAGATTGTCGGTACAGGTTTGTCCGGTGATGCCCACCACATGACCTCACCTCATCCGGAAGGTTATGGAGCCTATTTGTGTATGAAGGCAGCCATTGAGGATGCTGGAATTAAAGCCGAAGATATTGACCATGTCAATACCCACGGCACTTCCACTCCGGTTGGCGATATTGTTGAGCCAAAAGCCATTAAGAAAATGTTTGGCGAGCATGCCTATAACATCAATATCAACTCTACCAAGTCTATGACAGGTCATCTCCTGGGAGGTGCTGGTGTAATTGAGGCCATTGCAGCTTTACTTGCTGTACAAAATGATGTGGTCCCTCCAACCATCAACCACTTCACCGATGATCCGGAAATTGACAGCAAGCTCAACTTTACCTTTCACAAAGCACACAAACGTGTAGTGAATTATGCCTTGAGCAATACCTTTGGTTTTGGTGGTCATAATGCATCTGTGATCTTTAAAAAGTTTGTTAAATAAACCCCTATCGATTTGTCAGTCAGCGGTTTATTCAACTCCTTTTTATCACCAAACAGAAATTTATTTCGATCAATTAAAAATATTTTCGGGTTTTATCCCGGAAATATTTTTATTTATAAGCTAGCCTTACGGCACAAATCGGCCAGTACTAAAAAGATTAACGGGCTCAAAATAAACAATGAGCGTCTGGAGTATCTGGGAGATGCTGTGTTGAATCTGGTAGTGGCTGATTTCCTCTTCAAACAATTCCCCTATAAAAACGAAGGCTTTCTTACCGAAATGCGTTCTAAAATAGTCAGTCGTTCTTCTCTTAACAAACTGGCCATCAAACTGGGCATTCAACAATTGATCATCTCAGCCCTTGGACAAACCTCGCAACCCAAATCGGCTGGAGGTGATGCCGTGGAAGCCATTATTGGTGCGATATATATTGATAAGGGCTATGCCTTCGTCCATAAAATTATCATCAACAGAATCATCAACCTGCATTTTGATATGGAGGAGTTGGAGGACGCAGAAATTAGTTTCAAAAGCAAGATGATTGAATGGGGACAGAAAGAGAAAAAGAAACTCGAATTTAAGGTCGTTGAAGAAATTGGTGACGGCTATAACAAACAGTATATGGTGGCCATTAATGTGGATGATGAAACTCTGGCACAAGCTCAGGACTACTCCATAAAAGGTGCAGAAAATCTGGCTGCTGAAAAGGCATGGCAGTCTCTGGAACCTCAGGCCTAAAGCCGTTTTCGGGCATAATTTTCTGAGTTACAATCAACAGTCCTCATATACCACTCCTGGGCAATTTCTGACCCCCAATTTTACAATACATATTAACAATTTATTCTTAATGCTTTCTTAATATCAGGCCTAACGAATCTGCATACTTTTATAACTTTGTTCACGCATTAAAGAAAAAAGGAAAGAAACAAATGGCAAAGCGGCTATCTCTGAATATTAATTATTCTGAGGATTACCAATTGTTGGCTATAGTAAGTCATCTTAAAGACTACCGGATCAGCTTTTTCCTCAACCAGGAGCTGGATCTCGATCTGAGAAAATATGATGACCTTAGGCCTTCTGACAATGGGGCCACATATTCCTGGTACTACTACAGTGAAGGAGATTCCTATCTCAATTGCTATCTGGTTTCCAACCACCACGACTCAGGAAAGTTAATCCCATCCTTAAAGAATATCGACTATCTGCTTTTCGTCAAAAACCCTTACGACGACAAGGAAGTAATGGCCATGGCCTCAAGTATCAGGAAGATACCCAATGTGGTGGCTGTTTTCGAGCAAAACATACCGGAGCTTAAAAATATGGACGTACTCATAGAGTCCATCGAGCTTCACGAGCTGGATCAAATTATCCGTCCTGCCAAGGCTGCGAAAAACAAATTACACGATTTTGCGTTTGCTTCCTATGAACGAAAAGGAATGTAAGCGTTTCTCCGACTATTACAGCAAAGAAGGCCTGCGTCAAAAAATCATTAAAACATCCCGTACCATCAGTGGTCAGGTGCTTTACCACATCTTGCTGTTGTATTTACTGGTATCAGACAAAAGTATTCCTCTGAAAAGCAGGATGTTGTTTATGGCAGCTCTGGGTTATTTTATTCTCCCAACAGATTTGGTATCAGATGTGATCCCTCTGCTTGGTTTTACCGACGATATTGCATTCATCACTTACGCATTGGGCAAAGCTTCAGGATATATCACTCCTGAATTAAAAGAAAAAGCTTTAATGAAAGCGCAGGAAAAAATGGGCCGGAGACCAGACGCAATTATCGATTAATGCGATGCGTCAAATTGCTGTAAAAACCTCAAATCGTTTTCGAAGAACAAACGCAAATCGTTGATTTGGTACTTAAGCATGGTGGTTCTTTCCACTCCCATTCCAAAGGCAAAGCCCGTATATTTTTCGCTGTCGATGTTGCAGGATTCCAACACATTGGGATCCACCATTCCACAGCCTAAAATCTCAACCCAGCCGGTATACTTACAAATATTACATCCCTTACCACCACAGATATTACAGGAAATATCCATTTCTGCTGAGGGCTCGGTAAATGGGAAATAGGAAGGTCTGAATCTGATTTTCGTGTCTTCTCCAAACATCTCCTTGGCAAAATAGAAAAGGGTTTGTTTAAGGTCGGCAAAGGACACATCGGTATCAATGTACAAGCCTTCTACCTGATGGAAAATACAATGGGCTCTGGCAGAAATGGCTTCATTACGAAACACACGACCAGGCGAAATGGTACGAATGGGCGGTTGACTGTTTTCCATAACCCTCACCTGAACCGAAGAAGTATGGGTTCGTAAGGCGATATCCGGATTCTTTTCAATGAAAAAGGTATCCTGCATATCACGGGCGGGGTGATCGGGAGGGAAATTTAAGGCGGAGAAATTATGGAAGTCATCTTCGATCTCTGGTCCTTCAGATACTGAAAAACCAATTCTGGAAAAGATATCGATGATCTCATTCCTGACGATGCTCAAAGGATGTCTTGATCCCAAAGTGGGCATAGCCGGCAGAGTAAGATCCATTCCGGATTCCTGGGTCGAAGTATCTGCTTCCAGGGCATCCTTCAGACTCACAATCTTTTCCTGAACAGCTGTTTTCAGATGGTTAATCAGCTGCCCCATTTCTTTGCGATCAGCAGCATCCACATTCCTGAAATCACCAAAAAGCCCCGGAATCAATCCCTTTTTACTTATGTACTTAATTCTGAACTCTTCAAGCTGCTCAAGAGTGCTGGCTTTGAAGGATTCTACATCCTTTAAATATTCGGCTATCCGGGTTTTCATCCCTTTGGTATTTTGGTATAATATATTACTCTAATATTTCAATGGTCATGCTCACGGTTTCAACAGGCCTGTCATTTTGGGCGGTTCTAACGGCAGCAATCTTGTCGATCACATCAAAGCCATCCAATACTTCACCGAAGACAGTATAAGCACCATCCAGATGAGGAGTCCCTCCTATGGTGGCATAGGTTTTTATTTGCTCATCAGTGTAGTTAGCTCCTGTTTTCATGGCATAGGCTTTTACCTGTCCTTCCTGCATAGGGCGTCCCTGTACAATATAAAACTGAGAGCCTGATGACTCTTTCCTTGGGTTCATACTGTCAGGCATCCTTGCTGCAGATAATGCTCCTTTTTTATGGAAATGGTGGGGAAGGAATTCAGCAGGAATGGTATAACCAGGATCTGGTTTTCCATCCATATGGCCACCACCCTGAATCATAAAGCCCCTTATTACCCGGTGGAAGGGTGAGTTGTTAAACCAGCCTTCGTTGATCAGCTTGATAAAATTGTCGCGGTGTTTGGGTGTGTCGTTATAGAGTTTGGCTGTGATATCACCATAAGTGGTATGAATCACAACCAGGGTTTCGGGTTTCTCGTTTTGTGCAGTCAGCTGTATGCCAATCATTACACATAAAGCCAATAGGATATTTCTCATGTTATATTTAATTAAAAATGCGATTGCAAAAGTAGTAAAATTGGGGATTATCAGGGATGACCACACATAATCAGATTATTCGAATTCATGAGCATGGGCCTGGGAAGAAAGGGAAATGCGAATCTAAGACTGGGTTTGTTGAAAACAATGCCGGCAAAGCGGTTCATAATTATCGGTTTCACCCAATACCACCAGTTTATCGTCAGCTATGGTACGATGGGAATAACTGGCCAGGTCGCCGCAACGAATACAGATGGCGTGAACCTTGGTTACATATTCAGCTGAAGCCATCAAATGGGGAATGGGGCCAAAGGGTTTTCCCAGATAGTCCATATCCAGACCAGCTACAATCACGCGCTTGCCTTTGGCTGCCAGCTCATTGCAAACGCCCACCAACTCATTCCCAAAAAACTGTGCTTCATCAATACCCACTACTTCAAAATCTTCGGCATAAAACAAGATTTGTGAAGCATTTTGAACCGGAATGGAATGCTCTTTGGTTTCATCATGAGAAACCACATCTTCTTCATCATAGCGTGTATCAACAGCAGGTTTAAACACTTCCACCTTTTGTTTGGCTATACGGGCACGTTTCAATCGCCTGATCAGCTCCTCGGTTTTTCCGGAAAACATCGAACCACAGACTACTTCTATCCAGCCATTCTTATTTTCGTTATTTCGGTCTTTTTCGAGAAACATGGATTCTGACTTTGGGCTAAAATATTTCCGGTTAGGTCTAAAATTAGTTTTCTTGGATGCTTACAATGCGTAACTTTACCGATTGATGTGTTGCCAGTGGTTAAATACCAAAATACTGGCTTGCATCGTTAATAAGTAGCAAAACTAAGGAACTTTTTAGCAATGAAAAAGGAAAAAATAATGATGTCGCTAGGTATGGATCTGGAAACCTTCCAGGCCCACCTCAAAAGATTTCAACGCAAGGGCTATGAGCTGCATCAATTGGATGTGGAACTTATGCTCCAGAAAACCCGTGACATCTATGATCAGTTGATGGATTTGGAGCTTGAGATGGGCGATACCGCTGTGGAAGAAAAAGCAGCCCCGGAACAACCAAAAATCATTGAAAAGGAAGTGATAGCTGAACCTAAAGCCGTTGAACCACCAGTGGTGAAAGAAGCTGCCATTGAAGTTCCCAAACCTGAAATCACCCCTCCAAAAGAGGTCATTGAAGCTCCCATACCCGAAGTGGTTGAGAAGGCAGAGGTAATTCCTGAACCTATTCAAAAAGAAGTTCCTCCGGTAAAAGAGGTTGTAGAAGTTACCCCACCACCTACCCCTGTTGCAGAAGTAAAAGAGCAAAGCCCTCCTCCCCAGGAAGAGGCCGAGGAAGAATCTCCCAAAAACACCATCGATTTGTTTTCGGCATCAGCAGAAGCCACGGTAAGTGACCAATTCAACAAGCCTGAAGAAAAAAGTCTGGCAGAGAAAATGCAACATGCCCAGGTATCTGACCTGCGACAGGAAATAGGCATTAACGAAAAGTTTCTTTTTATCAACGAATTGTTTGGTGGGGATTTGGGTCGCTACAACAAAACCATTGACGAACTCAATGAACTCACAACCAATGCCGGCATTCAGGCCTTCCTCATTGAACTGAAAGTAGCCAACCAATGGCAGGATGATAATGAGGCTTATTTGAAATTAAAAGCCTTACTGGACCGCAAGCTGGCTTAAGATGAAACACATTCTTACAACATTCTTCCTGCTATCTCTCATGTTTTCTTTGTTTGCGCAGGATGTGAAATACGCACGTGAAGTACTGGAAACCCTGGCCAGTCCGAACTACTATGGCAGGGGTTATGTGAAGCATGGAGATAAGAAAGCGGCAAAATATATTGCCCGTGAGTTTGAGAAAAACAAACTGCAAGCCTTTGGTAATGACTATTTTCAATCGTATTCATTCCCCATAAACAGCTTCCCGGGTAAATTAGAAGTAAGCATCGATGGCAAAGAACTGATTCCCGGAATCGATTATGTGATCAGCAGCTCTTCAGCCTCCGTTAATAAGACTTATAGAATAGTGGATATGACAGAAGAAGGATCCAATATGGATTCCTTATTTCCCTTAATGCAGCAACATACCGATCAAAGCATCTTCTTTCTTGGAGATAAAAATATGCGCAAGCATTACGGCAGAACCATCCCCGGCATTGAGGCCGTAGCCTTAATTACTGACAAAACGCCTTACTGGCATGTATCCAATGCCAGGCAGGTGGAAGAAACGGTCTGGTTAAAGATTCGGAAAGACAAGATACCGAAAAATGCTTCTGAGCTTCATGTTCAGGCTAAAAACAAATATTTCACAGACTACCCCACACAAAATGTGGTGGCCTTTGTGCCCGGCAAGAAATCTTCCGATGAATATATCGTGTTCACAGCCCATTATGATCATTTGGGCATGATGGGTAAAGATGCCTTGTATCCGGGGGCCAATGACAATGCCAGTGGCGTAGCTGTTCTACTGGACCTGGCACGCCACTATGCATTAGCTGAAAACCAAACAATCGCTAATATGGTATTCATAGCCTTTAGTGGTGAGGAAGCCGGGTTATATGGCTCCAATTATTTCGCCGACCATCCCATATTCCCATTGGAAAACATCAAAGTCCTTGTTAATCTGGATATGGTGGGCACAGGTAGTGAGGGCATTACCATTGTTAATGGCGCGGTATTACCAGAGGTATTTGACCAGTTTGACAACATTAATACTACAGCTGAATACATATCCGAAGTAAAAAGCAGGGGTGAATCATGCAACAGCGACCATTGTCCGTTTTATGAAAAAGGAGTTCCGGCAGTCTTCATTTATACCAGAGGAAAGGAAAACCAACAATACCATCTGACTACCGATGTGGCTGCGGATTATCCCTTTAGCACCTACGATGGACTTTTTCATTTGCTGACTGATTTCGTATCCTCCCAATAAGATGGGGCTCACCAAATAAGAATTTTATACTAGTCCATTATTCATTAGATTTGTATCATGTCGAAATTGTATGTTGTTCCCACACCCATTGGAAACCTTGAGGATATTACGCTCAGGGCACTAACTGTATTGAAGTCCGTGGATGTGGTGTTGGCCGAAGACACGCGAACCAGCGGCAAACTGATGAAGCATTACGACATCCAAACGCGGATGCAGGCCTACCACCAATTCAACGAACATAAGGTGGTGGAAGATCTGACCGATAGGATTAAACAAGGTGAAAGCATGGCATTAATTACCGATGCCGGCACACCTGCCATCTCTGATCCCGGTTTTTTGTTGGTAAGGAACTGCATACAGCAGCAGTTGGATGTGGAATGTCTTCCGGGAGCTACTGCCTTTGTTCCGGCCTTGGTAAACTCAGGGCTGCCCTGTGATCGTTTCTATTTTGAAGGCTTCCTTCCCCATAAAAAAGGCCGGCAAACCAGGCTGAAAGCCATAGCAGCCATGCCTACCACCGTAGTCTTGTATGAATCACCCCACCGTCTGGCCAAATGTCTGGCACAACTGATGGAGTTTTGCGGTCCCGAACGTCAGGTAAGTGTTAGCCGCGAATTAACTAAGATATACGAGGAACAAATCCGGGGAAGTCTGCAAGAGGTTCATGCCCATTTTGAAAAGACTACAGTCAAAGGCGAAATCGTGCTGGTTCTGGGCCCGCCGAAATAAACAAAACCCTTTCATTTCTATCTTAGAGAAGTGTTCATTTGTGTACGCTAGCGTACATTCTTGTTCGAAAGAAACACAAAACACAGGGGGGTACCCCAGGGGGTGTTTTGCTATTATCTATTTTATATTCAGCGCTTTATAATTTTTGGCACGGCATTCGCAATAGGCTATCTGAAGTTAAACACTAAAATACCAGAGCGATGAAAACTTTAACCTACAACATTCTACTGACCACAGTCCTCTCCCTCTTACTCATGGTAAATGTACATGCGTCAAATATGACATATGATTTTTCAGAAGAAGCTTATGTGGATGATATTCCATTT
>JAERTD010000051.1 GCA_016845175.1 Bacteroidota bacterium | reverse complement strand
TTCGTCATATACTACAGTAATCTGGTTGCCATCAGCCTCGCCCAGAGGTGTATTGGGAAGCTTATACCAACGCACATGATCGATAGTGTAATCACTATAATTGGGCATGGAGGCTAGCACATCTATGGTCACCGACTGACCCGGACCACAAAGGAAAGCATCGAGTATGCTTTCGAGAATAATGGGTTTGTTGTTAATCTGAACCATGGGGTTGGCCTCGTTTCCACAATTATCTTTTACAAGAATGGGCACATAATCAGGGCTGGCTTCGACCTGATACATAATGGTTTCATGTGAGACCACATCACCATCCCAATAATAGAAAAGAGGTGAGACCCCGCCATTAGTTACATCGGTTATCGTAAGTTCGATGGTTTCCTTACAATAGGCAGCATAGTTTTTGGGATTGGCAGTAAAGCTAAAGGGCTCATTGTTTCTCAGGTCAAACTCAATTTCCCCTGAAAAACCACCTCCGAAGGGATTGGTAATATCACAGGGATTCAGCGGATACCGGAACTGCACATTGGGTATGTCAGCAGTCAGATTAACGGCCTTCAATCGAACAACCTTCATGGTATCTGTATCATAAAACCTGATGGTGTCATCAATAATTACATCACCGCCTTCATAACTAACTTCTATTTTATCTCTGAAGTCAGGCAATACAATTCTGAAGGGAATGTGGTATTCCCTTGTGGCGGGTCTTTCCAATTCCAGCGTAACGATAATGTCATTACAATTCTCCACCAAATTACCTTCCATAGTAGTATTGGTGTACTCATAATCAAGTGTCCAGCCTGGCTGGTCATTTACTGGCCCTTCTGCATACCCTAAAAGGCTACCAGCTTCCAGAAATACGGCTGAGTTAATCATGAAACCTGAATCAATAACTTCAGGATTTGGGGTGCGCCAAAAGAAGTCTTCAATGGCAATTTTGATATTGTATTTACTACAGGGTGTCACCTCCTTTTTCCTGATTCGCAAGGGTCCCAGATCACCTACCGTTTTTGTCAGGCCATCAAATTGAGTGCCCAGATTAGGTCCTATGAGAGGAGGGTTGGGCTGGTAGTACGATGAGTAGGCTGAGTTTTCATTGACAGATTGGACAGTAACCCAACGTTGTACTTCAGGTTCAGGCGGATTGGCTGTGGGATCCAAAAAAGCAAGATTATGAAAGCCAAACTTTTCCATGGAAATACCCAACAGGTCAAAAACCTGACCATCTCCTGTCCATCCAGTCAAATCCACATCATTGGTGGGTTGGAATCTTGAGGAAGGATATTCCTCAGAAGCAAACACATAATCCAGCCTTATTTCTTCACCATAAGGTTGGTATATAAACTCAATTACTGCAGCATCTCCTGTGTAAACAATATTGGTGTCTTTACCTCCGGTGGCGGAGAACAACTGATTGTACATGCTCAAAAGGTCTGGATCACCATGCGAAACAAAGGGGTCGAAGGGATAAAACTGGTCTGACATGGCGCCCACGGAATTGGGAGGTTCCGCATTTTCTACCTTACCGGTTGACAAAATCAGACCTTTATCAAAGCCAATGTCATGCCCATCATAAAAGCGGCCACAGGCCTGGTAGTTTCCTGTAAACTTGATGCTTGCAGTGTCAATTAAGCCACCGCCCCCGTGAAGAATGTTTTGAATCCAGGCCACCAAAGTATCTCTGTTGTACTGTATGGTATTGTCGGCGTAAGGTAATTCTTCAACCTTAAGATCCGTTTGAGCATAAGTCAGATGACCTAAGAATAACAAAACGACGATGAGAATTTTCTTAATTGATTTCATGTGACTTCTACAAGACAGCTCAGGATGACTGAAGGGTTGCCTGTTAATTAAATATATGCTTTAATACTGTGTTGTTGTGGTTGAAATCACCAATCGGTAATCCCATACAAAAGTAGTAAAGATTCCCGGTAAACTCATGATATTATAAGGATTATTCATCACCATTAACTTGGCGTATGCCATACTTTTTTGTGCTCTTTCATTGGATCAAATAAGGGTATTGGATTCATTTTTATAACTTCGCTTACATTCACTATGTAGTCCATGTATAAGCGATGCTTCATATTTACTATTGTTGTGATGTCTTGTTTTTTGTTGCGAGCGCAAAAAGTGGCTAGTGACACAACCATAAACTATTATGAGTCTGTAAAGGAAGCCTGGGGCTTAAAATTGTATACAGCTTACCGACACAACGCCATGGAGATTAGACATGACAATAGCAGCTTAAAATTGCTGCCCAATAGTCCCATGACGCTTGGTGTAGGCGTTTCTTATAAAGGTGCAGGGGTTTGGTTGGGTGTTGGACTGCCCCATACCGATGAGCGTATTAGAAAACTTGGTAAGACAAGCAGGTTAGATATCCAAGGAAGTGTATCCTTGAAACGCTTGTCAGGAGAAGCATATTTGAGATATTATCAAGGCTACTACAATTCAAATCCCGATGATTTCGTAACATGGGACAAGGATTACTATCCACAACTTCCCGATTTGAAGACACTTTCACTGGGCTTTTCTGCCCTTTATATTCTGAATCACCACAAATTCTCCAATAAAGCAGCCTATTCACGCACCCAAATACAGAAAAGAAGTTCGGGTAGTATTTTGCTGGGTATTTTTATCAATTACGATGCATCTGAATCCGAAAATGGATTTTTCCCATCAGAATTTCCTGATAGCATATCTTCAGGACTTGATATCAGTGCCTATCAATATTTTGCGACAGGCTTAAGTTTTGGATATACCTATACCTGGGTGATCTCTAAATCATTCTTTGTCAATGGAACCGTCAACCCCGGCTTGGGCTACAAAGACATAAGAATCAAAAACTCAGAAGGTATTCAGGACATCAAGCGTAATGCCAACCTTCAGCTGGCCATGAAAGCTTCTATTGGTTATGAAAATAAATTCCTTTTCGCAGGATTAACTGCTTCCACCCTTATCAGAAATATGAATACCAATAACTACAATATTGATATGGCCACGGAACAGTTCCGGCTTTATATCGGAAAGAGGTTTTGATCTTCAAGATATGGATGAATTATTAATCACTAACTTCTTCTGTTAATTGACTCTTTCTGGTCACCATCTTTTTAACGATCCAACCCACCGGAATCAATAACAACCAGCCCAAAGTCCATGCCCCTGGACCGATCCAGGCCAGAGGGAAAGTTAGCAGGGAAACCACTGGTTCCGGCATCAGTTTGATGTACAGGTCGTCTTTTTCCTGTTTGGATGGTGCCTCACTCAGCAAATTGTTCTTAACCGCATAATGCCAGCTCCAAACAGCTAAAAATCCCGCAACAGCAAGAAATGCGCTTTGCAGCTGCATCAATGCCACTTCTCCTTCAAATTGTGCATCAAGTCGTACAAAATAAATGTATAACATCAGTGAAAATACTTGCAACAAGGAAAGGGTGGCATGAAAACCATTGGTTCGCTGTAAATTGCCAAAAAGGGAATTGCTCATGCCCCAATACAAAAGGACAAGAACAAGGCCAATTATTATTACTGTATAGTTTAAATAGCTTTCGGTTAAAACCCTGAACAACTCTTCCCTTCCAAAACCGTCAACCTCTGGGTTGGGCATTAAAGTAAAAAGTTTGTAAATCATCAAGGCATAGAGCACATCGATAATTACTGCCAACCGAAAAAGCTGTTTCTCACCTTTTTCCATAATGGCCTGACTTAGCTCTTTTTTAGATTGGAATAACTTTTTTATCATGTAAGTCTTATTGGTTTATCAACTAGTTTTCACAAACTATTCTATGGTCGAATTATGGACTGTCGTAATTTATTCTTGCTTTTCTAAGAAACAAACCCCTGAGTTTGTCCCAGAAGTCTCCGCCCAATACAAATAAACTGCTTAGAAGCAGGCAGTGTAAGATGATCATTATCAGGATTTCATTGTCTTTGATAAAACCCAAATAATCCTGTATATAAGGAAATACAATACTAAAAACCAGAGGAAAGATAAACATAACAACTCCGATGATGTGCCTGGTCCTGCCCACTGAATCGGGTGGCCCGTACCTTCTTATGACAAGTCCAAGGTATCGTTTCAAATAAGCAAAGCCATCCTTTCCCATAACAGCAACGGATACCAGCATAAATACTTCAGGAATACCAAAGGCCAGGGCGCCCGAAACAAAGGATTTAAGTGTAGATGACCAATCAGTGGCAAGGACAATTGGGATGAACAAGGGAGCAAGAAAGCCGATTATAAGTATGACTGCCCCTAAGTAAATTCGTTTCTTCATTTCAAGTGGTTCAAAGATTAACTTATTTCTGCCTGAAATTTCCAAAAGCAAAACCCAGTTTAAAGGTAAAACTATCGGTATTGGTACTTGATAATATGCGTGTATCCACATTCATCATGCGATAACCAGCATCAAGGTAAAGCCGCCACCAGGGTAATAAATTTACACCCATACCAAACTGTGGTTCAAGGGTCATAATACTGGATTCAAACACCAGATTGTCAAACATACCCAAAAAGGTTTGGTCCTCGGTCATATTCAAACCTCCTGAAAACCCAAATTGAAGTCCGGTACGCCAGAATATAGTCTTATGGGTATTGTGCATATATCCTGCCCTTAGACCTGTATGTCGAAATTTTACATAAAGGAATTCTGTATCCTTGCTTATTTGATCCAATTCTACACCTGCCTCTTCCCAGCTATCATACTTTTCTGTTCCGGGTTCAGGGACACTAACCGTATTGATTTTAGGAGACCCGGTCATGAAAAATGCCAAATAAAATTTATTGTTGAGTATCAAACCAGCTGATAATTCAGAAATATTAACGGATTGATCATTCATAGCGGAGAATGATGTTCCCGGATTGATCTCTGCGTAGAAAGTGGTGAGTTTCACTGGGCTGTCGGATAATAAAAAGCGACCTTCTTCAGCTTGTCCGAACAACAGCAATGGAAGCACTCCTAAAAAGGCTAAAATGATTATACTTTTTTTCATAAGTCTGTTTTAATTAACTAGTGAAACAACTATTTCTATATCTTCTTTCACCTCAAATTTTGCATCATCAAAATCAGGGGCGGCAATCCTGGCCACCGCATCATTGGAAAAACCATAGGGTTCTTTGGGGATACCCAACCAGTTGGTGTCCTGTTCACCATTGTCATTGGTATCCTGAAATACGGCCACCGCATAAATCCCGAGGGGGATGTCACTAAAAACCATGCTGAAGCTCAGAGAATCCAATGCATGTGATTTGGCTTGATAAAAACTGTCACCACAGGGGTAGCCTTCAGCAGAGTTGAACAGAGCCACAGACATGGAGCCTTTGACTTCTTTGATGTTTTTTACCTTGACGGTAAGATTAGCAGTTTGCCCCTGGCTGCTTCCAGCTACTATACAAACAAGCAGAATGATGAAATACTTCTTCATTTATTTAGGTTGTTTAAGTGATGCTCACACTTTTGCTTTCTAATATCCGATGACCATAAAAATAATAAGCTTTGGTATTCAAAATCATAATCAACTTCAAGAATAAGCTTTTAATGGAAAACCAACATCAGCCATGCAGATCCAATACTCATATAGATTAGGAAACTCATAAGGGTAACCAACCCACCATATGTATACACCTCCTGGGGTTTGATATACCCACTACTGATGTACAAAATATTACAACTTGATCCCTGGGGAGTGATTACAGAGAAGAAATTGGTAGCAAACAACAGCATAAAGGCCAACAGATATGGGGGGACGCCAGCACTGATGCCTGCACCCAGGAAGACACCAAATAAGGCCAGCAAATGGGCAGTCTGACTCACAAATAGATAGTGAAATAACACATACACCGCCACCAGAATCACAAAAGCCAGTGGCCATGAAAGTCCTAACAACTGTAGTGCCAGCATATCACCCACATAGGTCATAAAACCTAGTTTACTCAAATAGGTACTCAGGGTATATAAAATGGCAAACCAGATCATGGTGCTCAAGGCTTCCCCTTCTTTACGAATATCATCCATGGTAAATACCTGGGTAGCCACCAGCAAACCCAAGCCCAAAAAGGCCACCACGGTTTTATCAATACTAAATACATCAGAAAGTGCCCAGGCCAGGACCAGGAAGGAAAAAACCACAGCTGTTATCCACTCATCACGGCTTAGGCTACCCATCTCACTCAAATGCTCTTTGGCTTTGCGGGGAGCTTCAGGTGTGTTTTTAATATTGGGAGGATAGATTCTGTAAACCACATAGGGTAACACAATGGCCGACACCAATGTAGGGACAAATGCTGCCAGTATCCAGTTACCGAAATGAATGTTCAATCCAAATTCATTGGCAATGGCGGCGCCTGCCGGATTAACAGCCATGGCTGTAAGCCATAGGGCAGAAGACAAGCCAATGCCAAACATGCTCACAAACATGAGAAAGCTGCCCATGTCTTTACTGGAAGGATGGTTGGGATGGGAATCATTGGATTCCGACACTGAAAACACAATGGGGAACAACAATCCTGAACGGGCTGTATTACTGGGGAAGGCCGGAGCTATGAGCAGATCGGTGGCCATTAAACTATAGCCCAATCCCAGGGTTGTGTGACCAAAACGACTGATCATCATTAATGCTATCCTGTTCCCCAAGCCTGATTTAACCACGGCTTTGGCAATCAGAAAAGCCATGACTATTAACAAGATAATGCCATCAGAAAAACCCGAATAAGCCTCCACGGGCTCCAGGGTGCCGGTGAGTATGCTTACCACAAGCCCAAATATGGAAGCCACCAATATGTTGAAAGCATTAAATACAACACTAAAAATGGTGGTAATGAATATGGCAAACAGATGCCAGGCCTGGGGGTCTATGCCTTCAGGAGCTGGTATAAACCACAAGCACAAGCCAAACAATAAAATGAGAACTTTTTTAAGCATAGGGATATGTTACATTGGAGCTGCTATGCATGCCAGATTATAAATATACACAGAGATTCATGATCATTTTTTTACCTTGGGGTGAACAATTTTTCCTGTATAGAATATATCCTCATCGGTTACCAACAGGTCTTCAAAGAGGTTCCCCACTGGTTTAAGTAGTGCCCGCAAGGGTCCTATATCGCTTAGCTCTGGTTCTTTAGCAGTTCCTGAGATGGCCTGATGAAAAATAATTTTACCC
>JAERTD010000050.1 GCA_016845175.1 Bacteroidota bacterium | reverse complement strand
TCTTAAAAATGCTCATAGCTAATGTTTACAACATTACTATGACGGTATATAAATATTTATTTCGCTGCACTCATAAATATCATATCCGCCGCCTTTTTAATATCTTCGTTTTACACATGGGACTACGTTTAGCTCCTCATTAGCAACAAGACAAAAAAAGAGTTTACATATGCAAAACCTCTTACAATATATTAGTATCCGCTGCTTTGTGGATATAAGCTTAAGGGAAAGAATACAAAAGGACTTTGAACAAATTGATATGCCCAAAGGCAGCAAGTTATTGGAGCAGAATCAACTTTCTCGTAAACTCTATTTTATTAAGCAAGGAGTAATACACAATTTTTATTTCCACAATGGCAAACAGGTATCTTCCTGGTTCTACGCCGAAAATCAATTTGTAACAGCATGGTATAGTTTTTACTCCCAGAAAGAAGGATTTGAAGAGATAGAATGTATAGAGGATTGTATTCTATATGCTATCAGCTATGAAAAATATCAAAAACTCATTGCCGACTCTCCACCATTTGGCAACTTCGCAAGATTATTAGCTGAAGAAAGTCTTTCGTTTTTGGATTATTTTTCGAAAGGATGGTCTTTTTTATCGGCCTTGGAAAAATACAATATGTTACAAAACTATTTCCCTAACATTGAACAGCGGGTAAAACTTGGGTTGATCGCCTCATTTCTTGGAATTTCACAGGAAACATTAAGCCGGATAAGGGGGAAAAAATAACTTTTTGACTTGGGTCAAAATTATTTTTTACCTAACCATATACTTTTGTTTAAATATTTAACAAATACGAGAACTGAAGTATGAAAAGGATAATTTTGATTTTGCTGGTTTGTATCGGCAGCTTGAACTTACAGGCTCAAACAACAAACAGGTCTTTTTTTTGGGGCGCTGCTGTATCCGCTGATCTGGGCCGTTATGTGGACAGGGTTGAATTAATTCCGCATATTGGCTTTAAAATTGTACCTCAACTTTATATGGGGCTTGGGGCTTCTCTTTCATTCTACGCAACAGAGAGTTATTATTATAATCCTGCTGACTCTACTGGTTCGGAAGAAATAATTAAGGATAAGGTGTTGTATTTGGGAGGTGAGCTGTTTCTCAGATACGTCCCTTTTGAAAACTCCGATAAATCTGTCAGAAACATATTCTTACAAACGTCCTATGAAGTATTGTATGGAAATGGTACTTACACAGAACAAACAGGAGATTACAAGTATAACACACTAAATTACACACCCTTTATTGGTATTGGTTACAAACAACCATTATCTGACAGGTTTAGTTTAGGACTATTGATGAGTTTTAAACTCAATAATGAAGCCGACTCACCTTATCGTAACCCAATTATTCGCATAGCTTTTGAATTTTAAAAAATATTTTATTATGAAAGTTTATTTAATTAAAGCATCAGCAGGTAGTTCTTATTCTCAATATAAAGCAGAAACAGGTGGCCCCCCACAGAATATATTTTCGGCCGCAGCAGCAATGCCCGAAGGTGTCGATATCGAAATGTGTGATGAGACCATAGGCATGAAAACCAATTTTAAATCGGATGCCGATGTGGTTGCCGTATTTATGTCAACACCAGATGCTTACCGGGCTTATGAAATCACCAAAGTATTTAAAACTAAAGGTGTAGTTACTGTTTTAGGAGGTTTGCATACTTACTTTTTTCAAGATGAAGCAGCAAAAAATGCCGACACTCTAATTCTTGGAGAATCGGAGGAGCTGTGGGAAAAGATTTTTATCGATATAGAAAACAATCAATTAAAAAAGTCATACAAGCGGTCAACACCACTTGATTTAGCAGAAATGAAACCTTATCCTACAAACAAAATTCCTTTCTCAAAATATGGTTGGACATGGTCGGTTGTTATAAGTAGAGGTTGTCCTATGCATTGTGATTTCTGCTTGATTCATAAGTTCTTTGATAAGTTCACTTTGCGTCCGGTTTCGCACATAGTTGAGGAGTTGAAACAATTAAAAAAAAAAGGGATTGAATGGGTTGAATTGCATTCAGACAATTTAACACAGAACAAAAAATATGCGCTTGAATTATTCGAAGCACTGGCTCCACTCAACATGAGTTTTTATGGTGAGACAACAATCCTTATCGCAAAAGACAAAGAGCTGTTATCAGCAGCTAAAAAAGCCGGTGTAAAAGCATTATTGTTTGGAATAGAAACACCTTCGGAAGAAGCATTAAAAGAACAAGGAAAAGGCTTTGTTAAGCCTGAAGAAATCAAGAACTATGTAAAGATTATAAAAAGTTATGGCATAGAAGTAATAGGTGATTTCCTTTTTGGATTTGATGCTCATGACACAAAAATTTTCGCCCAAACTTTGGATTTTATTAAGGATATTGATGTTGATACAGCATATCCTCATTTAATAATTCCTTTCCCAGGTTCTGAAACCTTTAACAAATTAGATTTGGAAGGAAGAATACTAACCAAGGATTGGTCAAAATATGATGGTTTACACGCAGTGTTTCAACCTGCAAAAATGACTACTAAAGAATTGGAGTATGGTGCATGGGGAGTGTATCAATCTTTAGAAAAATGGTCTTCCAGGAAAAAAAAGAAACAAGGCAAAGAGTTAGTTCCAAGCTTAACATCGTCTGATATAATTGAAGCGAATAAAAAAACAAGAAATTGGAAAACTATTGTTGCTCTATTATTGTTGCCCTTTGCCTTCTGGTTTGAATTAATCAATTTTTACTTCGCTGCCCTTTTCCTTTTCTGGAGTATTCAGGGAATTATAAACAGACATACATCTTATCTGGATAATTTCAGTCGTGATGAAACACCTTTCTTTTTTTGGGTGGTTACGATTTTGTGGTTGGTACTGTCACTTTGGAGTCTGGCTTATTCCGAGCCTGTTATAAATTGGCTGTATGCGTATTAAACATTTAATTAAACAATACAAATGGCGTCTGGTGTTCACGCTGGCACTCATCCTGGTAGAGTCGATACTAATTATTTTATTTCCATTGTTTATCGGTAAAGCGATCAGCAGCGTGCTGGAAAAGGAATTCATCGGCATTTGGCAACTGGGAGGATTAGGAATTATGTTGGTTATTATTGGTGGATTACGACGTGTGTTTGATTCAAGGTTTTACGCCAAAATGTATACAACCATTAGTAGCAGAACCATTAAGCAGTTACCTCAGGGTAAGTATTCATTAAAAACTGCCCGCCTGAATATGTTATCTGAAATGGTGAAATTCGCCGAGTTTCAATTACCTGAAATAATCCAACATAGTCTGGGCCTTTTGGGTATTGTTGTAATTATTGCTTTTATAAACCTGAAGATTTTCATTGCATGTTTAATTGCCGGAAGCGTTGTTTTTGTTATTTATCTGATAAGCAGCAAAAGAACATTCCGATACAATGTTGAATATAATGATGAACTGGAGGCTCAGGTAAATATCCTTGCTTCAAACCGGCAGCTTTATCTAAAGCACCATCTTATTAAACTGATGAAATGGAATATTAAATTGTCAGATATTGAAACGATAAATTTTTCGCTCAGTTGGTTTGTTATGATGCTTTTACTTGGGCTTTCAATTGTTGTTTCAATAATTGGAGAAGAGGGTGTTAAATACGGAGCCCTGATTGCTTTAATCATGTATGTGTATCAATACATCGAGAGTGTAGTCAGTCTGCCTATATATTTTCAACAGTGGTTAAGGCTAAAAGAAATAAAACAAAGAATTCAACACTTTTGACGATTTTGACGCACGTCAAAGAAAATTTCTGACCTGGAAAGTATTTTTGCAATAAATTAATTTCAAAACGATAATTATGAATAATATAACATTCGTGATCACAATACTTTTTCTGATGTTGATCACCGCTTGTAACGGAAAAACGGAGAGAAAAAAACAAATGATTACTAGTGGAATTGCTGAAATGAAATCCGAAATGGATTCAATCAGGAAAGCAACCGAAACCAATAAATATTCTGGTGACGACGACCCCTCAGTTGTTAAACAACTTCAATCGAAATTCTTTTCAAATACGGGTGATAGTATTGTTGGGGTTTGGGAAGTGAAAAACGAATACTATATGGCTATCTACGAAATTATTAAGTATGACGATCAGTATTTTGGTAAAGTGCACTACTACAATGATGGAACAACAGAATATACAGGGAATAACAATGAAGAAGATTACTTCTTAGAAGACGTATTTTATAATGACGGAAAGTATTCAACAGGAAAGATGTATATGCCGGATGGTAGTCACTATCAGGTGAAATTCACCTTAAAAGGAGATGATTTAACCGTTCAGATTACTCTTGAAGGAGAACCATATTCAGAAACCTGGAAACGCAAATAGTATGATTAAGCAAATCATGAACAGCATGAAACCAAATAATCCCATTTATTCCGACTTGTCTACTTATCAACCACAACTTTCTATTCCTTTTTACGAACAGATTTTTGGCTGGAAGTTTTATAAAGAAAGTGACTATTACACTGCCTTTTATGACAATCAGGCTGTGGCCGGTTTGTACGAAACCCCGGACAAATTCAAACAAATGCGGATGCCTCATTTCTGGATGACATACTTTGAGGTAAATCGTTTGGACAAAACGCTTGAAAAAGCGTGTGAATTAGGTGGGATCATTGAAATGAAAAAAGAAATAAACGGATACGGGAAAGTAGCCTTGATACGCGATCCCATGGGTGCGGGGTTTACAATATATGAAGGTAATTCGCTTAAATCTACTCGGACAAAAAATAAAGCCAACACACTCGTTTGGAATGAATTGCATGTGTCTGACAAATCAATGGTTCTCCCTTTTTATCAAGGTATATTTAACTGGATAATCAGAGACACTTACAGAGGTGCTTTTGAAGTATATACAAACAAAGAGGAACACATTGCCGATATCATGGAATTCCCGGTTGAGGTGAAAGGGAAATACGAATATTGGATTTCTTGTTTTGGAGTACAAAGTTTGCACGATACAAAGCATAAAATTATTGAAAGCGGTGGTACACTGATAAACGATGAAGGATACCGCATTTTATGTACCGACAATTCAAAAGAGGCATTCTTCTATATTACTAATACTGAATCGTAAAAATCAAATTGGGTAAAGCAATCTGCTAAACTTTGGTTGTAAGCTGCCAATAAAACTCCATTTTTTGATACAGGTCAAAAACATTATGTTACCTATTGATTTATTTTGCTGAATAATATTTAATTCATATGCATATGAAGCTTTTAAAAACTCTATTATTTATTTCACTTGTAAACCTTTCTTCAGCCCAGGTACACACCGACTATGTGGGTGCGGGTCATAACCAGGGAGTTACGGTATCATCAAGTTCAGATCATGACATGTCAACAGCAATCCATACGATTGATGGCAGTGGTTTAGGAATTGACGAGTTCATGGCTGCCCGATTTCTTGGTAACGCAACATTGGGCGCTGACTACGAGACCATTCTACATGTTGCTGATCATGGGATTTCGAATTGGATTGATGAGCAACTTGAAAAACCAATGGTAAGCTTTGAAGATACAACATGGATGATCTGGGAACATTTCTATCCTCAGTACATTGAAAAATGGGGATATGACGCTGTGGTAAACGCCACTGATGCAGTAATCCCCTACTGGTTTTACTGGAAGATGGCCTGGTGGAACAATACATTGAAATCAGATGATTTACTACGACAACGTGCTACGCAGGCATTGAGTCAGATTTTTGTAATTTCTGAAAAATCAAACCTTGAATTGAGTGGTCCCGGAATGGCAAACTATTATGATATGCTTTATAAGCATGCCTTTGGAAATTTCAGGGATATGTTGTACGAGGTTTCTTTGCATCCGATGATGGGTTTTTACCTGAGTCACATCAATAATCCAAAATCAGACCCTGATAATAATATCCATCCCGACGAAAATTACGCGCGTGAAATCATGCAGTTGTTTTCAATCGGACTTTTTGAGTTGAATTTGGATGGAACCAAAAAACTGGATGGTGATGGCAATGAAATTCCAACTTATGACAACGATGACATTAAAGAATTTGCTAAAATTTTTACCGGACTCGCACCCTCTGGTTATTATTGGCCATGGGATGATTACTCAGGATATCCTGTTGAATGGGGCAATGATTACAACCAAAGTCCTGCAACCGTTGTCACTTGGGAATTGATGCAGCCATTCGATAGCTGGCATGAGTCCGGCCCGAAATACCTGTTAAACGGACAGGTTGTTGCTGGCGGTCAAACAACATTACAAGATATTAACTCTGCCATTGATAATTTATTCAACCATCCAAATGTAGGTCCCTTTATTGGCAGGCTATTGATTCAACGCCTTGTGAAATCAAATCCCTCTCCGGCCTATGTAGCGCGTGTTTCAGCAGTATTTAACAGCAATGAGAATGGTGAAAGAGGCGACATGAAATCTGTATTCAGAGCTATCCTCACGGATGCCGAAGCCATGGATTGTTCCTGGGTTGAAGATGAACATCATGGTAAATTAAGAGAACCGTTACTACGTTATACACAAGCTTTACGTGCCTTTAATGCTTACAATGAATCCGGGAGACTCTGGAATTGGGGCTATCTGTTTGATGAGGCCGTAAGCCAGGGAATCCTTGCGTCACCGAGTGTGTTCAATTTCTACTTACCCGATTTTCAACCTAATGGGCCAATAGCTGATGCTAATCTGGTTGCACCAGAGTTTCAAATTCATACTTCGGCAACCTCGATAAATTATATGAACCTTGTTTACCAGTGGTTTATGTACGATTTCTATGGTGAAGTGGCAACATGGGCCAGTAACGAGTATATGAACCTGCCCGGTTATGAAGAAGACGAACTTGACCCGATTGATTACATCTATCTAGATTTATATAATGAATTGGCATTATCGGATGATGTTGAGGCATTGGTAGACAGACTGGATCTTATTTTAACCGGTGGTTTGCTTTCAGAAGAGACAAAATCATCTATAGTTAATACCGTCATTCAAATTCCTGAAAACGAACCCGAATACCGGGTAAGGTCAGCTTTATATCTCACCTTTATTGCCCCGGACTACAACATTCAGAAATAAACTTTAAGATAAAAAAAATGTATCGAAAACAAAATAAAAAAGGCATGGGACGGCGGGAATTCCTGGGCACTGCTTCCTGTGCAGCAATTGGATCTACTACCCTGCTTTCTTCAATTCTCAATCTAGGGGTTGTAAACTCCTTATCAGGAATGAATCTTACTTCACAAAACAATGGCGATGATTACAAAGCTATGGTTTGCCTTTTGCTGTCAGGAGGAAATGACAGTTTTAATATGCTCGTTCCGCGAAATAGTGAGTTCTACCAGGAATATTCTGCTACACGGTCAAATCTTGCTTTGTCTCAATCAGAATTATTGCCACTTAACTACACCGATGCAAATGGGAAACAGTTTGGCTTGCATCCCTCAATGAATGGAGTAATGGATTTGTTTAATAACAACAAACTCGCATTTATCTCTAATATCGGCACTTTGATTGAGCCAACAACCAAAGAACAATACCTGAACAAAACGGTGCCGCTACCCAAAGGATTACTATCTCATGCTGATCAGATACAACAATGGCAAACTTCCATTCCCCAAACGCGCTCATCAAAAGGATGGGGAGGTCGAATGGCTGATATTATCAAATCGGGCAACAGCAATCAAAATATTTCAATGAACATTTCACTTTCAGGCACAAATGTTTACCAGGTGGGTGTTGATACTGCCGAGTATGCTATTCGCTCATCAGCCGGTGGAAGCGTGGGGATTAATGTTTACGAAGGGAACAATGAGTTTGACTTGTTGCTTAAAGGCGGAGTTGAGAACCTGCTTGATAAACAGTATCAGGATATATTTAAGTCAACTTTTGCGAACAAAACAATGCACTCTCAAACGAACCATGTTGAATTTAGCGCTGCTCTGGAACAGTCGCACGATTTTGCTACGCAATTTTCAGATAATCCGGTGTCGGCAGATATGGAGCTTGTAGCCAAAACAATTTCGGTACATGAAGATTTAGGTATGAAACGTCAAATATTCTTCATCAACTTTGGCGGATGGGATCATCATGATAATGTTTTAAGCAACCAAACTGAAATGCTCAATTATGTCAGCAAAGGCCTTAGTGAATTTCAATCCGCTGTAGAAGAGCTCGGATTATCAGATAATGTAATCACTTTTACCATGTCAGATTTTGGCCGAACCCTTACCTCCAACGGTAATGGGAGCGACCATGCATGGGGAGGAAATGTAATGGCCATGGGAGGCAAAATAAATGGAGGAACTGTATTTGGTAATTATCCATCATTATCCATTGATGGCGAAAGTGATGTTGGTGGAGCTATAATGTTACCTACTTTGTCAACCGATGAATATTTCGCAGAACTGGCCAAATGGTTCGGTATTACAGGTAGTGAGCTGGATTACGTTTTACCAAATATTGGCAATTTCTATGACCCATACAGTACTGATCTGCCCATTGGATTTATTAATATTTAAACTCAAAATCATGAAAAGTATATTCTTTTTAATTTTCATATCTGCTACCTTCACACTCTACTCACAAGACTGTTACAAAGACACTCATTCTGTAAACATGCACGACAGCTGGTTGTCGTGCGAAGTAAAGTCGAATCCGAATCCGGAGAGGGAAATTTCGCACTGGGTGATGTACGATTTGGGTTATGATTATCAACTTACAACCACTAAATTCTGGAATTATAATGTTTTAGGAGAAACCGGTAGGGGAATGAAAGAGGTGGTTGTCGATATTTCTCTCGACGGAATTATTTGGACTGAACAGGTCTCATTTGAACTGGAAGAAGCCGATGGAGATAACACCTATACCGGTGAAGAGGGACCAAATCTCGGGTCTGTAAAAGCTCGTTATGTGCTGATTACCGGATTATCAACCTGGGGTAACGAGGATTGTGCAGGACTATCAGAAATTTGTTTTGACGTGGAAAAAGCATCTTCAATTGAAAACCCTTCAGATGATAATGACTTGATAATTATTTATCCAAATCCAGCAAATGAGGTAATATCAATTAACAGTGATTTGCATTTAAGTGAAATCATCATCACCAATATTTCAGGGTTTGAAGTTTATAGAAGCAAGACAAAAACAACTATTGATGTTTCTTACTTAGCTCCCGGCTTATATTTCATTTCATGTGTTTCCAAAGAGAATGAAGTTTATATTTCCAAATTCATTAAAAATTGAACTAATAATTATCATTAATTTTTCAAAACACAACCAATTTGTAAACAGACAGTCGCCAAACCATCGCCTTTCCCATGCTTTCCAAAGAGCTTTAAAAGCTACATAAAGTAACCGTTTTTAAAGCATGTTTAAGATTGCTCTTTAAAAAAGAAGCAAATTAAAACCATGCTACATTAAAAAGTTCGTGCAACAAAAAAAGGCTTAAATATCTAACTTACACGATTAAAAATGAATGCCCAGTTGCTAACAGCACCTAATACCACATAGCCAGGTTCGTGCTTCGTTATAAACATTTGTTATAGTTTTAACATTCGATTTATGAAGCACATCCAACGTAAAAATCGGCTACATGGCATAGCTGCAACACGTTGAATCACATTCAGCGAAAAGCTGACATTTTGAACCGTTGCTCCGCAACTCTATTTCAAAATGTTCATGTGATTCAATGAGGAGCTAAACCAAATTACAGTGTGAACATATTTGATAAATACAGCTTTTACTGTGCATTGAGCCAAAACGTGTCACAACAACACGCTAAAAGTAATTTGGTACCATGTTCCAAACTCCCGATCTTAAAAATGCTCATAGCTAA
>JAERTD010000049.1 GCA_016845175.1 Bacteroidota bacterium | reverse complement strand
AACGAAAAGCCCAGTTGCTAACATAAAATATAGTGCATGCCGCAGTTTCATTTTCTTAGAAAGTGATTTAGTAAAATTGAAATTACGTGACCAAAAGAAAACCATCGAATAAAGTGCGGCACGCACCATATTCAAACCGTTGAATCACATTCAGCGAAAAGCTAACATTTTGAACCGTTGCTCCGCAACTCTATTTCAAAATGTTCATGTGATTCAATGAGGAGCTAAACCAAATTATAGCGTGAACATATTTGATAAATACAGCTTTTGCTGGGCATTGAGCCAAAACGTGTCACAACAACACGCTAATAGTAATTTGGTACCATGTTCCAAACTCCCGATCTTAACATTGCTCATAGCTAATGTTTACAACATTGCTATGACGGTATATGTATATTTATTTCGCTGCACTCATAAATATCATATCCGCCGCCTTTTTAATATCTTCGTTTTACACATGGAACTACGTTTAGCTCCTCATTGTGTTTGATAAAAAGAAACATCCCGCATAAAAAAGATTTTTAAAAGTGTAGTGAATTAATATTACTACGACTAATTGAATAATTAAACTTTTAAAAATTTAACATATGGAAACAAGAGTAAGAATCTTTTTAGGTGCAATTATCGCAATTAGTGCAATTGGAATGATGGTTTTAAAATATGCAACTCATGGAAATATGGACAGTTACATAATGCCCATTTTTCTTTTATTTCTTTCTGTAGTTGTATTTTCCAACAGATCAAAAAAAGATGAAGAACAAAAGATATTCATTAAGAAACATCAAAAAGTGATTTTGCCGGCAGCTTTGATTGCTTTGGGCTCAGGATTAATTACATTTTTCATAACTTTATTTTAATCTGACATTTTATTACAATAGCTTATGAATAATAAAAACCTTGAAGATATATTCGTAAAAGAAATATCCGACAATAATGGGATTATTCATAAGGTGTGTAATATTTATTGCAATAATTCAGAAGAGAAAAAAGACCTAATGCAGGAAATAACTCTTCAATTATGGAGGTCTTTCTCAGGTTTTAAGCAAAAATCAAAATTCAGTACCTGGATGTATAAAATTGCTTTAAATACTGCAATAACAAACATCCGCAAATCAAAGAGAAATCCAATTCAGGAGTATATATCAGATAAACAAGATCCACCTATAGAAAAAGAAGACATTCCGGACTTGGATGATGAATTAAACAGCTTACATAAAGCTATTGCAAAACTAAATGAAGTAGAAAAGGGAATTATACTACTTTACCTTGAAAAAAAGACATATGCAGAAATTGGAGAAATTACTGGTTTAAGTGAAAAAAACATTAGTGTAAAAATTGTTCGTATAAAGTTGAAACTAAAAAAACTATTGACATAAACTGAGAAGATGAACAGCATTGAAGAAATATGGGAAAATGGAAATCAAGAAATTTCAGAAGACAAATCATTAAATGAATCGTTTATCCGTGATAGTATTTCTAAAACCTCAATCAGCATTACATCTAAACTTCCGAAAACAATTTGGTTTGGAGTTGCCGCATCTTTGGGTTCATCTTTGGCTTTTATTTATAATATTAGTTTCTATTCAAATAATTCTTCAATACTAGCCACAATTTGCTTTCTATTAGTTCTTTCAATCACAATGGTAGTTTTCATGTTGGTTCAATTGAGAATAATCAAAAATATGGATACCAAAGAGTATGATTTACACAAGCTATTACAATACAAAATTAAGTACTTTAATACCCGACTTAAGTTTACTCGGTACTCTGTGGCTTTATCCATAGTTTTTGTAACATTCGGAATAAATCTAACGATGGAAAACGGTGACGGGATTTTCGAATTAAACAAAATTTTACTGCTCTCAATAATTTATGTTTTCGCTTATCTAATAATGGTATACCTACAGAAATTTACACACGATATTTATTTAAAACAATTAAGGAATGCATTGTATAATCTAAAAGAGGATACCCTAACAAGTCTTGACAATGAATTAAAAAAACACAGACGTATTGTAAAAATAATTGGAATCATCATTGGGATTTTTTTTATAGCTGGAATATTTTTACTTTTATTGAATACAAAAGTCTGACGAAGGACAAGGTACTACTAAACACAACATTTTGCATAAGTAATGGCAGGAAAAGTGCTACATATCAAGGTTTGTTCCCGCTAAAACTGCGAAGCGGTTTGATGGGAAAGAAGCATGTTATCTGCCCCTACTCACACAATTTACCGTTGAATCGCATTCAGCGAAAAGCTGAGCAGCAAACTTGAACTATTCTAAGAATTAGTAAATTTAAGACTATGAGAAAACTATTTTACATTGCTTTTATAGCAATAGTTTTAACAGGATGTGGACAATCGTCTGAAAAGAAAAAAACCTCAAAGGCGAATAATACTGAACAAAAGAAACCAAATATCTTACTCTTAGTAGGAGATGATATTGGTTTTGGTGATTTACAGGCATATGGGTCAGAAATTCCAACACCAAACATGAATCGTTTAGCTGATGCTGGAGTGCGATTCACTAATTTTCATGCCTCACCAGTGTGTAGTGTTACACGTTCTATGCTGATGACTGGCTGTAACAATATTGAAGTTGGTCTAGGTGCATTTGATTATTCATTTTATCCTCCAACTAAAGGTGTATCAGGTTATGAAGGTTATTTGACAAGAAACACAGTAACGATTGCCGAATTATTGAGAGATGCTGGATATGATGTGTATAAATCTGGCAAATGGCATTTAGGAGGTGAAGCTGCCGGAGGTGAAGGGCCATTAGAATGGGGATTTACCAAAGAATTTGGAATTCTTTCGGGTGGATCTAACCATTGGAATAATATTGCTATGACACCAGACTTTGGTGATCCCAATGGTTTAAATGTTAAAAGAGAAGAACACTTTACATTAAATGGAGAGCATTTTGATAGACCAAGCGGAGTTTATTCGGGAGAATTGTACACGAATCAGATGCTCAACTTTATAAAAGAAGGTCATGCTGAAAACAAACCTTGGTTCGCCTATTTGGCATTTACAACAGCGCATTTTCCTGTACAAGCACCACCAGAATTAATTGATAAATATTATGAGAAATATTTAGAGTTAGGTTTTGCCGGGCTGAAGAAATCTAGATATAAAAGTTTAAAAGCGAAAGGTCTAATTACTGAAACAGCTATTGAGCCAGAGTTCAATGATATAACTCATAAATGGGAAAGCTTATCAGAGGAAGAACAAAAAATACAAGCAAAAGTAATGGCAACTTATGCTGCTATGATTGAAGATCAAGATAATAGAACTGGAGAGATTTTAGATTACTTAAAAGAATCTGGTCAATTAGATAATACATTGGTTATTTATGTGACTGATAACGGACCAGAAGGTTTTGAGGCAACGCACCCAAGAACAGGTAACCCAGAAATGGCAAAGTGGATTGAAACGCAATTTGATCAAAGTTTTGACGCAATTGGCACTGCAAATTCTGAACATACTATTGGTGTATCGTGGGCGGATGCCTCTACTGGAGGATTGCGATGGTGGAAATGGTTTATTGGAGAAGGAGGAATCCGTGTACCCATGATGATTGTTCCTCCAGGTGCTTTTAGTGAGGAATATAATCGTTCAGGTTTGATTTCAAACGCAGTAATGTCCGTTAAAGATTTACCAATGACTATTTTGGATTACGCAGGAGTTTCTCATCCAGGAACGCTGTATAAAGACCGTAAAGTTGTAAAACCATCTGGAATTACTGCCAGACCTTTTTTAGAGGGTAAATCCGATATTGTAAGATCTGAAGACCAATGGTATGCCTTCGAATTATTTGGCAATGCTTATTTAATGAAAGGTGATTATAAATTGATGAAAGTGAGAGAAGGAATGTTTGGTGATGGAAAATGGCATCTATATAATGTGGTTGCCGATCCTTCTGAAATGAATCCTTTAGAAGAGGATATGCCAAAATTGTTTGATGAAATGAAAAATTTATATGCAGGTTATGCTAAGAAAAATAATATTATGGAGGTTGATGCGGCATGGAATCCATTTAAGGCAGCAAGTGATTAATATTTAAATACTTAACCATGAATTTTACAAAATCAGCAGCCTTGTTTTTCTGTTTCGTCTTCATTTTATCTTGTGTTGAAAACCAAAAAAAAGATGTTGTAAAGGGAACTCATAAAAACGAAAGCATTGCTCAAGAAGTTGATAATGTTGTAAAACAATTAGATAATAGTATTTCTTCATTTAATACTATTGCTACTATAGATCATCATAGAATGGCTGCAAAGGCAGGTGTATATACTCCTCCATCGATTGCTACTATCTTTTCAGATGCTAAAATAGATGTTGTTATAGTACAAGAAAATCAATTAGCAGCACTGGATTTACCTTTTAAGGTGTTGTGTTACACAGAAGCAGATACCATAAATACTAAGATAGCGTATACTTCATCGGAATTTATTCAAAAAAGGCATCAATTAGATCCAAATTCATTAACAGATTATAAATCTATTATTGATAAAGTTTTGGCTGACTTTCCAAAGGAAATGATTTCTGAAACAGACATTACGACTGTTAATAAGGGATTTGGTATAGTTAGAATTAAATCTGATTTTGATTATGCTACAACCGTTCAAAATTTAAGAGATATAGTAATGTCACAAGGTGACACAAAGTGGTTTGCAGATCTAGATTATCAAGAAGAAGCTGCAAATCTGGATGTTGAAATTATGCCTACCATTCTGCTTCTTTTTGGTGGTCCCGCACCTGGTGGTAAAGCGATGGCAACCAGTCCGAAAATTGGGCTGGATGCATTTTGTCAAAAGTTACTTATATATGAAAATGAAGATGGTGAAGTTTGGATAGCTTATAATGATATTGTGGCTTTTGCAGAGTTATACTATCAGTCATCTACTAAACCTCAACAAATGATTAATCAAAGACTTAAATTGACATTTACGAAGGCCATTACTCATCAGAGAACTGAATAAAACGAAATTCCAACAAAGTGCATCTTGGATAGCAGCCTTCGGGGTGCCAAGGCACCATACACAAACCGTTAGCTGTAACATGCGTAAACAATGTTTCTTAATGAACAGCGACAGTGCTATTAGCAATGAAATAGAAATTGGAATTAATTATACAAGAATAAAGTATCATGCAGAAAAAGTCACTAGTGGTAATAGACATTCAAAATGACATTACCAAAAACTACAAGGACATCATTGACAATGTTAATCGGTCAATAGAATGGGCAATAGAAAATGATATTCATATTGTTTACATTAAGCATTATAACTTATCTGCCGGCACAAGGACTTTCAAACCTAATACTCTTGGATCTGAATTAGTTTCGGACATGAATTTGGTTTCCAAGAACATTTTTGTAAAGTCAAAAGGCAACGCATTGACTAGCAAAGAATTTATTGACTTTATCAATATAAATGAAATAAGTGAATTTTATATTACAGGAGCAGACGCCATCGCCTGTGTGAAATCAACTGTATATAACATGTGTAAAGAGAACTATAAAGTTACAGTCCTATCAGATTGTATTACGAGTTATGACAAGAGGAAAATTGAAGAAATGCTGAATTACTACGAAAAGAAAGGCAGTATAATAATTGACTTGAAGGCTTTGTTAGATTCTTAATAAAATCTCCTGTAGCTAACAAGGGCTCAAACGCCATAACCGAGATACATTTCCAAACGGAAAATTTTAGAAAGTTGACATTAGAAATCAAACCAAAATAAATGTAAAAGCCGGCTACGGTGCATAGCCATGACCGCAGTCACAAATTTGAGATAGAATTGAAATACGGAATAATCATAGTTTTTTTATTGATTGGTAGAATTACAACAGCTCAAGAATTAAATGTTGGTCTAGAGTTTACTGGTGGACCAAAGACAAATGATTCGAGAATATTCTCATTGGGACCGACAATTGAATATAGGCTTAAAGAATCTATTATATCAATTAACTCCGGTATTTTATTTTTAGTCAACAAGAATGAAGCACTAGTAACATTTCCAGTTTTCATTAAATTTATAATTGGAAAAAAATTCAGGGTTTGTCCAAATGCAGGGGGATTCGTTAGATCTAATAAAAATTATGGGTGGAGTTCAGGTTTGGAGTTAGACTATAGAATAAAAAGCCAATTTATTCTATTTGTTAAGGGAGAGTATAATCAAGACTATTACAAAGATGAAATCCCATTGCATAATGGAGGATCAAACGAGACAATAAGCACAGGTTCAACCGTATGGCTTGGCCTGGGAATAAAGATTAATGTTTTGTAAAAATCAGTGCCTCACGAAAAATATTATACGTGATGCAGTCTCATTTTCAAAGGAAATGATTTAGTAAGTTTGAAAATAAGTAACCCTAATACACATCTTGAATAATGATGCGGCATGAATCATATTCAAACTCTTAGGCAACATTTGAATAATGAATAGAGCAGTACAAATATTAATGACTTTTTTGATTTTCATTTCTTGCAATAAAGATGATACAAAAGAACCGAATTCAGAGAATGAAAATTCGACATTTATTTCGGCTGTTGATATTTCAAGCTATCCTGAGATATCAAATTCAAATCCTACGTTCTATGATTTGGAAGGAAATAAAAATGATTTCTTAACTATACTTAAAGATAATGGAATAAATACAGTTAGATTGAGGGTTTGGGTAAATCCGAGTAATGAACATTCTGGATTTAATGAAGTAAAACAGTTTTCAGAGACCTTAAAAACTAATGGTTTTAAAACTTGGCTATCTCTTCATTATTCAGATACTTGGGCCGATCCTGCGCATCAAGAAACCCCATCACAATGGAAAGGAATCAATTTTACTCAATTGAAAGACAGTGTGTATAACTACACTAAAAAGATTATGACCGAATTACAACCTGATTACATCCAGGTTGGCAATGAAATAAATAACGGATTTCTTCATCCGCATGGACATATTTCAAACAATTTTCAGCAATTTATAGAACTAATGGATACTGCAATTGTAGCCGTAAGAACAAATACATCTGATACTGAAATACTCTTACATTTTGCTGGCATTGAAGGCTCTGATTGGTTTTATAATCAAGTGTGTGATTTAGATTATGATATGATTGGCTTATCCTATTATCCAATCTGGCATGGCAAATCTTTAAGTGCACTTAAAACAACAATGCAAGACTTAAGCAATTCATATGATAAACCAATCGTGATTGCTGAAACAGCCTATCCATTTACGCTTGAATGGAATGATTGGACAAATAATATTGTAGGATTAGAAGAACAACTAATTGTACCCCAATATCCAGCAACGCCAGAAGGTCAACAAGACTTCATAAAACAAATAAAAACATTGACCAAAGAATTGGAAAACGGAATAGGATTTTGTTATTGGGGAGCTGAATTAATTGCGTGGAAAGGAAATCAATCTACGGATGCTTCCCCATGGGAAAATCAAGCATTGTTTGACTTTAACAATAAAGCCTTACCTGTTTTGGAAGAATTCAAAAGTGAATAATAACTACTGGCAAGGATGTTTATAAAAATTATACGGAATAGTAGAAACACCAATGTTTGTAGCCAGTGTATTTATTCTTGCAAACAGGATAACTACTGCTTCAAAATCGCTAATTTTTCTTTTACTCACTCTTATGGGCCCTATAATAGAAAATTCAAAACATTTAAACCATGAATAGGATATTAATAGTCTACTTTGGGCTTCTTCTAATCCAGCATCTTAACGGTCAAACATATCATCAATTTCCGACAGACACTGCACAATGGAACTGTTTAACAAAAGCTCAGTGGTCTCCCAATGATATTCACTATGTAAATTCTCAGTATCAAATTCGAGGTGATACAATAATCGAGAGCACATCGTATCAGAAAGTTTATTACCAAGATTCGGAAAATCCAAACCAAAATCCAGCATATATTGGTGGATTAAGAGAAGACATAAACAAAAACATTTTTTTCTTTCCTTCAATGACACATATCCCAAACTATTGTGCCTCTGAATTTCCAAGTGATACAACTGAATATCTTTTGTATACGTTTAACAGCCTGGAACCGGGAATGATATTACCTATCAATTCAGAAGTTGTTGAAATAGAAGTGTTAGAAATTGATTCTCTTCTTTTGAATGGAATCTACAGGAAACGATACAAAGTTGAACAAGGAAGTCTCTTTGGGCCAGATTACTGGATAGAAGGAATTGGCAGCACCAAAGATTTATTTGCTCCTTTTTCAGAAGAATTTGAATGGGAATTATTTACATTATGCTATACAGATACTTTAACGTATTTTATCAATTCTCCAAATGGTGAAGACTCTTGTCATTATTGGCTTCCAACAGGAATTAATTATCATGAAAGTAAGGATGTAATAATATACCCAAATCCTGCTTCACAGACTATTACAATTCACAACAGATCTGATATTGGATATGAGACAATCCAAATCCTTAATACAAGCGGACAAATAGTTCATACAAGCGTTTTACAAAGCAAAAAAACTCAGATACACATAAATGATTTGGAGAATGGTATCTACATTATCGAAGTGATCGGAGAAAATAGAACAACTAGAAAAATCATAAAAAACTAGAATTACAGCCCATATCAAAATATATAATGCATCCCACGGTTAGCAGCACCTGGAAAAGAAACAGGAAAACTGAAAATAATAAAATTAAAGTAACATATTGAATAAGATGCGGCTCACGTTATATTCAAACCCTTATGTGCCGATATGAAAAAACATAAATCACTACAAATATCATTATGGTTTTTAAAAACGAATACGCTCACATTCAGAAGCAGGTTTACACTTTTCTTTGTTGGCTTATTATAGTTTTATTTCTATCAGGCTTTACAACAATTTCCGATTTAGAAAAAAGTAGGGAAAACGATACTGAAATACCAACAAGTTTTGATACCGAACATGAAAGAAAGCCTGCAAATAAGCATTATGACGATGAGAAAAAACTTTATTCGTATAAGGATAGTTTAAAGATATACTTGTATCCTTGCGATACATCGATTGTGATTGGATATATGAATTTTTTGGAACCTTATGATAGGTTATATAGATATGAGAGAAACTATTACAAGAAATATCCAGAAATCTACGCATGGCATGGTATTATATATAATGAAGATACTTGCTGGATAAAAAGAGAATCAGGTTTAAGTACGACAAAAGATATAGAAATATTAGGTGACCTAATTCTTTACCATCATTACGATTTTGTAGAAGTGTGTGGTGATGATTGTTATTCTTTTACAAATGTGTATCATAATGATTCGATAATTGATTACGACTCACCAATTATTCAAAAGAGATTAGAAAGGAGTTTAAACAGACAACTTAACGACTCGATTTATTTATTTAGTAATGACCATAACTGGTTGATTTTATTCAATTCCAGAACAAATAAAATACTACATGATGTTAGTGGAGGTTCCATCAATATATCTGAAAATGATAACTTGATCTATTATTTAACCTTTGAAAAATTTTTGGATATAAATAAATATGGTTTACGAACTACAGACACACCATGCAGGCTACATCTGTATAATTATAATTCATTTAAGGAAAAAGTTCTTTTTCAAGAAAACAATATTCAAAGAAAACCGTACATCTGTGGCCCAGACCATTGCGATATGTCAAAAATAAGAATTGAAAAGTCAGATTCAACTTTAATGGTGGTGATCAGATTGTTCAGGCTAAAACCTAAACCCATGGATGAAGGGGATGTATATTGCTACGAATATATAGTAGATACTTCCGGAAAAACTTATTCGTCTGAAGTCTACCTTAAGGCAGGAATTAATTCAAAAGGCATCATGGTTGAGAATGATTCCATAAAAAATTTTATACTTAATTATTAACGACATACAACAGCTAATAAGCCTAGCTATGCAACGGGTTAAACAAAAAATAAAAGTCGTACATTGTTGGAATATAAAAACTCAGAAAGCTGATACGAAAAACCTGCCACTGCTAATAGCCACAGCCCTTGTGCCGCAGGCACACTAAGGTTTTAGCAAATAATCAAGCCATCGTAAGAAAAAAGACATGATAGAAAAAAAATTCAAAGAGATTAGAAACTTTTGTGAAGAAAACTCCGAGCCACAGATCATTAAAAAGTATCAGAAATATTTCAAGGAAGGATATGATGGATATGGAATAGATAATAAGTTATTTAAAAGCCAAACTGAAAGTTGGATTGGGCAGTGGAAAGAAGAAATGTCCATTGAAAGCTATCTGGATTTAGGCGATGAGTTAATGAAAAACGGGAGATTTGAGGAAAAGCAAGTGGCCATAAGTTTTTTAAAATCAAACAGAAAAGATTTTTCAAAGGAAACATTTTGGCGAGTGGGCAATTGGTTCGATTATGGAATTAATGATTGGGCAACAACAGATGTTCTTTGCATGTTAGTCTTATCAAGTTTGCTCAAAGACAAAGTGATAGAATATGAAGATTTAAAAACGTGGATTAACTCTAACTCTGAATGGAAAAGAAGATCTATTCCAGTTGCACTTACTGAATTGGATAAATTAACGAAGAATCTAAAGCCAATTGAAACTATAGAATTAATTGAACCTCTAATGCTTGACAACTCTGAATATGTTCAAAAAGGCATTGGGACTTTATTACGTGGACTTTGGAAAAAACATCCTTCAGAGATTGAAGAGTTTTTAATGAAATGGAAAGACCAGTGTGGCAGATTGATAATACAATATTCCACAGAAAAAATGGATAAGGAATATCGAAAGAAATTTAGAAAGAAAAAATAAAGCACGACGGCACAACAAAAAATATAATTCATTGCCGCTGTGCTACTGTTAGACAACTGGAAATCGAGAAAATAACATTGCTAAAAACTTATAACTTTACGTGAGAAAAGGCGGCAACGCATCATATTCAAACCATTGAATCACATTAAAAAATAACTATATCATGAAAAATCTAACATTCTTATTCTTAAGCATTGCTTTTCTAATCTCCTGCTCTGGTAATGGAGAACGACAAAATGAAAACGGATCAGTTTCCAAAGCCAAAGAGTTAACAGATTCAGTTAAGGTAATATTAGACCCAAAACCTGAATCCGAAACTGAACTTGGAAATGAATCTTTCACGGTAACAGCTAAGTTTAAATATTTTAAATTGGGTGATGCAGAACATTATTGGTTTGAAGATGAATCAGGTAAATATTGGAATTTCGCAGGTTGCAATTCTAAAGTCTATGATTTTGCTCGAGAACTAAATGAGAACGAAGCAGATGAAAGCAATCAGGGCTGGGGCTCAAATGAAGACCTTCAAGGAAAATGGTTTCTATTAACCATTGTTAAGATAGAACAACCTGAGTACATTGACGGACCCATCGTGATGGCCAATATTATTCAGGAAGCGGTTCTAATTGAAGAATAGTACTGTTCACAACAAAAAATATACGCCATTAAAACAGGCGTTTATTCAGATGGTTGAATCACATTCAGCGAAAAGCTGACATTCTGAACCGTTGCTCCGCAACTCTATTTCAAAATGTTCATGTGATTCAATGAGGAGCAAAAACAAATTAATGAAAAGAACAATATTTAATGAATATGGAGGTCCTGATGTACTCGTTCAGGAGAATTACGAACTGCCGGATATAAAGGATGGTCAGCTAGTAATTGAAGCATTTGCCACCTCAATAAACCCCATAGATATTAAAATTCGCAAGGGTGATTTAAAGTTTATCACAGGAAAAAAATTCCCAAAAATACCTGGTGCCGATTTTTGTGGTAAGGTCATTCAGTCGAAGGACAAGACCTATAAAGAAGGTGATATAGTTTTTGGAATGCTTGATGTAATGAAAGGCGGCGCTTATGCTGACAATATCATTCTTGAGAATAAGAATTGTGTATTAAAACCTGATCACTTAAATGTGTATGAATCCGCAGTGGTTCCCGTAGTTGGCTTAACAACTTATTTAGCTCTTATTACTCATGGTAATTTGCAAAAAAACCAAAAGGTATTTATCAATGGGTGTACTGGAGGGGTAGGTAGTTTTGCGGTGCAGCTTTCGAAAGCCTTAGGAACTGAAGTAACAGGCACTTGTTCCAAAAAGAATATTGAGTTTGCTAGTCAAATTGGTGTTGACCATATCATTGATTATAATAATTCTTCTATAGATGTATCAACAAGCTTCGATATTGTGTTTGATACTGTCGGGAACCTAAGTGCATCTGCACTTAAAAAATTAGGGAATAAAAACGCCAAATATGCTACCACAGGGTTTAGCTTTAGACTCATAATACAATCATTCTTCTCAAAAGCTTTCAGAATAATAAATGTGAAGCCAATCCACGCTCTATTAACTGAATTAAAAGAATTAATTGAAACAAATAATATCAACCCAATAATCTCAAAAGAGTATTCAATGGATGACATTAAAGCAGCGCATAAAGATTTTGAGAGTGGAAATAATACGGGTAAGTCATTGATTAAAATTAAATGACCACCACTAACAAAAAACACAATTCATGACGCGGTGTGAGGCTCTTAGACAATGAATTAATAAAAATGGATAATGCAAACCAGAAACATATTTTGAGCCAATTAAGCCTTATCATACTTATAAGCTAATCATCAAATATGAAAAACTATATAGACGGATTCGTACTTCCCATTCCCAGAAAAGATCTGGATGCTTACAAAAAGGTAGCTGAACAAGTGGCTGAGATTTGGAAGGAGTATGGTGCCATAGCATACTTCGAATATGTAGGAGATGATTTATCTTTAGAAGGCACGAAATCTTTTCTGGAAGTTGCCGAAGTAAAAGAAGATGAGGAAGTTGTTTTTGGCTGGGTTGTTTTTCCTTCAAAGGAAGTACGTGATCTGGCCAATAAAAAAGTTCCTGAAGACCCAAGAATGACAGCCTTAGTCGTCCCATTGACCCATCCAGAGAAATTGATTTTTAATGCCAGCAGAATGATTTATGGAGGATTCAAATCCTTGCTGTAGTCGAAAGTATAGTTGTGCAATAATCAAAAAAACAAACCTCCAGTATTGTTAATAAAAAATAATTCCTTCACTGCAATTATTGAGTTTTCTTTGCCTCTACCCCACCCACAATTAGTATATTTATATCCTAACTAACCATTAGAATTAAGGTCGGTTTTCAGTCGTGTGATTTTCGAAACTATTGTCTTCAAACCAGCACTATTCATGCATCTGAACCTTGCCTTTTACCTATGAAAAACAAAGCTTTAAAACCCATACTCAAGCTGTTAATCATACTACTCCTTAGCATGGCATTCATGAATTGTGCTACCAGTAGAAAATCAATCAGCTTTGAAAAAGTAAAAGAAGGCCAGCAACTAAGCAGGGGTCTAGAGATTTCAGTAGATCAATTCTTACAGATCTGGATGGAGAACAGGCATCTGCAAAAGGTCGACCTAAACTGTTATGAACTGTACAGGGATAACACTTACACATACTTTGGAGAATATACTCTGATGGCCTTAAGTCTCCGCAAGAACCTATATAAGATCCAAAATGACTCATTGAATCAGCAGTTCCCGAATTATCCAAATATGGATGGCCAAATGATACGGCAGGAGTTTTGGGAAGAAGTGATTCCTCAAAGTGATAAAGACATTAGAAAAAATGCGCATTGCAACTCCAGTTCTTCAAACCCTAAGTTTTCATATGAATTGGAGAATGACAAAATAAAAGTCATCTTAGAATGGAAATTCCGTTGCGATTATATAACACTAATCAAGAAAACCTATCTTGGTTATTATGACATGGAGCAATTGGAGATAGAAAAAACAAAGCAATAAAATATAAAACAACAATTGAATAATATGAACCTCAGGAGACTCTTGTTATTTGGATTGCTGGTCTTAGCAGGATTTTTGAATGCACAAACGGATTATAGACCCGGATATATCATCAGCACCCATGGGGATACTTTATTTGGAGAGCTGGATTACCGTAGCGACTTATTAATGAGCAGCCTGTGTAAATTTAAGGATGCCGATCATAACATCAAAAAATACTCCCCGGATGATATTAAAGCCTTTAGGTTTATCGACAGTAAGTATTTCGTGTCACGAGAGGTAAATAGCAAACAGGTATTTCTTGAATACCTGATTAAAGGAAAGGTCAATATTTACTATATGCGGGATGAACTTGGAGATCATTATTATATTGACAAGGAAGATCTTAAGTTGACTGAAATTACCTATGAGGAAGGCATTAAATACATTGACAATAAGCAAGTTTATTATCAGTCTACAAAACATATGGGCTTGCTAAGTATTTATATGCAAGATGCTCCTGAATTCAAGCCACGTATTCATGACATTAAAAAACCGGAGCACAAAAACCTGATTAAACTAGCAGAAGATTATCACAATACGGTTTGCGAAGGAGAGCAATGTATCATTTATGAAAAAACAATTCCACTTCTTAAAATCCTGCCAGAATTAATTGGAGGAGCAATCAAGTATTCGGATGTTACTGAATTGAATAACAAATTCTATTTTCATGGGGGTATAATTGGTCACCTATGGATGCCAAGACACAGTGAGAAATTATACTTTCGAACAGGCCTGCTATTCTCGCAACTCGAATTTGAAAAAGAGGTACTTAATTATTACAAGATACCTTTTCAGATTGAGTATATGTATCCTACGGGCCTATTCAGACCAAGAATTGCTTACGGATTGAATTTTTATATACCTTATTATCAAACAGTTTCATTTGATTTAGGAGCAAATATTAAACTCTCTGAATCGCTTTTTTTAAGTGCCACTTCAGATATTGAGTTTAATCCTGCATTGATGATAGTGCCCAATAAACTGCTTTCTTATTCTTTAAAACTTGGTTTGATATTAAATATTCAATAATACCCAGTTGGCTTACTATGTGCATATTGCGTAATTTTTATATTTTGGTTGTATCATATATACTTCCGGGAAGATTGGTTGAGCACCATCGTCTTTGGGCTTCATGCACTCAGCTTAAGCTGTAATTATAAAAACACTAACCAGATCCAGTAAACATTTAAATTAAAAAACATGTGGCAGACTATATTACATTCTAAACGCTATCATGACTACGTAAAACCTGCATTACTCCTACTTTGGTATGCCTTAATGGTTTTTGTTAGTTGGGAAATGCTCAAGTTGCTTAAGCATTACCCCATTAATCTTGATGGTGTTTATATATCCCTACCTAATATTATTTCAACCATTGGCATTATCTCTGCCATACTGATCACCTTTATTTTTTCAAAACTATATGCAGAGAAATCAGAAATCGTGGCACGGAAGAAGCGATTGCAGCAGCTGTCTGCGAAAATAAATGCCATCAGAAAAATCACCTATATCTTATTCATAAAAAACAAGTTCCGGAAAAATAACACCCTGGACCTGGAAACCTTGACAAAGGATATTGATGATGATTATATCACTTACAATACTTATAATCAAACACAGTATACGCATAAAGACCTCATGATTATCAGGGAAACATTCAACATACTGTTACCATCGATGCAAACAAACCCGGATGAGTTTCTGAATATAGAAGACTTAGATAAATATGACAGGGATCATATCATCGAAAACATACAAGTGATCAACAAAGGACAATCCGTAAAAAAACTGAACAACTACACCTTGCGATTATCCCTGGAGGATTACATACAAATTTTTTGGGAAGAGCATTATATACTATTACAACTCAATTCACCTCAAGCCCGACGCTTTTTCAATTTTCTTTTGTTTGATTTGTTTGTTTTCGTAGTACTCATTATTGCCGGATTGATATTTTTGAATATTAGCGCCAAAGCATCTTTAATAATTTATGTAAATCAATTGATCGTTTCAATATTTGTTGCCACAGTAATCGATATGCTTAAAAATATACTGGAGGCCATAAGATTTGAATTTAAAGCCTATGGTATAAGAGAATGGTAGACAGGATAATTCAATGGCTATCACGGATATAAATTAAATGACAAACGCAACATTTGCTATTATTTATGTTTCATTATCAGAACCCTTAATCCATGATAAAATTCTTTAGAAAAATCAGACACAAATTAGTTTCTGAAAACAAATTCAGCCAATACCTTATTTACGCCATTGGTGAAATCACCCTTGTGGTCATTGGAATATTAATAGCACTGTCCATCAATAACTGGAATCAGGAAAGATCTGAACGCCGCATGGAACAGGCATATATTCAATCACTCATAGAAGACGCAAAAACTGATCTGGTGAATTTGGATCAAGCACTGATTTTAAATAATAAACGCACAGAAATTCTGGATTCTCTTGAACAGCTTTGTTACAACTATGGGACTGAAGGTATAACAGATCCTGCATTCATGGCTCAGTTCATTTTAAGCATTAAATTTCCGGATTTCATTAAACAAACTGACAGAACCCTATCGCAGCTAAAAAACTCCGGCGGCATGCGATTGATAAAAGATGAAACCAAAATAAATGCCATCATCAAATATGAAGAATCCTTTAAAAGGCTATATAACCAACAAGTATGGTACGAAGGAGGTTTGAATGATTTGGTTAATGCCGGAGTTCTTGTTTTCAACTTTAAGTATCTGCCAGGACATACCAGAAATATTGAGAAAGAAACATTCTATAAAACAACTCGCTTATTTAGAGCCGATGAAGAACTGATCATAGAATTGGGTAATCGGGCCACTGTATACAATGCACTTACCTTTGCTTACATTAGTTTTTTAGAAAACTGCAAGCAGGAATGCCATAAATTCGTTGATATTTTGGAAAATAAAAATCCAACTTTTTTGGAAAGATAAACGGGTAATGAGAATAGAAAAAATCGAAACTAACAAGAAGCAATACCTCGATTTGTTGCTGTTGGCTGATGAGCAGGAGGATATGATCGACAAATATTTGGAAAGTGGCGATATGTTTGCACTTTTTGACAATGACCTAAAGACTATTTGTGTGGTCAAAGGGATAGACGATAAAAGCTGTGAGCTAAAAAACATAGCAACCTATCAAAAATACCAAGGTAAAGGATATGCCAAATCTCTAATCAGTTTTGTCTCAGCACACTACAAAAACAACTACAGATCGATGCTTGTGGGAACAGGTGATACTCCGGCCATATTATCATTTTATAAAAGCTGTGGATTTGAACCGTCACACAGGCTTAAAAATTTCTTTACCGATAACTATGACCATCCCATGTTTGAAGACGGCATACAATTGATCGACATGGTTTATCTGAAGAAAAGGCTATAATTGCCTGATATTAACAAGTGGGAAAGGAAACAATAAAACCAGGTCAGATGATAAACCCGGATCATTTAGAATTAAAGAAGCTCAATAAAAATGGGGTGAAAACACTGGTCGACTGGGCAGAAAAAGAAGGTTGGAATCCAGGAAAGCATGATTTCGAGGTGTTTTGGGAAACCGACCCGGATGGATATTATGGTTTTTACCTGGACGATCAAATGATTGCCGGAGGTGCCATTATTTCTTATGGCGGGGAATTTGGATTTATGGGTTTATTCATTGTTCATCCGGATTACCGAAGCCAGGGCATTGGTAAGAAACTTTGGTATGCAAGAAGGAATTTGCTCCTATCAAGACTCAAACCTGGTGCCACCATTGGTATGGATGGTGTGGTGGCCATGCAGTCCTTTTATGAAAGAGGCGGCTTTAGCATTGCTTTCAGAGATGAACGCCATGAGCGCATGGGTCAACATATGTCTGTGAGTTCTGCCATTTCGAATGTTGAGAGGAAAGATTTTGAAGAAATACTGGATTACGACCAACACTGTTTTGGTCATAGCAGGAAGGCATTCTTGCAAAACTGGCTCAGGATTCCTGATAGCAAGGCTTTCAAGTTCTCAGAAAACAATTCATTAAAGGGCTATGCAGTCATTCGGAAAGCCGGTTCCGGATATAAGATAGGGCCTCTATTTGCAGATCATGATGACATTGCCGAAGCCTTATATAGGGCTTGTTTGAACGAGGCCATTGGTGAACCCGTATATCTTGATATTCCGGTTATCAATTCAGGCGCCGTTGATCTGGTAAAAAAATACAAAGCCAGCTATACTTTTGAATGCGCAAGAATGTATTATGGAGATGTTCCTAACATAGCAAATGATAAGGTGTATGGGATAACGAGCTTTGAACTGGGGTAAAAGCTAGCTACTACAATCGCAAGCAGCTCGAGCCCTTCTTAATTCCTTGATCATTTATCCCTCCGATTTTTTCCTTATCCTACAGCTTTCAGCACGGCTTTGGCAATAACCAGATCTTGACTAAATTGATAATTAATCGCATATTGCTGAGTCTAAGAATCTGGAAACCTGCTATCTAAAAATCCTAAAGCCTTATAGCAACCTTTCTTTGCGGCTCTGTGATAACATAAACCCTAAAGCTATTAAAATGGAAAATGATTCGAAAAAATCCTACCTAGCTAAGATCCCATCCTGGGTACTGGCTCTGATTATTTTTGTTTTATCAATCATAATTGCCTTTGTACTTGAGTATGTTCAATTCCCAGGCACCAGTGTGGTCGAAATCATAGAATTGGTTTTTTACGTAGTATTCATCCCCATCGCTTGTTTTGTGATCAGCAAGGCACATCCCAAAAGTCTGTGGTACACACCCTTTATTTGCAACCCAGTAGCTGGGCTGGGTACAGTTTTTCATCCACTTGCCTGGACAACATTAGAAGAATACCTATTTTGGGTGTTTAGTTTGGCATTATCCATATTTGGATCATATATCGGGGCAAAGGTGGGACAACGAAAGCTCAAGCAGGCTTAATTACGGTTTTTAATTCAGCTTGAGAAGCTTAAAGATCTCACAAATAATATACTGACTGAGAATACTCACTCGGCAAGTTGCGCATTGATTAAGGGAAGCAAAACCCGCCAGCTATCCAACAAGACTTATTTTATCCATTACAATGGCAACAGTCACCCGTATGCTTTTCCAAAAGTATGAAGGACATTTGCACAAAGTATGAAGGAGATTTGTACAAAGTATGAAGAACTTTTATACAAAACATGAAGAGCTTTTGTTCTAAACATGAAAAAGTGTTCAAAAATACATCAAAGACAATTGGAGACTAAAGCCGTTTGTTTTGATTAATTTATTGCTGACAAATCCTTACCCTATTAGGAAACAATTATCCAAATGATTAAGAAAAGTGACTTAACTTGCAGTCATAAAATCAGGAGTGTCAAAACCTAAAATATAACATATGATAACTAATAGAGGTATTCTAGTCTTTACAACTATTGTATTTCTATTGATGACAAACCATTACAGTCAAGCCACCACTTATTTTGTGGATGCCAGCAACGGCAATGATGATTATGCGGGAACCTCAGCTGCTTTGGCCTGGCAAAGCATATCCAAAGTCAACAGCAGCGTTTTTCTACCCGGAGACAGCATCTTTTTCAAACGCAATGAATCCTGGAGAGAACAACTTATTGTATCATCCTCAGGAGTTGAAGGAAACCCCATAACCTACGGAGCCTATGGAGAAGGTGATGCGCCATTGTTTTTAGGCTCAGTTGCCAAGAATAGTGCCAGCGACTGGAACCAATTGGGACAAAACAAATGGGCTACTGCTGTGGGTTCCTTCCCCAAAATACAATGGCGGTCGGTTGGTTTTTTGCTCATGGGAGAAGAAAGTCAGGAGAATGTGGGCTCCTGGGTTGAATATGAGTCGGATTTGGATGAAGAGGGTGAATTTTGGTGGGAAGAAGCCACCGAACGAGTGATTCTATATGCCCCTCAAGGCAATCCTGCCTTGGTTTATGGTAGGGTGGAAATAGCCCACCTGCACAGTTGCTTTCTCTTGAAGAACAAAGAACACCTTGTCATACAGGATCTGGCCTTCAAATACTCCAATAATGCCGCCATCCTGCCCGATGCCTGCCATCACATCACTATTCAGCATATCAAGGCCTCTTATCTGGGTGGTGGCTTCGGTACCACAACCAGGGCCGGCGATGCCATACCTCCTCATGGAGAATCGAGTTATATCCTCATAAGGGATTGTACAATTTCTCAGGTATTTGACATAGGTATTGCTCCTCAACTGTATCCTTTGGAGGAAGTGGTCATGCACAATATTATCGTAGAAAATTGCAGCATCGACAGGTGTGGTGCAGGGATTACTATTGCTGCACACGGTGCCATAGCCTCTGAAATTCACAGCATCTATTTTAGGAACAATGTAGTTTCCCACTCAGGTTATGGATGGAGTGGAACAGCTAACAGTGTCCATGGTAAAGGCATGGGCATTAAAGAAAAACATGGAGCTATTAAGCCTGATGTCCATGATGTGTATATCGAAAACAATGTGATCGACACCTATGCCTTTCGTGGCATCAACGCCTATGAAGGCCATTTCCATATCAGAGGAAATATCATCAAAAATGGCAGGGCCGATTATATTGAAGGGAATATCGGTTATCCTGGAGCAATAGCCTTAGCAGGTGGAGATTTTGAAACAGGTGACAGCAACGGGGAAGCCACTGGAATAATAGCCTACAACCTCATTTACGACAATGATTGTCATGGAATTTTCATCAAACACAACACGCCCTACCCTTCCGAGCCCCTAGAAATTTATAACAATGTATTGTATAATAATGGAGATGCAACCTATGCCAGTATCAGATCAAGAACTTCAAGTGGCAGCATCCTAAAGAACAATATTATTTATGCTGAAAATCAGTCCTTCATAGAAGCCGGTCCTTTTGGCGATGGCACCACCGAACTAAGCAATAACTTATATTACAATCCATCTGTTGGCATCTGGGTTTGGGATGAGGTTACTTATTCTGACCTGGGCAACTATCAATTGGCATCCACACAGGATAGTGCATCAGTATTTGGCGAGCCGGAATTCAATGACCTGAACTCTTATGATTTTCATCTTCAGCCCACTTCTCCTGCCATCGATGCCGGAACCGATGTAGGCCTTAGCCATGACTATGACAGCATTCCGGTTCCACTGGGCATGGCTCCTGACATGGGCGCTTTTGAATATGACTTCAGCATAAGAATAAATCAGATAAATCAGGCAACTAAAGCCAATATATTAGTCTACCCCAATCCATCCCATGGGAAATGCACCATTAAAATTGAGCACAATAAGCTTTTTGCTTCAACAGAATACCAATTGAATATTTTTACCCTCTCAGGCGTTTTAGTTGAGAAAATCAAGACAAGGGATTATGAGTTCATCTGGAATAACGCCTCAATACCTGCTGGTCTTTATATTTTGCAGTTAGATGGGGTAAATAAGGTTACTGAACAATGCCTGCTTTTTATACAATAGCAAATAGAATTGTATTTTTAAAAATATTCTTGTTACTTAGTATTTTCAAACATCAATATCATACGAAATAAACAAAACTAATGCTACTAAAACTCATAGGGATAATCGCGCGGAAATTGAAGGCCTCCCTCCTGGATTTATTGCCTATTGTGATAGTGGTATCCTTTTTTCAAATCGTAGTACTTCAGCAACCCTTCCCCATGCTGGAAGAAGTTCTTGTGGGATTGTTTTTTGTAGTTATAGGCCTTATGTTGTTTGTGGAGGGTCTTGAATATGGCTTGTTCCCCATAGGTGAGAATTTATCCTATACCCTGGCTAAAAAAGGAAGTATTTTTTGGCTGTTGTTGTTTTCATTTCTCCTGGGTTTTTCCACGACCATTGCCGAACCTGCACTCATTGCTGTTGCTGATGAGGCCGCAGAAATAGCGGTTGCATCAAATCTTATTGCACATGATATAGAGGCAAGCTATGCTTTTGGTTTGCGATTATCTGTTGCACTCTCGGTTGGTCTGGCCATACTCATTGGTATTTGGCGAATTATTAAAGGCTGGCCTGTATATTATTTAATTATAGGGGGTTACCTGGTAGTTATTTTGATGACCGTATTTGCCCCAAAAGAAATCATTGGAATTGCTTATGATGCCGGAGGTGTAACAACCTCTACCATTACGGTACCTCTGGTAACTGCTCTGGGAGTTGGTTTGGCAACTGTCATTGAAGGAAGGAGTCCACTTACAGACGGTTTTGGGTTGATTGCTTTTGCATCTCTGTTGCCGATGATTTTTGTAATGGCTTATGGGATGTTTATTTTCTAGTATAAGACTATGTTAGCAGAATTAGGAAATACGTTTATTAACACTTTAAGGGATATAGCCCCTATTGTTATTTTAATAGCCTTTTTCCAGGTAATCATTATAAAGAAAACCATTCCTAATCTGAAAAAAGTGGTTCTTGGAGTCATCATGGTCATCTTTGGCCTAACCTTCTTCTTGATCGGTTTGGAAAAAGCACTATTTCCCCTGGGAGAGGTAATGGCCAAACAACTCTCCAGCCCGGTGTTTGTGAAGGAGACCTACTCTGGTGACTTAACCGATTGGCAGGCTTATTACTGGGTGTATATTTTTGCTGCATTGGTAGGCTTTTCCACAACCATAGCCGAACCGGCTCTATATGCCGTGGCCGCTAAAGCCAATGAAGTTTCAGGAGGATTTATTGGCATTATGCATCTAAGAGTTGTTGTGGCTGTAGGCGTGGGCATAGCACTGGCTGTGGGCACCTACAGGATTGTTGTAGGTGATTCGTTGGTGACTTACATCATGACAGGCTATATTATTGTCATCATTCAAACCATATTCGTAAAAAAAGACATTGTGGCTTTGGCCTACGACACAGGTGGGGTTACCACCTCAACAGTTACCGTTCCTATTGTGGCAGCACTGGGACTGGGACTGGCTTCTGTGGTGCCCGGCAGGAACCCTGCCATAGATGGTTTTGGCTTAATCGCCTTTGCCAGCGTCTTCCCCATGATCACTGTTTTAGGCTTTGCACAAATTAGTGACTTAATTGTCTATCTAAATACATTTAAAAAATCAAAATCATGAGATTTAATTTAATCGTAGGCTTTGTAAGCCCCAAAATCACTGAGAAAGTTATCAAAACCGCTAAAAATGCAGGTGCCACAGGTGATGTAATCATTCAGGGAAAAGGCACTGGTATAGAAGAGTCAAACTTTTTGGGCTTGACCATATCAGACAAAACTGACATTATTCTATTTGTTGTGGAAGAACATCATACCAAAAAAATAATACAATGTGTGTCAAAGGAATGTGATATTGAAAAACCTGGTAATGGAATCCTGATTGCCCTGAATATTGACAGGGTAGCAGGTTTTTCAAAACAAATCAAAAAAATCAGAGAAAATCTGAATACAGAACAACTATAAACCTTTATCCAATGGAAACTTTTAAAAAAGCCAAGGAAATTGCTTCCGATAAACTATTCTATATTGATGGTTTGGCCAGTGCAAAAGATGCGGTGCAATTAATGAAAGAAGAAGATGTACGGGCGCTAATCATTAAGAAAAGAAATGATGCTGACGAAAATGGAATTGTCACGGTAAACGACATCATCAAAGGCGTTATGATCGCCAACAAAACCCTTGACGAGGTAAGCGTTTACGAGATTATGACCAAACCCGTGTTTTCTATCCCGGCCCACTTAAATGTCAAGTATGTACCCAGATTAATGTATAATTACAATATAAAAATTGCACCTGTTGAAGAAAACGGGGAATATATGGGAATTATCGATTATTCCCAGTTCTTGTTTTCTGAATTTCAGAAATAAGTCTTTGCCAGTACAGGTTTTAGTTCGAGGTGCCCGCTTCAGGACTTATGATATGTTTGAATCCTGAGGGATAAGAAAACCTGCTACTATTTCCAGGGGTAATGATCAATATCCTGTACCTGACAAAGAAAACCATTTGTACACCATTCCTGACCATGGAACCACATGGCCTCCCTTCTTTAAACCTGTGCTAATATTCCTTTCGCTATACATATATTTTTCTGTGGTAGATGTATGAAACCACACAAAATGTCAGGGCTACAAGTGGTGCGATAACACCACCATCTCCTTCCTTAAAGTGCGCGGCAGATGCCAGGATGAAGTCAACAGCAAACCCAAGGTAGGCCAGCTCCTTTAAAAGCCTTGATTTGTTGGACCATATGGCAATCAAACCAAGCACTTTGGCTATGGCCAGGGGATAAATAATAGTGGCAGAAACACCCAGGGATTCAAAGACCTCCTTTACCATATCATGCATAAAAATGTAGGCAGCCACGGAAAAAAGCATATGAGCGCTAAAGATTCCGGTTACTATTCTGTAAATGATCAGGTTTTTCTTATCCATAAGTTCAATTGTTAGAAATGTTAGTTAAGTTCTTAGTTTATCGAGAATATCACTGGCTAGCTTGGCTTCCTCTTCTGAAATATTATGAGTGATTGCCTGCTGAACCGGTGATTCTGTCTGATTGATCGCTTCGAAGAGTTTCAAGCCGATTTTCGATATTCTTATATATACTCTCCTTCGGTCCGTTTTACTGGATTTTCGATCGATGAGTTTTTTCTTCAGCAATTTGTCAGCAAGACGGGTTGCGTTGGGTGATTTATCCAACAAACCGTCCTTTATTTCTGACATAGTCCTCCATCCACCTAAACCCCTGAGTATCCTTAACATATTATACTGCTGTTGAGAAATTCCAAAGGGTTTTAAGTCTTCATTAAAAGCATGTTGAACCCAGTTGGCAGTAAACACAATATTGGTCATCAGACGATGTTGTTCACTCGCAAACTTGGACTTTATTTCTGAATCAATACTAGCCATAACTGAAAGTTAATGACGCAAAAATAAGCAAAAATATTTTATTTACCATGGTATCTATTTACATGTAAAACATAAAGAGTAAAAGACAACTGAAACTTGGTTATACAAAAAGCTATTTTCAACCTCAAAAAATACGAACTTTACGCTCAAGCTCAATCGCTATTAAAACACAGGAACCCCATGAAAGCATATTACAGCAGATTGCTTCTTTTTATAGCAACATTAGCCTTAGGGCTGTTTGTATGTAATTCCTGTGGTCCAAAGGAACAACCCAAAGAGGATATACTATGGTACAAACAAGCAGCCAACAATTGGAATGAAGCCTTACCCCTGGGCAATGGCAATATTGGTGTGATGGTATTTGGTCAGACCAGCCGGGAGCGCATCCAATTGAATGATGACTCTATGTGGCCGGCGGATGTGAATGAATGGATTGAACCTGAAGGTGATACAAACGACCTTGAAAGCATAAGAGCATTATTAATTGAAGGTAAACACGAGGATGCTGACCGCTTATTCGTGGACAAGTTCTCAAGGAAAAGTATCGTCAGGTCCCACCAAACCCTGGGAGATCTATTCATTGATTTTGATCATCAGAACATTACAGATTATCGAAGAGAATTAAACCTCAGTACTGCGGTATCTAAAGTCTCCTATAAGGCTGATGGATATCCATTTGCACAAGAAATATTTGTTTCAAAACCACATCGGGCCATTGTTATTAAACTGAGCTCAGCCTCGCCTGAGGGCTTGAACGCAAAGCTAAGTTTAAGCAGACCCTATGACCATGGCCATCAAACAGCCACAAGCCATACCATCGATGGGAGCACCCTTGTGATGCAAGGTGAAGTGACCCAGAGAGGAGGAAAATTTGATTCAAAGCCGTTCCCCATTGACGAAGGTGTAAAATTCGAAACCCGATTGAAAATAAACCATCAGGGAGGTAGTATCCGGAGGGCCAAGGATTTTCTAGAATTGCAAGATGTAAAAAATGCGGTAGTGATCATTGTGTCTAATTCTTCTTATTATCACGATAACTACAGCATTCAAAATGAAATGGATCTGCAGGCTATCGGATCAAAGACCTATTCCCAATTGACAAAGGAGCATATTGATGATTATCAAAGCCTATATTCAAGAGTAGATTTCAGGCTATCCAAGGATGATCTGGACAGCATCCCTACAGATCAGCGATTGGAGCGTGTAAAAGAGGGTGTTGTGGATTTGGGCTTAGAATCCCTATTGTTTCACTACGGACGTTACCTGCTCATTGCATCCTCCCGTCCCGGCAGCAATCCTGCCAACCTGCAAGGCTTGTGGAATGAACACATTCAGGCTCCCTGGAATGCAGATTATCATCTCAACATCAATTTACAGATGAATTATTGGCTTGCCGATGTATGCAACCTGGGTGAGCTTAACCAGCCTTTGTTCGACTATATCGACAAGCTTGTTGACCATGGAAGAATAACCGCAGACAAAAACTTTGGTTGTCGGGGAAGCTTTATCCCCCATGCCTCTGACTTATGGGCGCCCACATGGCTCAGGGCTCCTACTGCCTATTGGGGTTGTTCGGTTGGTGCAGGCGGATGGTTGATGCAACATTACTGGCAGCATTATTCATACACCCTTGATAAAAAGTTTTTAAGAGAAAGGGCATTCCCTGCCATACAGGAAGTGGCCAGCTTCTACAGCGATTGGATCATAGAGGATCCAAGGGACGGCAGTTTAATTTCGGCACCTTCCACCTCACCTGAAAACCAGTTTTATTATCAGGAAGGGAAGCAGGCTGCCACTTGTCTGGGAAGTGCCATGGACCAGCAAGTGATTTATGAAGTGTTCCTTAACTACCTGAAGGCCTCTGAAATATTATCAATAAAAAATGACCTCACAACCACCATTAGAAACCAAATTAGACAATTGCGTCCAGGATTTGTACTGGACACCAACGGTAGAATTCTTGAATGGGACCGGCCCTATGAAGAACCAGAGCCGGGTCACAGGCATATGTCGCACCTCTATGGCTTTCACCCGGGCACACAAATAAGTCAGGAAAAGAACCCTGAATTATTCAATGCCGTAAGAAATACCTTAGATTACAGACTGGAAAACGGTGGGGCAGGCACGGGCTGGAGTCGGGCCTGGCTGATCAATTGTAGCGCACGGCTGTTGGATGGAGCCATGGCTCATGAACATATTCAACAAATGCTGAGAAAATCAATTAGCAACAATCTTTTTGATTTACATCCTCCCTTCCAGATTGATGGAAATTTTGGTTATACCGCAGGCGTAGCAGAAATGCTGTTGCAGTCGCATGAAGAAAACACCATTCGGGTATTACCGGCATTACCCGATTCCTGGAAAGAAGGGCATATAAAAGGCTTAAAAGCACGGGGTGGTTTAAGCACAGATATCCACTGGAACAACGGGCAATTGGAATCTGTGAAAATCCACTCAAAATATACAAGCAGCTTTAATTTAAAATATGGTGACAACACTGTGCCAGTGAGCATGAAGCCTGGGGAAACCTATGTTTACGAAAACAATAAGAGATCTCCTAAGTCTAAAAGTGCTGCATACTAAGATCAATGAGAGCTTATGAAAATTGTTTTTCTGATACTCCTATCCATCATATCTTCAATCGCTTTTTCACAATTGGAAGAGGCTGACCCTGATGCCCTAACACTTGAATTCATAAGTTTGTTTAACACGGATATGAATCCTGAGGTAGCCTGCTATAGAATACCGGCCATGGTGACTGCACCCAATGGCGATCTGCTTGTTGCCATTGATGAACGTGTTCCATCTTGCGGAGATTTGAAATGGAGTAAGGATATCAATATTGTCATGCGACGAAGTGAGGACAATGGAGGTACATGGTCTCCCATTGAAACCATAATAGATTATCCTCTGGGCCAATCGGCTTCCGACCCTTCCATGCTGGTGGATCAAATCACTTCCACCATCTTCCTCTTCTTTAATTTTATGGATCTGGACAACGAAAAAGATGTGTATTATTTAAAGGTGATAACGAGTATGGACAACGGACAAACATGGAGTGATCCCATCGACATCACCTCACAAATCACCAAAGCTGAATGGCGCCATGATTTTAAGTTCATCACCTCTGGACGTGGCATTCAAAGCAGCTGTGGAACACTCATCCATACTATGGTCAATCTGAATAATGGATTGCACCTATTTTGCAGTGATGATCATGGCGAAAGTTGGCATATATTGGATACGCCCATCATCCCTGGGAATGAATCAAAGATTGTTGAGCTTACTGACGGTAATTGGATGGTCAACAGCCGCATGAATGGCAAAGGCATCAGATATGTGCATACTTCAACCGACCAGGGAGCAAGCTGGATATCAAAGCCAGACTCATCACTTGTGGACCCTGGTTGCAACGCCAGTATTATCAGGTATACCTCCATCAAAGAAGGTGCAGATAAAAACAGACTCCTATTTGCCCACGCAAACGATCCTAATGAACGTAAAAACCTGAGCCTAAGAATAAGCTACGACGAAGGCAGCACATGGTCGGCTGCCAAGACTGTTTATACCGGAGGTTCAGCCTATTCTACCATGACCATACTACCCAATGGTGATATTGGTCTGGTTTTCGAAAAAGATAATTATAAGGACAATGTGTTTGTCAGGCTGAGCCTGCAATGGCTCACAGATGGTGAAGATAAATTGAATTAACTAAGTGAAGCAATTCCCTATGACTCTCGATACTATTGGCAGATTTCGTTTAGTACTCAAAACTTTTGTGCTTAGCCTGTTATTTATTGGCTTTATGCCCTCATGTACCTACCAGAAGCCACCACCACCGAACATTATTATTTTTCTGGTGGATGATATGGGATTGATGGATACCTCAGTACCCTTCCTTACCGATAAAGAAGGTAACCCGGTTACATATCCACTGAATAATTTCTACAGAACACCTCATATGGAAAAGCTGGCTGCACAGGGTGTGCGCTTTAGCAATTTCTATGCACATTCAGTTTGTTCACCCACACGGGTATCCTTGCTGACGGGTCAAAACTCTGCCCGTCATGGTGTCACCAACTGGATTTGGTCAGAGGCTAACAACCGTACAAAATTTGGACCGACCCATTGGAACTGGATAGGGCTTACCAAAGAATCAGTAAGCTTGCCTCGCCTGCTTCAACAAAAAGGCTATCGAACCATCCATGTAGGCAAAGCTCATCTTGGGCCATTCGATAGTGATGGTGAAGATCCACTGAACCTTGGTTTTGATATTAACATTGCCGGAAGCTCCATCGGACAGCCAGGCAGTTACTATGGGAAGGAAGGATTCGGCCATCTTGACGGCGATTCATCAAGGGCTGTTCCCGGTCTGGAAAAATACCATGGTCAGGATATATTTCTTACCGAGGCACTGACGCTTGAGGCCATGGCAGCCATTGCCCACGCTAAAGCTGAAGGCAAGCCATTTTTCCTCTGTATGTCGCACTATGCCGTACATGCCCCTTTTCATTCGGATCCCCGTTTCACAGCTAATTATAGAGAATCTGGAAAATCACATCAGGCTCAGGCCTATGCCACTCTCATTGAAGGCATTGACCAATCGCTGGGAGATATAATTTCCCATACTAAAGAACTTGGCTTGGGGGAGAATACCTTAATCTTCTTTATGGGGGATAATGGGTCAGATGCTCCCCTACCCATAACCGATGGCTACAGCAGCTCTTTTCCCCTCAACGGAAAGAAAGGCCAGCACTATGAAGGCGGTATGCGTGTACCATTTATTGCCTCATGGGTCACACCCAATGACAAAGCCATCTGCCAGTCAAACACACCCATTGCACGAAATGCCATGCAACAACAAATGGGTTCAATCCTTGATATATTTCCAAGCTTGTGTCAGATGCTTGATATTGAAACTCCGGAAGCATATGTTAAGGATGGTTTTTCATTACAGCAGCAGCTGAAAGCTCAAAAAAACAGTACCCGTGATGAAATATTTCTTAACCATTTTCCCCATGGCCACCGATCCTCTTATTTTACTAGTCTGGTGCTATCAGACTGGAAGCTCATCTACCATTATCAGATTGATGGGGAGCCAGACTATGAGTTGTTTAACCTGAAAGAAGATCCCTTTGAAAGCCACAATGTAGCAGGTGAAAATCTAAAGCAACTCAAACTTATGATGAAAGCTTTGGCTTATGAATTGGAAACGAAAAAGGCACTTTTCCCTGAGAAGGATGGACAAAAAATGGAATTGATCATGCCCCAATAAATTAGCATTTATAAACAAATTAAAGATGAGATACATAGTCATATTATTCGGCCTATTGCTGCATACTATTTCATTCCCTGCCGGAATGGATAAGAATACAAAACCTCAGAAAGCAGAGTCAAGCCTAAACCAAAACCATGAAGGGCTGAAACTTGCCTTTCAAAACAATGAATTCATCAGTTTTCATGACTTTGCCACCGGACAAACGAAAAATCTGGTGGAAGGATTTGATCCATGCATCTCACCAGATGGAAAGTGGGTGGCTTATACAGAATCATCAGACAATGGGAATAGGTTTAGCAGGATTATCCGCTTAATAAACACCGAGGATTCAACCATAAAGGATCTGGATATCGATGACAGCAATCATTATGGTGCGATTTGGTCACCTTCAGGAGACTACCTGGCCTTTAATATCATGAAACCTCATTGGCAGATTGGCCTGATTAAAGCCGATGGTTCCGGTTTTAGAACCATCTCCACTGACTCAGAAGCTGAACTGTACGGACCTAGTTGGAGTAAGGATGGCCAGTACATTTTTGCACATGATCTCTCTTATATATCAATTTGACACCAATGGGACATTGAAAAAGCAATATGACCTATCTCAATTGTTCGGAGGCAAATTCTATTTTTCAAGCAGCACCAGATTCTGTTTTACATCTGGCCATAAACAAATGATTTTTGAAGGCGGAACGGACGAGTATATTGAAGGGTTGTATGAGCCTTCAAGTGCCATATTCAGTTACGAATTCAGCACAAAAACCATAAAACGGGTTTCCCGAAAAGGGCTCTGTACAACCGATCTGTGTATTGACAGCCAAGACAGGATCTATTTCTCAGGGTTTGATCACATAGATAAACCTAGAATGATATACCAGGCCAGTCTGACTGACACGACTGTGACAGCCTTAATGGAAGGGATGCGACCTAGTGTTGCTCAATAAATGCCCTTCCACCACAGACCTGATCACCTAGTCTTGTTGATATATTTTATATAGCTTTACACCTACTTCTCAGTTTTCAACCAAAGCATCGACACTTTGATGGAATCACCAGATAATGATTTAGCATGCACCTTGAACCATTAACATACAAGGACTTAAGCCAGCTTAAGAGCTTGCAACCCGAAGGCTGGACTGATATTACCGAGGATTTCATTAAATACATTAATTATGATTTCTGTGAACCCGTAAAGGCGAGCATTGATGGTAAACTCGTTGGTGTAGGGAGTTATGTGGTTTTTGATGGCACGGCCTGGATAGCACATATGATTGTAAGTACTGAATATCGAAACAAAGGTATAGGATCAGAGATTTTCAAACATTTGATCGCAGACTTGCAGCAACAAAATATGCAAACCATATTACTCCTGGCCACAGAACTGGGAGCAGCGGTTTACCAAAAGCTGGGTTTTGAAGATATTTCTGAGTACAACTATTTGAAAAGAGTGGCCCCATGGCCAAAGATTCAAATCTCAAAAAACATCATAGCCTATTCACCACAGTATTATGATCAGGTGATGAAACTGGATGCCTCAGTATCAGGGGAAAGCAGAGGAAAACTCATCGAATATCATCTGGATAATTGTATGGTGTATATGGATAAGGCCATGGTCAAAGGGATGTATTTACCTTTCCTGGGAGAAGGCTTAATCTATGCTAATACTTCAGATGTGGGTATTGAACTGATGAAGTTGAAATATTCCATGGTAGATAAAGCGGTTCTCCCATCAGAAAATAAGCTGGGAATTGACTTTTTACAGAAATATGGTTTTGATGTAATCCCTACCAAAGGCACCCGAATGATTTTAGGTCAGGCTATACCATGGAAGCCTGATTGCATCTATAGTCGCATAGGCGGTAATTATGGATAATATAGGTCTTGATTGTGGAGGAATCACGAATATCTCGCATCAATTTTCAGATTGGGTTCCAAGTGAGCGTTTAACTTAAAAATTGTAAATTAGCATCAATACCCATAATACTGTAACCTAATAATCAGCCACCTAACAACTACTATTACATTCACCCAATAAAATAAAAACAGCCATGAGAAAGATTCATTGGATAACACTAGCGATTATCATAAGTATCATAGCATCATGTTCCTATAAACCCACCATTGAAGAGCTTAAAAGATTCGCTGCCACGGAGGTCTACCCGGAAGACAGTTATTTGGATACGATAAGCAACAAAAGAGCTCTCATCATTGTAGCTCATGATGATGATGATTGTGTGATGGCAGGCACCATCGCAAAACTAACTGCCAATGGATGGACCATCCGGCAATTAAGCTTTGAAATTCACAACACGCCTGGTGAGAACCGAAACCCGGCACATCTCATTTGTGAAGGCTCAGAAAAAATACTGGAAGATGAATTGTATCGATTAGGAGCAGACACCGTAAAGTATCCATATATGCCCATACCTTATGAAGAAATAGAAAGGATTTATTTGTATGACAAGGTGGCTGAAGCTTTAACGACGCGAATACAAGAGTTTAATCCCTCGGTACTCTTTACTTTCGATAATATTAAGGGAGGCTATGGTCATCCCGACCATATTTTTATCAGTCAGTTGGTTCTGGACCTGTTCAATGAAGATAAAATTAGCGCACAACTGATTTACCAGGGGGTTATTACCAGGCATATGGAAGCGGAAATTGATCGTTGGCAAAAACCTAAAATGGAGCAATGGGGTTATCCCCAGCCGGGTCCGGCGGCAGACAAATTATATGGCATTGAGGGTATTCCTCTGCCTGATGTTCAAATAACCATCAGCGACCAGGCGGAAACCAAAATGAACTATCTAAGGACCTACCCGGAAAGTGTGAGAAAGAATTTCAGAAAATTCATCCCATATTATGAAGAATTTGATGCCGAATTGTATTTCTCTATTTTCGACCGGGAGTTTTTCAGGATCATTGAAAAACCAGGCAAAGAACCCCTAACTGAAATGGCAACTTAAACATCTGAACAGGTAATTCTATGGCGAAACCAGTACTGTTACAATTGATAATCATATTGTTATTGTCTGCTTGTCACCAAAATACACATCAAATCATGAGGAGCACCAAGTACATTTCTGTTGCACAAGGTATCCAATTGTATGTGGAAACCTTTGGGGATCCTGAAAATGAAGCCTGTCTATAATTTCAGGGGCAGGAGCCAATAGTTCATTTTGGTCAGACCACCTATGTGATAGTCTGGTCAAAAATGGCTTCTTTGTCATCAAATACGATCATAGAGATTTTGGATACTCCAGCAAGCTAGACTGGGATAAAAACCCATATGATTTCATGCAATTGGCCGATGATGCATTAAGCCTCTTGGATTCTCTGGGAATTGAAACAGCCCATGCTGTTGGTCATTCCATGGGAGGCTTTATCGTTCAATTACTGGCCATTCATTATCCCAGCCGTATTTACAGTATAACATCAATTTCCTCATCAACAAATTCCCCAACAGTACCACCCCCACCTGAAAAGACCTGGGAAATCTATCTGTCCAGTATACCACAAAACGATTTTGATAAGGATATTGATGGGTTCCTAAAAGTCTGGGAATACTTGAATGGAACTGCTGATTTTCATAAAGAACTGGCCCTAGAGTATACCAGAAAACTCTATGAACGTCAAACCATAGACGGTGCACTCGGCGCTACACATGTGAAAGCTCAGGAAACTCTGGAAGATCGAAGCAATGCTTTGGAGAAAATTATCATCCCGACACTGGTGATGCATGGTGAAGAAGACTACGCTGTCGACAAATACGGAGGCATTCAAACCGCAGCTTCGATTCAGAACTCAAAACTGGTTTTAATTCCGAAAATGGGTCATCTGCCATTTAACCATGAGTTATTGCAGCGGTTCGATAATGAAATCATAGGCTTTCTGATAAAGCATAAACAGTCTGAATAATCTCCAATTGGTTAGGATTAAGAAATGTAATCATCATAATTTAGCCTTATTATCAGATTGGCAATACATCTCTACCACAGCCATTAAGGCCCCATCATTAAGACTTTTTATAATTTCAATTTATTCAGTAAATTAGCAATCAATTAACCCATTAACTGCTGCTCAACCCCCTGTATATCAGCACAGGTGGCGGCATTTTATTATGCGTTTGAGTAAGCTTAATGCTATAGCCCATCACCATGGACAACACAAAAAAACACATCTCAAAATTCTTCTTGTTAAGCTTCCTGTTTACACTACCTACTTACATTCTGGTTGCCCTGGCCTCAAACAATATTCTGTTAACAGCAGATATGGCTGTCACCCTTGTGCCACTGGGTATCCTGGCACCCATTGGAGCCGGACTAATCCTTTCCAAGCGTGAAAATGGAAGCGGGGGCATGAAGGAACTTCTTAAAAGAGGTTTTGAATTTAAAAATGATAAGGGCTGGAAAGGATATCTGCCTACTTTCTTTATGTTCCCTTTGCTCTTCGCACTGGCCTACGGACTATTGTTTCTAATGAAATCCGATTTGCCGGAGGTACAGTCCCCTCTGTATTTTGCACCATTGCTGTTTATCAGCTTTTTTATCATGGCCTATGCTGAGGAAACCGGCTGGATGGGTTATGCTTTTGACCGCATGCAAATGCAATCAGGAGCTTTAAAGGCAAGCCATCGACTGGCTTTCCTGTGGGTGCTATGGCACCTCCCCTTTTATATATTTATCATTGAAGACTACTGGTCCATACTGTTTATGCTCCTGTGTTTGTATGGAGCCCGTTTCATCATTGTATGGATCTACTCCCTAAACAAGCGGAGTGTGTTTGCCGCCATATGCGCACATGCCATGTTTAATGTAGCTATTGCTCTAAGTCCCAACTACCAGGACCTGACAGGCATCATTCTCAGCTGTATATTCATCATGATTACGGTACTCATCCTCGTTTTTGCTGGAGGACTCAAAAAAGGCATACAAACAGAACCTAAATAATTTGCAGGTTATAATTTCAATTAAGGCAACAGCTAAATGACAATACGCAATCAGTTATGATGAACCAGCAATTGTTTTCACTAGTAAATAAAGACCCAAAGCGGAATATGGCCACCCTTGGTTTCTTTGCAAACTATCCGGTGGATGCTTACTATATTGAGGGCAACTCAGCACTAATCATGGGTCGAAGTGACAACCCCTGGATTCATATCGTTGGAACATCTAAAGAGGAAATATCCACATTACTGGCTAAATACCATCATCTAAGCAACTATTACTATTCTCTTGAAGACTGGATGCTTCCATTGGTGCTTTCATATGGAAGCCAGGATTGGGTTATGCGAACCAATCGATTTGTCCTGGAGAAAGATCATCCAGTACCACGACCAAAAGCTAATATTGAGAAAATAGACCCTTCTCATGCCTCTTTTATGTTTTCCAATTCCGATTATAAGGAATACCTATCAGTTGCCTATATCGAAGATCGTTTAAACAAGGATATATCAGCAGGCATCCTACTGGATGATATGCTGGTGGCCTGGGGATTTACTCATGACGATGGTGCTTTGGGGTTTCTACATGTAATGGATGAGCACAGAGGAAAAGGCTATGGCCTGGAAATATTACGAAGTCTAATTAAATCAAGGATGAAGGAAAACAAGGCTGTTTTCGGAAATATTGTACCTGATAATACAGCCTCCATGAATTTGGTCAGCAAACTGGGTTTTACTCTGGATCGTTCGGTTAGCTGGATTAAATTATTGTAAGTTATTCTTTTTAGATACCATTAAAATTTCAATTCATGATGATGAAAACTGACCATGTTGTTGTTGAGCAAAGCTTTTTCCAACCAAAGGAAGTCGTCTGGAAAGCCATCACCCAAGTGGATCAATTGAAGCAATGGTTCTTCGAAAATATAGAAAACTTTGAGGCAAAGCCTGGGTTTAAAACCCGTTTTGTCGTTGAAAATGAAGGTCGTGTATTTCCTCATTTGTGGACCATTACGGAAGTACAAGCTGAACAAAAGATCACCTACAACTGGAAGTATGAAAGCTATGAAGGTGATTCCTATGTTTGCTTTGAATTATTCGAGACTGATGGTCAGACCTCTCTCAGACTTAGCCATGATGTTACAGAAAGCTTTCCCCAGCACATACCGGAATTCACCAGAGAAGCTTGTGAGGGCGGCTGGAATTATTTCATCAAAGAAAGACTCGTGGAATATCTCAGAAATAGGTGATCACGTAAAAGGTTTAAGAAAGCTTTGCAGAATGACCAGAAGACAAAAAATCATATTGGGGATTTGTACAGTGTTGTTAATCACACCTCTAATTCTGATGCAACTGACCGATGAAGTACAATGGAAGCCGGGTGATTTCCTGGTGGCAGCTGTGTTGATCTTCGGTACGGCAATTGCTTGTGAACTGGTGTTAATTAAAATTGCAAAAGTGAGTCTGCGTGTCATCATTTGTATTGGAATTGTCCTTCTGGCCCTATTTGTATGGGCTGAGCTTGCGGTGGGTTTAATATAAATGAAAGGCTTACATTATTTCGATCCCGTTATCCATAAAACCATAACTTTGATACAAATTATGAAATAGTGCCCATAGACTGTTCAATCAACAGAAAACGATCCCAAACCTCTTGATACCAATTATTTATATCTATATATTAAATGAAAACAAACATCTTAACGAGCATTTTTTTTAGCTTTTATATACTCACCAGTCTGGGGCAAATCACTCCAGATGAGGCTGACAACTACCTGAATCAGAAACCACCTGGACTGCATCCCCAGATTTTCGCACCAGGCCTTATCTCAACCACCGAGGCCTATGAATTTGGCTCTGCTTTTAACCGGGAAGCCAATACCTTTTATTATGGCGTCCGCCTGACCAAAGACTGGAAGGCCGAGATGCATTATACCAAGCTAAAAAATGGAAAATGGACCAAGACCCAAAGACTGGAATTGGATACCACTTATAGCTATAACGACCCTTATTTTTCAAGGGAAGGAGACAAGCTATATTTTATTTCCAACAGACCTTTGAATGGTAAAGGAGAAGCCAAGGATAGTGATTTATGGTATATACAGGGAGAAAGTGATGTCTGGTCGGATCCCATCAACCTGGGTGAAGTGGTAAACTCTTCTAAAGATGAATACTATATCTCATTTTCCAACTCAGGAACCATCTATTTTGTTTCCAACAGACATACCAAAGAAGATAACCCATGGGATTACGACATTTATTATTCAGAATCCAGCAATGGGAAGTTTAAGCCTGCAGTCAGGATGGGTGAAAGCCTCAATTCCGAATCATTCGAGTGTGATCCTTTTATTGCAGCAGATGAATCCTACATCATCTATTGTTCCAGCCGTCCTGGTGGGCATGGAGAAGGCGATCTCTACATTAGTTTCAAGGATGAGAATAACCAATGGTCCAAGGCAGTCAATATGGGATCAGTAATCAACACGGAATACCATGAGTTTTGTCCGGTGGTGACCCATGATGGCAAGTATTTCTTTTTCACCAGTAATGGAAACATCTATTGGGTGGATGCCCAAATAATTGCTACTTTCGAAGGTGAATCGCATAATTAAACCATCAGCTAATAAGCAAAACCAATGGATACTTTACTAATGTCAAGACCTTTCTCCAAAGGCATATTCTCACTTATTCTCATGGTGCTCTTCAGCGCCATCCTCCACTCCTGCTTTAAAAAGGATGAAGACATTTCAAATCCCGGAGCCATAAGCCTGGTTTATGATGGTCTTACACGTGAGTATCTCATTCATATACCTGTGGCTTATGATGGTTCCACAGCCGTACCCATCATGTTTAATTTCCATGGTTACGGTGGTTCAGCAACTGATCATCAGAATAGTGCGGACATGAGGGGGCTTTCTGAATCTGAAAATTTCATACTGGTTTATCCTCAGGGAGCTCTTTTAAATGGGTTTCCCCACTGGAACGCAGGCTTGGATAGTCCTGAAAACAAGAGCACGGTAGATGATTTTGGCTTTTTCGAGGCCATGCTTGATGATATTGGCAACAACTACAATATCGATCTGGATCGTGTATATGTCTGCGGTTATTCAAATGGTGGCTTCTTTTCCTATTCACTGGCTTGCTACCACAGCAATAAGATTGCAGCCTTAGGCTCGGTATCAGGGACCATGATGGATGAAACAAAGAACAACTGCGAACCCATACATCCCACGGCCATGATCAACCTTCATGGAACCTCCGATAATGTGGTGCCCTATGGAGGAGGTGAGGGTTTGTCATCCATCGACAATGTGCTCACTTATTGGATTAATTATAATCATACCGACCAAAGCCCAATCGTCAGCAGCGATGAACATAATGGAACCACCATTGAACATTACGCCTACATAAACGGAGACAGCAGTGTATCCGTGGAACATTATAAAATTATTGGTGGTGATCATGTGTGGTTTGACATCAGTTTTAAAGGGGCTAACACCAATCAGCTGATTTGGGATTTTGTGTCGAAGTATGACCAAAACGGATTGAGATAATAAAGATGTATCATAAATCAGTAATAAGCTTAGGCATTGACTGGTCGTATACCCACAATTACCTAATATTATTCATGAATAGAGAAAATTTATGAAACCGCTGAAGCTCAAGATTATTATGGGATGCCATGCCCAGTTTCCCGGAATTATTCTACGAAATAAACAGACCAGAACCTTATGAGGATTGAAAAACCAAATAGGATTATTCACACCTACAAACAACAAATTAACGGAACCATTAAGGAAATCATGCCGCTTTACTGCCCGGTTAGGGAACTGGATTGGGTGGAAAGCTGGGATCCCAAAACAGTCTACAGCCAATCAGGTCTGGTTGAAAAGGATTGCATATTCATCACAACCCATGGAGATAAGGAGGTGGTATGGATAGTCACCGATTATGATGTGGAGGCCGGATATGTAGCCATGTTTTACCATATTCCCGAAATAGTCATCACCAAACTGGAAATACAACTGAGTCAGGAAAACCCACATACCACGAAGGCACTTTTAACCTACAGCAAGACGTCGCTTGGTGTGGAAGGCAACAAAATTTTGGAAACATTCACCCAAGAAGCCTATGATCTCATGATGCAGTCCTGGGAAAAAGCTATGAATCACTATCTTGCAAAAGGAGAAATATTAAGAGGGTTACCTGATTTCTAGTTATGAATCAAAAAAGTCTCAGACTTAGCTAAAAATGTATATTTGAAATAAAAAATATATGCTCGCTCTTCTGGCGTATTTGCTTCTGGCCCTGGTAGTTTCGTTTCTGTGTTCCATCATGGAAGCTGTTTTATTATCCACCCCACCCTCTTTTTTGATCGTTAAACAGGAAGAAGGTAAATCCTGGGCAACTACATTTATTAATCTTAAAAAAAATATTGACAAGCCCTTATCAGCCATTTTATCTCTGAATACCGTGGCACACACCATCGGGGCGGCAGGTGTTGGTGCTCAGGCCATCAAAGTATTCGGAGAGGCATCATTCGGGATCGTTTCAGCAGTGCTAACCATCTTAATTCTGGTCATTACTGAAATCATTCCAAAAACCATAGGGGCTACCTATTGGAGAAACCTGGCCCGAATGTCCTCAGCAACTATCAAAGTAATGGTCTTTATCACCTATCCCCTGGTTGTTATTTCAGCTGGAATAACAAAAATGATTGCCAGAAATAAGAGCGAACAAACCACCAGTCGTGAGGAGATTGCTGCCCTGGCAAGCATTGGTACCGACGAAGGGGTATTTACAGAAAAAGAACATAAGATCATTCAGAATTTATTAAGGCTTAAGAATTTGAAAGTGTCGGAGATCATGACTCCCAGAGTAGTGGTTTCTGTTTCAGATGAAGAACAATACCTCAAGGATTTCATTGAGGATAAAGACCTTTTAAAATTTTCCCGAATACCGGTGTATACTGGTAATGATGAGCATATTACAGGTTATGTATTCAGGCAAACAGTACTGGAAAAGCTTGCAGAGGATCAATTTGACTTACAACTGAAAGATATTAAGCGCGAAATAGTAATTGCGCCCAACGCCATGGTCTTGTTCACCCTTTGGGAAAAACTGCTGGAAAAGAAAGAACATATTGCCTTAATTACTGATGAATACGGAGGGTTGGATGGTATTGTGACCATGGAAGACATCATTGAAACATTGTTGGGTCTTGAAATTATTGATGAAAAAGACACCATCATCGATATGCAAAAATATGCCCGAGACCGATGGCAAAAAAGACAAGAGAAATACAATCTGTTTGAGAAACTAAATAAGAAAAAAGAAAGCAAATAGATTTGGGCAATGCCCTTCATATTTATCCCTTAATCAGATTATTAATCAGCTTCATTTCATAAAGTATCAAGAAATGGCCTACAAGAATAAAGTGTTTATTGCATGCAGTCTGGATGGGTTCATAGCAGACAAGGATGGGAAAGTCGATTGGTTACACAGTCTTCCTGTGCCGGAAAATGAAGATATGGGCTATAAAAAGTTTATGTCGGAAATTGATGCCCTCGTGATGGGTCGGGTGACTTTTGAAACGGTTTGTAGTTTTGACGTCCCTTGGCCTTACGAAAAACCTGTTTTCGTTCTCAGCAATAGTCTCACTAAAGTCTCGGATGAGCACAAGGGCAAGGTTCAATTACTCAAGGGTTCCTGTTCTGAAATCCTTCACAGTTTACATGCTAAAGGACACCAAAGATTGTATATCGATGGTGGTAAAACCATTCAAAGATTTTTAAAAGAAGACCTGATCGATGAAATGATACTCACCACCATCCCCATCGTCTTGGGTGATGGTTTTCCCTTGTTCTCACCCATGAATCAAAAACTTGAATTTGCCTGTACAAAAAGCCGGATTTATGCAGAAGCCATTGTTCAGAACCACTTTATTCGTAAAAGGTGAACCTTAAATAAGGCTGTTATGGGCTTGTTGAGTGAAGACGAATAATTGGCTTGTAAAGCTTTTGTTCCACAGTTAATCGAGGTAATTTACTTCAAGATAATCAACCAGAATAGTTTGCTTGCCTTTTAAGAAAAACCCGAAGTCACTACCAAACAACTCAGGAAAGGCCTGGTTATAAAGCTCTTCCCCATTTACATTATAGTAGAGTCTGCTTCCTTTTTTCATGAGGCACAATTCATTGTAACACCGGGAACCTGATAGAAAATGTACTTTCTTCGACTCCTCCCAATTCACAGCATATGAATAGCTTCCATCCTGCACCTTGCCAATGGCATATTTCTTCTCGCCATTTAGCTGAAAGAAATACAGATTTTCAATACCGTTCATTCCAAAGATTAAACCGTAGTCATCCTCCTTGCTACCTCCTTTCTTAATCATCCGGGCCTTAATTTCAAAATCCCGGGAATAATCTATTGTTAAGGACTGGGAAGATTGATAGGACTGATCAGCTATCATCATTTCCAAGTGGTATTTCCCGTCTTCCATTTTAAAAATAGCAGGGTGGCTGTTATTAATAGCCCAGTTATTGGAATTGTCATTAAACTCATCCCTGACTACCAATGATTTCTTTGGCAAATAATCCTCATTTTCACTTAAATACCTGACTTTGATAAAATCGAATCCGGCAGTCTGCACATTGTTTACCACGAAACCGATGCCATTGCCAAAAAAATCAATGGCTCCGGTCTGGTAGACGATTTCATCATTTACCCGAAAAATAAAATCACTCCCCTGTCTTATTACCGAGAGTTTATTATACAAGGGATCATCAGTATCCACTGCATTGGTTTTAGTCCAGGTTTTCACATCCGACCAGTCACCTTTTTCTTTCACGCCATACCTGAAATAACCATTCTTTGAGGTAACAAACGACTGGAAGTTTTTCCCATCCAGATAACCAAATAATAATCCGGCAGCCTGGTTATCCGCCGACTGATAATTCATGGCAATTGAGATCTCAAAATTCCTGGAGAGGTCAATATCCACAGGAATAACTGTATAGGGATAAGAGCCAGACTTCAGACTTGCAATACGAAAGGAATTATTCTCAATTGTCCTGTTAACAACACCAGGATCCTCACCTGTTTTCCAATTATTTAGGTTGTTATCAAAATCATCATGAAAAAAAGTTTGGGCAGAAGCAAACATGCAACTGCTGCCGATTAAGAGTATAATAAAAGTTCTAAAAAGAGTCATAATAGTGAGTTTAGATTCCGCAAGTATAGTAATGTTTCACATGAGAGCCAATCCCTCTATTCCTTATAGTTGAAATATCCATTCTCCTTCTTTCTATCCTAAAATGACTTTTGGTGGCATATTTTAGCGTATTATTGGCTTCCAGAAGACCTTGTTGCACCCCTACAAATTTTCAGGTCTAATACTACATTAGAGTGCAAAATTTCTAAGAGAAATAATCATCAATAACACTAAAACGACTTATGAAGCATACTACTTTGTTAATACTCTTTATCATCACAAGCCTCTTTCTTTCTGCACAAGAAGAGGAAAGCGTATTAAGTGCTCCTGAAGGCTGGAAGAGTGAAATCATCCCTTTTCCACTGGGATTTGCCCAGGAAATAGAATTCAATGGTTTTGAAGAATTGCGCTTTGCTCCTCAGTGGACCGACTCTACAAGCTTACAATTCTGGACCTATATGTTTGTATGGTATATCGAAACAGGGCCGGCCATGACAGAACAAATACTCACAGAAAATTTTAACCTCTACTATGATGGCTTGATGGGTGTGGATGAAAGTCAGAAGAGCGAGGACCCCAAGGTCACCAAGCTGGATAAAACCCAATGTTCTTTTGTACAGACTGATGATGGCTTTTCTGGGAATATGAGAGTCTGGGACAGATTCTTTACCAAGAAATACATAAGCCTGAACATTAAAGTAAGCGAAACATTCTGCCCATCAAGTAACAAACAAGTGGTAAGATGTGACATCTCGCCTCAAAGCTTTGATCATAAAGTATGGAAGCTATTTGAGCAAGTGATATTAATCAAACCCTGTAACTGACACTGATTGAGGACACACCCATAACCTTATAGTTTTTTCCAGCCTTTCACAGGTAGGGGCTAGCTGTGGTATACTTCTCAATTTCTTATCTTAGCTGGAGCATAAACCAATACTTTCTGTTAGCTACTGTTCATGATACAATTCCTGGCCATGCGTCTTGCTGTGATTACAATTTTACTTGTTGCATCCACCTTGATGAAAGCAAGCGGCAAGCAGGATATCGATAGTCTGCACAGGGTACTCCAAAATACCCATGAGGTTAAGGAAAAGATCAAAGTCTATTTTGATTTGTCTAAGGCTTATAAGCAAATCGACCTTGACAGCTCGAGGTTTTATGTGGAACAGTCTCTGAACTTGTCCAAAAAAATCGAAAGAAAGGAAGATATAGCAGAGGCATATGCTTGTTTAGGTGATCTTTCAGTGCCTCAGGATAGCCTGAACAGGGCTATTTATGAGTATAAAACCTCACTGGAATTGTTTGAGCAAATACAAGATTATAAGAATATTGCATCAATACAGCTACAGTTAGGGAATCTGTATTTGGTCATGGGAAACCATACTCAAGCCATGGATTTTTATATGCAGGCTCTGAGAGTCTCAGAAAAGCATGTAATGCTAGAAAACATTCCACATATCAACAACAATATCGGCATCATTTATTACGAAAAAGGAGAATTCGAGGAAGCCCTGAACTACTACATTCCTGCATTAGAAATATTTGAAGAAGAAGGAGACAGCTTAAATATTGCCATTTCCAATACAAATGTAGGCCTCATATACAATCGTTTGGATAATACAGCGCTAGCACAGACATATTTCAAGAAATCAAGACAGATCAATAAATTAAGGGATGACAAAATTGGTATTCTGCAAGGAAACAATTTCCTGTCTGACAATTTCTTAGAAAATGGTCAAGCAGACAGTGCCTTGCGCTATCTAGAAGAAAGTTACTCCATCATACAAAACCTTGGGTTGGATTATCCAAGGCCCAAATCAGTTGAACTGGTAAATATCTACTATAAAAAAGGCAGGGTTTATCATTATAATAGAGATTGGTCCCAGGCTATTGAATACTTCCGCAGAAGCTATCAAATGGCTCTTAAAACCAAGCAGAACCATTTCGTTATGCATAACTCAAAAATGCTGAGTGACATTTATGATTCTCTCGATATTAGTGACTCTTCCTTTAAATATTTTAAGTATTACAAGTATTATTCCGACAGCATCATCAATGAAGAGAATATCAAGAAACTGGCTCAGTTGGAGGTTACTTATCAATATGAGCAAGAAATAAGCAAACAGAAACTGCTGACAGAAATTAACCAGGCAAAACTCAGACGAAGAAACCTTGTGTTTATCTCCATTGGTGTTGGCTTACTTTTGTTGTTGATACTTACCTATTTGTTGCTCCAACTGGAAAAAAACAAAAAAGCCAAACTCGACCTTGAGCACAAACATATGCTCAAACAACTTGAAGATAAGAACAAGGAAATAACAACGCGGGTGTTGTATCTGTTGAAAAAGAATGAGTTCATCTTAAGCGTTTCAGAGAAACTCCGAAATATCATCCCTGACATAAAAGTTAAGAACAAAAAGTCTATTGCTAAGGTTATTAGAGAACTTGAAGCAGGATCCTCAGATGATGCATGGAAAGAGTTTGAGGTTTCTTTCCAGGAGGTGCACACTGATTTCTTTAAACGACTAAATTCAGACTTCCATGATCTGACACCAAATGAAATTCGCCTCTGCGCATTCCTAAGGCTAAATATGTCAACAAAAGATATAGCCTCCATAACCTATCAGTCAGAACGCAGTATTGTTGTGGCCCGTTCCAGACTGAGAAAAAAATTAGGAATGGAAACCGATGAATCTTTGGTGTCTTTCCTGACAAAATACTAATCACAACTTATTTCCGGAATAATAATTTCCCTGGGACAAAACAGCTCGTTTTATCCTTCAAACCGTGTATACTAAACTGTAGTACCTGTTGTCGATATTGCTTTCACAAACCGAAATGGTCGTTTCAGTTTTAAACTGTTTATCAAATACTTAGGATTCTGAGTGCATCATTTGTGATAGGGCCGTATATTATTTGTAAGCCTTTACATTATTGATCTCGAGAGAAACTGTGTTTTATTTGCCAAAAACTAATAAAAACATTCATGGACACAAATGAAGAGGAAGATCAGGATTTGTGGAAACAGATTAATAGTTTAATATCACAGAAGAAAAAGGAAAATGAAGCCTTAAAAAATCTTATTGACGCCATGGATAGTATTGAAAAGCAAAATAAACTAAAACAGGCCAAAGACTCTGGCAAAGAAAATCATTAACCAAATTCACATAATATGAAGTATAAAAACTACTTTTTTACAATCCTGATGCTGTTGGGCATGATCAATTATGCATTTCCTCAGGCTGGAACCATCGACAGCACCTTCAACGGGGATGGCATTCGCCTCTACGATCATGGGACAGTACATGACAATGGTTACAGCATTATCTGCATGACCGATACAAGTTCCGTTATTATGGGCAGTGCAGAATTCAGTGGTTCGATTTCTGCAGTCCTGTTCCGGATCAAAGAAAACAGCGATATTGATTCAACATTTGGTGTCGACAATGGATATACAGCCATACAGGTGGGTAACCAAACATTTCCCAGGAAAATGATTGAGCAACCCGACGGGAAATACCTTATCACCGGAACCGTACAAATTACACCTTCTGATGAAGAATTTTTTGTGGCCAGATATCTTACCGATGGATCGCCTGACTTAAGTTTCAATGGCACTGGGTACTTCACCACAAGTTATAGTACATCTCTGGAAAATAGTGAGGCCATTGCTTTACAGTCTGACGGAAAGATTGTATTAGCAGGAAGAACTTACCTGGGAAGTTTTAGCCAGCTCCTTTTTTGCAGAGTGAACAGTGATGGAACACTCGACACATCCTTCGGAACCAATGGGTTTACGGAAATAAACAGTTCTGTACAGGATGAATCCATTTCAACTCTCGGAATTCTTAGCAATGGCAGCATTGTGGGTATTGGTGATGCCTACCAGAGTAACCCTTTTTGGGGGCATATGGTTATCATGGCCAAGCTCACTTCCAGTGGAGATCCCATGCCTGGTTTTGGAACCAATGGCGTTATGATTCCACCACTAATTACAGATATTTCAAATGCCTTTGGCATGAAAATTCAGAATGACTCCATCTTCTTGACCGGCAACCACTATGACGCTTCAAACAATCAGCAAGCCTATATAATCAAGATGGATTCATCCGGCATTGGAGATCCCGCATTTGGAACCAATGGTGCTGTTTTTTATATGCCCAATGGAAATCCATGGAATGCTGGATTGGATATTATGCTTGCTGATGACGGCAAGATTTATAATTCCGGAACTACAGGCCCAAGTGGTATATCTTCCGAATTTCTCGTTGCCAGGTTTCATGGAGATGGATCTTTCGACACATCCTTCGATGGAGATGGATTTGTGAGTACCGATATTCGATCTGACTGGGATGAAGCTTCTGCAATGGATATGCAACCTGACGGTAAAATTATAACCACCGGAAATTGTGGTGGTTTAACCAACTCAGGTGAAAATAAGCTACCCGTGGTGAGATACCTCAATGACTTCGTGCCTTTTGGTGCCGATTTCATAGCAGATGCGGATACCACTTGTGAAGGAAGCACAGTCAATTTTACGGACCAGTCACATGGTAATGTTATTTCATGGAACTGGACCTTTGAAGGAGGAAGTCCGGCAAGTTCTACCAATCAACATCCTTCGGTCACCTACAGTACTGCGGGGGCCTATGATGTAACTCTGGAAGTTACAGATGGCACCAATATCAGCACATTGGTAAGAAACGACATGATTGTTGTTGAAGCCATACCTGCCACTCCGACTACTCCGGTAGGTCCCGATAATGTTTGCGGAAATGAATCATACACTTACACAACCAATAGTGTTCAATATGCTGACACTTATTACTGGGAGGTCTTACCGGTTGATGCAGGTACCCTAATTGTAAATGACACATCTGCAACCCTGGAAACTTCTGCTACATGGACAGGAGATTACACTATTAAGGTACGTGTTTCCAACCCATGTGGTTACAGCAGCTGGTCCACAGAATTAAACGCCACATTAAACTTCACTCCTGCAGCATTTAATGTGCAGGGTGGTGGTGGCTTTTGTGAAGGTAGCCAGGGCCTGGAGGTCACCCTTGATGGCTCGGAGGTAGATGTAGATTATGAATTGTTCCTGGATAATGTTTCCACAGGAACCATCATAGCAGGTACTGGAAGCCCCATTAGCTTCGGCATGCAAACAGACGAAGGCATTTATAATGTTACCGGACACTCAACCTATTGTGATACAGAAATGTATGGCGGAGCTTTTATTTACCTGCTGGAAGAACCAGGAACTGCCAATCAACCATCAGGTCCTGAAGTGGTATGTGCCAATAGCATCAGTGATTATCAAACCGACCCTGTAACTGATGCAGATACGCTTATCTGGACACTAAACCCTGCGGAAGCAGGCCTTATCATCGGAAGTGGGGAAAACATCTCTGTGCATTGGGCTCCAACATACAAGGGGTCTGCACAACTATCTGTTTATGGATCAAATGATTGCGGTGACGGACCTTCATCAGACGCTCTTGAGATTGATGTACTTCTCATGCCGCTGCCTGTTATCAATGGTGAAAGCCTTGTCTGCCAGGATCATGAAAATATCTATACCACAACAGATAATTCAGGAAGTACCTATTTCTGGGAAGTAAGTGGCGGATCTATTGTCAGTGGTACAGGCACTCATGAAATAGTGGTGTTATGGACCGATCTGGGACAGGCTCACCTATTGGTAACAGAAACCTCTGTAGAAAACTGTGAGGGTACATCTGACACTTTAGATATTTTTATCGATGACTGTACCGGTATTCAACCAATTGCAATCAGCGATTTCAATATGTATCCCAACCCGGCAAAGGATAAGCTGAACATATCATTCGATTTGGAAGAAACACTTGAATACCAAATCGAAATATTTGATCTTCTGGGCCAAAAAGTATATTCTCTTCAGAGAAGAAATACCTCAGCTAGTGTATCCCATCAGATTCAAACCAATTCATTTTCCACCGGATTGCATTTTGTAAGGATAACTACAGCTGGACAACTTGTGTATCAATCAAAACTAGAAGTATTGAAGTAAAAAGAATCAGAATTTGTTGTAGTGGACTCGGCCTCGCCTTATCAATTTCAAGGTGGGGTCGTTTTTTTCTAATAATTTACTCACTGCGGAAACCAACATAAAGTGATACAGTTATTTGTTAAGAATATCAAAAATTAGCCAACTCATGATGGCAGGTACTAAGAATAATGTATTATTGGCATCTACTAATGCATGACACCTATGAAAAAACTATCCGCCCCTATCCTCCTGTTTCTTGTTTTAAGCCTCAGCTTTCCCTCACAGCTTTTTTCAGAAAACGAACAAACAAATAAAACTGAGTACGGGATTCACAGAATATACCCATCCATAAGCCTTACAAAGGAAGAGCTGAAACAATCTCAGCTTATACCCGACCTAAACCCCTATTATAACACGTCCTGGATTAAAGAATATGTTTCGGTTGAAATTAAAGCCACCTTTAACTCAAAGACCAAACGAGCAGTTGGAAAAGATGCCAAGCTCACCAAACAACAAAAAAAGCTATTGCTTGGGGCTGATGTGGGCCATGAAATATTTGTAAGGGTAAAATACATTCCCGATAACAACCTCAAAAACAACGATATAAAAGAAATCATATTTTCTTTTGTTCCTGAACCAGAGCATCAGGCTTCTTTCCCCGGTGGTTCTGAAAAACTCCATGCATACCTGAAAGAAACACTCACAGAAAGCCTGAACCAGAACCCTCTTGAAACTCAGGCATTGGCCGCAGTTAAGTTTAAAGTTGGCAAGGATGGCAAGCTGTATAATATCCATATGTTTGAAAGTTCCCGGAATGAAGCTATAGATAAGTTATTATTGAAGACCATTCATCAAATGCCGAAATGGGATGCAGCATCCTATGCTAATGGCAGCAAAGTTGAGCAGGAATTTGTATTAACCGTTGGCAATATGAACAGTTGTATTGTCAACCTTCTTACCATCCATCGAAAATAAAAACCTTTGCTGTAGCACCTTTAATCATTGGATTGTGCTACTCCTGCCTGGCTTGTATTTTAACTTTATCCTTTTCCAGATCTTTACACGGAATTTATTCGGTCTAAGTTCTCTGGAGAAGAAGTAGCCATCTGGCACCGTATTTCCTATTTAATTATGTAGTTTTACCATACAAATATGGCCATGGCCGAGTCTAGCATTTAACATCGCTACACAGATGAAATTCATATGTCCGCTGGTTGTTGTTACTGACATGGATCGTTCACGCAATTTCTATGTGAATATCCTTAAACAAAAAGTAAAGTATGATTTTGGTGAAAACCTGACCTTCCATGGTGATTTTTCCATCCACCTCAAAACGCATTTTCAAGACTTGATCGAACACAAGGCCATCAGATCAGGGGGAAACAATTTTGAACTGTATTTCGAAATGGATGAAATAGAAGAACTCTTTGAACGTTTGAAGGCCTATAATGTGGCCTTTATACATAAGATTCAAGAGCAGCCCTGGAGACAAAAAGTCATGCGGTTTTATGATCCTGACCATCATATTATCGAAGTGGGAGAATCGCTGGAGCATCTGGCTTCCAGGCTTCATTCCGAGGGCATGACTCATGAGCAAATAGCTGCTACTACAAATATGCCTCTGACATTTGTTTTGGACTCCATCAAAAAACACCAATAGAACAGTCTAGCAATGAGCATAGAATCATCATACAATTCATGGGCAGCACAATACGATTCCCAGGACAATAAAACCCGCGATCTGGACCATATAGCCACCTGTGAAACCTTATCCCAATATAGCTATAACAAGGTCCTGGAACTAGGTTGTGGTACAGGAAAAAACACCCGGTGGTTGCTCACAAAAGCCAAACGAATCATTGGATTGGACTTCTCTGACAATATGCTCAATGTAGCCAGAGAGAAAATAAGTGATGAGCGGGCAGTCTTCGCAAAAGCTGATTTAAATAAAGACTGGCCTGTAGAGGATCAATATGCCGACCTGATCACCTGCAGCCTCACGCTCGAACACATTGAGGACCTGAACCACATATTTTCCCAGTCCCATCAAAAACTCAGAAAGGAAGGATTGTTTTTTGTCAGTGAATTACATCCTTTCCGTCAATACCTGGGCAGCAAAGCCAAGTTTGAAACCCAAACCGGGTTGCATGAGCTGGAGGTCTATATGCACCATATATCTGAATATACAAACACTGCCAAACTCAATGGTTTTCAGCTTGTGGAGCTAAAGGAATGGTTTGACCAGGTCCAGCATGACCCTATACCCAGACTTATCTCATTCATTTTTCATAAAAAACCAGAAGTATGAAACCCCTATTAAAAACACTCAACCTGCTACTATGTGTATTTTTATTTACAAGCCAATTTGGCTTCAGCCAGGAAATAAAAACTGATCCAAACGCCCCATCCCACTTAAAAAAAGCCGCCCGTGAAATCATGACGGCTGCTGGCATTTGTGCACTGATCAGTCTGGATGATGAAGGCCGTGCCAGAGCAAGGGCCATGGATGCTTTTTTACCGGAGGAAGACTTTGTGGTATGGTTTGGAACCAATGCCAACAGCCGAAAAGTAGCCCAGATTAAAAACGATCCCAGAGTGACACTTTATTATTTGGATGAAGATGCCAGCGGTTATGTCATGCTATACGGGCATGCTGAACTAATTGACAACCCTGCGGATAAGAAGAAATACTGGAAGAAGGCCTGGGAAGCTTTCTATCCTGAAAACAGGGATAATTACCTGTTAATAAAGGTGAGTCCCACATGGATGGAAGTAAGCAGCGCCCCCAGAGGTATTCATGGAGATACTTTTACCTGGCAACCTCCCATATTAGAATTTGACACCAAATAAATTATTCCAACATGGACGAATCAGGAGAATTACTCACAAACTATAAATCAAGGATCAACAAAACCTTCGATTATATTGAAACCCATTTGGAAAAGTCCATGACCTTGGGCGAATTAGCAGCCATTGCCAATTTTTCAAAGTTTCATTTTACTAGGATCTTTCATGCCATGGTTGGTGAAACACCTTTTCAGTTTATTACACGACTGAGATTGGAAAAAGCTGCCAGCTTGATTGTCACCAACAAAAAAGAAAGCATCTCTCAAATAGCCTATGCCTGCGGATTCTCTGACACCTCAATTTTTTCCAGAAATTTCAAAAGCTATTTTAAGGTCTCTCCCTCACAATTTAGAAAGGAGCAAACCAACTATAGCAATTTAAGTCAAGTCAACCGCAATAAGAATCAAGTCGAACAAAGCTCCGACAGCTATTTTTGTTCCCAATCACAAACACTAAAATGGAGGACAGAAATGAATTTAAATGAAAGTGTGGAAGTGAAACAACTTCCAAAAATGACTGTGGCCTATATCAGGCACACCGGCCCTTATCAGGGAGATGAGAAATTATTCGAACGACTATGGAACCAACTGTTCACATGGGCTGGTCCACGTGGATTGATTGGTGGTAAGGACTTTAACTCATTGATCATCTATCATGACGATCCCAATGTAACCATAGAAGACAAACTCAGATTGAGCGTTTGCATTACAGTGCCCGAAACAACAAAAGTAGACGGAGAAGTTGGAAAAATGGATTTGGAAGCAGCCAACTATGTCATAGCCCGATTCAAGGTAGGCCCTGAAGATTTTGCCAAAGCCTGGCAATGGGTTTATGGTCATTGGTTCCCTACTAGTGGCTACCAGCCTGATGACAAACCTTGCTTTGAGATGTATCCGGAAGAGCCCAAAGATGGAAAGTTTACTGTGGACATTTGTGTACCGGTAAAACCTTTGTAACAAGAAAACAAGAATGGAGCCACCGAATAGGTGGTTCTTTTTTTTTAATACCAAACCCATGCCCTATTATATTGATCTTTCAGCAATCAGCCTCGATGAATACAAGGACAAACTTGCAGCTTCATACCTTCCCCCCAGCAGAATGATTCTTAAGGAGAGAATGGATGAACGCTTCAAAGCCATAAAGGCATGCGGAATCATGAATGTAGCTGTTCTAAAACAAGTATTGACAAAGAAAAACAGGCAAGAAAGTTTTGGAGACCATGACTGCCTGACTGCTGATTATCTTACCATTCTACTCAGAGAAATTAAAAGCATACACCCTAAACCCAGTCGCATTGCTGAATTCAGCATGCTTGAAAGCGGAACAGCTAAAAAGCTTGAAAGACTTGGGATTAAAAACACCGTTAAGTTATACGACCTCATCTGTACACCTCAGCAGCGTGATATCTTGTCCCAAAAAAGCGGTCTCCCTGTCTCGGAAATCGTGACACTTGCAAGACTCACCGACTTATCCAGAATCAAATGGGTGGGTCCCACCTTTGCCCAAATGCTCTATGAGCTGGGTTATGATAGCCTCGAGAAAGCATGTTGTGCAGATGCGGACTTAATGCATGAAGAAATAAATGAATTAAACGATATCCATAAGTACTATAGGGCTCATATCAGCCTGAGAGACATCCATATTTTTATTCAATGTGCTAAAGAATTGCCATTGGATATCGTATATTAGCTTCAGCCTATAGCAACAATTATAAAACCTGCTGAACATGTCACGAAAGTTATTGATTACCTTTCTAATATGCCTGAGTTTTCAATTCACAAGTGCTCAGTCTGTCAAACTGACTCTGGGGCCCACTTTTTCCAAAATGGAATGGAAAAATTCAATGTCGAACAATACACTCTTCGATGAAAATTATACGGGTTTCACTTCAATGTTGGGAGTGGATTATCTGAAGAGCAAGTTCTTTTTCCTAAGCTCAAATCTCGGGTATTCAAATTATGGAGGCAAAGGCACCATCCATGTAACCACACAAACAGGTGAGCCTTGGATAACAGAAATGGAACAAAAAACAAGTTTGCATATGTTGAGCATAAATACCCTTGCACATATAAAATTTTCTTTTGGCTCCCTGACACCCTTTCTGGGTCTGGGTCCCCGATTGGATTATCTAGTGTCCTATGAAGAGGAAGTGAGCTTACTGAAACAATTTGAAGATGATGGAGGATTGAATCGTGTACTGTTTGGCATCAACTCTACAGCAGGATTGCAATATCAAGTGCGAAGTTTTGAGTTTGGCTTGCTTTTCCAGTACAATTATAACTTCAACAATATGGTAGATTACACCTCTCAATGGGACGTAACCAATGAAATTGAGCTTGGGGTATTTATCGTGGCCTTGTCTGTAGGCTACCAATTGAAGTGACCGTGTAAATGAAAGTAAACCTTTGACAGTTAAATAGTTTTAAAGCCCCCTCTCTTTATGAGTAGATCATTGTTCTCTTGTTTAATTCTCATTCTTCTGGCCGCTTGCCAGACTTCTAAAGACCATACAAAAGAATTTAAGGCCAATGCCGTAACCCCGTCTGAAGAATTGCTTGCCTATCAACAAATGGAAGTAATTGGTTTCATTCACTTCACCATCAACACCTTTACCGATAAAGAATGGGGTTATGGGGATGAAAGTCCGGAACTATTTAACCCCAGCCAATTGGATGTGGAACAATGGGTCATCACAGCCAAAGAAGCAGGGTTTAAACAGCTCATCCTTACAGCCAAACACCATGATGGCTTTTGTTTGTGGCCAAGCCAGTATACGGAACACAGCATAAAGAATAGTCCCTATAAAAATGGCAAGGGAGATGTGGTGGCTGAATTTACAGCCGCTTGTCAAAAGCATGGCCTTAAAGTGGGTTTATATTTATCTCCCTGGGACAGAAATCATAAGGACTACGGCTATCCTTCCTATATTAACTACTACAAAAAACAAATAGAAGAATTGCTGACCCAATATGGTCCTGTGAATGAGATTTGGTTCGATGGTGCCAATGGCGGTGATGGCTATTATGGAGGCACCTATGAGAAGCGGCATATCGACCCTGCATCCTATTACGGATGGGACAGTATTTTTGCCTATGTAAAAGAGTTACAAGCCCACATTAAAATATTTTCAGATGCCGGACCTGATGTGCATTGGATTGGCAATGAATATGGCTTTGCCGGGAGCACTTTCTGGACCACCATCAATACCGATAGTCTGGTTATAGGGAAATCTGATACCAGATATTTGAATACCGGAGATCCCCATGGCGAACACTGGGTGGTGGGTCAATGTGATGTCTCCATCCGCCCCGGTTGGTTTTACCACCAATCACAGGATAGTTTGGTTAAAACACCCCAACAATTGGTGGACATCTATTATAAATCGGTAGGGCGTAACGCCTTGCTACTCCTTAACCTCCCGCCTGACCAAAGAGGTATCATCCATGAAATCGATGTGGCTGCTTTATCAACCTTTAAACAGATCATAGACGAAACATTTGCCAACAACCTGGCCTTAGGAGCAGAAGCTAATGCCAACAATTACCGTATGAAGCATAAGAAATTTGGCCCCCAGCATGTATTGGATGAGGATTTGAATACCTATTGGGCAACCGATGATGCTGTTTTTCCAGCTACTCTTAATCTAAAGCTCCCTAAAGCTGTAAGTTTCGACCGTATTTTGCTCCAGGAACCCATCCATTTGGGTCAAAGGGTATCGGAATTTAGATTGGAAATCAAGGGGTCTCAAGGCTGGGAAACCGTTTTTCAAGGTACAACCATCGGCTACAAACGAATCCTGAGAATAAAGCCTGTACACAGCGACCAGATCAGACTAAGCATCACACAAGCCAACAATACAGTTGCCCTTGCTAACTTCGGCCTTTACCTTTCATCCAACAGAGAATCGATCGTAAAACCTATAATGGATTAATTCGAAATTATCAAAGTCACCTATGATTTTCGTGGTGTTTGGACACTGCTATCACAACAAACCTTTCTGAATCATTCGCTGCTTGATGCTTTTGTGCTTTTCCCAAAACCTATTTTCCATGTCTTCCATTATAGCACTGAATTCCTTATGATCCTTTATGGAATCCACCAATGGATCTATCTCAAGAAATAGAAGGGTCCAATAATGAAATCCGTCGATTTGAGCAAACTGTGAGAGGTGATCCAGAGCTTCGTCGGTCTCCCCATTGTAGGCATAGAACATCGACAAACTCAGTTGTTTGTAGATGGACTGACCCTTGTCAGCATAATCCTTATATGCATTTATAAGACTGTCGGCCATGGCTGTATTACCCTTGACTCTGTAAACCATTGCAATTTTTGCATTTTCATGCTTGAATATATCCAGCTTCCAGGCATCACGTGCGGCAGTAAACTTGCTGTAGTATTTATAAGAAGCTTCAAAATCGCGCAAATAATAGTGAATCTTACCGACCTCCTGCAACACATCCAGTCTTGTGGTATCTCTTCTCATCACTGCCATCAACAAATCGCGGGTTTGTTCAAGGTCTCTGTCTCTTGCATAAAGAATAAATGCCTGAACATATGCAGCAAATAAATTATGAGGATCGTAAGCTATTGATTGATCAATGTAATACAAAGCTTCATCAACAAATCCGGTTTGTATAAAAGCATTGCTGATGTGCAAATAAATAAAGCTGGCGGTAGTGGAATCATGAGATGAGATATCCAATCGCACACCCTTTAGCGCATATTCAAGATACTTTTCTGTATTTGGGCTGTAACTGGTATAAAAATCAGATAATATATTGATAATTAAAGCTGAGTTGGGATGGATTGCATGGGCCTTTTCCAGGTATGGCAAAGCCATTTCGTAGTTGTCATGCTGCATATAGGCCAGTGCTTTTGCAATCAAGCTTTGAGGTAAAACAGGGTCTATCAGAAAGGCTTGATCAGCATAGGTGACTATTTCATTAGTATGTTGTTTATCTTTTTGCAATGCATCAAGAAAATAATAGGCAATGGACACATCAGCATATGCCCTGGCAAAGGACACATCCAAAGTGATGGCCTTTTTAAAATACACAATTGCCTGGACCAAATCCTCATGTGTACCATTATGTAATAGATCCAAACCCACCAGGAATAACTCATACGCTTCGATGTTTTCCGTGGGATTTTTATCTATACGGGCGGCTTCTTCAGGTGTGATGACAGCTTCTATATGATGAGCAATATCTCTGGCAACTTCTCTTTGTAAACTGAAAATATCGGATGCGTTCTTTTCATATTTTTTCGCCCAGATATGTCGGTCTGTAGCTGCTTCAATTAATTGTAAATGCAGCACCATTTGCTCCCCTATTTTCTGACCGCTCCCTTCAACAAGGTAACGAACATTCAGTTCCTGCCCTATTTCAGACATCAACTTTGGATTGTTTCGGTATTGTTCCACAGAAGTTCTACTGATCACCCTCAAATCCTCAATCTGTTGCAGATTGGTTAATACCGATTCCATCAAGCCGTTCATGATATGAACATTTAAACTGTCATGACTGTCATTAAGAAAGGGTAAAACAGCAATGGATTTCTCCGAGGGTTCTTGCCCGGATCTCGTTGGCTTGAAATATAAAAACAAGGCGATCAAAACTGCTGACGCCATCAACGCAGCAACAATAATCCATCTACTTTTCTGTGTTTTTCCCTCCTTCTTTTGTCTGTCATCACTACTAACAGGCTCACCTTTGACCACTTCACCGGGCGAATATCCATACAGCTCATGGAAGCATTTAATGAAGTAAGAAGGACTACTAAAACCCACACGATAGGATATTTCAGAAACGCTTAAGAATTTTTCCTTTAGCAAGTCCATGGCATATTCCAGTCGCTGTTTACGGATGAATTGACTGACCGATAAACCACTGATCTTTTTAATCTTTCTGAGCAAATTTGAACGACTCATACCCATGGATTGAGCAAGCTCAGATACGCCAAACTGCTCATCATTCAAATGGTCGCCAATGACCTCCATTACCTTTCGAATGAAATCGTTTTCCAAGGGCTGAGGATCCTGATCAGAGTGCATCGTTTTTTGGTTTTGTAATGAGAGTCAAAAGATACAAATAAAACAAAGGGAATTAAGTCATTCTTAGCAGCCCTCGGGGGTTTTGAACTCAACATATATCATCTGAAACATAGCTGGCTTTTCCGTTGAATTAGATGCTTTGAATTGGTCTTAAGAATGGATGCCTGCATCATAAGTACTACAATTGCATCATAAGTACAACTGTCGCGTCAAATCTTATAGCATTGGCTTCATGCCTGTTACACACCACCTTCTATTTTGCCCCTACTTTGCTCTATCATTTTTCGTTCACCTTAAAACCACATACAATGACGACACGAATTCACTTTCTCGACAACTTAAGAACTGTATTAATTCTTCTGGTGGTAGTCCTGCATTCAGGCATGTGCTATCAAAATGGCTTTGATACTTTTTGGATTGTAGTAGATCCTGACAAATTGAACGCTCTTGCTCTTGTAAACATGTACCTGGACAGCTTTATCATGTTTATTATGTTTTTTATTTCGGGTTATTTTATCCGTAACTCCATCAACAACAGAAGTAGTTGGGAGTTTTTCTCATCTAAGTTTAAAAGGATTATGATTCCTTGGTTGGTTGCTGTGGGCACTTTAAAACCTGCTTATAAAGCCATCTATTTGTATACAAGAGGTCTTGAACAACAAGACTGGTATTCCTACTTCCATATTTTTTCAAGAGCCAACTCCGACCTGAGTTTGTATTCCAATAACCCTACCCAAAGCTGGCTTTGGTTTTTGCCCGTATTGTTTGTTTTTCAAATGGGCTATTTGTTTCTCACAAGAACATCTGCACTTAGAATTCGGATTTCTATAAAACAGGCCGTAATTTTAGTTTTTGTGATCAGCGTTACCTATGCCATGGTGATCTCTTTATCTGGTTTGAAAGGTTGGACTCATAGCTATTTACTTGACTTTCAAAATGAACGTTTACTAGCCTATTTTCTGTTTTTCTTGTTGGGCTCCCTCTGCAACAAACTCAAGGTTTTTGAATCCACTGTCAAGAAAAGAAAGTACTATATAATAGCTAATGTGGTTTTAACCATAGCTCTTGGCTTGTTTACCCTGGTAGCTCTAAATTTCTTCTATAATATGGTTACCCCGGACAGAAATTACTACATCATTTCTGAAACCATGGATCGATTGCTTTACTATGCCTTCCTTATGCTAAGCACCCTTTCCTTTCTTCAAATATTCCTATATGCCTTCCGCTACAGTTTTAATAAAAGTCCTAGATGGATACATGACCTTAACAGAAATTCCTATCAGGTATATATCATTCATATGGTGGTTATGGGTTTGGTGGCCTCCGTTCTCTTACACATCCAAATGGCAGCAATACTCAAGTATATTCTACTCGTCTTCGGCAGCTTTATGGTATCCAACCTACTGGTCTCCGCTTATCGTGTCTTGTTTAAGAATAATAATATGACTAAAATGCTTGCGCTGACTGCTGTGATCGCTTTGTTGTTCTACGGCATTTCATTGGGAAAAGCCTTCACCCCTACTCAGGATATTACACCTGGATCATCAAAACAAAAGCCAGCAGCTCCGGAATTAAGCATCCATATGGCTGCCTTGATGGGTGATGTGGAGGCAATCAAGACTCATATTCAGGCAGGTACCGATGTAGATGAGATAGACCCCATGGGTGGTGGAAGTCCCTTGGGAACCGCTGCTACTTTTGGAAAGACCGAGGTAGTAAGAATCTTACTTGAAGCCGGTGCCAAGGTTAATTTCCAAAACTATGAAGGCTCTACTCCCCTACATGCGTCTGCCTTCTTTGGCCGAATTGAAATTGTTCAACTGTTACTGGAAAATCATGCTGATCAAAGCATTAAAAACAAAGCCGGATCAACAGCCTATGAGTCTGTTGCCATTCCCTTTGAATATGTAAAGGCTATTTATGATCAATTTGGTGAAGAATTAAAGCCGCTGGGTCTGGAATTGGATTATAAAGTACTCCAAGTCAATAGAGACAGCATTGCCATGATACTCAAATAAGGTCTATTTGAACAAGACTTGGATTAATATTGGGGAAGCCTCAATAAGGAGCTAATTCACCAATATCTATCCATTTCTTGCTTTTGTTATATTTACCCTGGAATCTTCATTAATAAAATGCATGTCCGAACCACATTCCTTTAGCACAGAACGCCTTAGGCTTCGACCCACTTCCATAGAGGATGCACCTCTGGTGAATGAGTTATTTAACTCCCCAAAATGGTTGAAATATATCGGTGACAGGAATATTCACTCCCTAGAGGATGCTAAAGAATATATTGAAAGCAAAATGTGGCCCCAGCTCAAACGACTGGGATTTTCTAGTTACACTATTCTGAGAACCTCAGATGACGAAAAAATTGGATTTTGTGGTTTGTATGACCGGGAAGGTGTTGAAGGCGTGGATATTGGCTTTGCCCTGCTTGAGAAGCATGAAGGAAATGGTTATGCTTATGAAGCATGCCATAAGCTAAAAGAGAGTGCCTTCAAGGTTTTTAAACTAACTGAACTAAAGGCCATCACCACTGCTGATAATATAGCTTCACAAAAACTACTGGAAAAACTGGGTATGAAACCCATAGGCAATACTTCTTTACCTGAAGATTATGAAGAGCTCTTGTTATATCATATTACAGCATAAACTAAACTCAGGCTACACTCATTATACCACTAAATGTCTATTCTTAAAAAAATACTATTCCCTATATTCTCAGTATTTCTGATGTACAGAAGCTTTGACCTGGTAAGACAATTCATTCTCACAGAACCCTCAAGCTATAGTAGTTCTGATTTCTTTGTGGCTTCTCTAATGATAAACCTTTTTGTTACCGGCATATTTGCCATTCCAGGATTTGCCTTCCCTACCTCCAGGATGCTCGGAGATACTTATTATCGATTGAAAAACCCGGAGCACTTAGATCGTTTTTGTTCCCTGATCGGAATGAAATATTTTCGTGTCTTTCTTCTTTTCATGTTTTGGGGAAGGAAACGAAACAAGCGAAAATACTTTAACGGTACCAGAAGCGGCTTACAGAATTTCGTGTACCAATCACGGCAATCAGAATTTGGGCACCTTTTATCATTAGTTGCCATATTGATGGTCCAATTCCTTTTGGCATTTTATGGCTATGTAAGTTTGTTTTTTATGGTGTTGCTGGTCAACATTCTGGTGAACTTTTACCCACTTCTCCTCCAACGTCAGCATAGAATTAGAATTGAAAGTATTGCACCAAACTTAAAACCATAGGGACTACTCAAATGTAAGGATGGGTGATAAGTATCGACTAAGTAGCAACAAAGATTTATTACTATGAAGAAAAACGTGGGTGCAATCGACAGAATTATCAGAGTATTATTTGCGGTATTTCTATTATGGTTGGGTTTAATGAATTTCAATGGCCTGGAAGGAAACATCATTGGTATACTCATAGCATTGATTGCCATTTTACCCATTTATGTGGCCTTTACACAGTTTTGCCCAGCCTTTAAATGGATGAATATTAACTCTTTAAGCAAATCTGAAAAAGAGAAAACTCAACAGACACTTAATTCAAAGGATTAAGTCAGATAGTTTTATCACTAAACTTTTACCATGAGTCAGCAGTTGGAAAATAATAAAAGAAACGCCATAGAATTCTATAGAATGGCCTATTTGGGATCACCTCGAAAAGCGGTCAGCCAATTCGTAGGTGATGAATACATACAGCACAATCCCTTAGTAGGCGATGGCCCGGAACCTTTCATAGCTTATTTTGAAAGGATGCATGCTGAATACCCTGACAAAAGCATTGAATTTGTAAGGGCGGTCGCCGAAAACAATTTGGTAGCTTTACATACGCACCAGGTTTGGCCGGGAAACGATGAGTATGTAACCATGGATTTCTTCCGCTTTGACGAAAATGGAAAAATTGTCGAGCATTGGGACGCCATGCAACAAATTCCGGAAACCACTGTGAATGGAAACCTGATGTATTAGAAACCCACCCTTTAGTCCCAACACATCAGGTTCAACAAATCTTTATAATAAGCGGCTACTCTTTATATAATGGATATTTCTTTCCTTTAAATAACCCATCATATAGTTGAAGCAGGCCTCATGTTTACCAACCAGTTCAGGCGGAAATACACCTTTCTCGGCAAACAAGCCGTCAAGAAACATATTGGCAGCCGCAGTAGCCGTGTAACCTGTGGTTCTGGCCATGGATGAGGTTTTCGTTTCATGGCAATATTCATCATGAAGGTTGTAAACCACTTCTTCGCGATGACCATCTTTATTTTCACCGCTAAGTGTGACCCTCATCACCGTTAATTCTTCTTCCTCGGCTTCCAGTTTCCACTCCTTAAATAATATCTGACTGGTCATATCAAGAGGCTTGAGCTGCTGCCCCTTTACCTCAATGGGATCTTCACTAAAAAAGCCACTTGATTTCAAAACTTTCACATACTCCACATGACCTGGATACCTTAAGGTCTTTTCCTTCATATTGGGAATATGTGGCATGGTGTAGATGATGGATCTAAGGCCATCTGAATTAAAAGACTCTAATGTACCTACCTTATCAAACTCAACATATTCACAATCGGTAAGGGCTTCACGAACCACCTCCTCACCATGCTCCACATAACGAGCCGGACGGGTATATTCTTCAATAACATCCACCGGTGAAAAGGGTGCTTTGTAGGAAAAAGGCCATTTCTTTGTTTTTGGAAGACCACCCACCAAACATTCAAAATCAGTGAGTTTCATTTTTTCATTGTAGTATCCCAGAATGATATTATCCATACCCGGTGCCACCCCACAATCAACAATGGCAGTTACCTGATGCTTCTTAGCCAAGGCGTCCAATTCCAGAGAGTTTTCAGGAAAAAAGGCAATATCAATGGCATTCATACCTGCTTCTATTACTGATTTCAGGGTCTCGAAACCAAGGAAACCTGGTACAGCATTAATCACCAGATCGTGTTTTTTTACTTCCGATTGCAAAACAAGGGTATTGGTAGCATCCAATACCATTGTTTCAATATGAGGATTGTCAGATTTAATTTTTTCCAACACTAGTGGGTTCACATCGGTTAGAACTACTTTATGATTTTTCGCAAGATCGATGGCCATGGCACTACCTACCATACCGGCACCTAATACTATAATTTGTTTCATGAAAAAGAATTAATTGATGAATAATTGGAATAAATAAACACGCAAAAACAAAATCGCATTATAATCCCGGAATCAGGACCCAGGGCATTTCATTGGTGTTGGGTACTTTAATAATCAAAAGCATGTGAATTCTAAAAGGACGAATGTAAGCAAATTATCACAAGAATCATCTACCTGAAAGCTTGTGAATTAAGTCAGGAATCTTTTCACAGATTGTTTAGGAAATTGTAGCTTTGAAGGTCACTTATCAACCAGAACTAATTAAGTCAGAACCGCCATGACCATAGAGCCTAGAAAAATAATTTTGTCAGGATTATGGATATTCCTGAGTGTCAATTACATATTCTGCGATGTATTATCCAATATGATGCCCGATTTCCTGAAATTACTTATGGAAGATGGCCAACTACTCGGAATGCCAGTCAATGAGAATTTTCTTTTGGGAACCGCCCTATTTATGGAAATCCCATTTCTAATGATTATTCTCTCCCTGGTGCTTGCACACAAATACAACCGGATTATAAATATGGTGGCTGCCGCGTTAATGGCAGCTCTTCAGATCTTCTCCCTTTTTACCGGAGAAGCCACCCTACATTATATTTTCTATTCAATTGTGGAGATTACTGCTCTTGCAATAATCTTTTCCTACGCCATGAAGTGGAAGGTAGAACTGAAATAAAGTCGCTCTTTTATGAAATCAGTTTACCATAGCCAATTTGGCCCACCCGAAACTCTTCAGCTACAGGAAATTGAAATACCAACTCCTAAAGCGAAAGAACTTCTTATAAAGATCCATACCAGTACTGTGACCAGCAGTGATTGCAATATGAGAAACCTGACATTTGCTCCCCAATGGGCCAGATTACCTTTCAGATTGTTTGTGGTGGGTATACATAAGCCCAGAATCAAAAGACTGGGAATGGAAATGGCTGGAGAGGTGACTACCATTGGGAAAGCGGTTACAAAGTATAAAGTTGGTGATGCGGTTTTTGGTTCTGTCAAGCCAGGCCTCGGTACTCATGCGGAATACGTATGCATGCACGAATCCAGCAAAATAATGCTCAAGCCTGAACAACTACCCTGGGACGAGGCAGCTTGCTTGAGTCTGGCAGCCAACACAGCCCTGTATTTCATCAGAGACCTGGCTGCATTGGATTCCGGACAACACATACTCATTAATGGTGGATCGGGTGCCATTGGGAGCTTTGCCATACAATTAGCTAAGTATTATGGAGCCGAAGTAAGCGGAGTAAGTTCTTCTAAAAATGCCAACCTTCTTACCTCACTGGGAGCTGACCATGTGCTGGATTACGAAAAGGAAAATGTTTGTAAAGGGCATCAAAAATATGATGTCATTTTTGATGCTGTGGCCAAATTAAAATATAAAAACTGTAAAGACGCACTGACTGACAAGGGCATCTTTCTGAGCAGTTTACCAAGTCTGGATCTCATTGGCCATAGTATAGCCAGCGCTTTTAGTAAAGGGAAGAAAGTAAGGATAGGTGATGCCGTACCTAAGGTGGAAAACCTGGAATTTTTAAATGAACTGATATTGAAGGGTAAACTAAAAGCCGTCATTGGAATGACCTGCGATTTAAAGGATATTGTGGCAGCTTTCAATCATGCAGAAAGTGGTCACAAAACAGGGAATCTCATTATCAACTGCTTAAACAGGGCAGTTGATCAATAGTTATCGAAAGACTAAGAATACCAAATTAGAAACCCACAATGGATTTTCGACCAGCAGCTTGCCCGTATTTGATTCCTTGGGTCATCGGGGGGTATGTCTAATTTTCATAACATTGCAAATGATCGTTACTAAAAACTAAGCATGAAGCTACACCAGCCTATTGACAGACCCAATTTGGATTCTCAAAAAAAGCGAAAAGCCAAATACCAAAAATTTGCTCAATTGATTGAAGCCATAAATGCCCGTGACCTACCGGATGCCATCGCAGAACAAATAAACCAGAATATTGACATCATCAATGCTGAGCGTGATTCAGACAAGGGCTTCTTTAAGAAACTTCGTAAAACACAATCCAGCATCCTAAAACTTATTGAAAAAGAACTGGGCCTGGTTTGTAAAAACCATTACCAGCGGCTTTGGATGGTAATGGGAATGACAATCTTCGGTGTACCTATGGGTGTGGTTTTTGGGTCCACCATGGACAACATGGGCATGATCGGAATAGGAATACCCATAGGCATGGGTATTGGAATAGCCATTGGAAGCGGCAAGGACAAGGAAGCAGAGAAGAAAGGCCTACAACTGGATATTTCCCTCTGAAACAGATACTTAAAATTGACAAGCCCCCACAGAAACAACAACTAATTTATTAAGTTTAGTTTTTAACCAACACCTGCAACTCCATTTCAAATGAAAGCATCAGTAAAAAATTCAGAAGATACCAAGTGGGTTTTTTTAAAGAAAGGTTCCTGTTCGAGGACCATGTTTTATATTCTTAACCGTGAGTTCGGTGAGCCCAGGGAATTGGAAGAAAGTGCAGCAGACCCACTGGCTGGCGGCATCATGCAGCAGGGCTATCAATGCGGTTTGGTGCTGGGTGCCACACTGGCAGTCGGAGCCGAGGCCTACAGACGTTGTGAAAACAAAGATCAGGCAGTGGCTCTGGCTTTGAAAGCCACCCAACATATATTGGACTCCTTTGAAAATCGGGCCAACACTATTGAATGTGAAGATATCACCAAAACAAACTTTTCAAGCAAACTCTCATTTGCCAAGTATTTTGTTACCGGAAAGTTTGTAAGCTGCTACAAATTGGCTGATAAATGGGCACCTGAAGCCATTCAAACCGCGCTTGAAGGTGTTTCTTTACCACAAAATCAGTTAGCTGTCAAAACCATCAGCTGTGCTTCTGAGGTTGCCAAACGTTTGGGTGCCAATGAAGAACAAGCCCATATGGTGGCAGGTTTGGCCGGTGGACACGGCCTGAGAGGAAATGCCTGTGGAGCTTTGATCGCCGCCATCTGGATGAAATCATATAATTATCAGAAGAAAGAGAACAAAAAGTCCAGCTACCCCAATCCATATGCCAACAAAACTTTGGATGATTTTATGGCTGTGTCAGACTATGAATTCTCCTGCAAAACCATCTGTGGGCAGCAATTTGACAGCATCGAAGATCATACAACATTCATCAAGAACGGAGGTTGTGCCCAATTGATGGATACCTTAACAGCCTAATTGAAGCGCTTACAATAAGGCATTAGGGGAGCAATCTAAACGCTTTGTTCGATAAAGTCAAAACCCATACTATGAAATGCTATCTTTCCAGCATCCTATGCATATTAATCTTTGTTTCTGCCTGTGATAATCAATACAGCTCTCAAGAAGAAGAGCATCTTACTCAAACCTTTTGGGTAGGAACTTATAATTCTGATTCCATCAAAGGCATTTTCAGCTTCGAATTGTATGCGAATGGTGATATGCAGTTATTGAAGCATGCTGCCATTACCGACAACCCATCTTATCTGAGCAAGACTCCTGACAATAGGTATCTGTTGTGCACCAATGAAGTGGATCAGAAAGGAAATGCCAGCATAGAGTCTTATGGTATTATTGAAGACAGTCTCGAATTCATCAGCCGCAGTCTTTCGGGAGGTGCACACCCCTGCTATATCACTGTCAACAAGAATGCTTATGTACTGACAGCCAATTATAGCGGTGGGAATATTGCCCTGCATCAAATAAATGAAAAAGGAGTACTTTCTGACTTACTTGACATCCAGCAGCATCAAGGCTCTGGTGTGCACACCAGGCAGGAAGGACCCCATGCCCATGCCGCCAGATTTGTGGCAGATCAAAACCTGATTATTTCGGTCGACCTGGGAACCAATTCATTATGGTTTTCTACATTGGATGCTGATAATCATAAGTTTCAGTCACACCTTCCACAACAACTGTTTATGGATACAGCTGCAGGCCCACGACATTTAGCCTTTCATCCCAATGGCCAATGGCTGTATGTGATCAATGAGTTATCCTCTACCATCACCTGGCTGTATAGCAACCCGGCAACAACCTACACCATGGGTCATTCCATCTCCACTTTGCCTGCAGGATATGAAGGAGCCAACCATTGCGCCGATATTCATATTTCTTCAGATGGTCGGTTTCTGTATGCATCCAATCGCGGACATAACAGCATTGCCATCTATTCAATAGACCTAAAAACAGGCCAACTCAAGCTCTTGGATCATCAATCAGTATATGGCGACTGGCCAAGAAATTTTTCCCTATCACCAGATGAAAACTTCCTGCTGGTAGCCAACAAAAAAAGCAACAACATGGTTTGTTTTCATAGAGACACTGACACAGGATTATTGCAATATGCCTCTGAAATTGAAGCCCCAAGTCCAGTTTGCATATTGTTTTAAGAAGAGCCACCTAAGCGATTTTTATATATTTACCACCAACTAGCTTAAGCCAGATGGTGTCTGCATGCGAAATGAATTGAGTAAATACAGCCAGAATGACCCAAGGATCAACTATCGGGGAAACAATGCATCCCGGGTTGACAACTTGACGGATGCTGTTTTCGGCATTGCCATTACTTTGCTGATATTCAATCTTTCCAACCCAAATTCATTTACTGACCTTCTAACATTTACCAAAACACTTCCGGCCTTTATGATCAGCATCTCATTTCTAATATTGGTTTGGAGGGAGCATTTGAGATTTTCTCTGATTTACAGTTTGAATAATAAGGGGTTCATTATCCTCAACACTATTTTTATTGCTCTGGTGATCTTTTATGTGTATCCGTTGCGATTTCTTAGTTTATTTCTCACCTCCGTTTTTTTCAAGGTGGACATAGGTCTCAGCATACAGTCTGATCAGGTACCCCATCTCATGATATATTATGGTTTTGTTGCCTTTGCGCTCTATTTCATTCTTTTTCTATTCTATCACAGAGCTGATCAACAACGTAAACAAATGCAGCTTAATCCCTACGAAATCTTCTACACAAAATCTCAAAAGAAGAAACTAATCATCATGTTTTCAGTGCCCTTGCTTTCTATCGTTTTGGTTTTAATCTTACAATTGTTTTCAACAACCTGGGCTTCCATTATTGGTGGTTTTACTTATGCATTATACGCTCCTGCCATCACAATTTGGTTGCAGAGATTTAACAAGAAATCCAAGGAATACTCACTCTAATTACTTAATACTATGAAACTTCGATTAACACTCTTTAGCTTTTGCATGGCACTACTTCTTGCCTTTGGATGTCAGATGAACAACAATAGCAATCAGGACCAGCAATCCGATGCGAAGGAAACCACGGAATTTATAGATGCTACTGAAGATCAAGAAACGTATACAGATGATTACATCGAAGCAGATCCTTACCGCGAACCTACAAATGATGAACTAAGAGAAACTGGTATTGTTATATCCATTGAAGATGGCCCCTACCCCATGTTTTCACTGAACATTGAGTTCCCCAAAATCGAAGCTATAATTGCTTTTTCTCTAAATATTGAAGCCTTGTCCCCACGAATTGAATCCATCTATGATTACCAGGATAAATATATGAGCTTTTATTATCTGGCAGAATCACAAGCCGACCTCTACGATATGCATTTCGAAGGATCCTCTGTATTTGGAGAATGGGCACCTGAATTTGACCCGGAATGGAACATGATGAAAGGTATATTAAGTGGAGCCGACAGCCCGTCAGGTGATCTACCCAATGAAGTCAGCATCACTGAAGCTAATGGCACTACCTTGGATTTTGAAGTGTTCATTGATGATGTAATGATGAAGGCCAATGGCAAGGAAGTGGTTGTTTACTATGGTATAAGGGACAGAAACATCATTACCCATATCTTACCCCTGGAATAGAGCCTAGGAAACTAGTGATTGAAATGTGGATGGGTCCAGATGACCACAGATGGGTTGACCTTTTTTACGCTATCACGAAACTCTTTAGTGAATGAAGCGTCAAAACGGATTTTACGTTTTTTACCCGTCTCATCAGCATACTGCAGTATCCAATACCGTCCACCATTAACTTTAGCCGCACTCCTTTTGATGCTGATAATATGTTCATAGGGAATGGCCTTGTCTTTTTTCAAACGATTGATATATAAATTTTTACTGTCATACTTCAGTCGGCGTGCCCTTCTGAACAATAGGAATAGCAGAAAGAATATAAGCAGGAATACTGTATCCCAAAGATGGTCCCCTTCATTTGTAAGAATCACAAGAATCTGCCAGACAGCAGCAACCAGAAAAACCCACTTCCAGGCTCTATACCCATACTTCAGTAATTTTTTTTCCTCTAATCCTGGTTTTTCCTCTTCCATAAGGGCTGTATATGTGTCTTTTTTGGCCATCTTGCGGCTAAGCGTCTGATCAAATTTTAATGTACAAGTATATGCATTTATTTAAACTCCTTTATCACACCATGGCTTTCATAAAAAATTCAACTCTTGTTTCAGGTTTAAGCGTGATGTTGATTGCATTTGGTGGTAATACAATGACAGTTGGACAGGAATCAGTGGATTTGTCCGAACTTAAAAGTATTGTTTCGGAATGCAAGCTATATGCAGGCGAACAGCAAAAACACAAACTCTATATTGATGAATCCGGTGGTTCAAAGACGATAAACTTCCAGTTAAAAACACGAGGCTGCATCATCATACAGGTGGAAACATCACATGAATATGGTAGTGAGTTTACCAGCTACATTTATAAGGACAATAGTTTGATTTATATTTCATTCACTTCCGACCTCATGCTGGATCACTGGAATGCTGACACGGTCAGATTTCAGCAAATACAAAGAGAGTTCTTCCTATGGAACGAATCAATCCTTCTTGGTCAGGAAAAGTCATATTTGGGCATCCAATCGATTGATCAAGGTTCGAACCTAAAGGAAACGCCCTGGCAGCTGCTGGATTCAATACCTGATGAATTTCTCCAAAATAGCAGAAGACTTATCTCCCTAAAGGAGCAGATCGAGTCAGTTTCTGAAGCGCAATAGCTTCTGGCTCAAGAATTAGCCTTTGACTCATTATAAATTAGGCTCTTCAAATTTTTACGCTTTTTCAAGATGCTGATTTCCTGTTTATTATAGGGTTTTTCTTTCTGTGAATTAAATAACAGCAAACCATTAAAACAAGCCTCCGTTTTCATATTTTTGCATGGTTTTTACTAGACTCAACTACTACTTACTCGCCAAAGCTGACCTCGCTTCAAATTAAATCTTATCAGCATGAAAAGAATACCACTATTGCTATTCCTCATTTGGATAGTAGTAAGCACATATGGACAGCAATTGAAGGGAACTGTATATACTGAGCAGAATACTCCCATTGAAAATGTACATATCCTCAATTACTGCAATGGAGGACACACCCACAGCGATTCAAAAGGTTATTTTGTACTCTCTAACATAACTATTGGTGACACCCTCACCTTAACTCACATTGCCTACGAAAGTATGGAATGGATTGTCAACACGACAAGTGGCATACAAAAGATCAGGCTAAAGGAGAAAGAGTTTGCCCTGGAGGAAGTGGTTATCATTCCAAAGATGGATGCCCTAAACCTCCTGAGTAATATCGATTTAAAAACAAAGCCTGTAAACTCTTCTCAGGACATCCTCAGACAGGTACCGGGTCTGTTTATTGGTCAGCATGCCGGTGGTGGCAAGGCAGAACAAATGTTTATCAGGGGATTTGACATTGATCATGGAACGGACATTACCATCACCGCAGATGGTTTGCCTGTAAATATGGTCTCACAGGCTCATGGTCAGGGATATGCCGATTTGCATTTTATCATACCTGAAACGGTTGAAAAAATCGACTATGGAAAAGGTCCCTATTATGCCGACAAAGGCAATTTCAATACAGCAGCCTATGTCAACTTCAAGACCAAAGAACAATTGGAAAGCAGCCAGTTAAAACTAGAGGTGGGACAGTTCAACACCCAAAGGCTTATGGGCTTATTCAGTGTATTAAATAGACCAAAGCATCATGCCTATCTGGCCACAGAATACATTGGGACAGACGGCCCCTTTGATAGCCCTCAGCATTTTAGCCGCATCAATATGATGGGCAAATACACTGGCTTTATGGACAATGGTGACAAGATTGGCATACAATTTTCACATTTTACCAGTAAATGGGATGCTTCCGGCCAAATACCACAACGAGCGGTTGATGATGGAAGTATTGGACGTTTTGGAGCCATCGATGACACAGAAGGTGGTTTTACTGATCGTACCAATTTTGTAATTAAACACAACAAACAAATTGATGCGCAATCCTGTGTCACAAGCACAGCGTATTACAGCCACTATAATTTTGAGTTGTATTCAAACTTTACTTTTTTTCTGAACGACTCCATCAATGGTGACCAGATCAAACAGAAGGAAAACCGTAATATCTATGGACTTGAAAGCAAATATATCAGGGTGTATGAAGCTAAAAAATGGCATGCAGACTTTGAAGCAGGTCTGACCATCAGAAATGATCAGAGTCAGGACAATGAGTTATCCCATACAAAAAACAGATTGGAGCTGCTGGAACCCATCCGTCTGGGTTTCATTAACGAGACCAATTTCGGTTCCTGGGTGGATGTCAAACTAAATATTGGAAAATGGACTATCAATCCTGCCCTTCGCCTCGACTATTTTAATTTCCAATACACAGATGCCCTGATACCAAGCTATAAAACTGACGGCAGCTCCCAAGCCATTTTGTGTCCGAAACTTAACATACTTTATACCCAATCTTCTTCTTTACAGCTATATGTGAAGGCCGGAAAGGGATTTCATTCAAACGATAGCAGGGTTTCCGTGACCATGAACAATAAAGAATCACTTCCTGCTGCCTATGGAACGGATGTTGGGTTCATCTGGAAGCCCCTACCACAATTGTTTATCAATACTGCCTATTGGTATCTGTTTTTGGAGGATGAAATTATTTATGTAGGTGATGAGGGTATTACTGAACCCGTAGGAAAAACCCAGCGCCATGGCCTGGATCTTAGCATCCGCTATCAAACATTTAAGTATTTGTTCTGGAATCTGGACGTAAATTATGCTTTTGCGAGAAGCCTTAGTGAGCCTAAGGGTGAGGATTATATCCCATTGGCACCTAATTTAACTGCTGTTGGTGGTCTGTATGTGATGTTCGAGAACAAAATCTATGGTGGACTGAACCTAAGATACCTCGGCGACCGACCCGCCAATAAAGACAATTCCATTGTGGCCAAAGGCTATACCATTTTGGATGTTAATGCCGGTTTTACCTGGCGTGCATTTAATCTCGAACTACAAGTCCAGAACTTACTGAACAGCGAATGGAATGAGACCCAATTCGCCTCCACATCACGCTTACAGCATGAAGCCCAGCCGGTCGAGGAAATCCACTTCATACCGGGAACACCGTTATTTTTGAAAGTCGCCATCAGCTACCGCTTTTAAAAAGGAATACCACTAAGCCTTTTCTCAAACTCAAGTATTTTGAAGCTCATATTACCATCGATTAACTGAGACATTTCAAAAAATAAAGCTGGCGTATCTATTCAAAGTTTATTTTCGTAGAAAATATATTTATGAATTCTTCCAGCAGCACCAAGACTTCTCCTGCTCTTCTACAAGCTATTGAGGAACTGGGGTTTGAAAAACCCACACCCATACAGCAACAATCCTATCCTGTGATTCTTTCTGGAAGTGATATGGTAGGAATTGCCCAAACAGGAACTGGAAAAACCTGGGCCTACCTCCTACCCATTCTCGACCAACTGAAATATTCAGATCAACTCAGCCCCAGAATACTAATTCTGGTTCCTACAAGGGAATTGGTGCTGCAAATAGTGGAATTGATAAATCAGCATTTGCTTACAAAAAGCATTCGTGTGTTGGGTGTATATGGTGGAACCAATATCCATACTCAAAAGGAAAAACTGGTGGAAGGATGTGATATACTGGTAGCCACCCCGGGCCGCTTGTTTGATCTGGCAGTTTCTCTGGCCGTTAAACTGAGGTCTGTAAATAAACTTGTCATTGATGAAGTTGATATTATGCTGGATCTTGGTTTCAGGCACCAACTCAACAGCATATTTGAGCTGATGAAGGATAAAAGGCAGAATATCATGTTTTCTGCAACCATGACAGAAGAAGTGGATGCCCTAATTAATGACTACTTCATCAGACCCAAAAGAATTGCCATTGCCCTTAGCGGTACTCCTTTGCACAATATCAGCCAGCATTGCTATGCTGTAAAAAACTTCAACACCAAAATAAACCTTCTGAATCATCTTCTCCAGGACAAGCAAGAATTTGAGAAAGTCCTGGTTTTCGCCTCTACTAAGAAACATGCCGACAGGATTTACGAAAGTCTTGAAGAGAATTATGGACCGGAAATGGGGGTCATGCATGCCAATAAATCGCAAAATTTCAGAATTAAGGCCATCGAAAGCTTCGAACAGGGAGACTTAAGGGTCATGATTGCCACCGACCTGATGGCCAGAGGGCTCGACCTGGAAGAAATAACCCATGTCATCAATTTCGACACTCCATCCTATCCCGAAAATTATATGCACCGAATTGGAAGGACTGGCAGGGCTGAGAAAAAAGGTAATTCCCTGTTGTTTTTTACCGAAAAAGAGGAGAAAGCGAAAGGAGGCATAGAAGAACTGATGGCATTCAAAATTCCTCAGATTGATTTTCCTGAATCGGTTCAGGTATCTGCTGAATTAATAGCAGATGAAAGGCCCAACATGCAGGAAAACTATGTGAGAAAAACAAAGCTTAAGAATACAGGTGGCGGAGCCTTTCATGAAAAAAGTGAAAAGAACAAAAAAACCAATCAGGGAGGTTCCTATCTGAGAAAAAAGAAGACCTATAAGAAACCCAAAACCAGAGGTGACAAAAAACAAAAACCAGGAAACAGAAGAAGGTAGCATACGAACAAGAAATCATTATGAATACCAATAAACCCATATCCAACGACCCCTTACATGGGATTACACTGGCAGAAATACTGGAAGTACTAATTGCCACTTACGGATGGGAAGAACTAGGTAGCCGAATAAAAATCAATTGTTTTACGAATAATCCTACCCGGAAGTCTAGCCTGAAATTCCTGAGAAAAACACCCTGGGCCAGAGAAAAAGTAGAGCGTCTGTTCCTTCGAACACAAAAATTTAACTAGGAACCCATAGCATACATGCCTTCAATATGAACCCTAACAACATAAATACTGAATTCACACTGCCCTGTGGAACTGTTATTAAGAACCGGCTGGTGAAAGCAGCCATGACTGAACGCATCAGCAACCCTAATTATGAACCCACTGAAGGCCATGAATTACTTTATAAACAATGGGCCAAAACCGGCGCCGGAATATTGATTACGGGTAATGTAATTTTTGACAAACTTCATACTGAGTCGGCGGGTAATGTGTATTTTGGTGATGAAACCATGATACCCAAGCTCAAAAAATGGGCTGACGCAGGAAAAACCCTTGGCCATCATATATGGGTACAGATTTCCCATGCCGGACGACAAACCAACCGTTTCAATAACCGTCATCCACTGGCTCCTTCTCATGTGAAACTGAAAAAGACAGGACTATTTGGCAAACCAAAGGTCATGACCGAAGATGATATTCATCAGATTATCGATGGTTTTGTGAAAGCAGCTCGTATAACAAAAAAAGCCGGATTCACGGGCTTGCAGATTCACTCAGCCCATGGCTATTTACTCTCTCAATTTCTCTCACCCAAAACCAATACCCGTAAAGATCAATGGGGAGGCTCCATTGAAAACCGAAGCAGATTATTGCTACAAATCATCCGCAAAGTGAGAAAGGAAGTAGGCGATGATTTTCCCATTTCCGTCAAACTGAATTCTTCAGACTTTCAAAAAGGAGGGTTTTCCGAGGATGAATCTCTTGCCGTAATTAACATGCTTAACAGCGAATCTGTTGATCTGCTGGAGATTTCCGGAGGGACCTACGAGAATGTTGCCTTCTTTATGATGAATGATGAGAAGACCCGGGAAAGTACCAAACGCCGGGAAGCCTATTTCATGGACTTCGCAAACAAAGTCAGAAAACTAAGTCAGATCCCTCTGATGATCACTGGTGGCTTCCGTTCCTTTGATTTTTGCAATGAAGTATTGGAAAAAGGTGAGTTGGATTTCATTGGCATGGGACGACCATTTATTACCAATCAGAGCCAAATCCCCGAATTTATCGAAGGCAGAATTCCTGTATTGGAAAATATGGTCATCAGAACGGGATTCAAATCATTGGATGAGGCGGCCGAAGGGGGTTATTATGCCATTCAAATCATAAGAACCTCCAAGGGAAAAGGATTCAAACCCAAACTAAACCCTTTGCGGTGTGCCGCTTTTTTGGTTTCCCATGAATTCAGGAAGTCTCTTTCTAAGAAAAAGTAAGCCTCAAACACAATCCCTTATATCACTCAGGCTTTACTTTTCAAATTTTATGGAACAGCCAATGGCTTTGGTAAAATCTCTTTTCGGATTATTACCGGCAAGCAAATCATCTAGGGCTTCTTCAACAAATTTGGATTTTACCTTTTGTGCTTCTTCATGATTATCATCTATGGCACCAATATACTTTACGACGAGTGCACCGTGCTCCTTTTTCAGGATGTATACATGAGGTGTTCTTGTGGCTCCATATGCTTTGGCAATGCTTTGGTCGGCATCCAACAAATAGGGAAAGGTGAACCCTTTTTCCCTGGCACGAACAATCATATGTGAGTAGGAATCACTTGGTGCTCTGAGCGAATCATTGGGATTGATAGCCAGCACAGGGTATCCCAAATCTTTGTACTTCTGATCGAGTGCTATGATTCTGTCTTCATAGGCTACGGAGAAGGGACAGTGGTTACAGGTAAATATGATCACAAAACCTTTGGCAGCCCCATAGTCATCCAGAGCAACGAACTTTCCATCAACATTCAGAAGATTGAAACTTATGGCTTTGTCACCAATCTGATATCCTTGGGCGCTCAGGTTGATGGACAGAAATAATATGATTAAAGTTGAGAAAAATGTTTTCATGGTTTGATAGTATTTGAAATGAGTGTATCGAGTTCTTCAAAGGTCATACTGCCTTCATGAAAATAGTAGGAGTCTTTGTTATAGATCACTGTCGCCGGGATAGACCCTGTCCATGATGGGTTGACCTGGTTTATCCATTCATTGGCATTGGGATCGCTTAACAGAACTACTTCTGAGGCCATACCTTTCTTTTCAATAAAGGGTATAACTGATGATTCAATTTGACTTTTGAAATCAAGGCTTACCAGCAGCATTTTGAATTTTTGTAATTGGTATTTTTCATTCGCTTTCTCAAAATCAGGTAGCTCCTTAACGCAGGGAATGCACCAGGTTGCCCAAAAATTGATGACATAAGTCGTATCATTTTGCTTGTTCAGATAGGCTTTGAATGAATCAAAATCATGAACAGCTACCTCCTGAGCCTGGGTAGCTGAAAGAGGAACTAATGACAAAATAATGAGAATAGTGATGAAGCTTTTCATGGCCCAAAACTAGGCCTAATGTGAAAGGTTTGATGGCAAGAGTACAACCTTTAACTTTATTTTAACTAAACACTTCATGGATTAAGAGGTGGCAATTGAGTCAGGATACTTGAAATCTACCTATCTTTAAAACGGAATTCAAAACATCCTTAGATCTCATTCTATATTCTTAACCTGGAACAAATGACAAGTAATATCTTAAAACCCTTTCTTATCCTCATTTTTGTTGGTGCATTGATAGGTTCATGCAGCAAAAAGAGTGTAGAAGAAATACCCGAAACTGAAATTAGCTCAAATTTTGAGTCAGGAAGTATCGGTGAAGTCACCAAGGAAAGTGATCATAAGTGGGTCTTAGCCCTTAAAAATGACAACGACAATCCGGATCTGCCTGAACGCTGGCGCAACTGGTGGTATGTAAGAATGGATCATGTGTCACAATCTGTTCCCACAGAAATACGCATCAAGAATCGAGGATGGCCTTACTATTATACACCGGTGTATTCTTACGATCAGGAAAATTGGTTCCGATTTACGGAAGAAGAAGTCACTCAGAATGAGGATAACGAACTTTTAATAAACAAGAAATTTGAACATCTTAGAGTTTGGATAGCTCGTTTTTACCCCTATACATTCAGCCACCTGGAAATATTTATTGAGGAGTGGAACACCCATCCCAGTCTGAAGATTCAAACAGCGGGGAAAACTCAGGAGAATCGAATAATTTACTTGCTTACCATAAGTGACTTTGATGTGGATATAGAGAATAAAAAAAGGGTAATTATGCATGCCCGTACCCATCCCGCCGAAACCCCACCTTCTTTTTTGCTGGAAGGTATGATTGATTTTCTTTTATCAGGATCATCGGAGGCTAAAGAAATTCTCAAAACCCATGAATTTTCCATATTCCCTATGCAGAATGTGGATGGCGTAATTAGTGGTAACTATCGTTCCACACCCCTTTCTGAAAATCTGGAAGTGATGTGGTATTATGATACAGATAATCCAGTAAACCTAAAGCCCGAGGCGCCACAGGAGGTATCGGTAATCCATCAGTACGCCAAAGAACTAATGTCAGATGGAGGCCCGCCAGTATCACTTGCGTTAAATCTTCACGCATCCAACAGCGAACCCGATATCAGGACTTTCTTTTATCCTCATTTTGGCACCCTTGAACAAGGATACTCTGAAGCAGAGGCAAGTCTTTGGGGCAAACAGATTGCCTTTATAAACAGTCTGGCCATGCATCTTGGAAGTGATATGATCGAACCCACCACGGAAGAAGGTGGAAGTAGTTTTGCCTCAAAAACCTATCCCGAAAGCTGGTGGTGGGTCAATTACCAGGATCAGGTAATGGCCATGACCATGGAACAAACCTACGGCCGGGCTGGCTACGCACCCTATTGGGTTCAACCAGATGATATGAGAGCCATGGGAGTGCATGTTGCACTTGGTATCAGAGACTATTTCAATGGCAAATCAGGATCCAACGAGTTTATCAAATGGGCTAATACAGCATCCGAAGGCATATTAAAATACCCTCACCTCTACCCTCCCAGGGCTAAAGATGAGCTGAAGGAATAAGCATTTCCAAAAAAAAATCTAAAAAAAACTTGACAATTGAAAAAAAGTGATTACTTTTGCAAGTGATTACTCACTATCAATATGACAGAGAAGCAGGAAAAAATATTGCAGGCGGCACTTGAGTTATTTGCTAAAGAAGGATTCCATGCCACTTCCACCAACAAGGTAGCTAAATTTGCCGGTGTAAGTGAAGGTCTTATCTTCAGGCATTTTTGCAATAAAGAAGGACTGCTGCAGGCCATTCTTAATTCTGGAGAAAGAAGACTAAAATCACTTTTCGCTGAAATTATTATGGAAACTGATCCTAAGGAGGTTATCAGAAAAACCATTACCATGACCGACCATATTGACGAATCCGAGTATGACTTCTGGAAGCTTCAGTTTAAGCTGAAGTGGGAGCTGGAGATCAGCGGGGATAAGAAGATGCAACCTCTCAAAATGGCTTTAGCCAACGCCTTTAGCTCACTTAATTATGAATCTCCAGAGTTGGAAGCAGAATTGCTGCTCCTCTTCACAGAAGGTTTAGGTGCTGCAGTATTAAAAGGCAGCTCAATCAATACAGAAGAAATGATTCAGTTTTTATTGAAGAAATACAAACTCTAAAAAAATTTACCCATACTAAATAAGTAAGTACTCACATTTTAAACAATACACATATGAATAATATAGCACTAATCACAGGAGCATCCACAGGTATAGGAAAAGACCTAGCCCATATACATGCCGAAAATGGTGGCGACTTAATCGTTGTTGCCAGAAGTAAAGACAAATTATTGGCCCTGAAGAAAGAAATTGAAAATAAACATGGCAATCAGGTCATGATCATTAACAAAGATTTAAGTCTGGCATCTTCACCTAGAGAGGTATATGACGAAGTTAAAGCAGCAGGATTGGAAATCAATTATTTAATCAATAATGCAGGTTTCGGTGGTCTGGGAAAATTCCATGAAAGAGCCTGGGAAGCCGATAAACAGATGATCAACTTAAATATCACAGCACTTACGGCTTTAACCAGATTCTTCCTCCCTGATTTTGTAAAAAGAGACAGTGGTAAAATCCTGAATGTATCCTCCACAGCCAGTTATATGCCGGGACCTTTGCAGGCGGTTTATTACGCGACCAAAGCCTATGTTACATTTTTCAGCAATGCCATTGCTGAATAACTTCACGATACCAATATTACCGTTACCAATTTGATGCCCGGAGCCACAGAAACAGAATTTGGAGCGGTTTCAGGAATGGATAAAACAGAGATGTTCCAGAAAACAGCGAGTTCACGATCCGTGGCAGAAGCTGGTTATCAGGGTATGCTGAAAGGCAAACTGGATGTGGTTTCCGGTTTAACCACTGCGCAAAAAATGATGATGGCCATGATTCCCATCATGCCCAAGAGAGCCATATTAAAACAAGTTCGGAAGATGCAGGAAGTAAGCGCATAAGCACACTTTCCAGAACAAAAGAACAACTACTAAAATGAAACAAAAAATGATGTTTACCATATTTCTTACATTTATTGGATTCCTTGTGTTTTCCAATTTATACCTCGCCCACCGAATAGCCTTTTATCTGGAGATAAACAGGACATGGATTTTCTATATCATCCTGCCTGTGCTAACTTTTCTTCTGGGTTTTGGCATGATGGGTTTGATCAATTCGACCACTACCCTGGGAAGTTCCTTGCACTGGATAGCAGCCATTGGCATGGGATTCCTTTTATATTTTCTATTGACAAGTATCTCTATACACCTGCTTTCAACAGTTGTGAAAATGCAGCCCTGGCTACATGGAGTGCTGGTGCTTGGAATCGCTGCTCTTATATCAGTCTATGGATTGTGGCACGCAACTCAGACCAAAATATATGAAGTGAATATTCCCATTCAATCCATTGAAAAACCCATTCGGGCTGCTCATCTCACTGATACACACATTGGTCACTTTAGAAGTGCAACCACCTTACAAAAAATTGTAAACAGAATCAACGATGCTGATGTCGAGGTAGTGTTTTTCACCGGTGATTTGCTTGACAGCCAGATCCGACTAAATGCTGAGAGTTTGGCCCCCTTGGGTCAGTTGAAAGCTCCCGTTTTCTTCGTGGAAGGGAATCATGATGTGTATACGGGTACCCAAGCCATTAAGGATTACTTAAAAGAAATAGGCATTCGGGTACTGAGCAATGAAGTTGTGCAATGGAATGAAATACAGATTATTGGCTTAGATCATATGCTCGCCGATGCGGGTGCTGTGAGTCCACATGCCGATGCCAGAGGTCCCAATATCAAAGATATGCTGGCTTCCTTAGCCATTGATTCAAATAAAGCCAGTATCTTATTGCACCATGGCCCTGATGGAGTACAATATGCTCAGGAGCAGGGCATCGATTTATATCTTGCCGGTCACACCCATGCAGGTCAGTTATGGCCTATCACCCACTTCGCCAATATGATGTTTGAGGTGAATAAGGGATTGCATAAATTTGGAGACACTCAGGTTTATGTAAGTCAGGGAACAGGCACATTTGGACCTCCCATGCGCCTGGGAACCGATAGCGAACTGACCATTTTAAATTTAATACCCCGCTAGGATGAAAACAAATGTAATTATAACCGGTGCCACCGGAATGGTAGGTAAGGCTGTATTGTTAGAATGTCTGGACCATGAAAAAATAGGAGAGGTTTTGCATATTGGCAGAAATACATTGGGTATGACACATCCAAAACTCAAGGAGCTGCTGGTTGAAGATTTCAGCGATTTTAAACCTTATCAAGAACAGCTAAAAAACTATGATGCCTGTTACCATAATATGGGTATCAGTGCAGGCGGCTTAAGTGAAAAGGCCTATCGAATTATTACCTATGATTATACCATGGCCCTGGCCAGGGTGTTGTATGAAAACAATCCTGAGATGACTTTCAACTACGTTTCTGGTGAAGGAACGGACTCAAGTGAAAAAGGCAGGATGATGTGGGCAAGAGTAAAAGGGAAAACTGAAAATTATCTGCTGGCGATGGGTTTCAAACAAGCTTATATGTTTCGTCCCGGGGCTATTATTCCCCTGCGAGGTATAAAATCACGAACCAGGCTTTATCAATTCATGTATGATTACTTTATGTGGTTGGTCAAACTAATGAAAGCCATCGCCCCTAATTCAGTGGTCAATACCACCCAAATAGGATTGGCGATGATACATTCGACTTTCAAGGGCTACGAAAAAACAGTATTAAAGCCAAAGGACATTATCACATTGGCAGAAACTCAAACTGGCAATAAATAGTCTCTCCTATTAAGATCGGTTTTAAACTGCTGGTTTAGACGAGCTTCACACAACATCCATAACTTTCTGAAAGCTGCAATATACCCTTGTATATTAGCAGCTTTTCCTTTTTAATTCATTAAGTCTACCAACAACCATCTAACAAGAGTGGTTGTCTTGTCACTAGACATTATGATTTTTATCATATTTTTTAATAATTTCATTCCCAAATATTGAATGGATATGGAAGCAGGCTGTCCCAATATAAGCACTTGTAAACTTATGATTGTCAGCGACTTTTTAGAAGACGAACAAAAAAGCAATTTTTATACCGAACACTATTGCAGGGCGGTTAACAGCCGATGGGAAGTTTGTAACAGATATGTGGTGAAAGAAGCATTGAATTTTTGCCCCGATTTTGTACTCCCCGACTCTAACTTAACGCCAGACGAAGTGATTGAAAAATTCGATAATTTATTATAAGCAAACCCAACAAAATTATGCCAACATTAGAAATTGAAAACAAAGTATTTGAAGTAGATGGAGATGGATTCTTATCTCAGCCTGAAATATGGAATGACGAGGTGGCCAGTTTGATAGCCAAATATGATGGCATCGAAGAAATGAGCGAAAAACACTGGGCCATTGTAAAAATCATCAGACGCAATTATGAAGAAAAAGGTATGGCCCCCATGATCCGTACCATTTGTAAAGAAACCGGTATTCGGCTCAGGGAAATATATGAGCTATTCCCACTGGGACCCGCTCGTGGTGCTTGTCGTGTGGCTGGATTGCCAAAACCTGATGGATGTGTCTAATCAAAATCTTTGATTATGTTATGGTATCATTGGCTGGCCACCCTATCGGCCGTTATTTGCCTCAGTAGTTGTATCATCCATACCTTTAAGGTCATCCGGGCCGGAAAACCTAAGGATTATGCAAAACCCAGTGGCGATGTTTCTGCTTCAGTTCGTTACTCTTTCACTGGAGCCATGCATCCTGCGAAAAAGGAATCGGCTTATATGCACTTGCCGACCTATATCGGAGGATTACTTTATCATATGGGCACCTTTCTGAGCCTGTTTTTGCTGATCTTATTATCCCTTGGTTTATACCCAAGCGGAATACTCACCTATATTCTTGTGGCAGTTTTTTCTGTTACTGCAGTTTCAGGTCTGGCTATACTATTGAAAAGAATCAGCAGCTCTCAATTACGGGCACTCTCAAATCCCGATGACTATCTTTCCAATATACTGGTAAGCCTGTTTCAATTAGCTACTGTAGCGCTCTTGCTTAGTCAGGATTTCGTAGCAGTTTATTATGTATCCGCAAGCCTGCTATTGCTTTACATACCCTTGGGAAAACTGAAACATTTGGTGTATTTCTTCGCTGCACGTTATCATTTGGGTATCTTTTTCGGAAGCAGAAATGTTTGGCCTTCAAAACAATCTTAGCATGGAAATTATCACGATAGAGAAAAAGAAAAAAGGGCTGGAGGTTTTATCCAACAAGGAAGACGGAAAACTACAGACCCATATGAATGCCTGTGTGCATTGTGGATTGTGTGCGAACAGTTGCGTCTATTACAACGCGATGCCTGAAGCACGCTTTATACCAGCTACGAAAGTAGAATTGGTTTCATCCATATACCGCCGTTACCAAACCTTTAGCGGTAAATTCTTTCCATCATTGGTAGGAGCCAGAAGTCTTGATGATGAGGCTGCCAATGAAATGGTGGATCTGTTGTTTGGAGCCTGTACCTTATGTGGAAGGTGTGTTACACACTGCTCCATTGGTGTCGATATCAGTTATGTGGTGAAAAAAGGAAGAGAGATGCTATCGGCTATGGATATGATACCTGAAACTTTACAATCCACCATAGATGCCGCTTTGGAATCGGGAAATAATATGTCCATTCCCAAAGAGGAATTTGTGGAAACTTTGGAGTGGCTGGAAGAAGATCTGCAGTTCGAGGTAAATGATGATGAAGCGAAAATCCATTTGGATGAGGAAGGAAAAGATATTTTATACACACTGAATCCAAGGGAACCCAAATTCTTCCCTTTATCCATTTCTGCCATGGCCAAGGTGTTTCATGCAGCCAAGGAAAGCTGGACATTGTCCACTAAGATGTATGACATCACCAATTACGCCTACTACTCAGGAAATTATAAAGAAGCTGCCGTTATCACACAAAGACTCTATGATGAAGTGGAGCGATTGGGAGCCAAAAGCTGTGTATTGGCAGAGTGCGGACATGGTTCAAGAGCCTTCAGATGGGAAGGACCCAACTATTTAAAGAAAACCTATCCTTTTGATGTGTTCACTTCGGTTGAATTACTGGCCTCCTATATCAGGGAAGGAAGACTCAAGGTAGATCCGGCAAAAATCACACAAAAAGTGAGTCTTCATGACCCATGTAATCTGGCCCGAAGTGGTGGTATCTGGAAAGAACAACGCTACATCCTCAATGCCTGTGTGTCTGATTTTGTGGAGATGACTCCCCATGGAAACGACAACATTTGTTGTGGCGGTGGTGGCGGGCAACTTGCCATGAGTGAATACAACGACAGACGGATGGCCATTGGTAAAATAAAAGCCGATCAAATCAAAGCCTCTGGTGCAGAAATTATAGCCACCCCTTGTCACAATTGTGTGGACCAGTTAACCCAACTCAATGTCACCTACAAACTGGGTATCAAGATTATGACCCTGGGTGAAATTGTTGCGGATGCCATAGTTCTTGAAAATGAAGAATCGAATTAACAAACAATTAAAAACATAACCATGAGTCAATTAACCTATTTAGATAACTCAGCTACCACTTTTCCAAAACCCGAGGAAGTGTATGCATTTATGGATTCCTTTTACCGGAATCATGGAGTAAACCCAGGACGTTCTGGTTTTGATGCCGCCATTGAAACTGAAGAAATGGTGACCGAAACCAGAAGGATGCTTACCAATCTTTTTAATGGTGATGACCCCGACCGTCTGACATTCAGTTATAATGCCAGTGATTCATTGAATATGCTGTTACAGGGGATGACAGAAAAAGGCGATCATGTGGTGACCACTATGCTGGAACACAATTCTGTATTGAGACCCTTGCATCACCTGGAATTGGATGGCACCATCGAAGTCACCCATGTACACTTCGACAGTCATGGTTATGTGGACCCTGACGACATCAAAAAGGCCTTTAAGAAAAACACCAAACTGGTAATTATCAACCACAGCTCCAATGTGATTGGCACTATTCAGCCGCTCAAAGAAATTGGCAAAATATGCAAAGAACACGGGGTGCTTTTCGTGGTCGATAGCAGCCAGAGTGCAGGCGCCATACCCATCGATATGAAAGACATGGGTATTGATGCCCTGGCATTCACCGGTCATAAATGTTTGATGGGCCCCACAGGTATTGGAGGATCCTATGTGATGGAAGGTGTGCCCGTTAAAGGTACCCGATTTGGAGGCACAGGCGTCCGTTCCGCAGTTAAAACTCATCTGGAAGCCTTTCCTTACAGGCTCGAATGTGGGACCATGAACCTGGTTGGTGTTGCTGGTTTGCATGCTGGTGTAAAATGGGTACTCGACAAAGGCATGGCCAATCTGCACAAACAGGAAATTGAGTTGTGGGACCGTCTGAGAAGAAGTGCTCAGGAGATTCCCGGTATCACTACTTATTGCGCTGAAAATACTGAAAATCAGAATCCTGTCTTATGCCTGAATGTCAATGGTTTTGAAGCCGGTGACGTGGGCATGATGATGGATGTTGATTTCGACATCGCTTGCAGAACCGGATTACATTGTGCTCCAAAGGTTCATGAACTGTTAGGAACCGTAGATATTCACGGAGCCGTTCGCCTAAGTATCGGACCATTTAATACCGATGAAAACATCGACAAAGCCATTGAAGCACTAAAAGATATTGCCTCCATTAAAAATTAGGCTAATTCCCGGCATTTCTTGTTTTTAAACAGGCATTGCTGATTAGTATTTCGTATTTTTACCTGCCTTGTCCTGAACAGGGCTTCTGTAACTACGCCATTAAACCGAAGCATTATGGAAGTTGAAATTCTGGCACGCATTCAGTTTGCGTTTACTATTGCCTTTCATTATATCTATCCTCCCCTCTCCATTGGTATTGGGTTGTTATTGGTCATATTTGAAAGCCTCTATAATATTACCAAGAACAAAGAATACCATATTCTGGCCAAGTTTTGGACCAAAATTTTTGCCCTGACCTTTGGGATAGGAGTGGTCACAGGCATTGTTATGGAGTTTGAATTTGGCACCAATTGGGCTACTTATTCCATGTATGTGGGAGATGTTTTTGGTAGCGCCCTGGCAGCAGAAGGGATCTTTGCCTTCGCACTTGAAAGTGGTTTTCTTGGCATACTATTGTTTGGGTGGAACAGAGTCAAACCATGGGTACACCTGGTATCAACCATCGGTGTGTTTTTTGGCTCCATGTTCTCAGCAGTATGGATAGTAGTCGCCAACAGCTGGCAACAGACTCCGGCAGGCTATCATATTGTAGGAGAAGGCATACATGCCCGGGCAGAAATTACTGATTTTTGGGCCATGGTTTTTAATCCTTCCAGTATGGACCGACTGTTCCATGTATGGATGGGTGCATTTCTAGCTGGAGCCTTTCTGATTCTTAGTGTGCACGCCTTCTACCTTATCAAAGGTCGCTATGTAGAACTGTCAAAACGGGCCTTTAAAATCACACTCGTGGTTGCTACGGTATTTGCATTGGCTCAGCTGGAAAGTGGTCACATTTCTGCCGAAGGTGTAGCCGTAAATCAACCGGCAAAACTGGCAGCACTGGAAGGGCATTATGCAGACAGCGCTGCTGCTGATTTGTATCTGTTGGGATGGGTTGATGAGGTTAACAAGAAAGTAGTAGGCATAGGAATACCGGGCGGTCTTTCCTTTTTGCTTCATTATGATTTCGATGCTCCGGTAACCGGATTGGACGCCTTCCCCGAAGATGAACGCCCTGGTCAGGTGAACGCAGTTTTCCAATTTTACCACATCATGGTGGCCATTGGAATGGCACTTATCCTATTAAGTCTGCTGGCTTGTTTTTACTGGTGGCGTGGCACACTATTTGAACAACGCTGGCTGATTCGCTTATTTATTTTTGCAGCTCTATTGCCACAAATAGCCAATCAGGCAGGCTGGTTTGCTGCAGAAATGGGTCGGCAACCCTGGGTAGTATACGGCTTACTTAAAACCAACGAAGCCTTTTCTCAGTCGGTCTCAGCCAATCAGGTGTTATTTTCATTGATACTATTCTTTTGTGTGTACAGCCTACTGCTTGTGCTCTTTATCTATTTATTGGATAAGAAGATTAAACACGGCCCATATGATGACTCCAAGGACACGGATCGTCCACTAACGGAGAGTATTTCAAAGGTATTTACTAAAAACTAAGGCTTCATGGAAACTTTTTTAGGATTGGATTATCCCACATGGTGGTTTCTGGTTGTTGGAGGACTATTTTCAGGCTATGCGATTTTAGATGGCTTTGACTTTGGCGCCGGGGCATGGCATTTGTTTTTCAAAAAAGAAATCAACCGGCGTATTGCGCTCAATGCAGTTGGGCCAGTTTGGGATGGCAATGAGGTGTGGCTTGTTATTGGTGGTGGCGCACTATTTGCCGGTTTTCCTATCATGTATGCTGCCTTATTTTCCTCCATGTATATCCCCTTTATACTTTTTCTGGTATTCATCATTTTCAGGGCTATCGCCATAGAATTTAGAGGCAAAGAAGAGATGAAATGGTGGAAGAAAACCTGGGATATTCTCTATAGTATTTCCAGTATTATGCTGGCCTTCTTGCTGGGAGTAGTATTGGGGAATGTACTACAAGGTATTGCCATAGGAAAGGACTACATATATCAGGGAAGTGGCTTCTTCGAGTTTCTTAATCCCTATGCTTTGGTTGTAGGTATCACCACGCTTGCCTTATTCATGATGCATGGCGCCATATTCCTGCTTATGAAAACTGAGGGGAAGATGTATGAAAAATTGCTGTTCCTGCTCAAAAGAGGTATGCTCTTCTTTGTGATCAGCTTCGCACTTATGAGCCTATACACCTTCCTATACCTTCCTCAACTGTCAGCCACTTTTATAGAGGATCCTATTCTTTTCGTAGTTCCTGTTCTTGCGGTGTTGAGCATTGCCAATGTTCCCCGATTGGCCAGCAAAAAGAAATTCCTCTATGCCTTTGTATTTTCTTCCATCACCATCGCACTACTGTTGATACTCGTTGCCCTTGAGCTTTATCCAAACATGCTTATTTCAACAGTGGACCCAGCTTACACCATTGATATATATAATGCAGCCTCCTCCACGAAAACCCTGAAAATCATGTTGATTTTCGCAGCCATTGGCACACCACTGGTCATCGCTTATACTACATTTGTATATATCACCTTCAGAGGTAAGGTACAACTCGATGAAACCAGTTATTGATTATAGATAATCGGTTGACCATAATCGAATACTGACAAAAACCCAACTTGTATAAAAAAAAACAAGACCTTTGCTTTTTCGACTGGTGTTTTAGATGATACCCACATGAAGGCATTGAGACATCTTCGAAGCCAACGGGCAACCACCCCTAAAGAAGCTATGCGCAGAGAACCCCTTCCCAAAGCAACAGAAAATCAGCAAATGGCCCTGGATAAAGGATGGCTATATCTGGAGGAGAACCACCGAAATGGATATTTTACTTCCTATATTAGTGCTTCAAGAGACATGCACCAAGAGCCAAAGGAATCACCAGCCGAGCCCTTCTCTACCATAGTTATTGCAGACATATTGCTCAACTATCAACCCAAGCATCCTTTAACTAAAATTGTAATTGCTTATATTAAGGGTCAGGAGCATCCAGATTTATTTACATTTTTTGAGGATCGAGATGCCTATCCCCCGGATACAGATGTCAATGCTTTGGGATATTCAATTCTGAGTGAATCAGGACTTGTAGATGCTGAAGAAGCCAATCGTGCTCTGGATAGGATTATTTCTTTCCAGAATGCAGATAAAATTATCCAGGTATGGCTGTCACATGAACGGAAGAATTACCTGGATCCTGTGGTAGCTGCCAATGCCTTATATTTTGCCAGTTTGTTGGGCCGAGCTTCAGAACTCTCAGCAACCCAGGACTGGTTACTGAAAGTATGCGAAAGTGAAGCTTATTTGAATGGCAGTCGCTATTACCAATCACCGGATGCCTTCCTCTATTTTATGGGTAGGCTATGTATTTTTGAACATCTGAAGAAACAATTGTCAAGCATTTTGGTCGAGCAACTCAATAAGCGCATCGGGAGTAGTTCCTTTACCATGGATCTGGCCATGAGATCAGCGCTGGCAAACACCCTGGGTATTCAAAACAATGATGAAAAGGCTCAATTATTAAAACTTCAAAATACCGATGGATCCTGGCCTGCCGACGCCCTTTTCCATTATGGCAGTCACCGTCATTATTTTGGAAGCAAAGCTTTAACTACGGCCATCTGCCTGGACGCCTTGAGACAGTAAGCCCTCTGACTTAGCTTATTTTATCAATAAGCATCTTTTAATCTTATTTCTTTACCTATTGGGTAAGGGTTTTGCATTTCTCAATTGTCATAGAATAAAGACCTTATGAAAACGGCAATCCTATTCCTCAGTTTCTTTTTTTTCAGCTTTTACGTATTTGCTCAATCTTGTTTACCCGAGGGGATTTCTTTAAATTCTCAGGAAGATGTGGATAAATTTCCATCCGATTACCCCAATTGCACATCCATACAAGGTGATGTAGTCATTGGCGGACATGTGTATAATCTGGACTCTCTCATTCAACTTCATTCTATAGAGGGTAGTCTAACAATTGGAACACCTTATTATGGTGGGCCATATATCGATGATTTAAATGGGTTGAACAACATTGAACACATTGGAGGTTCACTAAAGTTTATGGTACTCAATGGCCTGAAAGACTTCACCGGTCTTGAAAACCTCAAAGAAATAGGGGGCGATTTACATCTTTATCTTATTTATGGCATTGAAGACTTTACAGGCTTCGATAGTTTGGAATCTATCAGGGGGCAATTCTATATATATGGTTCAAAAATTAAAAGTCTATCCGGGATGCCATTGGTGGACCTATCAACAACCTCTTCCATTAGAATCTATGAAAACGACAGCTTAAGCCAATGCCATGCTGAGTATATGTGCGAATATTTAAATAGCCCCAGTGGCCCGGTTAATATTTATGATAATGCTGAAGGATGCAACAGTCCGGCCGAAATTGCCGATGCTTGTGGCACAACACTTTCCTGCCTGCCTTTTGGTAATTATCATTTTATTACTCAATCACAAATTGATAGTTTTTCCTCAGATTACAACAATTGTCAGGATATACAGGGATCAATTTCTCTGGGCTATAAAAGCACTGTAACACATGTAAACGGCCTTATGGGTATTCGCTCGATCAGTGGTGATTTATACCTGGGATCGGATTCTTTAAACTCACTGACAGGTTTAGATAGTTTAGAAACTATTGGGGGTAGCTTATATATTGGAGGACAGTCTAGACTTACCAGCCTTAACGGTCTTGAACAATTGAGAAAAATTGACAAGAACTTAGATATTGTTTATCTGGATATCAAAACATTAGATGGCTTACAGCAACTGGAATATATTGGAGGTGACACAGAAATTACCCATAACGACAGCTTAATATCCATATCGGCATTATCAAAACTAAACCATATTGGAGGATGGTTTCAAATTAGACGCAACGATGCATTAACCGAATTGACCAATATGAGTGAAATAACATCTGTTGGAGGAAGTTTGGTAATTGACCACAATAATGAACTCATGAGTCTTGAAGGTCTGTCCGAACTATCTTCAATACATGGGGGCTTGAGCATTGTGAACAACCAAAAACTGACTAGTCTGGCAGGACTCGAAATGCTCAAAGAAACTGGAGGGTTGATAATTCAGAATAATGATTTAAAATCCCTTACTGGGCTGGATTCACTGCAACGGGTTAATGGCATGATGCGCATTGGATATAATAATGGATTAAGTAATTTGACAGGATTGGGAAGGCTTAAATTTGTAGAAAGGGATTTGTGGATCGATGGCAACAAATACCTTACTAGTCTAAAAGGATTGGAAAGTCTGACACGTGTAGGAGAATGGTTACGCATCGTCGGCAATGAAAACCTCAGATCCTTGGCTGGTATTGACAATCTTGAAAAAATAGGTAGCCGGCTATCTTTGTTTGATCTACCTCAACTTGAATCCTTCGATGGTTTAAATAGTCTTGACAGTGTGGGCTGGGTACTTGGCTCTCTTGACAACACCAGCCTAAGTGATATTAGTGCACTCAGCAACCTGAAAATCATACGTGATCTCAGCATAAGTGGAAGCCCTTTGCTTACCAGCCTGACAGGACTTGAAAACATCCAGGCGGGCACACTGAGCAGCTTAACATTGCGATACAATACGTCGCTTTCTCAATGCAGCATCGATTTAATCTGCGATTATCTTTTGGAGCAAAATGGCTATTCCAATATCGCACACAATGCTGAAGGTTGTAGCAGCGAAGATGAAATCAAAGAAAACTGCGTGAATGGACAGGAGGAAATTATAAAGGAATCTGATATATTAATCTACCCCAACCCTGCCACAGATATTATTTCTGTAGTCCCATTCTCCAACTCATTTACGAAAGCAGTGAACTTATACGATCAAATGGGCAAGTGCTATACTGTTCAGTTTTCAGCTAATGGGCAGATTAAGATTGACCACCTCATGGCTGGCCTATACGTAATGGAACTTGAATATGAAAAAACAAAAATCAGAAAAATACTGATAGTCAAATAATCATCCATTGAAGCCGGCACTACATTTTTCAATTAAGCCGGATGTTTACTATACTTTTTATTACTGATTCTATCTGCAAGTTTCAATCCGGTATTTGTCGTAATTTTGAGCAAAGTGCAAGTTATGCCAAAAGTAAATCTGAGAGAAAAACTGAGTTATATCAACGATTACTGGAAACCCGTTGTAGTTGGTGAATTGAATAAGCAGCAGGTAAAGCTGGTTAAGGTAAAAGGCCGGTTTGTCATGCATCATCATGAGCAAGAGGACGAATTGTTTTTGGTATTGAAAGGGAAACTCACCATGGACTACGGCAGTCACACAGAAACCATAAATGAAGGTGAATTTGTGATTGTTCGTGCCGGAACAGATCACTGCCCCTTTGCCGAGGAGGAAGCCCATTTATTGTTGTTTGAACCTGAAACTGTGCTAAACACGGGCAATCAGAAAAATGATCTGACCCATGAAAAACTCGAAAAAATCTAGTTGCGGAACCTATGACATCCTTTGAAGAGATATTCCATTCATCCGACATCATGCTGACTGAGGCAGCCATTGTAGAACGTCTTAAAAATGAATATCAACTTCCACTGGACACACATCTTAATCATGCAGCATTAATTTATAAGGAGCCTGAGGTTTTAAGGGAATTGTTCCAATCCTATATCAATGTAGCCGAGACCTACAACTTATCCCTATTGCTATGCACGTCCACGCGAAGGTTGAATCGCCATTCCCTGAAAGCAGCCGGATACACCACCCAACTAATCGCTGACAACTGCGCTTTTCTTAAGGACCTGAGAGCACAACAGTTTAGACCTGATCAAATATTCATAGGGGCTTTAATGGGTTGTAAAGGAGACGCCTATTCGGCGGCGGGTGGCCTTAACAGAACAGAGTCGGAGGAATTTCACCGGCCTACGGCCTTACTATATGCTGAACAGGAGGTGGATTTCTTAATGGCTCCTATTATGCCTCAACTGGATGAAGCAAGAGGTATGGCGCAGGCAATGGCAGCAAGTGGCTTGCCCTATATCATTAACTTTATGATCAGAAAAGATGGAAAACTATTGGACGGCACAGCCATCGCTGATGCCATAGCCTCAATCGATCAGACTGTAGAACACCGCCCTTTGTGTTATATGACCAACTGTATCCATCCTACAAATTTACTGCAGGCCATCAAAGCTGAAGCAAATACCAATCGACCAGAAATGAAGCGTTTTATGGGTATTCAGGCCAATGCCTCCACTCTGTCTCCCGAAGAACTGGACAATTGTTCCATGGAACAGAAAGAAGATTTGGGGGTGCTTGTTCAGGAGATGATAAAACTTTACAAAAACTATCAATTCAAAATCTTTGGAGGTTGTTGCGGAACCAATCATGCGTTTCTGACACTTCTGGCTCAGCAATTGACTCTGGAATTAAAAAAATAAATACAATGAAAAAACCCATACTCGGATTACGTACTGTGATCTACCAGGTTGCAGACCTCGATGAAGCCAAAGAATGGTATAGCGATGCCTTTAAGGTAAAACCCTATTTTGACGAGCCCTTTTATGTGGGTTTCAATATCGGCGGATATGAATTGGGTTTATTACCTGAAGAAAAATCTGACACTATTGAAAAACCCTCTTCAGTGTTAACCTATTGGGGTGTGGATGATATTGACGACAGCTATCAACATCTCCTTTCCTGTGGTGCCAAAGCACATGAAGCACCTCATAGCGTCGGCGATCCTCTCATGGTAGCCTCTGTATACGACCCTTGGGGGAATATCATTGGCCTCATCTATAACCCTGTATTTAAACTACCCGATTGATCTCCATGAAAGCAGCCTCAGTAAAAGATATTAAATATGAATTGAGCAGGCGGTCATCGAATGATTTGGTGGACCTATGCCTTCGCCTCTCTCGTTTTAAGAAAGAAAACAAGGAGCTTCTGACCTATTTGCTTTACGAGTCGGAGAATGAAGCAGCCTATATTGAAAGTATCAAAAGAGAAGTGGATGAGCAATTTGAAGCCATTAACAGAAGCAGCTACTATTTCATGAAAAAGAGTGTCAGAAAAATCCTTCGGCTCATTAACAAATACAACCGCTATTCGAAAAAAAAAGAAACAGAGGTTGAACTCATGATTTACTTCTGCCGTAAGTTGAAAACCCTCGAACCTGGAATTGAAGGCAATGTGGTATTGAGCAATATCTTCCAAAGACAGTTATCCGCCACAAAGAAGAATATTAAAGACCTGCATGAAGACCTGCAGTATGATTACCAGTTAGAATTAGAGGAACTCAACAGCATTATTTAAGCACATCAGATGAAATTATGGCCGAGAAAAGGAAGCATCCTAAAATAAAATCCAATTTACACCCACGAAACAAACACAGGGAACGCTATGATTTTCAAAAACTCATAGCCAGTTGTCCTGAACTGGAAGCCTATGTAAGACCCAATGCCTATGGAGACCAATCCGTGGAATTTGCCAATCCTAAGGCAGTCAGGGTGCTAAACAAGGCCTTATTGAGCCACCATTATGGCATTGATAACTGGGATATCCCGGAAGCTTATCTCTGCCCTCCCATACCCGGACGAGTGGATTACATACACTATATGGCTGATTTCTTAGGTGGAAAATGTTTTGGTAAAATACCCAAAGGGCCTCAGCTTAAATGTCTGGATATAGGCACAGGTTCCAGTTTGATATACCCTCTTCTGGGTCATCAGGAATATGGATGGTCATTTATCGCAACGGATATCGATACAACAGCTATTGACTCTGCCAACAATATACTGGAGGCTAACCCAAGCTTACAAGATCATATTGTTTGCAGGCTTCAAAAAACACCCAAGGACATTTTCTATGGTGTGATTGATAAAAATTCTCAAATCGACCTGAGTATCTGCAATCCGCCTTTCCATGCCTCCCGTCAGGCGGCAGAAGCTGCCAGTAAAAGGAAGGTGAGTAATTTAACCGGATCGGCTGTCAAAAATCCTGAGTTGAATTTTGGAGGGAAAAGCCATGAGTTGTGGTTTGAAGGAGGTGAAAAACGATTCGTCCGGAATATGATCCGTGAAAGCAAGAAATTTGCCGAGAACTGCTTTTTGTTCTCCACATTAATTTCAAAAAAGAGCAACCTGAAAGGTGTATATGAAGCCTTACAAGGTCAAGAAGCAACGGAAGTAAAAACCATTCCCATGGGACAGGGGAATAAAAGCAGTCGGATAGTAGTTTGGACTTTTTTTGATAAGGAAGCCCAGCAAGAATGGCGTAAGAAGATGGTTACTGGTGATTAGTGACTGGTAATTGGTCACTAGTCATTGGTCATTGGAAAAAAACTGTCATCTTGAGCAGAGCGAAAGATCTCCCAGATGAAAGGAATACATATACAAACTCAATCTCTATTATGAGACTGCTTCGTCATTCTTCCTCGCAGTGACGCTGTGTCTTAGGATTGTATGCTCCATAATCCTTAGACCATAATACCTAATACATTCACAGCTTACTTCACAAACCTAATGGTACTATTGATGGTGGTAGTAACTGTAGCTTCATTAATGGAGCTAGTCTCTACGTCTGTAATATTGACTTCCAATGTGGTTTCTGTCATAGCCACTATGGTTGCTGTGGCTGGTACTCCGTCTTTTACAATGGTAAGATCATTACCATTTTGACTCCATGTTCCTGTATATTCAAACTCAATATCCGGAATGGTCTGGGTTTGTGTTTGTCCCAGCGTTGTGGTAGTTAAAAATATATCATAGGTACCACTAGAGGTAGCTGTATTTGGGTTTTCACTAAAGGTTAAGGTAAAATCAATGTTCTGTCCTTCGCCGGTAAAGTTTGAGGTGATACTCTGCCCCATGAGTTCTGTGACAGTTGTTCCTGAGTAATTAAGGGCTGTACAATTCCAAACGCCGACTACACTACCACTGATTTCCGTTGTGTCATCCTCTTTGGCACAACCGCCAATAAACAACATGACTACCAATACAAACAATACTTTTTCAAAACTTAGTTTCTTCATAATTCAGGTTTCTAAGGGTTAATCTTCAATATATATTTTAATAATAATTTGTTCAACATAAGCATTACTCATCAGCTTTTGTATCTGCCATAGCTTATAAGTTGTCAATCAAATATTTAATGTATAGAAGTAATAGTAAGAGGCGGGATCCGCCTGAATTCTTATGTGTAGTGTTCGTTCCGGACTATAGCAGCTTATGCCTCAAAGGTAAGCAAAAAGGTGAAGTACATAGTCATTAATCTCTTTAAAGCTATAGGGAACATTCCCCTCTCCTTCCAGACCTAAAGGACAAGACAACTGATGACTTGTCTTATGTATTAGTGCCTAGAGTGTCTAAAGTGACTAAAGTGACTAAAGTTTGTGGAGTTTTTTCGAGTCTTCAGTTGTATGACATTCAAACTTTAGATCACTTCAAACTTTAGCTCACTTTAAGTACTGAAAAAAGTGCCTAAAATACTAAAGTCCGTTAGTACTTAAGATAAAACCAGAATCAGTCTTCCAGAATATAAAGGCTCAGAGTATCGCTGTTATAGGAAGCAAATACCCCTTTCCCATTGGTCACGTTGGTGGGCGGTTCCGTAAGCCCTTCAAGTGAGCTTTGGTTTAAGGATTCATACAATTGTGCATACGGTTGCGTAATCTTGCACAACACAATCTGATACTCTCCAAAAAAATGGAATTGTCGGCTTTGAAGGTTAAAGAAGTTGGTGGAGATGGGATCACTACTAAAATTGGCTACTGTTGCCGCATCCTCAATATCAAACATGGTATTAATTGTATCGTAGTCATCCTCAAGGTATTGAATATAAATAAGATAATAGTCGCCACTTTCATTATCCCAACTTAATTCTATTTGGGTCACATCAGGCGGCCCAAACCCACCAGCTTCAGTAATTCTATCCATTTCAATACTTGTTGCAGATGTAATAAAATTCTCAGGCTTAAGGGGTACCACAGTAGTGGACGATATTTCTTTATCCTTGTATTGAAATTCAAGACTATAGGCCTGCCCCTCTTTGATTGCCAGGGCTCCGGACTGATCGCGATAAAAACCTGCTGAATCTTCAGGCTCGGTCAGCAGATAGGTATCCTCATCAGCATGAATATAAACCAATAAACCTGACAGGGTATTGTCCAACACAGCCGTAGTATCAGTGGTATAAGGAATGACAGTACTTAATCCAATTAAAGCCTGCTGCCCCGGTGCCAGGAATGATTCTACTACCGGTATATCCCATGAGGACTCGGTATCCTGTGTTGTTTTTGTGCAGGCTGTCGACAGTAAAACCAACAGCAGCAATACGAACATTGTGTTTTTCATAATTATCTTAATTTAAATGAGAGGGTTAGGTTGGGAGTGATTCCAAGTAGGGTAACATCTGTTTCAACGAGTTGACCTTCATCAAGGTCAAATTCCTTATACCATACATTTTGTCTGTTATACACATTGAACAAGGAAAAGCTCAGCCCCCCGATCCCGAGATCCCCAATTGCAACATCCTTGCTAACAGCAATATCCAGTCTGTGATAGTCAGGGTACCGGCTGCCATTTTTAGCTCCCACAAGTATGAAATCCTCAGTACTTCCATCGGGCATATTAATCTCATAGGCACCAAGGGGTTCTGTATAGGGTTTTCCTGTGGCAAAGATCCAGGTAGCAGAGAAACTCCATCCTTTCCATTTGTAAATTCCCACAGCTTTGAATTCATTGGTGACATCGTGACTTGCATAATAGGGTTCATCGCCATACACATCAAACTGATTGATAACCTCCCCCAGGGTATAGCCCAGCCAACCGCTAAAATCACCAAATTTTTTCTGAACCAGGAATTCAACCCCCTGAGCATAGCCTTCTCCTACATAATAAAACTGGTCATAATCGGCTGAGCCAAACTCAGGAATATGACGCAAAGTGTATTCAGTCAGATTATTCAGTTTCTTGTAATAGGCTTCCACATCAAAAAGATAATCTTTGGTTTCATATGAAAACCCGGCAATATAATGCTGGGCTGAAGATACCGGGATGTTTTCATTATCTGCAAGCACCCAGAAATCCTTTGAACCTGCCTGAATATCTTCACGAATCACCCTTTGTACAAACTGATAATACTGCCCCCACATGGCTTTAAGTTTAAATTTTGTAGAAATAGCATAGGATACAGATATTCTGGGCTCAAAATAAGCCTTATCGGTCTGATCATAGTATGACATCCTCATACCCGGTGTAAGTGTAAATCGTGGAGTAATTTTCCAGGCATCCTGAAGGTATAATGCTGCCAGCATCCCATTGTCCTGACGGTTTTGAATACTAATGGTATCATCACGGTTGAAATGATAGCTTACATCAAAGTAATTGGACTGAAATCCGAACTCCATATGATGTTTCAAACCCAGGTCCAGCTCATTATCAAGTTTAATGGAATAATCCTGAAGGTTGTTGTCTTCCAGTGTTCCCCTGGTCATGGTTTCTAACTCCCCATCTTCATTCGGCCGTACATTCTGTGACAGACGGTCACGCACACTGAAATAATTGGAATAGGAAACCAGGGCATTGGTATAGAACTTTTCACTCCATTTTCTCGACCATTTCAAGCTACTCCCCCAATTGCCCCAATCGGTCAGGTCATTGACACTCCTTGACATATCCACACCACCAAAGGATCTGCTGATGTCTCTTGAATTGTCGAGGATATCCTTTCCATTAAAAAAACTTAAACTAAAGATATCCTTGTTATTGGGTTTGTAGGATACCTTTCCATTAAGATCATAGAAATAAGATGTGGGTTCAGCAATTTCGGTCTGTCTCCTCATGCCTCCACCTCCTACGGCTGCTTGTTGTGTATTCTGATCACTGCTGAACTTATCGAATATCGCATCATATAAAGCCGATTGGAATGACCTCCGGAATGCGAACAAAACAGTCATTTTTTCACCCACCGGAAACTCGGTAAATGCATTAAAACTCAAGAAACTAAGGTCAGCGCCCAGGTTAAAGTTCTTATCATTCCCATCTTTTCCAATGATATCCATGACACTGGAAAGCCGCCCTCCATATTGTGATTCAAATCCCCCTTTATACAAGTGGACATCCATAATGGCATTGGAGTTAAAGGCACTAAACATACCAAAAAGGTGGTCCACATGATATACGGTAAAACCATCATAAAGGATCAGGTTTTGATCGGGAGTGCCTCCCCTTACATAAAGGCCTGCCGAGCCTTCATTTGAACCACTTACCCCAGGCAACAACTGGAAGGTCCTGAATATGTCTTTCTCCCCCAGACTGGGCAAAGCTGCAATTTCACTTGGTCGTAAGGTAGCCTTACTAATGCTCTCTGACAATTGCATCAGGTCTTCCCGCTCGCCAACAATGACTACATCTTCAAGCTGCTGTGATTCAGCCACCAAACCAATTACAAATTTATTATTAACAAGACGAGGACTCAGTTTCTGCTCTTGCTTTTGATACCCTACATAACTTACGAGCAAACTTGAAGTATCGCTGGGAACATGAAACAGCGTAAAATAACCATCCACGTTGCAGGTGGTTCCAATACTGGTTCCGACAATAATGATTTGTGCGAATGGCAATGCCTCTCCTGTTTGTTTATCAACAACTTCACCGGACAAGGTAAAGTCAGATCGTCGCTCATATACCTTATCTTCCAAAGTAATGGCTTCACTTTTATTCCGGATCTGTATCTGATCTTCCACAATCTTATAATGGAGATCAGTATCTTTCAATATGGTTTCCATGAATTCTCCAAGCGGCATATGGTAATGCCCCAGAGGAACACTTATACCTCTAACATCTTTTTGATTATAATCAAGGACCAAACCATAGGTGGATTTTAGTTCTTTCAGTGCCGCATTTAAACTATAGGCATAATAGTCTTTGTTGATGATAAGTTTCTCAGCTTCCTGTGTTTTTAGGCTTGAAACGACGCTCATGCATATTACAAATAGAACAAGTGTTTTAAAGGCTGGCATATTGGCGGGTTTTGTTTCTTAATAATACAATGGATAATCCGGGTATTTTGTGATAGACAAATTGAATCTTGTCTCTATTCCCATGTTAACATATCTTAACTTTTACTGTGATGGCTATTTCGATGAACATACTGGTATTAGCGTTTGACTTAGCCAATGCAAAGGAGCTTTAGTCTTACACGATTTGCAAAAAGAATCAACCAATGCTTGAAATTTATCAACGAGATGATGAGTAAACTACATCTATGGTGTGTGATGATTTTCTGTTGCCCAGCTAATATGGGATCCTATACCGAATAAGCAGCTGGTATGAATGTGGATAGGTGTAAGTAATAAGGCTATATAGTCATAATTAATAGGGAGTAACAGTGACCAAATAAACAACAAGGTTCACTTAACACTCCGTTTAATCAGACACTAATGGTTAAAAAATTCGTTCAAATGAAAAACACTCAGATAGTCCAAGCAAGTATTGGATATATGATCTATTTCAGACTTTGTCGTTGTCCTTTATAGGCTGCTATCCTATCGCCTACATTTTTCTTTATATTATTGAAAAAGAAACTATAGTCATATTTATGGAAGACGCCTTTTGGAAAGCCGGATATACTGTAGGCTTCCACATCCGCGTCCCCTGCGATCAGAGCCCCGCTTTCATTAATCCGGGCATTGGTAAAGAGGGGGACAATGGAATCGGTTTCCCCGGTCTCACTAAAGAAAACAGCGCCCAGATGATGCTCCCTTGCTACCACATTAGAATCGCGGGTCCAGCTTAGCGGATTCACACATTGGGCAGCTGGCAATAATACCGGTGAATTGGTCGCTTCTGCAGATTGGGTATTGTAGGTGATAATCACACCAATGTCGCGGGCTGAATCAGCTATCCTAAACCAATGGCATTGTTCCAAATCCTGTTCTGTGACCGAGTACCCAATCAAATAGGCCGCTACCAGCTGATTCATAAGTGCAGGTTTATTGAATTTTTCTTTCATCAATTGAATGAGAGCCATTGAGCCCTGACTGTGGCCTGCTAGTATGAAGGGACGCCCCTCGTTCAAATGTTCCAGATAGTAATCAAAAGCATGAGTCACATCGGCCTGTCCAATCGAAAAATATATATTTTGTTCCTGTGGATCCATGGCCAAACCGTCCATAGCCATCTGTCTGTAATAAGGAGCAAACAAATTGCAGTCATTTTCAAATACAGCCGCCTGTTTCTTAAGAACCGACTGAACCAAAGCCCTCATGGTGTCATTGCTGACATCCATATTCATAAGTCCGGTTCCTCCAAACAAGGTGGGATACACATAAAATACATCGACCGCTTTATCAATTTCATGGGACGGTGGCTGAGCCCAATAATAAGGGTCCTCATAGTCAGGTGTAGTGGAGCTAAACATTGGCTCATTCTGATTACAGGCTCCCAGCATGACAATCATGAGAATAAACACAAATAACTTATACATTCTCATTTGATTTCTTTCTTATCCAATCAAGGCTTTTTTTTACGAAATGCGAATGTAAGAAATGCATGTCTTATAGCTTTAATTTCAGTGTAAATTCTCACATCTTTTTATGAGATTTTACTTGCTTGATTCTGTAGCTTTTTGTGCTTTAAAAATAAGAGTTTGACGGGGTTTAAGTACAGGTCTATCATCTTTGAATAGCTATGGTTTTTGGTTAGGCAGTTAGAAGTGCCTGAAGTACTTAAAGTGCCTAAAAACGGTTTCTGTTTCTATTGGCAGTCCGACTTTAGCGTACTCCAAATTTCAGCTCACCTTAAGTAATAAAAATCAAATCTTCCTTACTCCATTGCTCTTCTCTCCATAATCCACAGACTATCATCGATAGCACATTACAACACCTTCCCCGACCTGAAGGACAGGGCAACTGATGACTTGTCATATGTATAGTACCTAGAGTATCTAATGTGACTGAAGTCTGTGGAGTTTATTTCGAGTCTTCAATTGTATGATATTCTTACCTTAGTTCACTATAAACCTTAGCTCACTTTAAGTATTTATATCCTGCCTTCCACTTAATACTTAGACCATAATACATAATCCATTACAACACCTCATTCACCTTTACCACATCATCATTTTTAATGATAAATCCCCAGCAGATGAAATCGATGGTCCAAACGCCTCCATCATTTACCAAATGGGAGGTTTGGCACATGGGCATTTTCGGGCTCCACTCCGGGAAAGTGATTCTTTCCATAATTATTGCAGAGTTAGCATCAGGTGACACTCTGATCTTCCTCATATTCACTGTATACATATAGGAGCTGGTGGTATCCTCGAAGAATAGGGAATACATCTCCAGCAAGGCAGGCTTATCCATGATTTCCGTGGGGTCGGAACCATAGAATTCACCATCGTTCGAAGTCAGCTGATCCAATGTATTAAGGTCTTTTTCATTCCAGGCTTGCAGGTATTGGTCCGATACAGCTTCGACAGCTGCAATAATGTCTTCGGGATTTACTGGAGGTGAATCCTCATTCTTGGAACAACTACTGCTAATCACAAGGCCGACGATCATAAGGATGCATACTTTTTTAATAGCTTTCATAATTTCAGGTTTTGTATACTCAACAGGTAGAACACCCATTGATTTTGGTTAGTAATATGTAGATGTTTAGGTTTCAAGGGACAGCAGGTCAAACTCAAATATACTAAAGTCTGGAAATTGGGAAGGGCGTCCCATTACTTTTGGGAGGGGAATGTAGAATGTAGAATGTAGAGTTATTGGTTATTATTAATTGGTTAAAAAAAGCTGTCATCTTGAGCGGAGCGAAAGGTCTCACCAAACAAAAAGCAATTGACACTACCCACATTCAAACTCTAATATGAGACTACCTTACCACCGGCTTTGCTCCGCTGAAGCTATGCGAAAGCGATGCAGGCGGGCTTCGTCATACTTTCTCGCAGTGACGTTCCAGTATAATAGATTGTTCTACATAATACATACTACATCCCAAATCTCCTTCAGCATTTATGCAAATGTCCTTCATACTTTGTTCAAATGTCCTTCATACTTTGTACAAATCTCCTTCATACTTTGCGAAAAGCACACTGGTGAAAGTATTAAACCACCAGTCTACACAGAAAAAAACACACGATGACCCTTAACCAACTTGCCTTTTGCTTTTGACTTGATTATCTTTGAGATTGAACAAACCATCGTAACAAACAAAGCCTATTGAGACCTGTACAAGGTTAATTACACAGTATACTAACTAAAAATCCATCCAAAATGAGCATTAGAATTAAAGCCGTGGCTATCAGGAACCCAAGAGATCTGACAGCCCCTCTCAAGTATTATGCAAAAGCCGTTAACACCGGTGAAGTCAGTCTTGACAGCATGTCCACAAGCATTGCTCAAATGTCTACTGTTTCTAAAGCCGATGTTTATGCAGTGCTGATCGCACTAACTGAGCATATGCCCCGGCAGCTGGGTGATGGTAAAATCATCCGTCTGGGCAGTTTGGGAAGTTTTGTGGTTTCTGTGAAATCAGAGCCTTCAGACACGGCTCGGGCAGTTGGAGCCAGCAATGTGAAAAAGCTAAAGCTAAATTTCAGTCCTTCAAAGGAATTGAAGCGGGAGTTGGAAGGGTTTACGGTTCAGAAAATTACTTGAAGATTTAGCCTTTAAGCAAAAGAATACCTTAACTATTCTTAACAAAGGAAAGTTGGCTTTGATTCTTTATTAGTCCTTTTAACTTGCTTTTACGATAATTCATTATACATTTGCATCATTGTTGCATTTGAAATAACATTGCATTCATGATAGCCGTTGAAATTTTAAATAATAATAATCTCAAACGAACGAGTTGTCGCGAGGGAATTATTGATGTGGTAATGAATGCCAAACAGGCTTTATCTGAAAATGAAATCAGGGATCGACTGGTTGGAAACTATGACCGTACTACTTTTTATCGTTCATTCAAAACACTTGAGGAGCATAAAATAATCCATAAAATTGTTGTTGATAATCAATTAATTAAATATGCTATTGATAATACAATAACACATACAGATGAGCATGCGCATTTCTATTGCAATGAATGTAATTCCGTACAGTGTATGGAAAATGTCCCCATCCAAAAATATCAGTTGCCCGATGGCTATTCTGATGTTGAAACAGAGGTGTTAATCAAGGGCACATGTGTTAATTGTAAGAATCAAGAAAACAATTGATTACACTTAGAAAACATATTGCTTTTTTACTGTTTGGAATTTTCTTTTTTCCAATCACATTTCAAACATTTCATGGTGTTTGGGATCATTCTGACGATAATATAACCGAAAATCAGAATTGTCATCATAGAGTAAATGACGATGGCTCCAATGCAGAAGGTGAATGCATATATAAAACCGAAAATACATGTCCGATATGTGACTATCAGTTTTCAATAAATGATATCCCTAAGGTTCCCTTTTTTAGTTCAGAAATACCTGAATTTACTAGTTTGTATTATGAAATAAAAAGAAATCATCATTACAAGCAAGTCCATTCAGCTAAAAGTCCAAGAGGACCACCAGTTTATTCTTCTTAAAATTGTTCTCTCAGAATTTTAAGTAGTTTAATTTCAATTATTCAATATGAGCAAGTTTTTCATGCTTTTAGTAGGCATGAGTCTTTTATGTAATTGTTTGTTTGCGCAAACGCATTATGAACTTAAAGGTGTTGTGGTTGATGAATACAATGAACCATTACCCGGTGCATCCGTATTTTTGTATCCCATAGAAAAAGGCACAACAACTGATGCGGAGGGCGCATTTGTTATTGACAAACTGCTCCAAGGCACCTATACTATTTCGGTTTCATTTATTGGCTACAAAACGCTTACTGACAGTGTAAAGATTAGTGAAGACCAATTATATCATGTGCAACTTAGCGCGAGGGTTATGAGCCTGAACGAGATAGTTGTATCCGACAATTATATCGAAGCCAGAAAAAAAGATGAATCACTCAATATTGAGATTGTAAATGATGACTACGTTAAACAAAACATGGGTGGCAGTTTAATGAGTTCCCTTGAAAGGTTGCCAGGAATTAGCACCATTGAAATTGGGTCTGGGCAATCAAAACCGGTCATTCGGGGGCTTGGATTTAACCGTGTTGTGGTGGTTGAGAACAATGTTAAGCATGAAGCCCAACAATGGGGAGCAGATCACGGGCTTGAGATTGACCAGTATGCTGTTGAGAATATTGAAGTCATAAAAGGCCCTGCCTCGCTCATGTATGGTTCTGAGGCCATCGGTGGAATTGTGGATATGAACAACAGAAAACTACCTGCGAAAAATACTTTCGGCGGTACAGTTGACCTTACTGGTAAAACAAATAATGATTTGTTGGGCACATCAGTTTCGTTTTATGGCAGAAAGAAATGGTTTTTCGGCTCCCTAAGGGCAACAATTATTGGTTATGGCGATTACAAAGTTCCAACCGACAGTGTTGATATTTATTCATACCGTGCTGCATTGTATGAAAACCGATTGCGGAATACTGCCGGCAACGAACGTAATCTGCACTTTTCATTTGGCATGATCCAGAAAAGGTTTCAAAGCAAGTTTTATGTGAGCAGTGTGAACAGCAAAAGTGGATTTTTTGCCAATACACATGGCTTGGAACCCCGCAATGTAGATACCGATTTGCATGATAAGTCGAACAGGGACATCCAGTATCCTTATCAAACGGTTAATCATTTTAAAGTGATTAATACCAGCTTTTATAGATGGGAAAAATTGAAACTTGAATTTGATCTGGGTTTTCAGCGAAATTTCAGACAGGAGTGGAACCATTATGTGCAACATGGTTATATGCCTGCGACCTTTCCAGATACGTTGGATTTTAATCCCAACCTGGAACGACAATTTGAAAAATATGTGTATTCAGGAAATTTGAAATTTTTCTATGATTTTTCTGATAAAACCCGAATCAATTTTGGTGTAAACAGCGAGTATCAAGATAACCAGATCGATGGTCGTGGATTTATCATCCCTGCCTACAATCAATTTCAAATAGGCGGTTTTGCATATACCAAATACAGTTTAACTGACAAGAGCCTGGTACAAGCAGGTATTCGTTATGATTACGGCCATATCCATACGGAAGAATATTTTGACTGGTTTCCATCACCGGTAATTGAAAATGGTGATACAAGCTGGCAGTATTTGCAAAGAGCAGCGAATATCGAGCGTCACTTCTCAAATATTTCATGGTCTCTTGGTTATAACTATAATTCCGCGAAATGGTCGCTTAAAGCCAATATTGGTAAAAGCTTCCGTATGCCTATTGCCAAAGAGCTGGCAGCTAATGGAGTCAACTACCATCGTTTTAGTTATGAAGTCGGAAACCCTGACTTGTCGCCCGAAGTGTCCTGGCAACTTGATGCAGGTTTAGAATACAATTCAAAAAAGTTTGCGATTGGCCTGGCTCCCTTCGTGAATTATTTCGGGAATTATATCTACCTGAATCCAAGCTCTGATCATGACAGGCTTTATGGTAATGGCAATAAGGTTTATTATTATATACAAAGCAAAGTTCTTAGATATGGTGGTGAAGTACATGCGCATTATGAATTAGTAAGGTTCCTGCAAGTAGGACTTGTGGGTGAGTATGTTTACTCGGAACAACTATCGGGTGAAAAAGAAGGATTTACCTTACCATTCTCGCCACCACCATCGGCATTGTTCAATATAAAATATCAAAGGCCCATAAACAAGGTAATCCAGAATATGTATTTCTCATTGGATTACAGGATTACAGCAGCCCAAAATAATATCGTTCCACCGGAAGAACCAACGGATGGGTACCAATTGCTCAATTTCAGCTTTGGAGGAGATCTCCTTTTAAAGCATCAGAAAGTAACAATTTCGATGCAGGTGAGAAACCTTCTAAACACTAAATATTTTAACCATACCAGCTACTACAGGCTAATTAACGTACCCGAGCCAGGTAGAAATTTTATTATCAATATCTCTTTCCCCTTTACAGGGACAATTAACAAGAAAAAAAAATAGTAATCATTTACATTTAAAAATCATGAACACAAGAATATTTATAATTACCCTGGCTCTCACAGCAGGCTTCTTTTTTTCCTCATGTGAAAAAGATGATGAAGTGGACAAACCAGTAATCACCATCCATGAACTTGGCGAAGGTGATACTCATGGAAATGACCACACAGCCACTATTGGAGGAGAGCTTCATATGGACATCGATATCCTTGCTGAAGGGAAAATATCCACAGTTCAGGTGATCATACACCACGAAGGTGAAGGTCATAAGGATTTTCAGGATGAAGAGTGGGAAATTGACACCACCTATACGAAGTTTTCAGGCTTGATAAACACAACTTTTCATGAGCATTTGGAAATAGACACGACAGCTGAAGCTGGCGATTACCATTTTGATTTTATAGTGACCGATATGGAGGGAAACCAAAGCAGCGCAGATGCTGAATTATTATTAAAGGAAGAATAGTTATACTCACACCCGGAAAGTTTTCGACTTTCCGGGTGTACAAAGAGATATGTTATGAGCTCACTCAAATTTGCATTAGCAGTATTATTTCTGTCGTTTCTCATCATTTCATGTGAGAAAGATGATGATATTGACACTGAGAAACCGACCATTGACAATGGATTTACGGGAGCCTTCCCCGCTAATTGTGACACCCTATATTTTGGAGAATCCTTCGAATTAAAAATTCAGTTCACGGATAATTCTGAGTTGGGTTCTTATAGTATTAGTATTCATGATAATTTCGATCATCATTCACACAGCACCGAGGTTACAGCATGTGAACTTGACCCGATAAAAGAACCGATAAATTCATTTACTTTTATTGAAGACTATACTATCCCGGAAGGATCGCAGGCATATGAAACAGATTTTTCAATTTCAATTCCAACCGGTAATGAGAATGGATTATTTGATGATGGTGATTATCATTTTTTTATAAGTCTTACCGACAAAGAAGGATGGTCTGATCAAAAGGGATTAAGTATTAAGATGCTTCATCGTTAAAGTTCGGCTGTGCTTATGTAAAAAACAAAAAGATAAAGCGGGATTATTGCATAATCCCGGATAGCTCCAACGTGAAAATGAAAAGTCAAAGTACGATGCACTTTTGTCCTTTTTTTATCCTCAAAAAATAGCAAGCGAGCTTGTGTTTTTTGAGGATAAAAAAAGTCCGACCTGCCGTGGCAGTGTCGGACTTTTGCATTCATCTGTGATCCCACCGGAATCTAAAT
>JAERTD010000048.1 GCA_016845175.1 Bacteroidota bacterium | reverse complement strand
CTGTCAATGGCAATGCTTTCTAAGTCAGTAATTTCAACATAGATCTGGTGACCATTCTCAAGCCATCGCAATTGTTCCAGCTTTTCAGCCTGCTCCAGCGCAGTAGGATCCAATGAAGTAATTTTTCTCAATACGGATGCTCTGTAGGCATAGATACCAATGTGCTTGTAAAACTTATGTTGATCCATCCATTGATCCTTGTCCAGATCACGGATAAATGGTATGGGATTTCGGCTGAAATAATGTGCCTGTTTGTTGGTGCCATACACAAGCTTCACCACATTGGGATCCATCAGTTGAGACAACTGATCTATTCTTTTAGCCAGTGTTCCAATTTCAACGGTATCGCTATTAAACAGTCCTGCCAGGGTATCAATTTGATCCGGATCAATATAAGGTTCGTCACCTTGTATATTCAGAACCACATCATAGGATTTATTCGTTTGCATTTCAATGGCCTCCAGTGCTTCTAAACATCTCGATGTGCCGTTGGGATGCTCTTCTCCAGTCATCACAACCTGAGTGGTAAAACCTTTCACATTTTCAAATATTCTGCGGTCATCGGTAGCAATATAAACTGCCTCAAGGGTTTGAGCTTTCGAAGCCTGTTCAAATACCCTTTGAATCATGGTTTTTCCATGAATAAGAGTCAGTGGTTTCCCCGGAAATCGGGTAGATGCATAACGTGCCGGGATGATGCCAAGTAGGCTGTTCTTCATAGATAATACAGCTTAGGAAGCCTTAAAAATACAAAAAAGCGACCGATACTAGAGAGAGAATTTGAGATATAGGGTTGGTGTGATGGGAATGGCCTCTGCAAAAAGATTGATAGCGTTGGTTTGGTTGTGGGGTACGCGCTCAAAGTTTGCGAACTTAATATTCTGCGTATTCAGGACATTAAGGACAGAGAGCCCGGCCTCACCTCGCCATTTTCTGTCCAGGAATTTATACACAACCGACACATCCAATCGGCTGTACACCGACGATATTTCCGATTGGTTGGCTTGGGTGATGGGAGGGAAGCCTGATCCAAACACATAATTTGCAGAGAAATACACAGGGTTCACACTCACCAATGCTGCCATTTTAAGTTCATGTCGCTGGTCCTGCGGTGCCCTTCCTTCAATCAGCTGCCCATTGATATCGATGCTTTCCACAGTTTTGCTGAGTGAATAGGCCAACCAGAATGAATGGCCCCGATAATCCTTTTGAAGCATGAGGTCCAAACCATAGGAAACAGCTGTGAAATAATATATATCGCGGAGATTGTATTTTAAGCTGGAAACATAACGGCTGAGCCCATCTGTGTTTTTAAAAAATCCTTCCAGGCTGAAGGTGAAGCTGTTTCTATGGAATGAGGTGCCCAGGGTGATATGAGTAGATGTTATCACTGGGACTTCCTCATTATTACAAATGGTCCAGATGTACCGGTAATTTCCCAGACTATCCACCACAGAACTTTTAGAAATATACTGATGGTATAATCCCATAGCAGCATTTAGTTTCCAGTGTGAAGCTAATTGAATGGAAGTGGAGATTCTTGGATCCAAATAGGCCTTTTGTAAACTATTGATATAATTGGCCCTGAAACCATAAACCAGTGAACTCCCTTTACCAAAAGAAAAACGGTCTTGAACATACAAGGTATGTCGGTTGGATACTTCTTGGTGATCAATCATATTGACCTGAAAAGTATCTTCCACATAGATGGATTGTGTTTGAGAAGAAGCAATGCCGAATTCCAGACTATGGGACTGGCTTAGAGCAAACCTGTTATTGGCTCTAACATAAAACTCGTTGATGTCGTTGTTGGATTGCTTGTCGCTGATATTCACATTGTTTGGCAGTTGAGGACGTTCCACCCAATAGGCATCGGAATATTGATTGTCAAGGCCAGAGAAGCTGATGGAAAAATCAGAGGTATTGCCTTTACTCCAGGTTTTGCCATAATAAATGCTTGCCCCGGATTGTATGTTGTTTTCACTGGTGTTTTTTCTGATTCTGGCGTTTTTTATGCTTTCATCTACCGAATAAGAAAAGCGATCGCTTCCAATATACAAGCTTACGTAAAACAGATCGGCTTCTTTAATTTTTAAACTGTATTTGAGATTCAGGTCTCTGAAATTGTAATCCGGAACCAGTGTAATATCAATGTTGTTGGTGGTGTCATCATCATTGTTGGCCCGTACCAAAGAACTTAAGTCATTGGGATTAAATAGATCATAATAGGTGTGACGGAAACCCACCACCAGAGTACTTCGTTTTGATAAGGGAATTTCAGCCAGGGCATTTAGTGTCATATTATTGGCTGTAAGTTCCATGGAGAATTTATTGGCGTTGCCATTCTTACCTGTAATGTTTACGATGCCACCAGCCCGATCACCCAGTCTCGTATCGTAACCCCCTTTTGACACCTCTATATCTTTGGCAATAAGCGGGTTAAAAGGGCTGATGTTGTCGTTAAAATTTTTGAGTCCAAAAATGGTAAAGCCATCAAAAACTACTTTACTATGTCCTGAATAACTCCCCCAGATGATAAGTTCGTTGGTCTGCTCACCTGAGGCAAGTATGCCTGGTTGTAATCTTAATAAGTTAAATACAGAATTGTCTCCATAACCTGGCAGAAATCGGGCCACCTGATGGTTGAGTTTCATCAAACCCGCCTGGTCGCCTATTTGAGTCGATTTTTCTATGATGCTGTTTTTAATCACTACTTCCTGCAAACCAACAGAGGAAGGGTGAAGCAGGAACTCATGGTTGCTGCTTGTACTGATCAATGTATCCAGTATATAATAGCCCAGATGTGATACTTTAAGTTTGAACAAACTGTCTTCTTTCGACTGGTAAGTGAAGCTGCCCTTTAAATCAGTGGCCAGCGCATGATCATTGATCAGCACATGGGAATAGGGCAAGGGTTCAAGGCTGTATTTATCGAGCACTTGTCCGGATAAATGATAGGTTTTGTTTGGACTGGGTTTGTAATAATAGATAATAAATACTTCTCCGCTTTTTTCATAGGCCAGTGGAAAAGGGGAGATGAGGTGTTGTATGGCCTCTTCTGCAGTCTCGAATCTACCCTGAGTCTTATTTATATACTGAGAAAGGGCTTTGTCATCAAATGAAATCTGAACCTGGTATTGGTCCCGGATATCTGTCAGTACCTGATTTAAAGCCTGGTTGCTTTTGCTGATTTCAATCTGCTGGCCATGGACTAAGCCGGTCCCTAAAAAGAGCATCAGCAAACTAAAGTGTCGCAAAAAAAGAAGCGGCATGGACTATTTTTTCGTTAGGGTATAGCGTTTATCTGACTCTTTGACAAAGGTAAGTCCAAATGGTTTACATACAAGTTTAAGGCTTTCTTCCAGACGTTGTTTTCTGCTAAAAAAACCAGTATAGATAAAGTCGCTGCCATGGCTTAGGCCTATGCTTACATCATATTGTCTTTCCATCTCTTCCAAAACTTTTGGTAGCGGTGTGGCAGTAAAGTGAAACATTTTTCGTGTCCATGCAGTTTCCAGTGTTCGGTTAGGCTGACTGGTTTTTTCGATAGATCCATTGGCCCTAATACTGGCTTGCTCGTTCATTTGAAGAATGACTTCTTCATTACTTTGGCTTACCACTTTTACTTTTCCAGTAATGCAAGATACCTTATAAGCTTCGTTTCTTGAATAAATGTTGAAACTGGTTCCCAACACAGTGGTTTCTCCCATTGGGGAGGATACCGTAAACGATTTGCCTTTGATCACTCTAAAAAAGCCTTCCCCATCAAATGCCAGGGATCGGGAGGCCCACCACCAGTAAGGATGGTATGTCAGACTGCTTTCAGCATTCATTTCCACCACCGATCCATCGGGTAATCGTGTGCTCATATGTATGCCTTTGGGACAGTGGATGCTCGTGGTTTGAAAACGTGCAAACAGTCCAAGGCTTAGTAAAAGAGTCAATGCTGCGGCAGACAACCATATGCTTCTTCCTTGCCAAAACCCGATGCTTTGTTTTTTAGCCGAAGGTGCTTGACCCAATTGTTGGCTTAAGTGTGCCCAAACTTCTTCCTTTGCCGGACTGCTTGGTACCTCAAGCCGACTAAAGAGATCCTTTTCTCTTTCGTGAGCCATCTGTTCTTCCTTATGTAGATTTTTCGTCATAGTGTACCAAGTTCGTTTCTTAAAAAGCTCAGCGCGTGTTTCATCCTCTTTTCTATGGCCTTGACACTTAAACCCAAATGATCAGCTATCTCATGATATTTATAATGATCCATCCGATGCATTAGAAATACAACCCTTTGTTTTTCAGGAAGCTGCGCAAGAGCCTTTTCGTATTGCTGTTGCAATTCTTCAAACTGCATACGTTCCTCAGGTGTGTCATGGGATGCCTCAGCTTTTACTTGCAATTTGAATTCTTTCACCGTTTTTTCTTTCCTATAGCTGGAAACAAAAAGATCACCGGATATTTTATATAACAAACCGGTTAATTTGGAGGTGTCAGCTGGCTGTTTTTCCCAGATCTTCAGAAAGGCCTCCTGAGCAATATCAGTGGCTGTATTTGAATTTCCTGAGCGATAGTAGATGTAGTTTCTCACCGCTTCAAAATGGCTGTTGAATAAATCTGTGAACTGAGCCTGGGTCAATGGTTTTTGGTTTAGTTGCAGGACATAAATATAGTAGTTTTCCAAAATGGTACCGACCCTTTATCAGGGTCGGTACCAGGCATTATGTTAAGGTAAATATATGGTGTAAATTTCACCGTTTACCATGACGGTAATTATATTATCACAATCTCCGTTTCCAAAGTCTACAAAACGGGTGGCAAGTCCTTCAGGCACAATTTCCATGGTTCCTGAAACCACATAGCGACAATCCAGTTCAATGCGTAGCGGATTGACAATCTCTTTGGTCCAGGTAAAGCCTGTGGCCGTGATGCCATTGGACATGCCATCGATTAAATATACATCATCTCTTAGTGGAAAGGTATTAAAACCATCTATCCAGGTCCTTGTTCTGGATGAATTCCAGCTTAGGGTTCCTCCATTGTTGGCTTTGTGTATAACACCCACTACTTCGATACTGTGTACCAGGTGGTTGTCGGCATTAAAACCCATATTGGTAACCACTTTGGTGCCTTCAATGTGGTTATCGTTCACATAGTATTCATCAAAGGTGTGGGTGATTACAGTACCAGGATACCAATACCTGCCAGTGAAACTAACTATGATGGCACCTCGGCGGTATTTGCCATCATTACATAAACAGTTTACATCCCCAAAATCAATGATTAAGGCATGAGGATTGGCGGTCGTATCCAATGAGATGCTTACGCATTGCCCCAGGTATACCCTGTCTTCTGTGGATTTCAATGAACTGGAAGATAGAGAATAGGCTTCGTTTGAGATGTTGCTTACATTGTCAAAGATGCTTTCGGCGAAGGCATCATCGCGTGTGGCATCACTGTCGATGGCGGCATCATTCTTATCCTTTTTACATGCTGATAACAGTAATCCCATACTGAGTACCAGGGTCATCATAAACGTTAGATTTGTTTTTTTCATCCTTCTGTGTTTTTATAGGTTTATAACAACACACCGTTCGATAAAGGATTTACCCTACTTTTTAACGAAACTTTTTCTACTTCTGATATGTTAATGCCATTTCGTAAAGGGTATTTACCGTTTTCCAGTTTCTGGATGTGGCAGGCGTAGCCAGCTTCTTTTCAAAAAACTGATTGGTAAACTTTGTTTTTCCAAAACCATAGGGAACATATAAATACACCACTTTATCTTTAATAATAAAGGAGTCTTGAGTTTGAGGGATGGCTTCAAGGGCTTTGATATGCTCAGGCTTGCTTGGTGATTGAAGGAAGGTTAGACCCAGGAACTTTGGATCATGACTGGATAAGGAATAGGGATTGTTATCTATGGCATTTTTTAGCTCATCTGGTGTGAGAACCAATACACTCACATCGAAACCAAAATCACTCATGATACCCTTCTTAATGATATCGGCTGTGTGTTTGGATGCCATTTCAGAATTGAAAACAATATTCCCGCTTTGAATGTAGGTTCTTACATTTTTAAATCGCCACTTATCAAAGCTTAATTTAAGATCTTTCATCAGTATCTTCTTCTGACCACTGACATTGATTCCTCTAAGCAGACAAATAAGCGTTTTCATGGGTATTGTTTACAAGTTATCGGGTGTATTAACGCAGAATGAATCCCTTGTGTAAAGGGTCTTTGAGATCGATGATAAAGTTGTTTTTTCCGGTGATATAAGCTTTTCCCTCAACCTGTGGGATAACAGCATCAAAGCTTCCGAAGTCCACAGTTTCAACCACAGAACCCACAAATACAGTATCGATAATGCTCTCAATCCGCATCTGTTCTCCAATTTGAAGTTCTTTGCGGGCATGATGGATTGCCATTCTCCCTGATACTCCTGATCCCGTAGGACATCTGTCCACTTCTCC
>JAERTD010000047.1 GCA_016845175.1 Bacteroidota bacterium | reverse complement strand
AAGATTCCCTGTTGCAGTGGACATAACAGAATTGGTATTTTATCTTCCATGAAGCAATAAATAGCATTGAGTACGAAATCCAATGAGGGTGTAAGCAAAACTCTAGATGAAACATGACCCTGTAGAAAACGATCAGAAAATCTTGCTCAATGGAGAGTTAGTAATTATACATTTTCTGATTGCATCATATTTCATCTTAAGTTGCTAAGGAGAGTTGTACACAGTCTCAAAAGTCGCGAGGAGAACTGAATTGAGAGGGGAACAAATTGTGGAGCAGCCTGTCATCCAAACCATTTCTGGTAGCCTGCAGCTTACTTTCTGGTCTTTCGATAGAAGCTCAAACTTGTTTTCCCTGTTAGGACCTTTTTCCCCCGAATCAAAATGGGTAGGCATGACTGAGGATCTTCTGACACATCCATACATACTTGCCATTTCAGGACGCTTTCATAATGAGATTTTCCACATTATGCATAAATCTCTCATGACAGACTCTGTTGATGTGTTCTTTGAATTCCAGATCAAGATCGAGGAGCAGAAATCCTGGTTTCTCCTTGTTGGGAAATCATGTCCTGCCACCAATACACTTAGTGGGATGATCACTCCCTATCAGAAGAAAAAAATTGAAGATCTTGAGAAAGAGGCTTTGTCAAAGGCGGTAAATGGGTTAATACTTAGAGGTGAGAAACATAAAAAAAAAGAAAGTCAAAAGTACCTTTCTGAAAAACTCTCCCATCAGGAAGCGGAGCTACTTGCACAAAAACTTCAAGCTAACCAAAACGAAAACAGGATAGATCAAATAATCAAGAGTCTCAAATCCAGAAATATTGATAGAGTGTCCTTGCTCCGACGATTAAAGCAACGCAATAATACTGAAATCAACTGGAATGAGTTTAAGGCCTACTTTTCTCAAGTTGACCCAAAATTCGTACCACTACTTTGGGATAAGTATCCAAACCTTACCGATCGGGAAATTAAAATTTGTGTCTTAATTCGTTTGGGGCTATCCACCAAGGACATTGCACATCTGACTAGACTGGCACCGAAATCAATCGAAGTTTATCGATATAATATCAGAAAGAAGATGAAGCTCGAGCGTGCAGTCTCCCTGATGAATGCCCTGTCCTTAAATACATGGTGAACTTCATACGGTTGATACGGACCCTGAGCAACCAGCGATCAAAATGTTTCCCTTCGAAGAACGAGTAATTCGCACCAACCGAATATGGCGTATTTTTTTAGTTCCCAGAAACTATCCCAAAATATCTCTTACTATCGATTTTATCTCAGCACTTGTAACTGGCTTAGGTAAAAAAAGCTGACCCCCATAGGTGCCTTTCTCGCCAGATGAGACAATGGCTGTGATGAATACAATAGGAATGCTACTGGTTATTGCATTCTCACGCAAGGCAACCGCCAGTTCCCCTCCATCAACTTTTGGCATGGAAACATCCAGGAATATTATGTCAGGTTTGGTTGCAATGGCTCTATGCAAAGCAAGTTCTGGTTTACTAATCGTGTAAATGGAAAACTCCTCATCCCCCTCGAACACGAATTGAAGATTATCGAGAAAATCCTCTTCATCGTCAACAAACATTAATTGATACATATTAACAGCTCCTATAAGATATTATCGATAGCTTTTACTAATCCAATTTGGACCGTCACCCCATGAGGAATACGATTTTTAATCTCGAATGTCCCACCGAGTCGTTTCATGGTCATTTCACAGATATATAACCCCATACCACTCCCATGAGTTTCCTTTTTTGTTGTGAAAAAAGGTCTAGTGACTCGGGCTAGATTTTCTGGACTTATCCCCGGGCCATTATCTTTCACTTCTAAAAAAACTAATTCGGTAAATTGGCCATGCTGACATATTTTGATCTCACCCAACTGCGGGACTGCTTGGACGGCATTCAACAGGACATTCACAAGCACCTTCAAGAGGCTCTCCCTTACCGCATATATGTTTACTGGGGTTGAGAGATTATTGATGACCGTAACCCTCTTCTCTCTGGCATGAAACGTAATCAGCTCCAGTGCGTCCTCCAGAATCGACTTTAGATTCAAACTAGATGGTTCAGCTTCCGATTCAACAGGTGTTCCTAATCGCATAAGGTTCTCAACGATCTTATTCGCTCGTACTATGGATCTATCAATGTTTGTCTTCACGCGCGTAACCCTGGGATTTTTCAAATCCAAGTCTTTATTTATTACTTCCATACCTAAAGAGATGATGGCAAGTGGATTGCGCACTTCGTGGGCAAGACCCGATGCCAACTCAGAAACTTGCTCCTGTCTATTCTGAGCCAAGACTAAACGTTGGATAATATTTGAGTTAAATATTCGCCCCAGAATGTCACCAAGTTTATTGAGATTGGCTAAATCAGAAAGATCGAAATATTTCAATTGCTCATTATGCATGAAACCCAATACACCGAAAATACTTGAATCTGTTTGGATTGGTGACACAATCAGCTCTCCAGAACCCATCAGGTTCGCTTTCTGCAGGAACTGCTTGACTGAAAGTGGCAGAGTGTCTACTGAGGCTAAATTGTAAATAGTTTCATTTTGAATAAGGGCATCACATTCATCTTCCGTGAGCTGAGTTTCTGCATCCCGCTCGTGGTGTCGATTCTGTTGGAAATAAGCTGTATGAAGCGGATTTTCTGATATTGTGCTATTTGATATAACCCAAAAAGTGTGCGAGCTGAGAATGGTGTCCATGTCTTTTAGGCATAGCACTTGGGCGGCCATTCCCAGGTTAAAAAAGTTCGGCTGGTTTTGAAATTCCAGGTATAGCTGGTGCGTCAGATTGATAAGGTGAGACCAGAAATTGTTCTTTTTGCGGAAGGTTACATTTTCCGCGATCTTTATATAGCCTGTCACATTGTTAGCTATATCATACTTCGGGCTTATGGTTGCTGATTCGTAGATTGGAGTACCATCTTTGGCGAGGTTCAAGAAATTGCCCTCCCATCTACCGTCTCGAGCCAGTGCAGTATTCACCGATTCTTGGTGAGGAAATGATCCCCCGATATTCGTTGCAAACATACTTCGAGGAGCCCTATGCATCAGCTCATCAGGGGAGTATTTGTACGTTTCAGTATGTGCAGGGTTCACATAGTTGATTTTCTGATTTTGGTCAGTGATCATGATGATGGACTTCGTCTCTTCACTGATGTATTTAAATACATCTCTCTCTTGACCGAACAAGTCCATAATGTGCAGTCTAGAAGCTCGTGACTCAAGGGCTCCTGCAATGATTGAGGAAACATAAAGCAATACCTTATGGATGAATTCATCAAGGTCCCAAAAGTCACCCACAAAGTCGAAACCCATGAAGCCTATTGCTTCTTGATGTCCCTGTATTGGGACGACGAGGAGTGATTTGATATCCTGTGCTTGAAGCACGTCTCGTAAATCACTCTGATTATCAGGTATTTCCCCTACGTTCTTTATGTATATTGTCTCATTCGCTTCAATCTTAGACATCCACCATGGGAAAGCATCGTAAGGCAAGTCCTGAAGGTTATTCTTTTCAGGATGAACACCATCAGCCACCCATTCGTGCGTATTGCTCAATAACCTTTTATCAGGATCCATCTTAAAGATATAGACTCTGTCTGTATTCAGGAAATCCCCAAACGTCCCCAACCCAATTTCAACCGTAGCATCAAACCTATCTAACTGTGCTTGCATCAAATCTACTGAAAAATTATTTGCCAGGCGCTGAAGCTCATCTTGTTTAGAAATAAGTAATTCCAGTTCCTGCTTTTCAGTGATATCAATGTGGGTGCCGGCCATGTAGAGAGGTTTTCCATCCTTGCTCCACTCGTACACTGCGCCCCTATCTCTCACCCAGACCCAATGGCCCTGCTTATGCTTCATTCTCAGTTTGGTAGAATAGGTGTCAGTTTTTCCAGAAAAATGATCGTTTAATTTGAGACTAGCTATCTCAAGGTCGTCTGGATGTGTGAGTCTTTCCCATGTTTCAATGCTTACTGGAGATAGTTCTTCCAGAGTATAGCCGACTATTCTCGCCCACTCATCATCAAAATTGGTTTCTCCGCTCTGTACATTCCAATGCCAAAACGCAGCTCTCATTCCCTTCAGCGAAGCAGTAAGAATGTCAGGAATCATCGTCAAAGGCTTTGGTCTTATTCCAGTTGTGTACTGAATGGCGTATGCTGTAAACATGATACCCTCGAGTTCATCTCCGGGATAGAGTGGAGTGATGGTCAGTGCAAGCGCTCGAGATGAGTCATGAAAATACAACTCACAAAAATGTTTGGATGGAGATCTGAAAACATCCTTGAATGTGGACTGCAGCTTGGATTTTACTTCCTGATCAGGAATACACTTCACCCCATGGGACAGCAATTTGTCGGCACTGGCACCCACGAACATAGCATGATCAGAGTTGACATGATCGTAAGTGTGTCTGTCCTTCATGGTCCAAATGTGTATGGACAAGCCAGATTCACCAGGTATTTGAAGATCACTATTTGTTCGGTTTTTCATCATTTTAGAACCCACCTTGACAGGATAAATATAATACCATACTAAATAATAAATACATTACCTTCTCGCAACACTGTAAAAACTTTAATTCCGCATATATTCTTTTCTCTGGTTGTATTGATATCTATATTGTTCTATGTTGTTAGAATCACACCTCGCGACCGTAAAGACCCTGAACCTCATCAAGTCATGCTTCCAGCTTACAGGGGGAGATGTTTTTTTAGTTGATTCACAATGGGAGGCTCTGGATTGCTGGCATCCTGATCAATACAGTAAAACGAATGATTCACATGAATTCTTAGCTCAAATCGCTTCACAAGTTGACCTGTCCTCAGCTGAGGACTTCAGAACAGCGCCCATCAAAGTTAGGAATCATACGGGTATTGATCAAACTGGTCAATGCATAACGGCGACACTTCCTGACATCCAAGATGTCTATCTTGTTTTACTTTTCATACAATCCAATCAACTTATGGAGGAGTATACGAGAGGCATCGTAGCAGTGAGCAACCATGAGCTCCGAACTCCTCTGATGATTATCAGCAGTGCTGCACAACTGCTCTTGTCAAAAGTATCAGACAAGGATAAGGAATTGGAGCAAATTAGTAAAATGCTGAACGAAAGCATATTCCGCCTCACCTCCACTATCGAAAAACTCTTGGACTATGGAAACCTGCTAACACCTTTCCCTGTAAGCGAATTCAGAGAACTATCCCTGAGAAAAATTATGTTAGCAGTTATGGAGAAAAAAAATGAGCAGAATAACAGAATCAGCTGGCATACCCGATTTCCAGATTCTGAACTAACGATGATGGGTGACCCGGAAGCACTACAGAAGGCTTTTGATGTCATCCTGGAGAACGCATTGAATTTTAGCAAAGAGGAAGCGCATGTTAGTGTTCTGGTATATGCCGATCAAAAATTGGGACAATGCTTTGTCAAGATCACAGATGAAGGTATAGGTATTAGCGCTGATCAAATGTCCTCTGTATTTGACGGTTTCTTCCATGGAGAGGATATCGATTACAAACACACTCCTGGTCTGGGGCTTGGTTTGACAATTGCAAAAAAGATTTTCGCCCTTCATGCGGGTCGGATTTATTTAGACTCGAGTGATGGAGCAGGGACCAGTGTTACCATCAAATTACCTCTCCTGGTGAATACCTAAGAGCCGGGCAAAAAACTCTTTGATTCTTCATCATTATATTTCACCAGATGAGCCCCTACCTAAGCTGGGGTCTTTCCTACTGATGGGGGGACGCACACAGAGTCGATGAGGTTAATGTCGCATCAATGCCTTAGGTGTGCAGTTGTAAGTCAAAGTGGGGTACCAGACATTATCCTTTTAACTCCCTAGTTGACTTGCACAATTGAGAAATCGCATCAGACTAACCTAGATGATTCCTATGGCAGTTCTTATCCTTCAAAGAAGATGCACATCTTGAGAAAAGTTGAACGCTCAGGAATACCAGATCAAATTCATCTGCCTCATTACGGCTAGTATTTGGATTCTCAATGGTAACAACTGCTCAACCCCATATAAGGAGGCTATCTTGATCTGGTCTTGCGATGATTTGTTTAATACTATATACGTGCTTGATTTTATTCTCTAAGTGGGGTTCCAAATAGTTTTCTGATCTCAGTTCAGTGAAGAAATTCATTACTCCTGATGTCCCAGGGCTTTCGCAAACACCAATTATCTGCTCTAGTAAGTAAAAGTAATCCCAGTTAAGCATATAGAGTTTTTATAGTGTTGTTACCTACAAGAAGGCAAATAACATAAACTCGGATATCAAGATGAAGCGGCAATACGGTATTGCTGCCATGATGATACCTACAACGGACATACTTTGGCAGGGCAAGCGGAGTGAGCACATGATGATTCAATATTACTCCGCTTGCTGGTCATGATTGATGAAGAGAAAACGATGTTAGAAATGGTTGTAGTGGTAGTTTTAGGTGTTAATGCGTTCTTCGTTTTAGGTTTTCTTGCAAAAACCTTGTCAAGGGAAACAAAATGTATCAAATGCGCCAAGAAGTTTAAAATGCGTAGCAGTCAGATTAGCGAAGCCCATTATGAGGACAGTCACTTGGATAAGCACATTTGTCCCACTTGTTTTTCTTTGGCAAAAGAAGATGCAGCACCCTCTGTGGAACTCGCTCCCCTATATGATGATACGCCACTCTACGGATAGTGTGACTTGTGCTTGCTCTGCAAATATATGTTGGTAATAGTAGTATTTCTAAATATTGGCTACCCGCTCAACTTAGAAGCTGGACCTTTGGTACGCCTCGAAACTTCCCCGGGTATGGCTATATCCCCCCGCATTCTGTCAGGAGAGTTGCTACAGGTTAGTGACAGGTTTATCTCTCTGATAACTGATTCTGTGCAGTTTGTGCTAGACCGTACCCGGGTCAATTATATTGATTTCTTATTTTATCCTGATGACTGTGGAACTATATCCCAGGGCACCCTGAATGATCTAGATACCATTATTACTATGACAGGCAACTTAATTGACGGAACAATTCTGGATATTTCACCCTATCGTTTGCAGTATCTAAAAGCTTCCCATCCTTTGCAACGACAAGTGATTCTGGTTTCCGAGTTGTCACAAGTCATCCTTTCTGACGGCAATATTAAATTTCCATTCTAAAGGTTAGGAGTTATTGCTATGTTCAATTTCTGGGAGCCCTCTTTGATTATCATACAGAGTTCTATGGCTTATCTCAGGATTATCATGAAAAGATTTTTAATGTTTTTAGTTGGATTGATGTTCCTTGGCTGCAGCCAGTCTACACAGGTCGAAGTAGGCTTAAACTGGTCAAAAGATGGCTATGCTACACTCCAAGGGAACTGGTTGTTGGGTGTGATTGATGGTGAGCATATCAATGGCTGGACGATTAAAGGATTGCCTATTCATTTAGTTCCTGTCACATCGGGAGAAAATATTATTGAACGCTTTCTTCTCCCTGACGAGAACCATATTCAGCTCACCGCATTTGTCTTTTGTGATGTCAACAACAATATGACTTTTGAGGATGGTGAAGATATAATCACCGGTTTTAAGCCCGGCGCAAGAAACAGCAATGATGAATTTTATCTGCAGATAGGAGCCTGGTATTAAAAAAATTATAAGGGCCACAGCACCGGAAGAGATGAGTGCTTGATAATGGCACACCATACCCTTAAATCAAGTTATGATCATTAAACAGACAGATTGAATCGGTTTCCTCAAGGAGCCCCAAGTTCTGACATCTTATATAAGATATTGAAGATGCTTTTCAGTGAACAGGAAGCACAATTAGTGTCACAAATACCCATTAAACCATTCACAGCTGAAAAAGCAAGCCAAATATGGAAAATGGATCTGACCTCTACACGGAAAATGCTTGATACTTTGGCGGGACGTGCCATTCTGGTCGATATCGAACATAACGGGGAATCTATATATGCACTGCCCCCACCCATGGCTGGGTTTTTCGAATTTTCGCTCATGCGCATTAGAGACGATATAGACCAGAAAGCCCTGAGTGATCTTTTTTATCAATACATGAACGTTGAAGAGGATTTCATTCGGGATCTTTTCACAAGAGGAGATACCCAGTTGGGTAGAACATTTGTTAATGAACCAGCATTATCCACAGAAAATGCTCTACATGTTTTGGATTATGAACGCGCATCTGAAGTTATAGAACAAGCGAGTCATCGAGGTGTTGGTATCTGTTATTGTCGCCACAAAATGGAACATGTAGGTCGCGATTGTGATGCTCCAAAAGATATCTGCATGACGTTTAATACATCAGCGGCTTCACTCATCAAGCATGGACACGCCAGATCTGTAGAAAAAGAAGAATGTCTGGACCTGTAAGTCATTTGAACATTTGGCACAGTTTGGACAAAATTAAGAGAGACTTTGCTAGCATCCTGCATAACAACCGATTGCACACGTCTGCGCGGTCTTTTGGTGAGCGATAACTTTATGCTGGATTGCGAATCATTTACAAACCGGGCGCAGTGTGTAAAACGTGGGGCGTAGTTGCTCTAAACAGAAGAGTAAGCTGTGAACACCTAGCTTGTTTTATAAAGGCGCAAGTCTATAGATAAATAAATGTTAAGAGCAAAATGAAGACATCATTGTTATGATTAGGGAAGATAAGGTTCGTGTAATCTTCACACCACAACACTTGACGCTTCGCTCGATTGAAGAATATCGATCAACGAACTCAGAACGAAGAAGTGTTAAGGTAAAAAAGGAACTTCTGAGTTCACTATTCTCTATTCGATATTCTAAGATCGATGAACTAACCCCCCAAGCCCTTGGGAACTTAGGTTCCTGGGGGCTATTCGGTTTTTAGAAGTAGGCTTGTAACTACCGTAATAACAAAATGATGCAGGCGTACATTTCAAAGATATCCTGTTTCATCAACGGTTCGATACACTGTAAACACTGCGCACATTTTACCTAGATATCCCATAATATTGCCCAAATTTCTCTTTTTCTCTGCTTCTGAGAATATTTCTGCTTGTAACTGGAAGTCTCTATATTGAAGGAGATTACAAATAATGACATGAAAAATAGAAGGTATTTCTATTTTTGAAAATAGAATGGTTCGAATCATCTCCGCACAGGCGAATTATAATAGCTTAAGTATTGTATATATAAGTAGTAACGGTATTTGAATATGAATACAGAAAACAATTTACTTCGAATTAACTATATCAAGATTCCCTGTTGCAGTGGACATAACAGAATTGGTATTTTATCTTCCATGAAGCAATAA
>JAERTD010000046.1 GCA_016845175.1 Bacteroidota bacterium | reverse complement strand
TTACTTCTTCTTTTAAAATGCTCCCAAAGGTGAAGCAGGCTGAAAACCAGAAATAATTGAGCACTCCAATAATGAATATTCCTGAATAAATTAGCTGATGGGTTGGACAGCATCAAAAGGGAGATGGATTCGTAAGCCTTTCCTACATCATATGGAATGGCCAACACTATTCCGGATATTATGCAAATCATGAATAAAGCCAGGCTAATTTGCCCGTAGCTCTGTTTACCAAGTATTTTATGGATGATTTTATGCATTTATAAATCAACGATCAATTGTTTGCCATCGGACCCCAGTGTGTATTCAAGTGCTTTTAATGGTCTAACCGCCGGTCCGGTTAGTACCTCACCCTTTAAATCGAATGAGGATCCATGACAGGGGCATATCAGGTTGTTGCCTTCCAATTTATTAATACGACAACCTAAATGCGGACATCTGGCAGACAGCACCAAAGGTTGCTCACCCTGTATAATCACCAGATCATCATTAAAAAAGACTTTTTGCTGGTTTTCCAAGGCAACCACCACCCTCTTTTTGACGGCAGTTTGCTTTTGTTTGCCCACCATAGCGTACCATAACCATACAAAAAAACCTGTCAGACCAATACTGGCTGTTTTAATAAACGATCGGCGATTGATTTTATCGGTCTTCACAGGACGAAATTAAATAGCGAAAATACCAAAATATTGTACTGAATAGGCGATTCAGAACTTATATCAATTCACAGCGGTAAAATGAATTAAAGTGGAAAAGTGTGACCTATCCAAGTTCACAAATTTTTAACAATCCCTCAGGATTGATAATCTCGATGGTTTTGCCGTTGGATGTAATCAATTTGTCATCCTGAAATTTCTTCATGGTACGAATGACACTTTCTGTGGACATGCCTGCTAATTCAGCCAATTCCTTTCGGGTTAGTGGAAGCACAAATTTCTGGGTTCTGAAAATATTACCCGCCAGACATAAAAGCAGATCAGCCAGTTTTCCGTAGGATTGTCGGTGAGTGAGACAATAGAAGCGCTCGTTTTTTTGTATGGAGTTTTCTCCAAGGATATCAATGATGGCTGCTGCAAAAAGACCATTCTCTCCAATGAGTTGCCTGAAGGTATTGATGTCGATGAGCTTCACCGTGGTATCTACATAAGCTGATGCCGAATAATGAAAGACATTGGAGCTCTTGGTCAGCGAAGTGAGACCAATAAGGCTTCCCGGAGCTGCAATACGCAATATTAGGGTATCATCTTTGTCTTCAAAGTACACCTTTGCCAGACCCTCACAGACCATGAGTACATAGGAAGTAAAAGACCCTTGCTTGGCAATAATCTCACCTTTTTTAAATTCTACCGTTACCCTGTTTTTTTCAATCAGGGCGCGTTGTTCATCTGTCAGAAAATCAAAACATTTACAGTGTTGATGGGCAACAGTACAACTGGTTTTTATGGGTTCGTCTTCAGCTTGCATAACTTTTAAAACAGCAAAGATAATTCATTATTGATCTAAAATCCATATGTGTCAATAGGAATCCTGACATACATCATGGTTTTATGAGTTTTACATCATACTGACCCATTCCATTTCAGGCACTTAGCATATTAATTTTGCTACATAAGAATGTAACAATCCAAACCATATGAAGAATCTAAAAAGAAGATTTTTGTGCCTGGGTTTACTCATCTGCTTTCTAGGAGGTAGTGCTGAGTTGGAAGCCGCAGCAACAGACAGTTCTGCATCATTTCCCATGCACAATTACATTAGAAAAGAAGATCGAAAATCCAAACCATCTGCGGATCATGCCAAGTTTAAAATCTTGCAGTCAGAATTTGAAAGTGCCCATGAGGTGACAGCCGCCTGCTTGTCATGTCATACAGAAAGAGATCGGGAGGTTATGGCTACGGCCCACTGGAAATGGCAACGCGATGAACACCTGCCTGGTAAAGGTGTTGTTTCTCTGGGTAAAAGGAACATCCTCAACAATTTTTGTATCGGTACCCGGTCCAACGAAGGAACCTGTACCCGTTGCCATATTGGTTATGGTTGGGATAACAAGGACTTTGATTTTGAAGATCCACTCAATATCGATTGTTTGGTTTGTCACGACAAAACAGATACCTATAAAAAGGAGAAGGGTTCTGCAGGTTATCCCAAAAACTCAGTGAATCTGAATTATGTTTCTCAGAATGTGGGTTCACCCGACCGTGATAATTGCGGAGTATGTCACTTTTGGGGTGGTGGTGGCAATAATGTAAAACATGGCGATCTGGAGATCTCCCTGCTCGACTGCAAAAAAAGTGTTGATGTACATATGACCACCGAAGGTGAGGACATGAGTTGTGTGGATTGTCATATCACCGAAAAACATGAAATGGCGGGTAAGTTGTATGCCCTGTCATCAGAGAATAAAAACCGTGCAACCTGTACTTATTGTCACACAGATGCACCACATGAAGATGAACTGCTCAACCGACATAACCATAGAGTGGCTTGTCAAACCTGTCATATTCCTGTGTACGCAAAAGTGAATGCCACAAAAATGATATGGGACTGGTCAACTGCCGGTCGTTTGGACGAGCATGGAAAAACCTTGCATGAAAATGATGCGGACGGTAACCACAACTACCTCTCCATCAAAGGTAATTTTGTATATGACGATCATGTCATTCCGGAGTATTATTGGTTCAATGGTACAGCCAACCATTATTTAATAGAGGAAAAAATTGAAAGCATACCCCTGCAGATGAACACCCTTTATGGGTCTTATCGTGACAACGGAAATAATGGAGGTGAACTGGCAAAAATCTGGCCTGTTAAAGTGCACCGGGGTCGCCAACCTTACGATACCATCCATAAAAATCTGATCCAGTTAAAAACCTGGGACAAAGAGTCAGGGGTGGGAGCCTATTGGAAAGATTTTGATTGGGATGCAGCTGCTCAGGCGGGAATGGACTATGTGGGATTACCCTATAGTGGAGCCATGGGATTTGTGGAGACAGAAATGTACTGGCCACTGAACCATATGGTGTCACCGGCCAGTGAGTCCCTCACATGTATTGATTGTCATACCAAATCTGAAAAAGGACGCCTGGCAAATCTGGATGACTTTTATCTGCCTGGCAGGGATTTTAATGGTGTGGTGGAGACCGCCGGAATATCTTTTATCCTGGCATCACTGGTGGGTATTGCCTTCCATATGATATGCCGTTTGGTATTTGGTGGTAAATGTAAATTGAATCAGGAGGACCAATAATATAATCCAATGAAACCATGGACTCATCACTCATCAAATGCATTCAGAGAATTGATCATTAATGAGTTAAGTCTGGCGGTTTAAAAACATAGAAAGATGAAGAAAGTATATCTATATAAAAAATTTGAGCGTTTCTGGCATTGGGGTCAAACGCTGTTGATACTGACCTTAATTTTTACAGGTTTTGAAATTCATGGCACCACTTCCTATATGGGCTACAGGCAAGCGGTTGAAATTCACGACATCAGTGCCTGGGCATTTCTGATACTCATCGTGTTTGCCATATTCTGGCATCTGACCACTGATGAATGGAAACAATACCTGCCTACGCTGAAAAATATGAAGGCACAGTTAAATTATTATCTGGTGGGTATTTTCGCCAATGCACCCCATCCGGTTAAGAAACGTACGCTTAGCAAACTCAATCCCTTACAGCGCATTACCTATTTTGCCCTGAAGGTTATCATTATTCCGGTAATGGTTCTTACGGGTTTGCTGTATATGTATTTTGATTATCCGGATATCGGTATCGAAATGGACAGCCTGGAATGGGTGGCACTGATCCACACCCTGGGTGCCTACCTCCTGCTCACCTTCCTGATAATCCACCTCTATTTAATTACCACCGGACGAACTGCAACCTCAAATCTGCAAGCCATGATTACAGGTTGGGAAGTGGTGGATGATGATGAGGTAATTGATTTGGTGGAAGAAGCTGTGGAGGAAGCCGGATTGAAAATCAAACCCGTTGAGGATGATGAGCAAAGCCACGAAGAAGTCAAAGAATTGGTGGTGAAAGCACTGAAGGAAACCGAAGAAAAGGTTGCTGAGGAGAAATTAAAAGGAATGGAAGATCATAAGAAAATCAATAAAAAATTATAGAGATGAAAAGGACAATACCAACTTACTACCTAATGCTGTTGAGTGTTTTATTAATGCTTGGCTCTTGTAATACAAGTACAACTTATTCAAGTGTGGATGCCATGGTTGATGAGGCCTTGCTTGGATCAAACCCCATTGATGCAGAAAGCCTGAAAAAACTCATCGACGATGGTGAAATGATATTGCTGTTAGACGTAAGGGAACCCAATGAATTTAATGCAGGATATATTCCTGGTGGCGTCAATATTCCAAGAGGTACTCTTGAGTTTAAAATTGGCAATGAGGCTTTTTGGGAGGCAGAGATGCTTTATATGCCCGAAAAAGAAGAACCCATTATCGTCTATTGCAAAAAAGGAAAACGCAGTATTCTGGCGGCAAAAACGTTGAAACAATTGGGTTACACAAACATCCAGTACTTGGATGGTGGCTGGAAGAAATGGGAACTTACCTATCCTCTGATTTTTGAAAAGAATCTGGATCAAATGCATCACGAGGATGAAGGAGAAGTAGGCGGTTGCTAAGCAACCCGATTTTGTTGATTGGTTTTAGTAAAGGAACTCAGAAATGAGTTCCTTTTTTTTGTGAAGCTATGCATCAGCCTTTTTCACTGATGGTTTTTAAAAGATCGTAGTTGATGATTTCAAATTCCTTGCCATGAACTTTAATGGTGCCGATATCCACCAAATCTTTGATGGCACGTGTTACACTTTCTCTTGTGGCACATACTAGGGCTGCCAGATCATTTCTGGAGAGCGGAATAGTAAATGTCCTGCTTTCGTTGATGATGTCCGAAAAATAAATAAGGCAATCTGCCAAACGACCATCAATTTGCTTTTGATGGACGTTTACAAAACGTTCGAAATATGACAATTCATCCCTGCATAAATACAGTATGAGTTCATTGGCAAAATTAGCATTGCGGGTGATCAGTTCTTTGAAAGTGTAGATGTCAATATAGCAAACCGTCGATTCTTCAATGGCTGAGGCTGAATACTGGTGAATCTTGTTAACAAGAATGGTTTGCATGCCAATATAGGAGCCTGGTTGAAGGATTTTCAAAATCTGGTCGGTTCCCTTAACTCCCTTTTTGTGAATCTTGGCAAGACCCGATTTCAGAAAGGCGATATGAGAAGATAGTAAGCCCTCTTTAATAATACTTTCACCTGGCTTAAGAACCACTTCTGCACAGTTCTGCTGGTGCAAGCTCATTTCATCACGGGTTAATGTTTGAACAGCTTTAGATCTGATGGCGCAAAGTTCGCAAGGTTCCATGGTCTTGTAAATTACTGGATACTAATGGTTAAGCTCTTTGTATTTGTATGTCGTCACACAATCGTTTGGCGTTGACAGGCAATTATTGATTGGAAATTCCTCTGTTAAATCGCCTGAGTTATCCATGTATAAAATTGGCACTTTATAGGATACATTCAGCATTTCACTATGTGATATGGGTCACATATTAATATGATATCTGATATTTAAAGATGGAAGCTAGGTCACTTTTAAATGAATGAAATACCACATACTAATGCATTAATAATCACGCATATAAGTGTGTTTTCTGTATTCCTAATACCTAAATTTGTTACATATAAAGTAAATCATATTATTGAATATATCTTAAAACAATGCCTTATGAACGGAAGTATTAAAATCTTTGTAAACGCAGCCCTCTCATTCGCAGTTGTAGGTTTTGTAACGTATCTATTTATCATTATTGCCAGCTTCTTTGGCTGTTGTGCAGGACTATCCAGCTTTCTGTACCACAAAATAGTTTTGGCCATTGTGGTTGCAGGTGCCGCCACTTTTGGATTTTGCTTGTATAATAACTGCTACAAAGCCAGTCGTAAGTAGGCAGATAAGATACACAGATCAGGACTTGGTAGTTGCCATGCCAAAATGATTGGGATCAATGAAAAAACTGTCATATGACAGTTGAAATACTGATGCCCACCACACTAAAATATGGTATTTATTAGCTAAGGATTGAATATGAGATTCCTGGCTTCAACCCCGTCTATTTAGACGAATTCTGAATAAAGCATATGTGTCCTTAAATCAGCCAGATAAAGTCCTTTTAACTGGCTGATTTCTTATTTATTCTCTTTTCAAATAACCTTTCTAATGGCCAGAAAAACAGGTAGATAGGAGTATATGATATAAATCATATTTTTCTTGAAATTGTATAAAAGGCTAAAAATCAAACAGATGGCCTGATAGGGTGCTGGGAGGATGAAACATGGCATTTTATTGTATTTGAAATTACTTTTGCCTTTGAAAACATGTAGAAAAATACATATTTACATACGATGTTTTTATTTCTTGATTACTAGGATAATATAGAGCCAATGAAAACAAGAAGGGACTTCATTAAAATTTCAACTGCAGGAGCAGGAGCAGCAGCTATCGGACTAAGTACTGTGGGTTGGAAAGGTGTAAAAGAGCTTCAGGCCTCGAAGGATATTGAAACGGTCAGCGATTCTGAAATGACCCCATTCCCAACCTATTGCGAGGTATGCTTTTGGAAATGTGCGGGCTGGACTTATGTGGATAAACAGGGGAAAGTGCGAAAAATAATTGGAAACAAAGAGGATCCGCATTGTAATGGCCGTCTGTGCCCCAGAGGAACCGGGGGTGTCGGTATGTACAATGATGAAGATCGTCTGAAAACTCCATTGATAAGGGAAACCAAAAATGGTGAATCTTATTTTAGAAAAGCCAGCTGGACAGAAGCCCTTGACCTGGTGGCTTCAAAAATGAAGGAAACTGCCGATAAACATGGACCAGAGTCTGTAGCCTTATTCAATCATGGTACACCCGGCAGCCATTTCAAACAGCTGTTTCATGCCTTTGGCTCTGCAAATGAAGGCGAACCTGCCTGGGCACAATGCCGTGGGCCCAGAGAAGTTGGTTTTGCTGCTACCTTCGGAAGCTGGATTGGATCACCGGAACCTACTGATATCCGCGATACCGATTGTTTGGTACTTATTGGTTCTCACCTGGGCGAAAATATGCATAACGGACCCGTACAGGAAATGTCCGAAGCCATCGACAGGGGAGCAACCATCATTACCGTCGATCCAAGATTAAGCACCGCAGCAAGTAAATCAAAGTATTGGTTGCCCATCAAGCCGGCCACTGATATGGCACTGCTCTTGTCATGGATCCATGTTCTGATTTATGAAGAACTCTATGATAAAGAATATGTGGAGCAATACACCTTTGGTTTAGAACAGCTCAAGGCCCATGTCAAAAATATGACTCCTGAATGGGCCTACGGCATTACCACCATAGAACCTGCCTTAATAAGAAAAACCGCTAGAGAAATGGCCAATGCAGCTCCGAAAGTGATATTGCATCCTGGCCGTCATGTGGTTTGGTATGGTGATGACAGCCAGCGTGAGAGAGCCATGGCCATAATCAATGCCCTACTGGGTGCCTGGGGACGTCGTGGTGGATTCTATTTTAAGGAAGCCGCATCGGTACCCAAATACCCACATCCTAAATACCCACATCCCAAGTGGGATTGGAAAGATAATCTGGATGGTCAGTTTCCATTATCAGCCATGGGTATTACAACCGAATTATTGAAAGCATCCATTCCTGAGTTTGATTACAAACATCAGATTAAAACCTGGGTGGTGGCTGGTACCAACCTACCCTTAACCATTCCCAATAAGGAGTTGTTCCAAATGGCTGCTGATTCCATTGACTTTATGGTTGTAGTAGACACCATGCCCATGGACATTACCGGTTACGCAGATGTTATTTTACCTGAGTGTACTTATCTGGAGCGTTACGATTTTATCAGATCCTCCCCACACCGTGAACCTAACATTGCCTTAAGAATGCCTGCTGCCAAACCTAAGTATGATTCCAAACCTGCCTGGTGGATAGCCAAACAATTGGGAGAAAGACTTGGATTGGGTGCCTATTTCGATTATGACGATATTGAAGAGGTTCTGGACTGGCAGCTGAAGAAAATGGGAAGCTCGCTGGAGGAAATGCAAAAGATTGGAGTTAAAAAATTCGAAAGGAAATCAGGACCGCTTTATTTATCCAAAGGTGAAGAATATGAATTCAACACCAATACTGGTAAAATTGAGCTGTATTCAACAGATTTCGAGGATCACGGATTTGATCCCATGCCTAAATTCACCGCACACCCACAACCGGATGAAGGTTTTTACAGACTTATCTACGGTCGGGCACCCATGCATACCTTTTCTCGTACCTCAAATAATCCCAATTTGTGGGATTTGATGGATACCAATTCAGTATGGGTTAATCCGAAGGTGGCTGATTTGTGGGATTTGAAAAACGGTCAGAAAGTTTGGTTGCAAAACCAGGATGGAGTGGTAACCAAATTCCCCATACAAGTGAGGGTTACAGAACGAATTCGTTGGGATTCTGTGTATATGGTTCATGGATTTGGACATGCCAATAAAAAATTAAGCCGGACCTATGGTCGGGGTGCCAGTGATGCCGAACTAATCACCAATATCATGGAGGATCCTATGATGGGTGGTAGCGGTATGAGAGGCAATTTT
>JAERTD010000045.1 GCA_016845175.1 Bacteroidota bacterium | reverse complement strand
CTTTATGGTGTGGTAACCGATTGTAACACAGGTCAGCCAATGGCTAATGTAACTGTAACAGCCGGTGACTGGAGTACAGAGACCAACGGCGTTGGATACTATGAGTTCTTCGTAGATGAAGGAACCTATGATGTAGAATTTGTACTGGTAGGTTTTGATTCTTATGTTGAAGTAGGTGTATTTGCACCACAAGGCGTAATGACAGAAGTGAATGCTACACTTTGTGAATCACCTTATCCAGTTGACTGGGTATGGGCTGATCCAAATGAAGCAGATACCGAATGTTTGGTAGAATGGTCATTGCCTATGGGACCTTACGAATTGATTTATGATGATGGTTCAGCTGAAGACTTCTTTGCCTGGGTACAGCTTGGCGGACAGAGTGCCGTACGCTTTACACCAGCCGGATATCCATCTTCAGTAGTTGGTGGACGTGTATTTGTAGGTGATGGTAGCTTCCCAGTGGGTGGTAACTTCATCGGTACACAATTCGCAGCTGTAGTACTTGATGATGACGGAGCCAATGGCATGCCAGGAACCGTATTGGATTCAGTAGTTATAGATGTAACCAACTTTGGTTGGGTAGACTTCTTTGGTGCTTTTGATGTAGCATTCACAGAAGGAGACTTCTATCTATCGATGGTACAGTTAGGTTTCCCTCCAAATGTTGCTCCAGTAGGTGTTGACACACAGATTCCAACTTCTTACCGTTCTTACACCAAGCAAACCGGTATGGGCTGGATGACCTCCATTTATCAGGACTTTATGATCCGTGCTTATGTAGACGGACCAAACCAAGGTGTTTTGATGAATGTATCATCAGACAACCAATATGTACACCCACAGAAGCCACAACAGATTGGCTTTATTGCAACCAGCGCACCAGCGCCAACGGGTGGCATGATGGGAACAGCAGATTTCAGACCAATGACAGAGATGGCAACTGCCGATCGTGATTTGGTAAACTATACCGTAGCTATGGTTGATGGATTTGATCCTTCACTGGGTGAAACTCCTGATATGGGTACTATTAATGTATTAGGCAACACAGCCAACAACGAATGGAACGACTTATTGTTCGGTGGTTATGACTGTGGATATTATGCTTATGCAGTAAGAGCCAATTATGATGGAAGTAATTCCTCAGACTGGGCTTACTCAAATATAGTAGGACACTGTATTGATAATGAAGTTACCATTACCATTGAATTGTGTGATGGCAACTCACCAGAAGGTGCAGAGGTTAGCTTGATTAACCCAACCACCTATCCATTCCAATCTTATATGATGGTATCCGGAGCTGATGGTGTTGTTGTATTCGACTCTGTAATTGACGGAACTTATGATCTGTTGGTACAGCATGTTGGTTACGCCGATTACTATATTCCTGGTCAGTGGATCTATGATGATTACACCCACCATGTGATTTTGACAGAGAAAGCTTATCCAGCCAGAAACTTAATGGTAGATCCATTAACTTCTGTAGCTACCTGGGATGAGCCAATTATCATTCAGTTGAAAGCTGAAGGTTTTGAAGATGCTACCTTCCCACCAGTGGGCTGGCAGGCATATACTGATGGAGATGGATGGTTCCGTACCGAAGATGGTAGTTCCGGAGCATTCGCAATTCCAGCAGGTGATGGCTATTATGCATGTGCCAATGATGATGCCAATTCTGCCAATGATGGTAGTATGGATTATCTGATTACCCCGGTATTAGACTTACGTGAGAGCGATGACTTTGCCGTATACTTCGACCATTTCTTTACCGGAGCTTACAGCCAGTCAGCTTATGTAGAATACAGTACTGATAATGGAGCTACCTGGATTCAAGTAGCCTCTATGTCCCCAGTAAGCGAATGGTCACCAGTTGAGGTGAGCTTAGACGGTTACGGTGGCGCCACAGGACCAAGAGATGCATGGATTGCTTTCCATTCAGATGATAATGGTCAGTGGGCATCAGGATGGGCCATTGATAATGTAGCCATTAACAACGGACCTTCTCCATACTTGGGATACTATATATTCTTAGATGATGTATTTGTAGCTGATCTGCCAGCTGATGTAACTTCTTATGCTTATGGTGACCTGGAATATGGTGTAACCTATACAGCAGCCGTTGCAGCCAGATATGCTTGTGGATTATCTGAAAAGATTTACTACACATGGACATCTACTTATTTGTATCCACCACGTAACTTATATGATGAGTACATTTATGGCACCAACGAGGTACCATTGAAATTCAACCCACCGATGACAGGTGACGGAATCCCAATGATGGCTAATGCTACTGTTGTGGATGTGATTGTACCTGATGGCGGAGCGAATGCCGATGCAGCTTCCAGTGCCAATGTTGTAGCCTATGACGTTGAAAACAATGGTCGTGACATTTGGGATCTTCAGTTCTCATTCCCTAATGCAGAGGTAAGTGAAGCCGGTGTTGAAACCGATGGTAACTTTATCTATACAGCTGTATGGAATTCAGGAACCTTTGTAAAATATGATCTTGATGGCACTATGCTGGAGACCTTCACCATTGGTGGTGTATCCGGAGTACGTGATATGGCTTATGATGGACAATACTTCTATGGAGCCGCAGCTGCGACAACCATGTTTGTAATGAACTTCGAGACACAAGAGTTGGTAACAACTTTTACTGCTCCTACAGCTTGTAGAGCTTTAGCTTACAATGACAACAACCAAACTTTCTACGGAAACAACTGGAGTACTGACATTGTTGAGTTTGATGATCAAGGAAACCAGGTGAACTCATTCTCAGCCGGTGGCTTGACAGGTATTTATGGTATGGCATGGGACGGCTGGTCAGACGGCGGTGAGTACCTATGGGTATACGACCAGGGAGCTGATGATGTACATCAGTTTACCTTACCTGATGGAACCATGACAGGCTTTGCCTTTGATCCAGGTTCAATTGGAACTACTAACATTGCTGGTGGCTTGTTCACCCAGTGTGGTATTGTAGAAGGAACTGTAACCTTGGGTGGTAACTCACAAGGTGACATGATCTGGGGTGTTGAATTAGCTGCTTGTACAGGTGGTGGTGGTCCTCAGCCAGGCGTTATTCCAGCTGGACTATCCTACTTTGAATTGTATAGAGATGCTATGCACCTTGACTACATTCCTTACGAAGACCAGGCAACTGACGAATGGATTCTTTATGTGGACAACAACTTAATGCCAAATACTTATGCATATGATGTATCTGCATGGTATGATCTGACAGACTATGGATTCCCAGGAGAAGAAGCTGAATCAGCATGGGAAGGTACCGTAGTAGTTGATGTTGTATGGGGAATTGACCTGCCATTCTACGAAGAGTGGGATCAGGGAACCTTTGAGTTTAACTCATGGATGGAAGACGAGAACTGGCAGATTGATGCCCAGTACGGAAACGACGAACCATCAGCAGAATTTACATGGGATCCACTATTGGAAGATGGTTATTCATCAACCTTGACCTCTAGCCCATTGAATGCTGATATGTTAACAGAAGGCGAGATCTGGTTTGACTTTGAAGTAGCACTGGAAGACCGTACTGCTAATGGCGTTGAAATGTTATTGGTAGAGGTTTATGACGGAGCGGCTTGGAATGAAGTAGCTTCCTTCTCTAACGATGGTAGTTTTGATTGGGATGCTTCACATGTGGAGATTACCAACCATGCTATGGGTCGTGTATTCCAGGTAAGATTCAATGCCGTAGGTATGAACTCCTTCGACGTTGTTAGCTGGTTTGTAGACAATATCTCATTATACCGTGTCTGTGAAGCACCAAGTGAATTCTTGGGAATGTATGATGGTGACGGAATGAACGATGATGGTCTGGACTTTGGTTCCTTACTGACATGGGAAGCTCCGGATGTACCATTACCAGTAGCCGAATGGATCCATTGGGATGATGGCGTATTGGCTTCCGGAATTGGATTAACTGATGGAGGAACATTCTCCGTAGCCGCCCGTTGGGATGCTGGTCAGTTAAGCGACTATGACGGAACCTCAATGACCAAAGTACAATTTGCCTTGAACGATGATGCATGTGATGAGATCGTAGTTAAGATCTGGACAGGTGCCAACGCAGGTAACTTAGTATTTGAAGAGACCGTACCTCCAACACCAGGAGCATGGGTAGAAGTAGTACTTCCAACCCCAATTGCCTTGGATGTTAATGATGAGTTATGGGTAGGTTATACAGTAGTAAACCAGGTAGCCGGCGGCTTCCCAGCGGGAACCGATGCTGGACCAGCCGTAGCAGGTTATGGAGACATGATTACTACCGATGGTAGTGTATGGGATCCATTGTCAGGCTTTGGATTGGATTACAACTGGACCGTACAGGTTTATGTAGAGGAGTTGGTAGTAGCTTCCCCAGCCCCAGTAGGTATAGTAGAGACCACAGTATATGACAACGCAAGCACAGCCTTGAGCCGTGATGTTGTTAGAGAGACCGGAGTAGAAGTAACCAACTCCAGCCGATACTTAAGTGGCTTCAACGTATACAGAATGGGACCAGGCGAAACTGAGTATACCTTCTTAGATAACGTAGCTTACGAAGATGGCGTAACTGAGTACAGTTACTATGATGAGGATCCATATCCAGGCAGCTATCCATACGATGTATATTATCGTTTGAATGGTGTTTGGGAAAGTGACACAGATTACTGTGAATCTGACTGGGCCTTA
>JAERTD010000044.1 GCA_016845175.1 Bacteroidota bacterium | reverse complement strand
GTGTCCTTCCGGTAAGCCTGCAAAAATAATATTTTTTCCAGGCAGATTACTCCCAATCTAATCAAGTAGCAGGACAAACTATCTACGCCACCACGGCAACAGCTTTTTCATAATTCCATGGCATCCATTTAGATGGATTGTTTTTCATTGAACCGGCATGTTTTTGAAGGGTAACCAGATACTTAAATGGATTTGTTTTCATCAGATTGCAGGTATGTATGAGGCTCATGTACAAATCACCGATATCTGCACCATGTTTGGTTTTATAAAACAAAGCATTCTTTCTGTGAAGGATTGCACGTTTTAATGCCTGTTCGCATATATTGTTATCAAGCGGTGCTCCTGGTGTATGTAAAAACTGTGTAAGTTTTGACCAGTGATTGAGCATATATTGAATTGCCTGGCCCAAACCAGAATTTGGCTCAACAAGTTTGTCATTTATTTGATTGTTGAGCCAGAGGTACAGCTCTTTCATCAAAGATTCGCTGTGCTGCTGATGAAATTCTAAACGTTCATGCGGGCTCATCTGCTGATCTTTTGCCTGGGCATCTGTTTTATAAACTTCAGCCAAGGTTTCAATTACATATTGGCATTCATCAGGGAAGTTTCCTACCACATCTACAAAACCACGACGTGCGTGTGTCAGGCAATTGGCTAATATCTTTTTAAACTGATCTGATGAATTTCGGGAGAGAGCATCACACATCTGAACAGGGGGATCTTTTTTTATATCTCTTGTTTGATACAGAGAGTCAATGTTTTCCCCAGCATGGTTACGTCCGGTATAGAACAAGGCTATTTTTTTTGGTCTGACTTTCAGGTTATCCTCATCAAGGATTGATACAATCCCGGTGGTAAAGATACCGGTTCTCTCTTTGCTGTTTTTTGTTTGGTTCTCTTTCATCAGCTCCAGGACTTTCATTGTAGTATCATCATTATGAATAATGTCGCCCTGGGCAGCCTGTCGTTTGAGTTCATTAAATGCAGGATAAATAAGATTTGCTGCAGATTCTACCTTGTCCCACTGAGTGGATGCTGGAAGTGGTACGCCAAGACTTTCCTGGAGTTTTTCCATACGATACCATGGAAAACCGCAGCCATATTTTAAAATGGCTATCATTGCCTTAGCTGCTTCATCATAATGCTTACCTGTTATGTTGTCGGGAGCATTGGCTGTAAAAACTTCGCCACATAAATTGCAGCGCAGTTTTTCAACATCATAGATTGTAGCATGCAAAGGTGCTGTGGCACTAATTTTTATTACAACACCGGGTATACTTAATTGATAAACTTTGCCTTTGATACATAGAGGACAAGGAGCACCATGTTTCAGTTCAGGGTGAGATATAAATTCTCTATTTGCACCAGGATATTTATCTACACCATTTTTTCCGTGCCCCTTTGGTTTTTTATCAGGCTTGTCATCTTTGGGTTTATTACTGTCTAACTGGTTGTCTGATGTTTCCTTATCATCATTATTTTTAAACAGTTTATTTTTCTTCTCTGTTTTAATACCAAATAACATTTTTACTGTTAACAGCCTGATTCAAAAAGATAATAGTATCAGCCATTGATTTGATGATTTCATAGTCACCATCCCGATTTTGACCTTTTTCAACTCTTTTTAACAGAGCTTCAATTTCATCAAGTTTTAAATTTATATGTTCCGGCTTTTTCATGCTCTCATGTATGAACGAAAATGTTTTGATAAAGGGTATCCCCAGACTGCCTTGATGGAACGGTTGGCTTTCATGGTATGGTCATTTTTACCCCTGCCTGTGGTAACACCAAGATATTGCCAGTTGGCAGCTTTATAACATGTCCCCAAAAACCAAGACACACCACAACACCATAAGTTCAGAAATTGAGATTAAATATCCATTTCATCCACTTTATGGTAAAAACCTTAAAACAAAACGAAAATCTATAACCAGAAAGGAGACTATTCTTGTAAAAGCACCAAAGGGATTTTGTAAAGAGATCCCTTATTGGATGACACGTCCACAATGTGCAAATCATCATATTTCAAAAATTACTTATATTGACTTAAAGGCTATTTTAAGGACAATTGAACTGCTTGAATATTCAATATCTGACCTGATACCCTGATGCTCTCTAATGTAATAAAATTATTAAAAAGGAGAGCACGATGGAGCAGCTTTATTTTGAGTTTGCAAGGGATACTAAGAAAACCGTGATTGAGTTAAGCAGTGAAATTGAAGAAGCATTGATAGATCAAATGGCCATATTATTAATACAAGTTACTAAAGGGGAAATAACTGAAAATGATGATTTCACAGATTAATAACAAGATAAAAGAAAGTCATTTACAACGCAAAGCAATTATTTACATACGTCAGTCATCAGCCAGGCAAGTAAAACATAATAAAGAAAGCCAAAGACTTCAGTATGCCCTGAAAGATAAAGCTAAATCCTGGGGGTGGAAGGATATTGAAATTATTGATAGTGATTTGGGATCAAGTGCAGCATTGGGTGCAGCCAGGCGTGATGGTTTTGAACGAATGACATCATTGGTGGCAATTGGCCAGACAGGTATCATATTCAGCAGAGAGGCCAGCAGACTATCAAGGACAGACAAAGATTGGTGTCGGCTATTGGAAGTTTGTAATTTATTTAATACCTTGATAAGTGATGGAGAACAGATATATGATTGCAATTGTATGGATGATCAGTTAATACTGGGAATTAAAGGAACTATCAGCACGGTAGAATTAAAAATGTTACAGGCGAGACTAATCAAAGGCATGCAAGAGAAAGCCAAACGTGGAGAATTTAAAAGACAGATTCCATCAGGGTATATTTGGGATGCAAATGATCAAGCTGTAAAAATACCTGATAAAAGGATTCAAGATACAATTGAGTTGATTTTTAAAAAATTCAGGGAAATGCGTACTATAAGACAAACGCATCTATGGTTTCATTCTGAAAATATCGAAGTTCCTGTATTAAAGGATATAGCAGGAAAAAAAGAGATTATTTGGAAATTGCCTGCAATAGGCTACGTTAAATCATTATTGAAAAATCCTTTTTATGCCGGAGTTTATGTGTGGGGCAGACAAACCACTCATCTGGAATATAAAGATGGGAAAATAATAAGGCAAAAAAAAACAGCGAGTGATGCAAGAGAATCAAAAGTGTTTATAGAAAACCATCATGAGGGATATATAGATTTAGAAACATATGATGATAACCAGGACATCATTAGCAGCAACTGCCTTAGTCAGACAAGAGTGGAAAGAACAGGTGCTGCGAGAAACGGGCAAGGGTTATTAAGTGGTAAATTAAGATGTGGTAAGTGTGGCAGAAAATTTTATATCGCTTATTATGGGAAAAGTGGAACTGCAGCCAGATATATATGCAGAGGGGATTATCAGAATGGTGGCAAATATTGTTTGGCATTTGGCGGCAGCACTGTGGATAAAAAATTTAAGAAAGAATTATTCAAAGTAATATCCCAAAACGGTATGAAAGCCAGTATTAAAGCTGTAAAAATGCTTTCTCTAAAAAAAAGTGATAAAAACAAAGCATTTGAACAGAAGATCAATCAGCTTGAATACGAGGCTAATCGTGCATTTGAACAGTATAATGAAGTAGATCCACGCAATCGCCTGGTTGCTTCTGTATTAGAGAAAAGGTGGAATAAAAAGCTTGAGGAACTTGATGATGCAAAAAACAATATAGTAGAAGCCTCAAAAGAAAGCCATGATATTTCTAATGAAGAAAAAAGAAAAATACTGGCTTTAGGTAAAAAATTTCCAGAAGTATGGGATAGTCAACATTGTACTAATTCTTTAAGAAAAAAAATCATCAGAACAGTTATAGAAGAAGTAATTGTCAATTTAAATGAAGCAAATCAAGTACTTAAATTTATTATTCACTGGAAAGGAGGTTGTCATACAGAGTTTGAGATGCCCAAACCAGCTTCTGGTGTTGGACAAAAAACATCATTGGAAGATTTAGAGATAATTCGAAAGATGGCCGTTCGATATGGTGATGATGCAATCGCAAGAGTTCTTAACAAGTTAGGGCGAGAAACGGCAACAGGAAAACGATGGAATGAATCCCGGGTAAGAAACATCCGAAGCAGATATTCTATAGCAGGTCATATTCGCACGGTAGAAACCCCGGATATTTTAACATTAGGACAATCAGCAAAATATCTTAATGTCAGTCAAACCACAATAAAGCGCTTAGTATCAAATGACGTTTTAAAAAAAGATCAAGCAGTATCCTGGGCACCATGGGAAATTAAAAAAACAGATTTAGACTCTGATAAGATTAAAAACATAGTCAAAGTGCTTCATAAAACAGGAAAACTGATGGTCAGAGGTGATGGTTCAGAAAAGCAAATGGAATTATTCAATAATTAGAAGGAGATAGCTATGTCAGGTATTATGAATGGTACCGCAATCGCTCAGTATCAACAAAGGTTTCAAGGAAAAACAGGGGGTGGTTATATATAGTTTCCCAATCTTTTGAGATATTTTTTGCCATTATACCAAGCAGATGAGATGCTAAGTGCGGTACACGAACCCATGGCAAAATAAGGAATCTGCTGTTATAAGCCATTAAGCCAAGGTTTTTATCCCGGTTTGTTTTTGTCCATCCAATATATCTGTCCCTGGCTCCAATATGACGTGGGGCTGAAGACCATGAAAAACAGGCAATAGGTCTGTCTTTTGCAAATACCATATATTTCAACTGCTCTCCAACCGGATGGCAGTAGCCAAGGTAATGATGAAATTCAATAAGAGAGTTAAAAAGCTTTTCATCTAATGTGTTTCTTACCTGTTTTATCTCAAAAGGTTTTATATGTGCCAGCTTTGCAATGACTGGTGTCTGATCAATTTCTATTTTTTCAGGTTTTTTACGGTTAATAAAAGGATTATTCGGGCTGTTTTTTTTGGCAGGCAGTCTGATATAGCCTTCCCGATGCAGCTTGAGCATAAATCCTCTTGCCACCATATCCCGCAATGCACCATTGGGTTGTATCCAGTTCCACTCTTTGCACAATAATTTTGATAATGCATAACGGCTTGTACCTGGATTGTCCTTGATCAAATTATTTATAAATTCAACATCAGTTGATGTAGCTGTCTTGCCTCGATATTTGATGATTTCGTTTTCCATGACAGCAAAGTATAGAACATCTATTTGTCGAACGCAAGTCTAAATAGAAATTTTTTTCCACATGGGAGCCACACTTGAACTGCCATTCCACAACAGCATTTGCAGCTCATGGGCATCTAACGTTTTACGTGTGTCCTTCAGTTTATCAGCCCATGTTTGAAATTTCCCCTGGGATAATCTTTTTTGACACATCCAGTATCCCTGACCGTCATACATTAAAATTTTAATGGATGTTCTACCTTTATTTAAAAACACAAAAACAGCCCCGGTAAAAGGATTGGTTTTCAGCACTGTTCTGCACAACATTGCAAGACCGTCTATACCTTTTCTGAAATCAACAGGTTCAACTGCCAATAGAATTTTCATATGAGGTGTAACCTGTATCATGAGGATTGCCTCCAAAATGATTTACCAAGTTCCAGGAAATCAAAATCAGTTTTACCTTTAAAGATCATTCTCATTTTTGATCCGGCTGTGTTTTCCATCTCAACTATACATTCTGAAGGGGAAACAGAGTGGCTGCCAAGTTCAATAAAGGCAGGAACCTGGGCATCCTGTATAGCAGGAACATTATTGTTTGCTATCTGCTTTTTGAAATCATTAAAATTAAGGTGTAGTGCTTGTGAAACTCTATGAATTGAGAGTCCTTCAACCTTGTGAAGATCAACTGCTGCCTGCCACAGCTTTTTCGGTGTGCGTTTGCTGGTCTTATTTTTTCTCCAGGTACTGAACTGCTGCCTGACGTCTTCCAGAGTAGATGTCTGGCCCATTAAATTTTTTTGTTTCATCGATTCATTCTCCAAATTATTAATTGATGAACCGATCTTATCTTAAATTTTATATGTTTTCATGCAGGCCTACCGCAAGGACACCGTATACTTATAATGAAGCGGGTTCCCTTTTATCAAAAACTGTGAATAACAGCAGCCCTATCAATTATGCATATGATGCTTTGGGCCGACTCACGAATATTCTCTATTCAGATAGCTCCAGGAATACTATATTTACATATGATCAGGGAATTAATGGTAAAGGTCGGCTGACTGGTATCTATGATCTCTCCGGCACCTATACTTATACATATAATAGTATGGGCCGATTAATTGCAGAAAACAAAATCATGGCTGGAACAACATATCTCACAAGCTACACGTATGATGATGCCGGAAACCTATCAACAATAACTTATCCATCAGGTAGAATCATTACTTATGATCGGAACTCATCATCAAGAATTACCCAGGTTACATCTGAAATAAACAACATAACAAAAAATATAGCACAAGGCATAACATACATGCCATTTGGACCGCTCAAATCTATGCTTTACGGGAATAATAAATCTTTGGCAAACGTTTTTGATCAAAACTATCAGCCAATCAATTTGTCTGTCACTGATATTGTCAATAATACTTATACTGTGAATACTATTGGCAATATTACAGAGATACAGGATAGTCTGAGTACAGCAGATCAAAGTTTTGTCTATAACGATATTCATCAACTCATCAATGTAGGTGGCAGTTATGGGGCCTTTAGTTACACTTACGACGCAGTCGGAAACAGAAAAACCAAATTTTATAACTCAGCCGGGGAACTTTATACCTACTTCCCTGGAAGCAACAGACTGGTTCAAGTAGCTGGTGGTAACCATATCGCCGGGTCAAGGACAATGGAGTATGACCTGAATGAAAGACTCAAGAAGGTCTCTGAAAATGAAACAATTTTAGGAGAATACGAATATAACTTCAAAAATCAAAGAACTCAAAAAATGGTAAATGGGGTTGCTACAATTTTCCATTATGATATTTTTGGTAACCTGATTGCTGAATCATCTCTGAACGGTACCTTAACTAAAGAGTATATCTATCTTGACAGCCAACCATTGGCAATGATACCCACTACTAATGGAGAATCCATATTTTTTTACCATAACGATCATCTTGGAACCCCTAAGGTCATGACAGACTTTTCAGGCAATATAGTTTGGAAAGCCAACCATGCTCCTTTTGGCAAAGCAGAAATTATTGTTAATACAATAGAAAATAATTTAAGATTCCCGGGCCAGTATTTTGACG
>JAERTD010000043.1 GCA_016845175.1 Bacteroidota bacterium | reverse complement strand
CTTTGAGATTCACGGGGGCCGATACCAAAAAGGCTGCCTGTTCCTCTGTTTGCAGATGTCCTTCCCCATCCAGCCATCCTCCCGGAGCCTTACTAAATTCCGTGTACCCGCCCGATTCCTGAGCAAGCCACAGGCGAAGGGCTTGGATCTGTTCTTCCGCGGACGTCCCATCCGGCATCTGTTTTGGTGCTACAAAAAAATGGATATACATCTTGTCCGGTTCAGCGTTGGAATCGCTGCCGCATCCCATCATCAGTAGAAAAACCGGAAACAGTAGAAAACAAAAAGTTGTTGCCCTGGATTTATTCATCATTTGAACTCCTTATTGACCTATTAAAGGCCCCGAAACTATTTGAACCCATACCTGAATGTTTTTGGATTTCAGATGATCACCTGCTAAGCCCCACATTATTTGAACCTAAATGTCCCAGATTGTGTGATTTTTCTTATTCTGCTCGAAGCGTATGAATTGACCGTAAGGAAATATTCTTGATACAGTTCTCAGATAAATTGGTATCCTTTGTTTAGATAATGCGCTACAGGGAGATGCTACCGCGAAGCGGAGAAATGGCTTAAGTTGGAAAAAGGTGTTGATGCCGGAAGGGCGACAAAACTACAAACCAGCGAGCTGTTCCGGAACTTGTCTTGGATACCTACTGGCGATACATTTCGACCGGAGAATCAACCAAACTATGGGCAAACCAGCTGACTTGTGAAGGGAGGGCTCAGTGGTAGATACAAACTGGGGTTATTGCATGTATCGGCGGGAAGTGGCTTTCAATCAAAACGTCGCAAAAAAATGTGATGGAGTTGGCCGATCTCAACTATTGAAATCATAGTCATCCGGCGGATTTAAGGATCCTTTTTTTGCCAATATGTCCTCTATGAGATACCCAATTTCACCCTTACTTTTGAGTTGAGAGATCATCCATTGCGGCAGGCGAATGGTCAGCAACTCACGTCTTAAATGATCCGGCTTCTTTTTTCGTCCGGCTCCGGTTCGTTTTCCACCCCACATTTTCACCTCCAAAAAGATAGAAAAAAATTGAATGTCGTTATGCGCTATTCAAATTCATGGTCCAATATTCCGGTGGCAATATTGAATTTCGTATCACGCTATTCAAATCAGCGTGCCATATTCCGCCGGTAGCATTGAAGCTACCGGGGAGATATATTATTGATCCATTTTATCTTCGAGAAAGTCCACGGCCTCAATAAATGAAGACTTTGCAGCGACCATGACCATGTCAATGGGATTGAAATTTTTCCTGCAATCGAAACATCTTGCAAGGTTTGTTTTGGGGTTAACACCCGTATGAAAATTTTCACACACAGGACAACGAAATCGGAATAAAGAATGAACGGTTCTGGTCTCCATGTTTAAAAATGATGCGATCACCTTATCGATAGGGATCTGGTTTCTGAGCATTCTGAGGAAATCAGGGGGAAAAAACCTTCTTGTCATGAGAATACCTCCTATGGGAGCTGAAATTGCGCCATAACATTGTTGACCATGGCATCGTTGATTTTATGAATGTCCTGGGATGCTGCATTGAGCAAACAGGCGGTAGAGATATTATTGATTTGCCTTGGTACGCCCGCGGCATAGTCATGGATGAGGCCCTTGGCCTCCGGCTCGAAGATTTTTGGAGATCCGCCCGCCATGGTGATGCGGTTATCGATATACAGAGCGGTTTGCTCCCTGGGGTATGGTTTGAGGAAAAGCCTGAGGGTAATGCGATGCAAGAGGTCGGCATGGGAAGATCGTTTGAGAATATGGCGCAGATCTTCCTGGCCGCACAAGAGGATTTTGAGGGGTATTTTTTCGCCGATGGGTGAAATTAAGACCCTGAGATCGGTAAGGGCTTTCGGATCGATCAGGTGAGCCTCGTCAACGATGAGGAGTGTGGATTTTTCATTCTGATTGATGCGGTCCAGAAGTTGAAGCAGCATTCGATCCTTTCCCATTCTCGGTTTTTCACCGAGTCTGGTAACAATTAACCGTAGAAAAGCATTGGCGTTGAGAGTGGTTAAATGGAGATAAATGGGTTGATAGCGATTTGGGGGCAGGTCATGAATAAAGAGTCTCAGAAGAGATGACTTTCCGATGCCGGTCTGTCCCAGGATAAGGCCGATGCTGCCCTGTTGTTCAAAGAACTGAAGGCCGGCGAGGGCATCATCGATACGCGGATCTCTCATGAGCCATTTTGTGGGGGGATGCTCAGTAAATGGGTGCTCGTTCAGGGAAAAATGATTAAGAAACATGCTGTTCCTCCTTTCGGATGAGTTGTTTTAGTTCCAAAATGATGTAGGGCAGTGTCGGCTTTTGTGCTTTTTCAAAGGCCTGTTTGACCATTTTGCGATTGATGTCAGTGCTTTGGTTGTAGACTTTTTTGAGTGTTTCAAGTTCCGCGCTTGAAAGGTCTGTTAAACCGGCTTTTCGACCCATGAGCTGCGCCACGGTTTTTGCAAACTCGTAAAAGGGCCATGTTCTTTGCTGAAGGACTTTCCGGTAATCAATACCACCCACCTTCGCATTAAGGTCCTCCTGGTGCTTTTTGACCCAAAGATCGATGATGCTGTGTTTGGGTTTTGTTCGTATTGGCGGCGGTGTTAAAGGCGCCGTGCTTCGGTTGTGAAGAACACCGATTCCGAGATATTCGCCTTTTAGAGAATAAACTTTGACGTCATCCCATGAAGCAAAAGGGTCAAAACGCACTTCAACACGATCCCCTCGAAGTTTGGGATCGACCTGGTAAAAGCGTTTGTTGAGCTGAACATCGGAGAAGGTTCTATTGACGGTGCGAAAGACCGTTTGCAAAAAGGACTCGATGACACGACCCATGTCCACCTGTCTTATAGCGGTAAGTCCCTGGTGATACCGCTTCTCCGGAGTTTGCCCGGTTTCGGCGTTTTCCGATTCATGGTAACTGACGTTCAACCATGCGGAAAATGCCCGGTTAAGCTGATCGAGAGAAAGGATATCTCCGGCCCGCACTTCGGCTTCAAACTGGTCCTGCACGGTGTGAAAAAACCTTTCCACAAGCCCGCCCGGCGCCGGATCAAGTGGAGGTCTGTGCAAGAGTTTGATGTTGAGACGATGACAGGCTGCTTTGAGTCCGTTGGAGTGATAAATCTTGGCATTGTCCACATAGAGTTCACGTGGCGCACCATGAATGGAAAGGGCGCGGATCCATGAGTCAATGAGGATATCAAGGTTTTGTCTTAAATAGT
>JAERTD010000042.1 GCA_016845175.1 Bacteroidota bacterium | reverse complement strand
TTTATAACCAGCGAAATAATTCTCGTTTTAGGTACGATCGTTATCTTGTATCTTGCCCCAAAATCATTTAGTTACCAGATAGTCCAAATTGGAGCTCAAATCATTAATGTGTTAATAAGCGTTATTATCATATTTACATTCATATACTATGGCGGTAAGTACATTATAAATAAGACTTTACGAGTAGTAGTATTTCTCGGCCTTATCTTCCTACTCACTGCATCTACACAGTTAATATTAGAGATAAATATCCTAAAAACCCATTACCGATATTACGCTAGAGAAATTGAATATAAAGATCATATCATTTTATCTGACAGCAACCAATACTTTATTGGCAAATCCCAGAACTACATCTTCTATTACAATGAAAGTGAAGGTAGAACAACCGCATTTTCCTTGAAAGATGTGGGGTACATAAAATAATACTATTAATCTATCTATAAACAGTAATGAAGAAAGACCTGCCAATCATAGTCCTTAAAACGTTTGAGAAATATGTTCATTTAAAAGGTGAGCGGTTTCAGGTTGTCGACCAAGATGAGTTGTTACTCAAGGTTGTAGATATTGACACTAACTCCAACTTTTATTTTATTGTTGAGAGCCATCAGATGAAGGGTCACCTTAAATTACTTGTTAATTGGAAACCACAAAGCAGAGAGGATATAGGCAATTTTAAAGGCTGGATAAATGCAAAACAACTTGATGCTCATTTTGATCAATGGGTTAGTTATTTGAAGGAATATGAAGAAATTCATTCCTTTTTTGATGACCCAATCTTAAACGCTTATGCAGATGAATATTTATCCGAATTTATAATAATTGATGAAGAGGCAAAATCAAAACCATTAAAGCCAAATCAAATCTTACTTCTTGATGAGCATCTAGAGACTATCGAGAAGAATATTAAAAAACATATTACAAAAGAAAATGAAGAGCAAATTGCAAATATTACAGATGATGTAACTAGTCTACGAAAGGGTCTTTCTATAAATACAAAGGGATGGGTAATAAAAAAACTAGTTCTTGTTTGGGCAAAAATAACTAAACAAGGAGCACCTTTCATCAGAGATTTGATTTCACAAGCAAGCAAGAAAGCATTAGTTGAAGGCATTAATCATGTTGTGGAAGTAGGTTTTGAGGCTATTAAATGAATCTTTCCCCTGAAAAGCCTCGAATTCCTTAATCACAATCCTCAAGCTCCTTTTGTAGTTCAGCAATCTTCTCTAAGGCTTCGTTAATCCTCATCGTGGCTTGACCAGCTGTAATAATATCGTTATTCGCAGAAGCCTTAGTGATTTCTATATAGTTAAGCTGGGAATCTATCTCCGCTTGTATCTCATTACAAGATTTTCCTTGCTTTTCACAGCTCAACAGTAACAAACTTAATGTGATTATGGAAAATAGAATTAATTGCCTCATGTGAAACAGGTTTTTGAAGATGAAATGTAAAGTTAGCGAAAAAAAGATTTGCTCTTTTGCAAGGGCATGTATAAGCTATAACCTCACTAGATATGATAATTACCCTCCGCGGGAGAATGGACGTCCATCCCTACTCTGATAAGAGTTTTCCGATTTCGCTCACCTGAATTCTCGAAATATTTTTATACGTTTGTAATCAAATCACAAATGCTAGTGATTGATGACTTGGATTGTGCCAAGGATTGTACAATCAAAAAAAAGAGAGCTACATTTCAATGTAACTCTCTGATCTTTGGTGCTCCTCCTCTAGGACTTGAACCTAGGACACCCTGATTAACAGTCAGGTGCTCTAACCAACTGAGCTAAGGAGGAATTTCCTTAAAAAGGAGGCGCAAAGATAAATATTATTTGAATTGTACAATATTTTTTCAAAAATTTTTGGTGATTTTTTGGTTGTTTTTCTTAACAAAATGTGAAAAACTCCTCCTCCCGAATCTTTCTGATGAGCCCATATTCCCTTATTTTTACCTGTTAATCACCCCGGTTTTAGAGCACTTGAGTAGGTTTATGCACAAAATCAAAGCTAAAATACTTATTGTCACCCTGTTATTTTTAATGGGGCTGGCTCCGCCGACCTGTGTTTTGGCTGATAATCATGGCACTAATCATCCAGATGAAAGCTCCCTGCTCAATGAAAAGACCATTATCATAAAAAAAACCTATACCCACGACTCCAGAGAACAAAGCAGGGAAGATTTTGAAGTTGATCTTTGCCTGGGAAGCTTCACGGAACTGGCCGGCCCTGAAAATATGGTGAGCTATATGTGGAGTACTGGAGAGCCCTTTAGATTTATCACGGTTAACCCTACCGTTACAACAAATTATTGGGTGGACTATGAAACTCCGGGCGGGGACACTTTCAGGGATAATTTCACAGTTTATGTGCATCCATTACCGGTTTTTGAACACTCGGAAGATACTGTAGTTTCTTTTCCCGGAATGCAAGTAACCCTATGGATCTCTGGGGGATATTCCTGGGATTGGTCAAACGGAGACTCAGATAGCCTCATTCATGTATTTCCTGAGACCACAACCTCCTACAGCTGTGTCGTCAGCACTCCTGAAGGTTGTTCGCTCACCCAGGATTTTCATGTGGTAGTCAGGAATATAAATATACCGGTAGAAACCGTTTGTGACGGGGATCCACTGACACTAACCGGCCCTGAAGGCATGAACTGGTATTTGTGGAACACCAATGAAACTACCCAAAGCATCACTTTTTACCCTGACAATCCAAGTGTCTACTGGGTTGAATATGAAACACCAGGTTTGGATGTACTAAGAGATTCGACATTTGTGAACATCAGTTACCCCCCGGAATACACCCACTCCCCTTCAGAAGTAATCATAGGGCTTGGTCAAAACACAACACTCTGGGTCTCCGGAGGAGAATCATATCTCTGGTCGGATAACAGCACCGACAGCAGTTTGGTAGTTACAGCAACCTCATCATCACAGATATTCTGGGTTGAAATCAGAAATGCGGATGGCTGTGTGGCCACCCATGAGTTTACTGTTAATTCGAAGTTTTTCGTGCTTGACGATGAAACCATTTGTGAAGGAGATTCTGTGACCCTGACAGCACCGGCGGATATGCAATCCTATGAATGGTCTACCGGTTCCATTGAACAAAGCATCACCGTAAAGCCTACTTCAACAACCCTTTATTGGTGCGAGATAGTCACTCCCAACCTATTATTTGAACGCGACAGTGCTCTGATCACAGTCTTGCCCAAACCTGAAATCATTGACAGTTCACCAGCCAATGTCAGTATTACACCCGGCGAGGAGGTAAGCTTGTGGATTCATGCCAATCCGGGCAACAACTATCTATGGAATACCGGTAGTACCGACACGCTGATAACAGTAGCACCTACCATTAGCACAGCCTACTGGGTTGACTTTTCAAGCGATGGGAGTTGTGAAAGACGTCAGGAATATTTCGTTTCTGTCACCTACCCCAGTGAAGCCATGTTTTCATACGATTCGGTTTGTGCTGGAGCCATTACCACACTTATCAACCGAAGTGAAACCATGGATACCATTGTAAATGTGAGTTGGGACCTCAACAGTGATGGTAATTTCGATGATGCAGAAGGAGACACAGTTACCTATGTATTTCCCGGAGCTGATTTATATCTGGTGGGCATGCGCCTGACCCTCAAATCGGGCAACCTCGATCTTGCATTTAATAGTGTGCCTGTGGGTGATACACCCAATATGGAGTTTGTTTTTCAGGATAACTGTTTTGGTGCCACCACCAGTTTTCTGGATAAATCCACCGTTTTTGTGGGTAATTTGGAGTACAGGATATGGAATTATGGAGATGGCTCCATCGATACCACACATTTTGCAGGATCTTCCACCCATTATTACAGTACTGGCGGTGATTTCAGCACCCAGCTAACCACCATTACTGATCTGGGGTGCAGGGATTCAATCACCAATACAGTAAGCATAGTAAATCCACCCTGGTTTATGATGTTGGATGAAAATGGAAATGAAGTTGCCAATGGAGATACCACAGCCCTGGCTGATGGTGATACACTGGTATTAACCGTCGACAATGTGGCGAGTTATGATTCCATCGTATGGAATGGAAATACCACCGCTGACATTTTCTATGTTACGGAAATTGGGAGTTATTCGGCTGAAGCATTCAGAAGCGGCTGTTTCACTACCCAGGACTTTTATGTGGTCTCTGGAACTGGACCTCCAAATCCAGGAATTGACGGTATCATGAGTCTGTTTACTCCCAATGGTGATGGTGTTAATGATTACTGGACAGTAAATGATGATGATATTGTATTTCCCATCAAGGTAAATATCTACAACAGGTATGGCAATCTGGTGTATAGCGATAACAGTTACAGTAACGACTGGGATGGCCAATTCAAAGGCAACCCATTGCCTCAGTCTACCTATTACTATGTAATTGAAGACCAGGCAGGTAATATTGTAAAGGGACCCATAACGATTATCAGATAAAATATATGGTAAGAGGATTTACATATATGATATTGCTGCTGCTTGCTTTCAGTTGGGAAGCTGTAGCCCAGCAATTCCCATATACCACTTCTTATCTTGTTAATCCTTATGCCTTAAGCCCAACATTTGCAGGATACTCAGGACACCCTGAAGTTTTTATCAATTATCGAAAAGACTGGACACAGATCAATGGTAGCCCCCAAACCATAAGAGCCAATGGTTTTGGACCCGTACACGAAGACGTTATGTGGGTAGGCGGTGAATTGTTGATGGATCGTATGGACATTGCTTCCACCTTCAAGGCCAATCTGAGTTTTACCTATAAGCTTCAGGTTGAAAATGAACAGTTTGTATATTTCGGACTCTGGGGTAGCTTCTATCAGCGCAGCATTAATCTAAATGATGCGGTGGGCATTGATCCCAATGACCCTGTTTTTTCTGATCCAAGCAAATTAAATTCAGTAGCAGGGAATGCAGGGGTCGGGATCCATTATAACTACCGCCGTTGGGTAATCGGAGCTGCCTTCCCCAGTTTGTTCGGAAGTAAAGATGAATATGAAAATACAGGCGCCTATAAATTCAAGGTTCAGAGAGAATTTATGTTGTATGCCACCAATATTTTTAAACTAAACACCAATTGGGATTTACAGGCTTTTGCTGTGTACCGCAAGACTGTTAACGAGCCTTACAATCTTGAATTATCGGCCATGGCCATCTATCAGGAACGTTTCTGTGGTGGATTGTTGTTCCGGAATGGGGGTGTTTTGGCGATAAATGTCGGCGGATTAATCTACAAAGGTCTGTTCTTTAACTACTCCTACGAAATTGGCATGGGAGGCATCAACAACCAGTCGGGTGGTTCCCATGAAATCACTCTGGGATACCGCTTTAAGTTTTTCGGCAACAGATTCTTTGGGGAGAGTGGAACGGCCAATTCCCGTTACGGAAAATCCAAAAAATCCAGAAATGTTCCTTACCCTGAGGTAGAAGATTATTATATGAGAGGAGGTAATAGATGATACAGCATATTAAATACATCATTTGTTTTGTTGGGGTTTTCTTCTTGGGGTTTTCTTTGCTGGCTCAAGGCCCCATGCCTGTGGGCATTGATTCTGTCGTGGTTACTTTTAATAGTCCACCCTCTTCAGTTACCGTTGAAAAAGCACCTTTAAAGTATAATAAGGATTTTGCCCTAAGTTTTCAAATGGACGATGCTTTGAGAGAGATTTATACTATCCCCTTCCCTCTCTTTGAAGGAAATGGTCAAACAGGAGGTATGTATTATTCGAATGGGTGTAATGATTCCATTTCATTCAAAATGAGTAGTGCGTTTTTTATTTTCAGCACTTATAATGGAACAGACCTACTTGATCCGGACGATCCATACCATGATCCTACTCTGCTTACCTGGAACGAAGTTGAAATATTACTTCAGTATGGATGGGGTCTAACAAATCATGGGGTATTCAATAACCCCAATGCAAGTAGTGATGATATTCGCGATTATGAAATTCAACGAACTGAAAGCTATTCACGCAAAATAATTCATGACTCCATTTCGATTAAAACCTTTGTGATCCCAAACAACGTAATGACATATGTTGATAATGTTGTTTCAAATAATTATCATTCTGTTTTAGATGAGGAAACTGGACAAGACTGGCTAAATAGAGATGGGAATGGTATTTTAGTTTCCGATGATTCGATTGAGTGGAGGAATACTCAAAAAATAAATAGATTTTTTGATGCCACACATAATTTAAAAGCAACTGCCGATTATCTATATCAGCAAAGTTTAATTGGAGAAAAGAGGTGGATCCCATACGGAATGCATAGTTTTCCCACAAGTTTTATCTCCGATTTTCATAGCATATACAACACATATGGTTATTCAGGCTTGGATAATGTCCTAATCGCAACTGATGATGATATACTTGACTACCTCGCTGTAAAACAAGAAACCCAAATAGTCACAAACTTAGCAGGAAATCGTTTAACAATCACTTTCGGAGGCGATATTCCATCTGACAGGTTACATTATGATTTGACGCTAAAGCTTTTCTCAGATGAGTTAATGAGCAACATTGAAGTTTATGGGGCCGAAGAGTATACCCATAACGGCATCGGAAATGATACCGCTCTGATAAATCTAAGTTGGGAGGGTCGGTATTATTACCCCATGGAGGTTTTGGCTGATTCTTTCACTTCGGTTGCAAATACAACCGGCACCCAATGGGATGCTTTAGTAGCAATGGATTATGTGATACTCATGGAGTCTGGTTCAGCAAAAGATTCATTGAGAGACATACTATGTGGATTGAATCACAACAGCTGGCAATATGATTACGATGATGGATTCTGTGATCTTGTAAATGTAAACCTTGGCAATGATACCATACTATGTGAAGGGGCTACAATCAACCTAAGCGGGCCTAACGACAAAGCAATATACAACTGGAGTACAGGTGATCTAACAGAATCTGTAATTGTTGGTCCATTGATGTCTGACACCATCGTATGGTTAACTGTATATGATGATTATGGTTTCAGTGCATCCGATAGCATTTTCATTGAAATTGACATATGTACAATGGTTGACTTGGGTGAAGATACAACCATTTGTGTGGGAGATTCTATCACATTAACCGGACCAGGAGATATGGCTGATTATTTTTGGTTTATTGTACCATCGACAATCCCTTTTGATTACTCCCAAACAGTAACCTTACTACCTACAGACACTACCACCTATGCATTAGCAGTTATTGACACCTTAAATGTTACAAAATATGATTCAATAACCTTCTCAACACTTGACAGTCCTGTATTATCACTGGACCAAGACACCAGCATTAGTTGGGGAGCAACAGTTGGGCTAATGGGTCCTCAGGGAAGCTATCTTTATAAATGGTATGTTGCAGATACCTTATATAAGACCGGACTATTTATTCTTGAACAACCTGACAGTACAACCAATTATGTTCTTGAAATTACAAATGCCAATAATTGTTCAGCTTTTGATAGCATTCTGGTTACTGTAGAATACTTAAGTGTTGAGTTAGGTGAAGACACCACAGTTTGTCCAGGAACAATCGATACATTGGTAGGCCCTGACAATATGGTTGATTATAATTGGTATCTGATTCCAGGTACGAACCCTATTAGCAATTCTCAAACCATAACAGTGGCTCCTACTGATACATCTACATATGAACTCCAGATTGTAGATATATACGGAAAAGAGGCAAAAGATTCGATTACTTACTTTACCTATCCTCAACCGGATTTTGATCTTGGACCCAACGACACCATTCAAAATGGAGACAGCCTAACTTTGATAGGCCCTCAGAATTATTCATCATATGAATGGTATGATGAATCTGGTTATCTTGGTAATAGTGAAACTATTGTTGTAAAACCAGATACGGTAGCAGCTTACTATTTGACAGTAACAAATGATAACGGGTGTTCAGGAACCGATAGTATAACGGTATTCCTCAATTATTTGACCTTAAACCTCGGAGAAGACCAGGAAATGTGTGAGAACACATATGATACAATTGTTGGACCTGATAATATGGTGAGCTGGGCATGGTATGAGGTACCTTATACAAATGTTATTGGAGACACCAGCATGCTGCCCATACAACCATCCGACACCTCGAGCTACAGTCTTGTTATAACTGATGTTTATGGTAAAGAAGCTACAGACACCATTACATATAATATATGGCCAAAACCTATATTTGACCTTGGTCCGAATGATACACTCCAAAAAGGCGATAGTACAATTCTATATGGCCCTCAAAATGGAAGTAACTACCTCTGGTTTGATGATTGGGGTATCACTTATCCCAATACAAATAGCATTTGCGTAAAACCAGACACAATCACCCTATACACTTTAGAGTTCTCGGACAACAACTTATGTGTAGGCACAGATAGTATTAGAATATCTATCAATTATCTGAATTTTAGTTTGGGTGGTGACACCACCATGTGTGAGGGAGTATGTGATAGTCTCTTTGGGCCAATGGGTATGATGTCCTATAAATGGTTCAGGGTACCTGATACAATTCCTTTTGATACAGTAAGTCAGAAAATCGAAGTATGTCCCATTGATACTATAAACTATTCTGTTTCCTACGCTTTACACGTTATTGATACATTAAATGAAAAGGGTGTAGATACCATAACCTATACCTTATTACCAACACCTATATTTTCAATAGGCCCAGATACTACTATCTATTATGGAGATAGTATTGACCTAATTGGACCTGATAATATGGCCAGTTATGAGTGGTGGGTGGCAGATACACTATTTGACACCGCACAAATAATTAATGTATCTCCATTGGATACAACGGAATATATTCACTACGCGACAAACAATGAAGGATGTACTGGCCTAGATACTATCACTGTAAATATTAATTTCTTAGTGGTTGATCTAGGTGCTGATACCACAATTTGCAGAGGAGAATGTGTATCATTAACGGGACCAGGTCCAGATAGTATTCTAATATATGAATGGTGGGTAGCTGATACCATATTCGATACTACCCAATTTGTATTGGTGTGTCCCACAGATTCTGCAACTATGTATACTTTAGTAGTCACAGACACTGTACTTAATCTGACAGAATCTGACAGCATCATGATTTATGTGCTGGATGCACCTGAAATTGACCTGGAAGACTTAAGGAATATTTGTCTGGGAGACAGCACCTTGCTTGAAGGACCACTGTCATCAAACGACACGACTTTCACCTACTTATGGAGTACCTTAGATACAACAAGTTCCATTTGGGTTATGCCTGATGCGAATACACAATACTACCTAGATGTTACCAACGATTCTACGTTATGTATGGTTTCAGACAGCATTTGGGTTCACCCATATAATCGACCAACAATAAACCAAGTATTAGGAGATACTGCTGGTTGTTTTGGAGATATTCTCACGCTTGAAGTCCAAGGAGAAGGTATTGATTCCTTTTTATGGAGTACCGGTGATACAACACAAAGTATTCAGGTAAGCCCTCAGGTTCCGGATAGCACATACTGGTACATCATTGAAGTTTTTAATTGGCTTGGGTGTTCTACAAAAGATAGCATACATATAAGACTAGAATCAGCCCCGGTGCTTATGATGGAGGATACCCTTAGGGTATGTACCGGACATTCAGCAACCATTACAGCCGAACTTAGTGGAACTGAACCCGAGTACCTCATCTGGTCTTATGGAGCAACTATTGATACAGGGAACAACGTACTTACACTGTTTCCTGCCCAATCATTTATGGTTACTCTTGAAGCTCAAAGTTCCCAATGCAGTACCTTTGATAGTACCTATATACAGGTACTGACTGATCCTGAAGTAAACATACTGTATGATACCAACATCCTTTGCCAATATGAATCCGTGACCCTCACTGCATCAGGTGCCGCCACATATGTCTGGAGTACAGGAGATTCCACAGAAAGCATTGAGCTAGTAGCTATAGACACCGTTAGTATTGTTCTAACCGGAACGACATCAGATCTTTGTGTCAATTCAGACAGTATGACCATATACCCACAAGCTTTACCACTAGCTCAGTTAATCGGATTACTACCAGCCTACTGTGAGAATGACCTCTTAGTAGAATTATCAGGTCATCCTCCAGGAGGAATGTTTGATGGGGCAGGAGTAACAGAAAACCAGTTTAGTCCAAATACTGCCGGACCTGGTTTACATCAGATTTCATATACCTATACAAATATACATTCCTGTACAGGTAGTGACACTTTGATTACAACTGTTTATGGAAATGGTGACCCTATAGATTTGGGGCCGGATGTGGAAATTCCATTATACAGTTTTATCACTCTTGATGCAGGAACAGGGTTTGACAGATTTTTTTGGTCAACCGGTGATACCACTCAAACCATTGATCTTTATTATGCCGATCGGCCACCCGGAACCTATACCATTACTGTGGTCGGAGTGATTAATGGATGTACCAGTAATGGCAGTGTGGAGGTAACTTTTCCAGTTCCTGATGGGATACCTGAATTGGAAAACACACCGTTGTTACTTTATCCCAATCCCAACACAGGTTTGTTTACCATAGTATTCGACAAGCAAGAAAAAGAATTGATCCTATCTGTAATGAATATGCAGGGCCAGATCCTCTTTCATGAAGAGGGTTTGAAGTGTGATCCCGAATGCAAATTTGACATATCCATACCGGGATTGATACCGGGCATGTACTATTTGAAACTGGCTTCCGATACGCATATTTCAACCACCAAGTTGATCATCAAATAAGCCAATCACCTGCTCCTTATCTTATTGTTTTAACGCCTTAATCAATCCCAAGAAGTATAAGCTTTTTGTTACTTTTGCATACCCAATCAAGAGTTCCTGATTGGTATCATACATAATAACTAAAACAGCCCATAGAAGGCACAAACAATACATAATTATGGCTAAAGTACTTGGTATAGGAAACGCATTGGTGGATCTGCTGATCACTCTGGAAGATGATAATTTATTGGATGAGTTGAAACTCCCCAAAGGCAGTATGCAATTGGTGGATGCAGCAACCAAGGCCATGATTGCTGAAAAAAGTCAACACCTCTCCAATGACAAGGCTTCTGGCGGTTCTGCTGCTAACACCATTCATGGTTTGGCTAAATTGGGTGTTGAGACAGCCTATATTGGAAGTATCGGAAACGACAGCACCGGTGAATTCTTTAAACAGGATCTGATCAACAGTGGTATTACACCTTTTGTAAATACTTCAGGGACACCTACAGGTATCGCCAGTACCCTTATAAGTAAAGATGGTGAAAGGACTTTTGGTACTTATTTGGGAGCAGCCATTGAATTGTCACCTGATACCTTAAACCCTGATTTCTTTGATGGGTATGATATTCTTCATGTAGAGGGTTATCTGGTGCAAAACCATGAGCTACTGGAAACCATTTTTAGGACTGCCAAAGAAAAGGGCCTCAAGATTTCTCTGGATATGGCCAGTTATAATGTGGTAGAAGACAACCTGGGTTTCTTAAAGAAAATGGTTGCTGAGTATATCGATATTATTTTTGCCAATGAGGAAGAAGCCAAAGCTTTTACTTCACTTGAACCTGAAGCGGCACTTGATGCCATGGCTGAAGTGACTGAAACTACCATTGTGAAAGTGGGCAAAGAAGGCTCCATGGTCAAACGAAATGGCAAGATCAACAGAGCCGATGCTTACCAGGCAAAGGTGGTGGACACCACAGGCGCAGGCGACATTTATGCTGCTGGTTTTTTGTTCGGTATGATACAAGGTATGGATATGGATAAATCTGCCCGTATTGGCTCTCTTTTGGCGTCAAAGGTCATTGAGGGTTTGGGAGCTAAGATTGATGATGATCAATGGCCTGGGATTCTTGGTATGATTCCTTCTTTATAATACCCTCATTAGTATTCTTGTCATCCTGAGTGAAACGAAGGATCTTTCCTTCGTTAAATTATGCATTTATACATATAGACTTATTTTGTATTGTGTATTGTGCCAACACAGAGTTAGCATAAGCCTTATTGCTAGTCCTGATGCCGGACAGGCATTTACTTTTCTTCTTAATAAGAAAAGTAAACAAAAGAATCAAGAAAAAACGAAGCTATCCTCACTGCAGTCCTGCCCACGCCCGCCGTTTTTTCAGGCCTGCGCTCAAAAAATAGTTGCTTCAAACAACATGGAGTAGTATTGCTACAAACAGCCAGTAGCAGATTTTCTAGGCTCTCATTAAACGTCCTATTCTATCTAATGTCGTTTGGGTATATAGACCCCCAAACAAAAAAAACTGTTAGCCGGGCGGCTAACAGTTTTTTTAACTAAATACACTAAGGTTAATATATTGATTTTCCAGTAACGTAAGTTACGTATACCTTCTTCACAATATCAATTTGATGGTTACTTATGCTGTACAATTACCTTTTTGGAGATTTTTGTATCATTTGAAGTAACACTTAGGAAATATACGCCATTAGGCAGATCCTGAGTAGAGATGGTCAGTTCCTGAGCATGCTCTGGGTTCACAGTAGTTTCCATAACCAGGCTATTGAAACGATTGTACATCTGTACCACATAGTTACCAGCTGGTGCATTACCCATACTTAAGGTAGTGTTATTGTTGGCTGGGTTAGGATATACTGACATCATCACATAAGGGGT
>JAERTD010000041.1 GCA_016845175.1 Bacteroidota bacterium | reverse complement strand
CTGTGAGAGCTGCTTTCAAGCCGTGGAGCTTCAACTCAGAGATTTGATCTAATGTATGGTCTATCATACCATCCTCCTTAGTGGTAGCACTCACTACCACGAACATTTTCGTGAAAGCTGTCAGGAGGAGTCATCTCCAATGGAGCTGTAGAGACTTGGTTATAGGACTTGTTGCGGAGGATATTCTCGAAGTTTTTCACTGTAAAAAGGCCCAGCTCCAACATCCTTTTTGAAACTGCTTCAACAACCTGAGCATCTAAAGATTTAGCCCGGTCCAGTATCCCCAGACAACTGCGAAAGCCCATTTCAGGATGTGGCCGCCTGGCCATGATCTCTTCCATAAGTGCCTCCGTATGGACACCGAACTTTCTGCCCCAACTAATCATCCTGGATGGTGACCACTCCATGACAGTCCGATGGGCACTTGCCATATGCTCGGTCTGTGTGGCAGCGACACCCTTACCGGGACCACGTGGGTGGACAGCCACTCGTTTGTTCTTGTGGTAGATTTCTACTGTGGTTGATGTGTAACGGGCATTGACCACTTCTCCCACGAGTTGATAAGGGACACTATACAGATCACTTTCCAGGAGGATATGATAATCAATATTTACCTTGCAGTCTTTGAAGTCCCTGTAGATGTAGGTTCTGCTCGGTAATGCATTTAACACGGGCTGATCCAGCTCCTCAAACAACTCACGCCGGCTCTTGTTCAGATGTCTCATCTTACGGTTATTCAGATCATCCAACAGCTCCCAGATAGCATCATTCAACTCATGGAGACTGAAGAACTTACGGTGTCTAAGTTTTGCCAGGATCCAGCGTTGGACCAGCTTGACACTCAGCTCAGCTTTTGATTTATCTTTTGGTTTATAGGGTCTGGCAGGTAGTACTACTGTTCCATAGTGATCGGCCATATCCTGGTAGCTCTCATTGATGTCAGGATCATGCCAGTTCGCTCTCGTTACAGCTGATTTCAAGTTATCAGGCACCAGTACTTCTGTCACGCCGCCATAAAACTGGAAGGCTCTGACATGTGAGGCAATGAAGTCGTGTTTCTTCTGGCTCATGCTGGCTTCAGCATAGCTGTAACCACTGGCTCCCAGGGCCGTTACAAAGACTTCTGCTTTACTGATTTCGCCTGTCTTTGGATCGATGACCTCCATGGTTAAGCCGGAATAATCAACAAACAGCTTCTCTCCGGCCTTATGTACCTGACGCATACTCACACTCACCTTTTTAGACCAAAGGCGGTAGTGCTCACAGAACTGGGAGTAGCCCAGTCCATCAGGATGTTTCTCACGGTATTCTTCCCATAACAGGGAACGGGTCACATGTTTCTTTTTTAACTCGGTATTCATTTTAGCGAAGTCTGGCAGGGGTCTGCCTGAACCCTTGGTCTTCTCACCAAACAGGGCCGTGTATATCTGATCATCATTCAGCGTCTGGATCTGATCCAGGCTCAGGTCACTTGCTTTGTAGGCCTTGAGGTGGTCGTTGACTGTGGATCGAGGCAAATTCAGAACATTCCTGATCGTACGAACTGATAGACCTGTCAGCTCATGCAGCTCTATGATCTTGCGGATATGTTTCATTTTCAATCTCCTTGCCCAGCGATGAGGCGGGCTGTTCTTGAGTGTCTTTCTTCTCATAGATATCCTCTTTATTTAAAAGAGGACATGTTCACCCTGAACAGGAGACTGGCAACCCTGATGAGATCGCCAAGGGGGTTTTAAATATTATTCCGGCCGATAACTCGAAAGTGTCCGATATCTTCCGGAATCACTGTCCGGTAAAAAACGGAATCGGTGTCCGGTAACTTCCGGAATCGGTGTCCGAAGTCCTCCGGATTTTCCACCCCCTCAGACTTATCAGGTTAAACTTGGCAGGGTCAAGCATCACTTACCACATCCCACTCGTTAAATGTAGGTCTAGTAGAAGGGCGGAGTGTCCTCCGCCCCCAACAGTTCTACTTGGACCTTTTGTCCGACTTGTCCGGGTTTGCATGCTCCCCCCAGACATAGGCCCGTTTCCTGTTTTCACCCTGTCCATGACCACGGATCTCACCAATGCCTCGGTTCTTCAGTTCGTGAGTCAGCTTGGTTTTACTAACTGGTCCCCCAATCACAGCCTGCGCTGCCTTTTGAAGCAGGTCCTTCGTCAAGCAACCATTCAAGTTGGACAACTCGGACCTTTCCTTGTCGGTCAAATTCTCCTCACCTATCGCCTTTTTCAACTCATGGACCCTTCTCCGTCGCAGCATGTCCACTAGCTGATCGTAGGGATCGACGCTGGCCTTTATCAAGTGCTCTTTCTCCAGGGTTTTCACAGGTCGCCTCGCTTCACCTTCAGCGTATGGGTGGGTATGCAAGTATGCGGCAAACGATCTTAATTCCCGGGCAATAGCTCTAACTGTTACATCCCCTCGAAACCATGGGAGCTCTGCCAATGGCCCATCCGTGCGTATAACACTAAATCTACGGTCATCGGCATCGATTTGCACTGGCACCTGGCTGTTGGAAGTAAAAATGAGGTTTAGATGATTAGATTCAACATGAGCACTCCCAGATTTATCTTCAAGTCTGATATCTCTCTCAGTGATCCAAGTCTTGATTCTCTCTGCACCCTGCGGTGAGGAATGAACCTCATTGAAGCAAACCAATTGCCTTTTGTCCAGCAGCTCATTGTACCTGGTCGTGAGAGCATCTTGGTTCAGCTGAATACAGTTAGCAGAACCCAGCAAAGGGAATAGGATCTCAGTTATCAATAGCGTTTTGCCACTGCCCTGCGATCCCAAAAACACCCAAGCTGTTCCCGTTTTTTTGCCAGTATTGAAAATGACCGCAAACCAGTTCATAAAAGCTTCCCTAGTTCGTCTATCCGGAATCACGTTTTCCAGCAACTTTTGAATAGTTGGCCAGGATTTAGCCCGAACGGATTGCTTGTGAGCCGATTGGTGCGGTGACTTCTCGTACGTGTTAATCACCAACCCATCACCACCCCTATATGGTTTGTCGGGGGTAGAGGGATCATAGATCTCACGGATGGGGGTAAAAGAAAGTTTCTCTACTCCATACCCACGGGCCACATCCATGGCATGAACCTTACTCTTGCACACCTGCTTACGTCCGCTTGGGAACACCAATATATATTTCCCAGTTACTTCGTCGATCATTCCAATTGGTGGTTCAGACATAGTCTGGGTCCTCTGTACTTCTTGTACAGCCTCCTCTATCATGTCACCTGGGTCCAGGGTCTCCCCCGAATCTCCAAATGCACTGTCTAGGGCTTTGGTGACTAGTCGAGGTGGAGTTTTATTAGGTTTTCTCATTCGAACCTGTCACCTAGTTTGGTAAATGCTCTGCATAGAGCAAGGTTTCCAGGAAGAGGTGGATTTGGTCCCTGTCTAGACCGTCTTCGATCAAGTGTCCGACGATACTATCTAAAAGCATTTCCTGATCACCCATCAGCCCTTCACGAGCTGCGTACATTAGGTCCGCTAACTCAGCGTCCGTTTTGATATTTTTTTTCTTCATTTTGTGTTTTGGTTGTGCCGGGGGATAGTGCCCCCGGCTGTTATTTTTCCTATCAATCTTTGGTATCAAAAATTGACTCAAGACAACCGATAGTTGTCTCCAGGTCATCCTTCAGGATGTCTGTGTAGTGTTGTTGTGTAACGGTTACACTCGAATGACCAAGTAATTTTGAAACTCGGAACACATCCACCTTCTGGGCAATCAGAAGGCTGCCAAAAGTCTTTCGAAGCGTGTGGATATTGGCATTCTCGATCTTAGCCGCTTTGTAGTACTTGCTGATCTTTTTAAACATCCAATGGTAGTCCATTGAAAAGGGAAATTCGAGTCCCTCTGCTTTCCGCCGCTCCAAAATCTCACGAAGCACGGCATTCATAGGGACATACCTGATTTTGTCGCCTTTTCCATTCAGTCGAACACGATTCAAGTCAAACTGCACATCACTCCAAGAAAAATCCTTGGAAAGCAATTCACGTCTCCGAGCGCCAGTGTTCAAGTAAGCGAGTATCAGATCCTTGTAGTTAGGATCATCTACCACCTCGATCAATCGCTTGACCTCATCAGGATCTAAAAACCTGATTGGCTTTGGCACATACCTGGGTGGTTTGATCCCAGCTGCTGGATTGGAGATCAGCATTTTCATCTTGATCTGATAATTGAAAAACGCTTTGATCGTGCGTGTAAGTCGTCAGAACATTTCGGACTAATTTAGCTCAAAGTTAAGAGACACTTTCGAGTTGTCCAGTTCATTATCCTAGCACCTCTGTGTGCTGTAGATTCAAGTTAATTCGCTTCCTTTGTTGAAGCGTTTTTTGTTTAATAATTTGTCTCTCTGTTAAGATATTCTCTTTTCTTCCAAAGTACATATCAGCCGGGGTCACATTATCCAGTGACTCATGTAGCCTCTCATTATTGTAATAATCCACCCATTTAGAGATCTCTTGCTCCAGATCCCTAGGCAGGTAATAGTTATCCAGTTTGATCACATTTTTCATGGATCTGTGGTACCGTTCGATCTTCCCTTGAGTTTGAGGATGATAAGGCGCACCACGAGTATGATCCATCTTCTGGTCCTTGAGATACTCTTTCAGTTCACCAGAGATGTAGCAGGGGCCGTTGTCTGAAAGTAGACGAGGTTTGTGCTTCACAATGACCTGATCGGTGCCTGTTTCAGCTATGGCCATATCCAGCGTCTCCTGAACATCCTCAGCCTTCATACTAGTGAATAGCTTCCAGGATAGAATACGCCTGGAGTAATCGTCAAGAACCGTAGACAGAAAGAACCAACCCCAACCGACCACCTTGAAATAGGTGAAGTCCGTTTGCCACATCTCATTGATCCGTGTTGTGGGGTTCTGGAACTTATCAGAAGCAGCCATGACGATATAATTTGGGCTGGTAATCAGATCATAGTCCCGTAAGATCCTGTATACACTGGACTCAGAGATATAGTACTTCTCTGTATCTGTAATATGCCAGGCCAGTTCTCGGGGACTCATCTCAGTCCGTTCT
>JAERTD010000040.1 GCA_016845175.1 Bacteroidota bacterium | reverse complement strand
GGCATACAGGAAAAATGTGGTCAATGTGGCATCAATGACACCATTATTAAACCGATCAATCCCAACACACTGTATGAAAAATTGGGTCAATTGATAGACCCCGATATCCTCGGCATTGCTAAGAAAACCATCGATCTGAATACGATTGAAAACCAGTATATTCCTCATGTAGCAGGCCTGGATGTTAGGAGGGGTTTATTGGGTATGGGAAACAACAGCCAGTTGTATTTGAATATCCTAAGAAAATTCTCAGTGAGCAATAGCATGACAGCATCAAAAATTGCTGAGCTGTTTGAGCTCAGGGATTTCGAAAAAGCCCGCTTGAAAGCCCACTCCTTAAAAGGCGAATGTGGACACATTGCTGCCGATAGGGCTCAGGACCTCAGCAAGCAGCTTGAGCAATCAATAAAAGACAATAACGAAGACCAGTTCAAGATTCATATTGATCAATTGGACACAGAACTTCAAAAACTATGTGCTGCCATTGGAAACATGCTTGAGACCATCCCAGAGGGAATGATTACAAATCCCGTGGACACAGAATTACCCTTGATGCTGAAGGAACTCAAGATGCTTTTTGAGACACGGGATCCAAGGGTTTTTGATATGATGGATAAGCTTGGAAATTCTGACTTACCTAAGCAAGAATGGGAAAAGCTATCTGAATTAATAGGCAAAAATGAAACGGTCAGTGTGCTTCAAATGATTGAAGAACTGTTACACAAACACGGTTAATCTCTCTTATTGGCAAATCAAAGATGAACTCTGTTTATCCCAATAGCCCTCTTGCATGCATTTCTATCTGCAGGTTGATTTGGATGATCCCCCATAAAAGATGGATATGCCCATAATGAAGCCAAAGTCGTACCAACCCCCGGTATTATTGCTTTCATATACAGCCACCGTATCACTAAACAAGCTAATAACAAATGAAAAGAAGCTGATGAAACCATGCCACAAGCCCATAAAAAAGCCTGCCGGAGCAGCTGTGAATTGCTCATTGCCCGGAGCACAGGAAGTCATAATAACAGCCAGCAGCACCCATGCTGCCAACCACTTATAGGTCTTTAGTTTTTTCATATTTCAAAGATAAGAGGTTTATTTTCGCATCAAAACAACCAGCCAGAAATCTGCTGGTTTAATGATGCATAAGTTGTTGTATAAGTTTCATTAATTCTATTCTGTCAATGGGCTTAGAAATATAATCATTGCAACCAGCCTCCAGTGCTTTGTCGCTATCTCCAACCAATGCAAAAGCGGTTTGTGCCACAATGGGTATTTTTCTGTTAAACTTCCGAATTTCTCGTGTGGCTACGTAACCATTCATTTCTGGCATTTTTATATCCATTAAGACCAGATCCAGTTGTGGGTTTTCTTTACAGAATTTTACGGCTTCTTTTCCATTCCTTGCGTGAAAAATCTTCTCTGCAATATCTTCCAGTACAATTTCCAGATACTCAAAGGTCGTTTCATCATCCTCCGCAATCAGTATGTGAAGTTCCAGAGGTTTTTTCTGGGTATCTGTCTCAGGTAACTCTGATGATTGAGCTTCAGTGGATCCAACGATAAACGGAATACTAAAATAGAATCTGGAACCGACACCCAATTCAGAGCTCACCCCAATGCTGCCACCAAGCATTTCGATAAAGGCCTTTGAAATGGATAATCCAAGTCCCGTGCCTTCATATACCTCTTTATCCTCAATATCTGCCTGAACGAACCTTTCGAAGATGGCATCAATTCTATCTCCGGGAATGCCAATTCCAGTATCTTTCACAGAGAATTCAAGCATGTCACCCTTTCTTTGACAGCCTAATTCAATACTACCCTCATGGGTATATTTAAAGGCATTGTTCATCAGATTCGACAACACAGCATATAATTTATCCCTATCGGTTTCAATCTTACTATCCTTTTGATCCAAATTATTGGATAGTATTAAGTCTATGTTCTTTTTCTCTGCAAAAGGTTTGAAGAAGGCAGATAATTCGTTGAGTTGTACCACCACATCAACTTCTGAATAGGTCACATCCATCTGTCCGGCTTCGATCTTGGAGATATCCATCAAGTCGTTAATGGTATTAAGCATTCTATGCCCACTTTTCTCAATGATTCTGATATACTCCTGTATTTCCTCTCCACTTAAACCAGGTTCCTTCAATAGGTCGGAGAAACCCAGTATCCCGTTCATAGGCGTTCTGATCTCATGGCTCATATTGGCAAGGAAAGCCGATTTGAGACGATCTGATTCTTCAGCTTTGTTCAGGGCTTTAATGATGTTTTCTTCTGTTCTTTTACGATGTATTGACATGCCTACCTGGTCAGAAATAAATTCCAATACTTTAAGGTCTTTATTGGTGAAAGCATTCTCGTTGCTGTAGCTTTGTACAGCCAGCACACCGGTAATTTCATTTTCTACCCTTAGGGGAACCCCCAGCCATACTTTTGCGTCAGAACCAAATCTCTCAATCAGGCCCTCTCCTATAAGTTCTTCTCTTTTACCAGCAGTGGCCAACAAGGGTTTTTGAGTTTTAAACACCAGATGAGTGAGCGTCTTACCATTGGGGATGGCCGACAGCATATCCATTTCATCAGTAAAGAAGGGTAAAGACAAGCTGTCTTTGTTTTTATCATACAAGGCAATATAGAAATTGGTGGTGTCGATTATTTTACCCAATACCTTTTGTACCATCCCCAGTAAGGTTTCCAGGTTATTGGTTGTTAATACTGCATTTGATATTTGATACAAAACCTCCTGTATCAGATGCGCTTCATAGCGGTCGGTATTGTTGGTTACAAATGCGAAAGAACCCGAATACTCATCTTTTTCATCAGAGATTGAAGTTGCATTAAAAACAGTCGGGATGTTATGGCCGTCTTTATGTTTTAAAAAGATTTCATAACTCCGTTGAGTTCTTCTCTTGGCCTTGGAAAGCTGGCTAACAAATACCTTCTTGTTCTTGTCATCAACAAAATCAAAGGATCTTTTACCGATAATTTCTTCCCGGGTATAACCCAGCATATGGCAAAGTGAATCATTTACATCTAGGATTATAGCATCAGTATCAATTAACCAAAAACCTTCAGAAGTGGTCCCTATAAGCTTACTGTATTGTTCCTGACTTGCCTTTAAGGCCTGCTCGGCCTCAAGACGCTCGGTTATATCTTCTGATACTTTTATATAATTAGTCCTTTGCCCATTGGCATCTGTGATTGGAGAAATTGAGGCAGATTCCCAGAACAAACTACCGTCCTTTCTCATATTGTGGAAATTGCCCTGCCAGGTTGCTCCAGCTTTGATGGTTTCCCAAAAAGTATTGTAAAAAGTATCACCCTGTAAACCTGATTTTAAAATTCTTGCATTATTACCTATCACTTCTTCTTTTGAATAGCCAGTAAGCTCTGTGAATTTCGGGTTTACGTATTGAATAGTGCCTTCCAGATCAGTAATTACAATAATACTGGGGCTTTGCTCAACGGCAGTTGATAGTTTATTAATTTGTTCTTCGTTGGATTTTCTGACACTTATATCACGAATGATACTGGTGTAATATTTTTGGTTGTTGGCCTGCCAACCTGATATGGATAATTCAATGGGGAATTTAAGTCCATCCTTTCGTCGGCTCATGATTTCGAATGTTTTCCCAACTACTTCATCCTTTTTGTCAGATAATAATAAACGTAACTCCTGACCATTGCTCTCCAGGCTTTCTTTTGGTATGACATCGGATAAATTCCTACCTATCATACTAGCAGCCTTAAAACCAAAAATTCGTTCTGCAGCCATGTTCCAGGACATAATAAGCCCGTCAGCATTGATGGAAACCATGCCATCATTTGCCGATTGGGTAATGGACCGGTTCATCTCCTCGCTTTCTTTGAGCGCATTTTCAGCTCTTTTAAGCTGTGTAATATCAACGGAAACTCCCAAAAGACCAAATTGCTGACCCTCATCATCTATCAAGGGGTGGACACTTAGTATGGCCGGAAACTTTTCACCAGATTTCCTGACTAAGGTTATTTCACGGGATTTATGTTGCTTTCCTTGATTGATTGATTCTTTAATCAAGGGGACTTCTTTCTCATAACCTTCCTCATGCAATATGGCTATGGATTGACCAATTATCTCTTCAGCTTTGTATCCAAAAATCAATTCAGCTCCTCTACTAAAACTCAGTATGGTCCCATCATTCTTATCCATTCCCGAAGTAATAAATGAAACGTTGTTTGCCGCTTCAAAAACGGTACGCATATATGCTTCACTTTCCTTTAAGGCTTTTTCAGCTGTTTTTAATTCTGTAATATCAGCAACATAACCTTCCAGTGCTAGGACTTCTCCTTTCTCATCTATAATTCCAACACCTTGTTCTAAAACAAAACCGATGGTATTATCTGCTTTTCTGATTTGATAGTTTACCTGGAAGCTTTTCTTATGTTGAAGAGATTCTTGAATCTCTTTCCACACAATCTCCCTGTCCGTTTCCAATATTAAATCTGCAAAAGCCAGCTTGTTATTATTCACCACATCAGTTATAGCATAACCTGTGATTCTTTCAAAGCCTGAGCTAAGGTAGGTCATGGACCATTGCTCATCATTATTACATCGGTAGGCAAATCCCAGAAGGTTGTTGATGAGTGTATTTATCTTTCTTTCACTCTCCTCCAGGGCTTTTCGAATTTTGATACTCTCAGTAACGTCTTGAAAAACGCAGTAGGTTTGCTTAAAACTGCCATCCGGATTATAAGCCGCGCAGCCCTCAAAATCAATGTCCAGATAATGTCCTTTTTTATGGCGTATTTTATGCATCACATGGTGGACATAACCCAATTTTTTAAATTCTGGAAACCTTTTCCTAAATTTAGGTTTCCATTCAGGGTGCAAAAAATCTTCATAACTAGCTCCTATGACTTCTTTTCGTTCGTAACCCAATATACTTAACCAAGCTGGGTTCACATCTCGGAGAAAACCATTTACATCCAAAGATTGATAGGGTAAGGGAGCATTCTCATATAGCGCCCTATATTTTTCTTCACTATTCTTTAATTCCTGTGTACGCTCCTCCACTTGATGTTCTAACTGAACTTTGTCACTTCGTAGTTTATCCTCAGCTTCTTTTATCCTCAGCATCACATTTACCTGAGCTGTAAATTCAGCGGCTTCAATGGGCTTGGAAAGAAATGCATCTGCTCCCAACTCCAATCCTTTAATCCTGCTCCTGGAATCGGTTTTTATGGCAGTAATCATGATCACGGGGATATGACTGGTTAATTTGTTTTCCTTAAGCCGCCGACAAACTTCAAAACCATCCATTTCAGGCATGATGATATCCAATAGTATGGTGTCAGGCTCTTCTGAGGTAGCCATTTGCAGGCCTTCTTTTCCCGACATGGCTGTGATGACCTGACAGTTATTGATATTATTCATGATCACCGCCTTTATGGTAATCAGATTATCAAGTTGGTCATCTATGGCAAGGATTTTTTTCATGTTCTTTGGTTCTAATTACATATTCTGTTCTGCATCTGCTTATCAACGGTTTAAATCCATAAGCGCTCTATTTCCTCTTCAAGTATCTTTCTATCGATGGGTTTTGACACATAACCATCACATCCTACCGCCAGGAATTTTTCCTTATCCCCCTTCATGGCTTGGGCAGTAACGGCTATTATGGGAATGCCTTTGGTTTCCTTATCCGCCTTCAGAATCTTCACAATACTTTCCCCATCTAATTTTGGGAGTGACATATCAAGCAATATCAGTTTCGGTTTGCTGTTATACACCAACTTTAGACCTGCATTGCCATCATAGGCATCTATAATCGTATATTTATCTTTCAGTATGGCTTTTATGGTGATCAGGTTATCAGGATTATTTTCAATGATTAACAGCTGCGGTTCATCCTGAGCATCCTGAAGAGATAACTGCTGGGTATCTTGAGCAGCTTGCTGTTTAGTTCGTTCAGCTTGTGTATCTGTTTCATCTGATGTTTGACCAAGCATTTTATGTACTTCACTGAGTAAGCCTTGTATGTCAATATCCCCTTTCTGTACTACCTGATGGATATTGTTGGCACTCAATCTCGATAAATCTTTCTTGGTTAAATCTTTGGCTGTGAGTATCAGAACAGGCGTATGATGGGATTCTTTCCTGGCTCTCAGAAGTTCCAATACTCTAAAGCCATCGATGCCCGGCATCATGAGATCCAGAATAATGCCATCAGGGATCTGGTGCTCCATATATTGCATGGCCTCCTGCCCTCCCAGGGCCAGGTGAACGGAGAATCCTTCCTTCTCCAAGACAGTTTGTAGTTGAATAATGGCATCCGGATTATCCTCAACCACCAGAAGGTTTTTACCTCTATTTTCTGATAGATTGGTTTTTGTCTTACTATCAGAACTTATCTTCGAACTGATGATCGTATGCCCTCCAATTTCTGTAGAGTCTGATGATGCCGTTCGGTGTTCCCAGACAATTGGGAGTGTGATGCTGAAGGTCGAGCCTTTACCCAGTGTACTCGATACACTTATGTTTCCACCAAGGATACCTATAATTTTATTGGCAATGGCCAAACCTAAACCTGTTCCCTCGTATTGTCGTGCTGAGGTTCCATCTGCTTGTCTGAATTCATCAAAAACATGGGGCAACATTTCTTCAGAGATGCCAATACCTGTATCTATTACATCAACGATGATATGTTGGGATACTTGTTTCACTTGTATGTCAACGCCCCCCTTGTGTGTAAATTTTACCGCATTGCTTACTATATTTAACAGGACTTGAAACAATCGTTCTTCATCAGTTTCTATTACCGGAAGTCCTTCCTCAAATGCTACAGATAAGGACAGTCCTTTTTCATCAGCCAGGCTTTGCATATTATCCTTTATCATTTGCAGGGTAGAAGGCAATGAAACTGTATTGGTAAGTATTTCCATTTTTCCGGCTTCAATCTTCGACAGATCCAGGATGTCGTTGATGAGAGCCAGCAACCTTTTTCCGTTCCGCTCGATGATTTCCAAATAGGTATTCTCCTCATCATTCAATTTTTCATTTGCCTGCATTATCAGTACCCGTGACAAGGCCATTACTGAGTTCAAGGGTGTTCTCAATTCATGGCTCATATTCGACAGGAATTCTGATTTCAGTTGGTTGGCAGTTTCAACCTGTTTGCGTTGCACCTCCAATTCGATGTTTTGCTCATGTAATTCATCAGTAGTCCGCATAAGCTCCTCAGCCTGATCCTGAAGTTCTTCAGTGAGGTCCTGGAGTTCTTCAGACTGTGCTTCCAGTTGCTGGTTGGTTTTTGAAAGGTGCTCTGCCAATATCCTTGTCCTTTCACTGGACAATAGGTTAGAATAGGCGGTATGAATATTTGTTAAGGAGTTTTGCAACACTGTCATAATTTGTGCACGAAAGGGTTTGTTTTGTATCAATGATATATGGGCCACCAAAGTACCATCCACATGAATGGGTATGCTGATGACTTCTTGAGATTCATCCCCAAAGTATGTGGTTTGAATTTTAGAAATGCTCTTACCCACGATAGGACTGTAACTTTCATCGGTTTTAATCTTTCGGTCTTTTCTTTTATCTTCATCAATAGTTATAGCAGGATAGGGCCGGAGTCTATCTTCACTAAGACCTATGGAAGTAAAATGTTCAAATGTCTGAGTGACTTCATTTAAAATATAAAAAGTAGCTTTCTCTGCCTTGGTGATTTCAATGAGGCGCTTCAGAATAGTCTCTCCAAATTCTGTCATGGATGTCAGGTTCATCATAACTTCTGAAATCTGGACTGTACTATTATTAATAAAGAGGGTATTGTCAACCACTTCTGCCATAGTATTAAACTCCCTGGCCAGGGAACCTAGTTCGTCCTTGGTTTTTATGGTATTTCTGATGGAAAAATCACCTTTACTCATGGCTCGTGCTACCCTATCCATTTCCACAATCGGATTGGAAAGGGTTTTGCTAAACCTTAAGGTTAATACGCTGATAATCATTCCAGTAATTATGAATACCAAGGTGAAGCTCCACATCATATCCCGGATGGGTTGGTTCAACTCATACATATCCTGTTTGCAAACGAAACCCCAATTCGTTAATCCGATATGGGTGTAGGCTGCCAACACCTCGACATTCCGATAGTCCTCAGTAATGGTAATCCCAGTATTTCCTCTTGAAGCTTCCAGTGCAGGTTGAGCAGATATTTTAAGGGCTAAGGGTGCATCATCATACCACCTGAGTTGGTTTAATGCTACCACATTACTATTGACAATTAGTGTTTCACCAGTCTCGCCAAGTCCCACTCGATTGAGCAACATCTCATACAATGAGTTTTCCAGATCTATCATGGCAACCAAAATACCAACCATTTGTCCACTATTTTTCTTTCCAAAAATGGGGGACACATAGGCCATGGTATAATCATCCAATAAATCCGAGAAATAAATATCCTCAATATACGTTTCTCTGGATTGTATTATCCTGGCGAAAAAAGGCATTGATGACCAATCCTTCCCTACTAAGTTGTCTTTAGTGGAAGCAATAATATGCCCGCTAACCGGGCTTATGAGAAAAATTTCACGATAAGAACCATAGGTTTGTTTGAGGCGGTTCAGATGTTCTGATAACCTTTTAAATTCTTGTTCTTCTCCTCCAGTTTCGAGGTAGTTCATCTCCTCCAATACCTGCAAATAGTTATCATTTGACATGATATATATGTCGCCCAGCCTTTCATTCAACCAATCATTCAAACGTTCAACTTTTAGGTCACGGATTGCAATCAGTTTATCGAAAGTTCTTTCTTCAATTACTCTTGCCCTCTGAAAGTATGTTAATATGAGTACGAAAACCAGTGGCAGAAATATAATAAGCAAAAACCATATGGTTAAGCGGGTGCGTATGTTGCTATTTGATAATAATTTCATCTGTATAATTATGGATATGATAATCAGTTATTCCTCAATCTATTTATTCTTTTCCAGAGTTGCTATCTTCTTTTGAAGTTCCTTGATGGTTAGTTCGCGTCCGACAAATACTTTAAGAGCATCATCCAGTTCTTTATTTTTACGATTTAATGCCTTGGTGCGCTCTTCAACCATATGCTCCAGTTGGTCCCTATGCCGATGCAGTTCTTTTTCAAATTCCTTTTTCTCGGTGATATCCATAATAAATGCCACACCCGAATCATTGGAATCTTTAATGGTTGCAGCTCCGATTAAGATGGGTATCCTACTGCCATCTTTATGATAATACTCCTTTTCAAAAGGCGTAATTCTTCCCTTCTCGGCAAGCTCCGCTAGAAGTTCTCTATCTCTAGCTTCATATTCTGGTGGTGTTAAACCCTTCCAGCTTAGATCTCCATTGAGTAATTCGTCTTTGGTATATCCTATCATATTCAGGAAAACCTTATTGGCATCTGATATTTCACCAGCGGCATTCCAGAACAGAATACCAAGCAAACCAGAATCAAACAAACTCTTGAACTTGGATTCACTATTTTCTAAATTATTCACAAAGATCAAGCGATTTAATGCATCTGAAATCCGATTTCCTACTTCTCGGAAAAGGTTTTTCTCTTCCCTACTCCAATCCCGATAATGTGAGCATTGATGCATGCCACATAAATAGGTCTCCCCTGATGTTAATCTCAAGGTAAACAACACTTCAGTAAGTATGGAATATTCAGATGCTGTTTGATTGGGTGTTTTCTCCTGATCAAAATCAATCACCACAACCCCTTCTTCTCTTTGCATTCTTTCAATAATTTCAGCATCCTCCTTATTCATTACTATTTTCTCACCTTGTGCGAAGGCTCCCGGGTAGTCCGGTGAGCTACACTCCATTTCTACCTCCCAATAGTCGGCGCTTGGGTCGCAGGGTAAAAGAAGCCAGATACGATCAACCTTCATATACTCAAGTGTTTCCTGAAAGACTGTTGAAAGTAGTTCTTCCTTACTCAATGCTTTATTGGTCAGAATGCTAATCTTGTTAAGAAAATCCATCTGCGATACAAACAATTGCTCCTGCTTCACACGTTCAGTGATATCCTCTCCTGAGCTCAGGGTTCCAATAATCCGATTATTATCGTCAGTAAATACTGAATTTCTAAAGGCCATGAGTTTTTCTTCACCCTGTAAGGTAAGGATGGTATTTTCGTGATATTTAACTGATTCTATCTCACCTGCAAAAACCTTGGCTGCAACTTCCTTAACCTCCTCTTTTATTGCCTCTGGTAGAAAGGTGTCAAACCAATTCTTCCCAATAATGTCTTCTTTTGTTCCACCCAGTATTTCACAGCCTTTTGGGTTAATCAATTGAACAATGCCTCTATTATCGATGCTCAGCAGCATAACCTCAGCTATATCGAGGTATTGTTCTGCTTTCAATTTTTCATCTATTGCATTTCTCTCCGCTATTTTAATTTCTGAAAGATCAATGGTTTGAATAATGGCATTACTGATTTTTCCATCTTCTTTAATAACAGGTGTGATGATAGAATTGATGACTTTATGGGTAGCATTCTTCACATCAACATGATCAACCGCTCCGAAATTATAATCGATCACAATATTTGCCACCTTTCCTTCGGTATATACTTTTTCCACATCTGGCAAGAAACCCTGAGCCTTTACCACTTCATCCTGCAGTAAATTATATTTACCTATTACTTCATCTTCAGCGGCCCCAAAAAACCTTAAACAAGCCGGATTACATCTAATAGCCACGCCTTTGTTATCTGATATCCAAGTGCTCACTGCAGAGGAATTGAAGATCTGATCCAAAAACAATTCGCTTTCTTTCAATGCATCCTCAGCCTGGTTGAATTCGGTAACATCCATATTGACACCCATATAGCCAGCAAGTTGATTTTGGCTGTTGTAAATTGGATCAGCCATTCCATGTACCCAGGTTACCTTCCCATGAGGTGTTTGGAAACGGAACTTATGTCTCCAGGTAATTCTGGATTCATGAGATGCATACCATGAGCTTTCAATGGCAGCCCTGTCATCGGGGTGTAAAGCTTCCGACCAACCCATACCCATAGCTTCCTCTAGGGTTAAGCCTGCCATTTCCAGCCATTTGGGATTGGCATAGGTGCAATTGCCTTTATGATCAGCCAAATAGATGCCAACAGGTGCCAAATTGGTTAGTGTCCTAAACCTTTCTTCACTGTTCCTTAAGTCTTCCAGAACCTTTTTCTTCTCTGTGATGTCGACATGGGTACCAACAATCCTTATGGCTTTCCCGTTTTCATCAAATACAGCCTCTGCCCTTGATAAAATATCAACCAAATGGCCATCCTTATGTTTCATCTTGAATTCCATGACAAAGCGATCTCGTTTCTTATTGATGAGTTCGTTTTGCATCTTCCATGATCTTTCAACATCTTCAGGAAGCGTGTGGGTTTCCCATACTTTAAAGTCGTTGGCCAACTCATCATCTTCGTAGCCAAGCATTTTTTTCCAGTTGGGGTTATAATAGATCTCATTGGATACTAAATTCCAATCGTAAATACCATCCTTAGTGGCCTTATTGGCCAGGTCATACCTTTCTTTGTGCTCTATTAACTCTTGAATATTCCTACTCTGAGATTGTTGTAACTGAAGCCTTATGGCCTCAATTTCATCAATGAGTTCCTTTTTAGATTTATTACTCAGGTCTTCCATAGCAGTAGTATTAGTTCACAGCTCCGTTGGGATCTTTCAGTTCTCTTATTTGTTTTTGAAGTTCTCTGATGGTTTGTTCCCTTCCGACAAATACTTTTAGTGCATTGTCAAGTTCTTTATTTTTGATCTCCAACTCTTCGGTTCTTTCCTGAATCATTGCTTCGAGGTCTTGCTGATACTTAGTTAACTCCTGTTCAGCCTGCTTCCTTTCTGTAATGTCAATGAAACTAATAATGACTTCATCGATTTCGCCAGATTTATCAAAAATGGGAACCCCATTAACCAATACCCAATACAGGGATTGGTCTGTTGGATTGTTGATACCAACCAACAAATTTTTAATGCTTCTTTTCTTCTTTATTATCTGATTAACCGGATAGGATTCAACAGGCATAACCTCAGCATGTTCATCCAGAAAATTCCAATCGGGGTCAAAGGCTACTTTACCTAGCATTTGTTCTGCTTTAAGACCAAGTAATTCGAGAGCACGTGGATTAAACTGGGTGATACTAGTATCTGCTGCGTGAACGACAATTCCTGCATCCTGGTTATTTATCAGGCTTAGCAAGCGCTTCTGGCTATTTTTTAATTCTTCCTCAGCTTTCTTTCGCAAGCTAATGTCTCTGCCCACTGAGATCAGGTATTTTTTTTCTCCCGATTCATCAGGCATCATGGCTACCTGATATTCGGTAGGTATGCTATCTCCATTTTTACATATCAGATCCAATATAACATGGGCTGTCCCTGTCGTCATTGCGGTTTCAACAGTTGCAGTGGCCTTTTCAAGATCGGACTTACTATAATAGCTGTCTGGTGCTGGTAATTTAGAAATTTCTTCATCAGTATATCCTGATAATTCACGAAATGCCTTGTTCCAACGAATGGGCTTACCTGAGCTAATATCAAAGAGGAAAAAGCTGTCTTTTTGTGCATCAAGAGCCAATTCGGTAAACTCCTTCTCTGCAATGATTTGCTCTTTGGCTTTGGCTTCATCAGTAATATCCATGGATAAGCCCAGTAAACCAACCACCTGGCCGTTTTCATCAAGAAATGGTGTATACCAGTTTCTAAAATGCACAGGGCCTATTGTATGTTCCCCATAAAATGTTTCACCCTCAAAACATCTTCTTATAGATTCCAATAAGTCCGGATAATCCTTATACATATCAAAAACTGATTGTCCCACTACTTCACCTGCTTTCAAGCCAAGCTTTGCCAAACCTTTACCTTCTGAAAGCAAGAACCGCCCGTCCTTTGCTATGACATAAATGATTTCCTCGGTATTGGTTACAAGGGCTTTGAACAATTCGTCGGTATCGAAAATGCTCTTGCTGGGTTCAACTTTTTTCTTCAACTCTTGTAGCTGATGTCTTAAGTCTTCATTCTCTTGAATAAGTTGCTCGGTGGTTTTCTGATGATCAGTACTCATAGGTATGATATTTAATGCATAGAGCCCTTTTCTAGTGGTTCATTTTTTGATAGATCTTGCAATGACAGGGTACTTTTGAGAAAAGAGGCAAATAGGTCCTTGACATAAGCTCTGTTTCACCCAGAATTAAATAGCCCCCTGGCTTCAGTGATTTCCATAGTTTTTGGAAGATATAGTCCTGCTGTTTCTGCTGAAAGTAAATAAGAACATTTCGGCATAAAACCAGATCAAAGCTACCATAGAGGCTCTCCGGAGGAACCGAAGCTTTATCGTCGAGCAGGTTGTAAGAGGAAAATTGCAGCATTTGACGAATAAGGGCATTTATTATATATCCCATGTCGGATTCTCTAAAGTATTTTCTGAACCAGGCTAATTTTATGTTTTCCAGTCTTTTTTCAGAATAAACTCCATCGGCCGCAAATTGAAGTGCCTTGGTATCAATGTCGGTCGCAAAAATTGAAGGTTTAATGTTGAGGCTGTCTTTACTTAATAACTCATGCACCAAAATAGCTGTGGAGTAAGCTTCTTCACCTCTGGCACATCCTGCTGACCAAATCCTCAGGGTTTTATCCTGTTCATTCACTTTGGTGCTTAGGATTGCGGGCATGATCACTGTGTATAGATATTCAAATAGCAGTGGATCTCTGAAGAACTCACTTACATTTATGGTAAATACATCCCGAAGTTTTTCAGCTTCCTCAGCATTGGCATGCAAATAATCCAGATAGGAGGCAAAAGATTTACAATGGGTTGCCCTGATTCGTTTCTGAATCCTTCTTTCAATCATGGCAGACCTATAGCCCTCAAAATCAAACCCCTTTCGTGATTTTAGATAGCATAATATGGCCAGAATATTTTGCTCTTGTCCCATAATAATTGGTGTTAAAGCTCAATACACTATAGCAAATGGCTCTTTTGGCCTCGTTAAATTAATCAAATAATCCCAATAAAGCACTGTCTCATGGGTCTTTGTATTAGTCATCATGGTTCAAATGGAGCTTATTTGTAAGCCCTGTTTTGAATAGTTGGTGTCATTAAAACTTCAAAGGCAGGTCGTAATTTTATTGTATTTAAATGCTTAAGCCACCTCTAGCTTCCCCCAAAAAACGCAAGCAGTTTTTGCTTCAATTCATTTTTGTTGATTGGCTTTGAAAGATAATCATCACAACCTGCCCGCAAAGCTTTCTCCCTATCACCACTTAGTGCGTAAGCCGTTTGTGCTATTATGGTCAGTTCTTTATTGAATTTACGAATGCTTCGGGTAGCTTCAAGCCCACTAATACCTGGCATCTTTAAATCCATCAACACCAGGTCAATATCTGAATGTTCCCGGCATATTTTGATGGCTTCTTCTCCATGGGTAGCATGTAAAATATTACTTGCGTAAGTTTCCAATAAAGTGGATAAATACAAGTCATTGGTTTCCTCATCTTCTACCACCAAAATCTTCAGTTTTCTCGAAGGCCTAAGTTCTTCTGTTCTCTCTTTTGAATCAACAACAGATGATTTGTAATCGTTTTTGAACAAGTTGGTTGCCAGCGTAAACCAAAAAGTTGCACCGATTTGACTTTCAGTGGGTGTAGTGTCGCTTTCCACCCATATGGATCCACCCAACATTTCAACAAAAGCTTTTGAAATGGCGAGTCCTAGCCCTGAACCTTCGTAGGCTGCCTTATCTTCAATATCTGCATGGACAAATCGTTCAAATATAGCCTTCTGCCGACTCAAAGGAATCCCAATACCAGTATCTTTCACATAACATTGAAGTAATTCTCCTTTCTTTTGACACCCAATTTCGATGCTTCCCTCCTCGGTAAACTTGATGGCATTTTTTGTAAGATTAGCCAAAATCGCAAAAACTTTCTCATGGTCTGAGTGAATCATGGTTTCCGGTGCCAGTAATTGATTGTTCACTAACAATTCCAATCCTTTTTGATTTGCCTCTGGAATAAAGAAGCTTTGAACAGCATCAATCTGTTCGTTGATATCAAACCAAGAATTATTTATCTGGATCTGGCCCGCTTCAATTCTTGAAATATCCATCAGGTCACTGAGGGTATTCAACATCCGTCTACCACTCTTTTCAATGATTTCCAGGTATTTTTTTTGTTTCTTTCCAGTAATGCCGGGCTCCTTTAATAGTTCAGCAAAACCCATGATCCCATTCATGGGTGTACGGATTTCATGACTCATATTAGCCAAAAATGCTGATTTCAAGCGATCACTTTCCTCTGCTTTTTCCTTGGCCTTAATAAGCTCTCGCTGAACCTTATTCCTATTGGTAATATCACGCCAAACTGCGTGTATGATTTCTTTTTTCGGATCGTCTGAGATCGCTGTTAACAGCACTTCTACAGGAAAAACTTCACCGCTCTTTTTGGTATGATCCCACTCAAAACGGTGGGTTCCTTTTTTCATTGCTGCATCCATCATTTCTTCAGCCTTAGTTTTAGACAGTCGACCATCTGGCTGCAATTCTGGAGATAATTGAGAAGGATGGACGTTCAGAAAATCCTCTTTTTTATCGAATTGCAACAGCTCGATAGTAGATGAATTACAATCAACAAACTTTCTGTTTTCCAATATTAACAGTGGGTCTCCCGATTTTTCGAACAACTCTCTGAATTTCTTTTCACTAGCCTCTACAAGAGCGTTGCTTGCTTTGAGTTCTTCTTCTGACTTTTTTCTTTCTGTAATGTCTACGATAACCCCTCTTAAACCACTAGGCTTATCATTTACATATATGACACTTGAGTAAATAATCACAGGGAAAGTGGTGCCATCTTTTCTCAGCGCAGTATACTCATCGCTACCATGGGGATGATCATTATATAGAATTTTAATTTTCTCAGCAGCTCTTATCCGATCTTCTTCAACCAGTGCTTCCAGAACATGGATTCCAGATTCAAATTCATCCTTAGAATAACCAAACAACTCAAATGCCTGTTGGTTGACGAAGGTAAGTACACCGGCGAGGTTTGTTTCATATACAATCTGTGGTAATAGGTTGGCAATATCCTTAAACTTTTGTTCGCTTTCTAATAAGGCCTGGATGGCCTTTTTATGTTCAGTAATATCCTCCGCTACCTTTACAAAGTGTTTTATGGATTTTCCTTTATCAAATATTGGTGATATGGAAGCAGATTCCCAAAACAGTTCCCCATTTTTCTTTTTATTATAAAACTCACCACGCCATTCATTTCCAGAAAGAATGGTTTTCCATAGCTTTTTATATATTTTCGGATCCTGATGTCCTGATTTTAAGACATTGGATTTTTTCCCAATGGCTTCCTTTTGAGTATATCCAGTCAGTTCAACAAATTTTGGATTTACATACTCTATGATTCCTTTTGAATCTGTAATAACAATTACGGAAGGGCTTTGCTGTACTGCAGCTGACAACTTAAGCAGGGAAGCCTCTGCTTTTTTTCTTTCTGTGATATCTCTTATTACGACGAGATTAGCAGGTTTAGAGTTGTACTGGATCATTCCAGCACTAATTTCTACATAAACTCTATTTCCACTTTTATGCTTTAGGATGGTATCGTAAATGCTAGGCACATTTTCTCCCTTAAGACGTCTTTGGTAGTAATTGGCCAGTCGTGGTATCTCTTCATCATCAACATAGTTTATAAAGCTGCTATCGATGATTTCGCTCAATGAGCCTCCCCATAACTCTACTAATCGTGGGTTGGCGAATTTTACCAGATTATCCTGCAATATACATATCCCATCATTAGCTCTATTTACCAGGTTACGATATTTCTCTTCACTTTCCTTGATGAGATTTTCCTTTTGCAAGCGTTCCATTTCTGCTGCCACACGATCAGAGAATACTTGCATCAGTGAGGCTGCAACTTTGATGTTTTTAATGGGTGTACGACTTAACAAGACGAGTATGCCAACGTTTTTTCCTTCGCTGTTAGAAAGCGGGATTCCTGAATAAGACTGGATATCGAGGTCGACCAAAAGCTTATCGCTGGGGAACAGTTTTTGAACATCCTGAGGAAAAGAACATAAGGATTTACCAACAACTTCAGCACAAGGAGTTCCTTTCAAATCGTAAGTAAAGGGATCGATTTCTTTGCCCAACCCAATGCCCGAAATCACCTTCACCTTTGAATCGTTGGAAAATAGTTCCCCAACAAATGCATAATCGACCTCAAGAGTAGTAGTTAGGTGATGACATATTTCTTCTATATAAGCATATCCTGTAATCGATGAAAACTGGGTTGCAATATCTTTAAGAGCTGTTTCAGCTTTTTTGCGCTTTTCTATTTCTTTGACCAACTCTTTATTCTTTTGCGACAACACTTTGGTTCGATCAATTACCAGTTCCTCCAGTGATTTCTTTTCTTCAAGTAGAAGATCCTCTGCGTTTTTGATCCTGAGCATTACTTCTAGTTGGGCAATCAATTCAGTGGTGTTAAATGGCTTACTCATAAAAGCCTCTGCACCAACCTTCAAGGCTTTAGTTCTGTTGGTGGTATCATTTTTAATGGCTGTTAGCATAATAACAGGAATGGAATTGGTATCCTTATGCTGTTTTAACTTTTCACAAACTTCAAAGCCATCCATTTGTGGCATCAGAATATCCAATAAGATTGTATCAGGTTTCTCTTTTCTTGCCAAAGCAATTCCTTGTTCACCTGAAGTAGCCTTTATTAGCTGACAATTATCCAGTCCTGTGGTCACAATTGCTTCTAAGGTTGCCAGGTTATCTTCTTGATCATCGATAGCGAGTATTGTTCTCATAGCATTTTATTAGTGGTGAAAGTATCCGGTGCTACCGGTTCAATAATCCTTTAAGGCAACAAATCATTTGATTAGAGATCGCCAAAAAACGAAGCCAGTTTTAGCTTCAATTCACTTTTATTGATTGGCTTTGAAAGATAATCATTGCAGCCTGCTGCCAAGGCCTTTTCACGGTCTCCGGTCATTACATAAGCTGTTTGTGCAATAATGACCGTTTCCTGATTGAATTTTCGAATTTCCTTTGTTGCAGTATACCCATCCATTATGGGGAGTTTTATATCCATTAATACCAGATCAAGATCTGGGTTCTTTGCACATAAGTCAACCGCTTCTTTTCCTGTTTTGGCATGGAGGATTTTCGAACTGTAATCTTTTAAAACCAGGGTCAGATAGGTGTCAGCAAATTCTTCATCCTCTACGATCAGGATGGATAGCTTTTTATTAAATACCGAAGCAGAAGCTTCAGGTCCTGGTTTCACCGGCGAGAACTTTGGAGGTTGACTTCTGTTAAAGGGAAGCCTGAAGTAGAAGTTAGAGCCTATTCCTTCCTCCGACTGAAGTCCGATGCTTCCTCCGATCATACTTACATAGGCGTGGGTTATGGCCAGGCCAAGACCAGCCCCTTCATAGGCATCAGTATCTTCGATATCTGCCTGTACGAATCGCTCAAAAACAACCGATTGTCGGTCCTTTGCAATGCCAATACCCGTGTCCTTCACATAGAATTCCAATTCATCCACTTTGTTAAAATAGCCCAGTTCAATGTTGCCCTCATGGGTATACTTAATGGCATTTTTAACCAGATTTGTTAAGATGGCATAGAATTTCTCTTTGTCTGTTTGTATGATCGACTCCCTGGATGGTAAGGCCATCGCCATGGTTAGTTTCAGGCCTTTCTTTTCAGCTTCTGGTTTAAAAAATGTGTGGATATACTCCAATTGTTCGTTGACATTACAGGCCGCAATGCTTACTTCCATTTGGCCGGCCTCAATTTTCGAGATGTCTATTAAGTCGTTGATAATATTAAGCATACGGGCACCACTGTTTTCAATTATAGCCACATATTGTTTGATTTGCTCACCGGTAATCCCTGGTTGGTTGAGCAGGCTTGTGAAACCCAATATACCATTCATGGGTGTCCGAATTTCATGGGACATATTGGCAAGAAAAGCTGATTTCAAGCGATCCGCTTCCTTGGCATCCTCCAGAGCCAGCTTAAGGTCAATTTCTGCTTTCTTTCTTGCAATGGATACAGAAATCTGATCGGATACAAACTCCAACAACTTTAGATCATCAATGGTGTAGGCTTTCTCATCTGTATAGCTTTGTACAGCCAATACACCAGTGACTTCACCCTCGAGTTTCAAAGGCACACCCAACCAGATTTTAGAATCGGAACCCATTTGTTTCACCAGGCCTCTTTCAATAAGTTCTTGCTTGCGCTTCTTATTGGCCATTAATGATTTCCTGGTGTTGAGCACATACCTTGTCAGGGTTTTGCCTTCGGGCATATGGGATAAGCTATCCTTCTCATCGGCGAAAAAAGGTAAAGACAGGCGGTCTGTTTTTTTATCATAGAGTGCGACATAGAAATTGGTGGTGTCAATAATAACAGCCAGTTCGGATCGAATCAGTTTTATAAAACTCTCAATATAATCTGTTGACATGACCGCTTTTGAAATATTGTAAAGCGCTTTTTGGATGTTGGAAGCTCTTACATTTTCTGTGATGTCATCTATAAGAGATGTTACTGCAATTACCTCCCCTTCCTTGTTAACCAATGGTGTATTATACCACTCACAAATGATTGTTTTTTTGTCTTTGCGAACATTTTCATTGGTTGACCGACCACCGCCTTTTTTTTCCAACAAACTCCTCCAAATCTGATCTACCATGTCTCCGTAAGCTTCCGGAACAATAAAACGGGCATGCTGCCCCAGGGCGTCTTTCTTGCTATAGCCAAATATTCGGGTTGCGGAGGGATTCCACTTCTTCACCTTGAAATCCAGATCCCACTCAATTACTCCCAGAGGGGTCTGATCCACATGTAAGGCCATGCGTTGTTCATTATCAAAAATGATTTGGTTGTCTTTTTTTGATCGGCTGATGTTGGCACCAAAAAAATAAATGGATTTCGTATTATAATCCTTCGTAATTGTAAAAAGATAATGCTCTCTACCAAATACCTCCTCAAATTGTAACTGTTGCCCATCACCCAGGTTTTCAAGGTCCTTCACTGAAACGCCTTTTAGTACCTCAAAAATGGGGGATCCCAAGCTGATGTTTTTACTAATTGTATTGGTTGCCGGATTGAGCTCCTGGATAATACCATTCAGGTCAGTTCTGAAAACAGGAGCCGGATTGTGCTCAACAAAGAGTGTCCTTCTTTTAAGTATTTCTTCTCGTCTGATGCGGTCATCAATATTTCTGATGATTCCGAGCATAAAAAATTGCTGTCCTATATTAATTCTCTTAGCATGGATTTCAGCATGAAACACAGAGCCATCGTTTCTTTTAAGCTTGGTTTGTGTTTCAAAGTCTGTCATGGAATCTTTTGCCTTGTCAAACTGTACTTTCTTCCCTGATGGATCAGCCAACATCTTCACATTTTCAGCCAGCAGAATATCTTCCCGGTATCCAGTCATTTTACAAAAGGATGGATTGACAAACACATAATTGCCACCCATATCAGTAACTGTAATCCCATCTGTTATTTGATCGGTGATGGCTTTGATACGAGCTTCATTTTCTTCTGCCTCCTGTTTGGCTTTTAAAATATCCTCTTCCATCTTCTTTCGGGCAGAGATATCAATTGACCGGCCCTGGAAACCAATGATTCTTTTGCCATCATCAAAAATGGGGTTGGCGGTAATTTCTACTTCTATAATGCTACCATCCTTTTTGATTTGTTGTAACTCAAGCTTGTAATTTTTAATGGAAGGGTGCTGAGCAGTGGATAAGACCTCATGGGCCAGTTCACCCAGTTTTACTATACCTTCTTTGGTAGTAAATGAGGAGGGGTGTAATTTTAAAAGCTCTTCCGGAGTATAGCCCAGAAAATTATAAACAGCCTCGTTCACATAGGTCATGTTTAATTGCAAATCTGTGGTCCATATGGTGTCCAGAGTATTGGTGGCAAACCGCTTATATCGTTCTTCACTATCCCTAAGCTTTTTCTCAGCCTTTTTCCGCTCAGAGATGTCACGTACGGCTGTGACTCTTACTTCTTTATTACCATCCAGGGTAATATTCCTGGCTTCAACTTCGATGGGAAGTATGCTTCCATCTTTCTTAATGCCCTCTATTTCGTAAGGAAGTGAGGAATGCTGAGCAATATTCTGCTGGGTAATTTTAATATATTTCTCAGGAATTAACTTTTCCACCACATTAACTCCAAGCAGTTCCTGAGCATCATAGCCAAACATCCTTTCGAAGGAAGTATTCATATCAATGGCCACACCTTTATCATGTATGAGAACTCCTTCAAAACTTAAGTCGGATAACTTTTTAAACCTTTCCTCGCTTTCCTTAAGTTTCTTTTCCGCTATTTTGGCATCACTGATATCACGACTTACAGCCAGCAAGTTATTGTCGACAAAATTCAGGGTGCTTTGTAAGTGATGCCAACCACCTTCTTTGTCTTTAATACGGTATTCTATGGTCTCTGATATCCCCGGATCGTCAAATCGGATCACCTTGCTCAGTATCATCTTCATATACCTTTTTGCCAATGGCATAAGTTTTTTCTTATCACTGGGATGAACAAATTCAAAAAATGACCGGCCCAGCAAGTCCTCAGGTTCATAACCCAGCTGGTTCTTCACACCCGGGCTTACATACAAATATTTGGCTTTGAGATCGAAAGTGGTAATGGCAATGCTCTCACTAGTGTTTTCAATGATGATCTTTGAAACATCCTGTGCTTCCTGTAATTCTTTTATGCGTTTCTCCAATTGGGCAATCTTTCCCAATAGTTCAGCTTTGGTAGATGAAGGTTCTTTCATGTAATACTGTTTTCATACCTACTGCATTGCCACATCCTTAGCTTACATACAATTGAATTTGGTTAATATGATAATCCAATTTACTTTGCTAATACTGAAATAATCCTTTTTCCTTATGGCCCTCTAAAATTACAGAATTTAAACCTATTTCCAAAATATTAACATCTGTCAACCTATTGATAATTCTCCAAACATAAAATGCCTCCAAAAAGGAGGCATTTTAGCTTCTAAAAAACCTTTATTCACTAAAAAATAAGCCGATGATGAGTTCATTAATAAAACTTGCTAATATGTTGGTCAATGATCATAGCGACCAACTGATCGCAGATACATTAAACATTAGCCTCAGCACAGTGTAAACCCATAGGCCTGATATTATGCAAAAACTCAAGGTAAATACTGCGGTTGCGTTTATTAAATATGCCGTTCAGCATAATATCGTCATTCTTGACTCGGAAATACTTAGTTGTGAATGATCAGTCTTCTCGTATACTGCTGATGATCGTTTGACAGTCTCAGGAAATACATTCCATTGGGATAATCTGAGGTATTGATAGTAAGATTTCTGTCCACCTCCATTTTTAAAACAATGTTTCCCATGGGGTTAAAAATGCATAGTTCTGAAATCCCTGTGAAATGACTTTTGAGGGTGGTGCTCGCATGGGCAGGATTTGGATAAAGATCGAAGCCAAGCTGTTTTTTCTCCTCATCCAATATTCCCACATTGGAACAACTATGCACCTCATCAAATAAGATTTGTAAAGAATCTATGGGTTCAATGCCTGCATTGTCTTCAGTTCTCACCGATAACAGAAAAGAAGGCTCACCAAATTCATCGTCGGGCTGAGCCACTTTTAGAAAGGCAAAGAGTGAGGAAGTACCATTGTTGGCGCAACGGCTGTCGGCTCCCACCATATTGGCTCCCTGCATGGCCGCCATAAGCTTGCAGGCCAGGTCGCCTTCCGCTCTTAAAAAACGGGCTTCCATGGAGTCCAGCACTTCAGGTCCAAGTAATATATTTCCCTGTATGGAATAGTTGGGGCCTGTGAGATGACCTTTATAATCATCGGTTGAAGCTCCGGTGTGCGCAGCTGATTCCGGGGCATTCTCCACCATGGCCACAATTCCATATTGACGCAATTGGGGCTGACCTGACACATCGTTGTTCACCAGCCAATCTATAATTTCTGAGGGTGTTTCACCTTGATTCATACGGTTTCTGGCATTGGCCTGATTGGTGGGATGATACCATGCCTGAGTATTGATAGCACCCACACCTGGAAACAATTCGCCCAGAAAATCATCATCATAACCCGACCAGTTGTTAAGGTCCACACAGGATGCTCCGGCACTGCCAACTTCACCCGTTACAGAATCAAGGGCAACGATTGAGAAAGTATCCTGAGCTTTTAATCCATTTAAACTGAATCCGAGGAGCAGTAAAATAGCAAGATATGTGGTTTTCATGACAGAAAGATTTTTAGTTACAGTTGAGTATTTAGTTCACATAATGACAACAGACTAAATTACAACTATTTCCAGATTGGTTTTAATGGGTTACCACTTTTAAGCCAATAATGGACAGCACAAGGCTGGTGATGAAGAACATCCGCCAAAAATCCACCGGCTCCTTAAAGACCAGTATGCCCAGCAATACTGTTCCGGCAGCACCAATGCCTGTCCAAACCGCATAAGCTGTTCCGATGGGCAGGGATTGTGTAGCTTTAATCAGTAAATACATGCTAATAGAAATGCAAATAACAAAGCCAACATACCACCATTGGGCTGTGCTTCCACTAGCTTCCTTTGCTTTTCCCAGACAGGTGGCAAAACCCACTTCAAAAAGCCCTGCAATGATTAAAAGTATCCAATTCATAAGGTTTCATTTGAGATCAAATATAGAAAAGGCATGGCTTGCATCCTATGGGATAAAAAAAACAGCCGAAACAATGTTACGGCTGCTTGTAATCAAACTTTTTTCAATTTCCATTTGCCCTGTCGGAAAAACCATAGGGCTGATATAGCCATGACTGTTTCTGCAGCTATTATGGCATAGAATACACCCGTTTCCCCAATCTCAAGATAAAGGGCCAATACATAAGCCAATGGGATTTCCAGAAGCCAGAAGCTAAAGAAGTTAATCCATGTAGGAGTGATGGTGTCTCCGGCTCCATTTAGTGCCTGAACCATGACCATGCCCAATCCATAAAACAGAAATCCCATACTGACAACCTGTAGTGCTGAAATTCCACTTTTGATTACCAGTGAATCCATGGTGAACATTTGCAAAATGGTGGTGGGTATCATAAACAATATGATGCCCACAAAAACCATATATACCATATTTACTTTGGATACCGACCATACTGAACGGACGGCCCTGTCTGGTTTTTCAGCTCCCAGGTTTTGTCCTACCAAAGTGGCTGCAGCATTGCTGATACCCCAGGCAGGCAGCAGTGAGAAAATAATCACTCTGATGGCAATGGTATAACCGGCCAAAGCCTCGCTTCCAAAGACAGAAATAATTCTTACCAGACCTATCCAGCTGGAAGTGGCAATCAGATACTGCCCAATGCCGCCCACAGAAAGTCGTATCAACTTTCGTATGGTGGGAAAATGCACCTGCAGGTTGACCCTGCTTAGCTGGATACGTTTACGCCCAAAGAATAAAAGATAAAACTGATAGATCACAGCCAGTCCACGGCCGATGTTAGTGGCAATGGCGGCCCCTTTGATTCCTAGTGCTGGTATAGGTCCCCATCCAAAAATTAATATGGGATCGAGAATGATATTGAGCAGGTTGGCAATAATTAAAATGCGCATGGAAATGGCAGCATCTCCTGCCGATCTGAATACTGCATTAATGATAAATAACAGCATGATGACCGCATTTCCACCAATCATAATGCTTGTATAGGAGCTCATCTCCGTAACGATGGTCTCTGAAGCACCCATTAGTTGTAATAAATCCTTGGAAAAGAAGATTCCAATGGCTGCGATAAAAAGAGAAACGGTAAATCCTGTGAGTATAGACTGAAAGGCTGCCCGACCGGCTTTCTTATGGTCCTTCTCACCAATTCTTCTTGAAACCAAAGCTGTGGTGGCCATGCTAAACCCAATACCAATGGCATACACTATGGTTATCATGGATTCGGTAATGCCCACTGTGGCAATGGCATCAGCTCCCAATTTGGCTACAAAAAATATATCAACCACTGCAAAAATGGCTTCCATCACCATTTCCAAAACCATAGGTACTGCCAATAGAAAAATAGCACGGTTCAAACTACCACTGGTAAAATCCTGTTCGGTTCCTGCGATGGCTTCCTTCAGGTTTCGAAATAATTGTTTTCGTTTATGGTTGATGTCAGACATTGGGTTTGACAATTTTAATTTGTGAAAGTATGTTTTATTCATTTTGTTTTCGTTTAAAATGTTGGTTTAGCAAGTGTTTTGTTTGTTTTACTGATGGGTCATTTCCTGCAAACAGGAGGTCAAAGCACACATAAGTGGCTGATACAATTGTAATTGTGTTCATGCTGTAAAGGTTTAAAAGATTAATGAAAAAATAAATTGACTTCGCGGAGAAACCGCAAAACAGCCCAAGGAATAAGAAAGAAGTTTGGATCAACTTCGCCCTAGCAGGCCGTATTTACCGAAATATTGACAAAGGTTTTCATCGGAATCGTCTATTGAACCGCAAATATAGGTCAATTTGGAATCAGGCATACCAGATAATGAAAGAATTTATTCTGGTAAGATAATTTATGTGCGTTTTAACAAGTTCGGAATGAGATCGTTTCTTTTCAGTTGTTTAAGCTTTTGCACAATCTTGTCACGGTATTCCGATTTATACCAAAAGAAGAACATATGCTGTGCCCTCTTCTGTTTTTCAGTTTTTGCAGTATAGACATCTTCAAGTTTGTAGGGATCGATGCCCGTATAATACATCACAGTAGCCAGGGTCATAGGGGTTGGTGTGAAATCCTGAACCTGCTCTAATTTGAGACCTGCCGATTTGGTTTTTACTGCCAGTTCCGCCATATCTTCTTCTTCACAACGGGGATGGCTTGAAATAAAATAGGGGATCAGCTGTTGGTTTAAACCTGCTTCCTTTGAGTATCGAAAAAACTTCTTCTTAAACTCATGATACAATTCGAAGGAAGGTTTTCTCATGGTCTTTAACACCTTTTCTTCGGTGTGCTCCGGAGCCACTTTCAAGCGTCCCGACACATGATTCTGGGATAGGTTTTTGATGTATTCATCCAAATCGTCACCACCCTTTTTATTACTTTTCTTGAGCAACAAATCATAGCGGATACCACTCCCAATAAATACTTTTTTCACCTCTGGCAATGCATTAACCTTTTTGTAAAGTTTGTTTAGTTGGGCATGAGAAGTTCCAAGGTTAAAACAAACACTGGGAAAAATACAGGAAGGCCTTTTGCATTTCATGCAAATGCTGATATCCCTTCCTTTCATTTGATACATATTGGCTGAAGGGCCTCCCAGATCCGATAAATTTCCTTTGAAATCGGGCAGTTCAGCCAGCTTTTTCACTTCCTTGAGTACCGAGTCTTCCGAGCGTGAGGAAACAAACTTACCCTGGTGTGCTGATATGGTACAAAAACTACAACCTCCAAAACAACCCCGGTGGATATTCACAGAAAATTTGATCATCTCATAAGCCGGTATAGGTCCCCTTTTGGCATATTTCGGATGAGGCATCCGGGTATAGGGTAAATCATGGATGGCATCCAACTCTTCTGTTTTTATGGTGGGGTACAGAGGGTTAACCACCAAAAACTGATCACCAACAGGCTGTATCAGGCGGTCGGCTTTCATTCTGTTCGACTCCGTTTCAATGATTTTGAAATTGTGAGCAAAGGCCCTTTTATCATCCAGGCATTGCTGATGGCTGTTGAGGGTTTTGGTTTCCCATTTTTTATTGACCGGTATTTCGGATTCTGCCGCACAAACAATGGCGGTTTGTGGGATGGTATTGATTTTTGGAAAGGGAACACCCTTGAGCATGAGTTTCACCACCTCAGTGATGGGTTTTTCACCCATGCCATAGACCAGCATATCGGCTTGCGATTCAATCAATACCGGGGGTCTGAGTTGGTCTTTCCAATAGTCATAATGGGTAAAGCGTCTTTGTGAGGCTTCCACTCCTCCAATGATCAAAGGGGTATCTGGAAACAACTTTTTAAGAATTTGTGTATAGACCAGACTTGGATAATCAGGTCGGAAACCTGATTTATTGCCAGCAGTATAGGCATCGTTGGAGCGCAGGCGACGGTTGGCGGTATAGTGGTTTACCATGGAATCCATATTCCCGGCTGATATACCAAAAAACAAACGGGGTTTACCCAATTTTTTAAAGTCCCTTAAATCATCCTTCCAGTTGGGTTGTGGTATGATGGCCACCTTTAAACCCATACTTTCCAACACCCTGCCTATAACGGCTATACCGAAAGATGGGTGATCCACATAGGAATCACCGGTAAATAAGATGACATCCAGTTCATCCCATCCCCTGGCTTCCACTTCCTTTTTTGTGGTGGGTAAATAATTACGTATATCGTTTACCATACTTATTTTTCTGGTTTATGTGTAGGTAGCTTCACGGGCTTGACTATTCGATATACCGGAAAGGGGTAATATCGTCCTCCCCACTGAGAAACCAGATAACGATCGAAGAAATTCCACTTGAGCAAGCCATCATTGGCTCTGGCTTCCATGATACAGGCAACCAAAGAGCCCAGTTTCTGCCCTGTTTTAATCAGGATGCTACCAGCATAAAAATCTTTTTGTTCAGTTGCATAGTTACCTTCAATGGTGTGGGTATAATGACCCTGGTTCAGTCGTTTGGAAGGTGTTAATTTTTGGATTTTAAAGCCTTCTACCTCAAGAGCCATATCCTTACTGAGGTACTCATATTCAATCCCATGTACTTCCAGCAAATCCAAGACAGTTGCATCGGCAATGGATAGTATATAAGCATAGGGAAAGCGGGTACTTTCGGTTGCATAATAATCAGCGTAATAGGGAACCGTGACTGTTACTTTTCTGTCACTGGCCTTGTAACGCCAATAGCCTTTAACTCCGGGAATGGTATCTGTTTCAATGGCTTTAATGGTGATGGGTTGAGGCGTTGGTTTTGCTTTATAACGAAGTGCCATGGAATCGGTTTCTTTGGGTGCCATGCCGCGTGCTATGGTTTGCTTGTCAGCAGCAGCCAATAGCTCTTTAATTTGTTTGTAGTGCTGTCCGGCATAATCCAATACGGACTTCAGAAAAGCATAACTTCCTCTAACCCTGGTTTCATAGTCGGCATAGACATAATTTTCATTTAAAATAGCCAGCCTGTTTCGAAGCCCCACATAATCCACTAGATATCTTGGTTCCGAAGCATAGGAAATCCAGCCTTTGCTGTAATCCATCCGATCGATAAACACTCCATAAAAGCAATTTTCTACTCCGTAGGTATTCCTCAGACGATCTCCAACTGCCGGCATCATCTCATCCCGCATATAGTTGATGAGGCTGCGATCACCATTGGGGTTGACCATCCAGGTGAAGGTTACCGGCTCTTCATGAAAGGACCCATTGGTGGTATGACAATCGACGATGATGGCCGGGTCCCAGGTATTGAATACATTACTGATGACGCCTCTGATTTCAGGTGATTCAATTTTCACTGCATCCCGGTTTAGATCCAATTGTTGTCCATTATATCTAACACCTACACCCTCGGAAGGTCCGTTTTGGTTGGTGCGGTTTTTCTTGCTAAACCTTTCATTTCCATCTGCATTTAAGATGGGATTAATTAATACCACAAGGTCTTTAAAGATTTCGGCATTGGGGTCGCTCAAATCATCACGAGCCAGCATGAGTGTAGCCTCCTTTCCTTCTATTTCTCCGGCATGGATATTGGCTTGTAAATACACCACCATCCGTGGATCATTCTCAAGATCTTTTGGTGATTCCGGCAGCGGTGATCCTATGATCAACATGGGAATCTCTCGACCTTCAGTGGAGCTAGCAATGGTCACCAACTTCATATGATCATAGCGCTGATCGAGATCTTTAACAAAGCCCATGACATCAGCATAGGTTGAAGTGGCTGTAAAATTTGAAGATTCAGCAATGGTCAATAATTGGTTTTGACTGAACACATTAAGGCTCAAGACAGAGCTAAGCAGCAGGAGGCTTATAATCGACTTCATTGTTCGGCAATTCTGATTTATATTAATAAGAGTAGCCGTAAAGATACATTTGTTATTCAAATGCACTCCCCTTTGAAGTGTGATGAATGTCAAGCAATCAGTATAGGGTTGTTAGGAAAACCATTGTCGGGAGTTAGCCTCTCAGAAGGACTACTTATCCTTTTTCCCTTTGAACACTTTGTCAATAAACCTGCGAAAGCGGTTCTTCTTTTTAGGTTTCTTTTCCTCCGTTTGCACACTGTCTGCAGGAATTGGCTTTGATGGTTGATCATCCCTGGCTTGACCCTTATCTGTCAGACGATGGATAAATCCGGGTAGGCCCTTTTCAAAGTAAGGAGCACAATCCAGGCTGTTGTCATCGGAGGCATGTAAACTAAAGTCCGTCAGATAAGTATTGTTCAGGGTCCTGTCATTTTCTATGCCTTTCAATATCTGTGCGCTAATGGGTAAGGCCAAAGCTGAACCACTACCCAATCCATTGGAAAAATGCACCTCAGGAGATCGGGCACCTACCCAACTGCCAACAACCAAGTTAGGTGTGTAGGCCATAAACCAGGCATTGCTGTAATTCTGAGCAGTACCTGTTTTAGCCGCCAGGTCAGCCTTAAAACCATATTGGTTTCTGATTTTAACTCCGGTTCCCTGGTTAACCGCTCCTTCCAACATCAGTGTCAGCTGATCCGTATGGACATCTGATATCACTAACAAACCATCAGCCTTAACTCTTTCATAAATCAATTGACCAGATGCATCTGTTACCTTATCAATCATCACCAAATCATCCATGAATACACCATGATTGGCAATGGCTGCGTAGGCTCTTACCATTTCGTAAAGCGACACATCCAGGGCTCCCAGGGATATGGCGGGTGTTTCCCGATAGGGTGCTTTCAGGTCGAAACGCCTGAGCATATCAGCTACCTCATCATAGCCAGTTTTAAAGAGCAAATCTACCGTGGGCAGATTCATTGATTTCGCCAATGCATACCACATGGCCACCGATGAATCACTGCTGCTGCCATCATAATTTGAGGGTTGCCAATCATCAAATGTCTCATAGGTTTTTTCGGTGTTTTCCAGATAGGTACAAGGCCCCAAACCTTCCTCAAGTGCAGCTGCATAAATAAATGGCTTTATGGCCGAGGCTATTTGTCTTTTGGCATAGACCATATCGAAGGGCAAATAGCGATAATGGTTGCCTCCAACCCATGCCAATACGCGGCCTGTGGATGGTTCACTGACCAGAACAGCAGCATGGAGCATGCTATGATAATGCCAAAGACTGTCTGATAATTTCATGAGTTCCGACCGGTTTTCTTGCCAGTCGAACAGCTCTCTTTTTTTCTCTGTGTTCAGCTGTTCTTCTGAGAAGTCATCCAGTTGGTCTTCCCACTTGCTTCGGTATTTTCTTCTTTCCAGGTTCTGATTAAGCAGCTTCTGCATTTTAATCAGGTGGGTTTCCGTGGCTTCCTGAGCCATTCGTTGTATGGAATAATCCAGGCTGGTATAAATACGCAGTCCATCTTTTTCAAGGTCGTACTGTCTTTGATTGTTTACTTGCTGGTTTTCAAGGATGGTTTTCAATCTTCTTTTCACCTGGCGGATAAAATAACCTGCAGGTGATTCCTTCATATAGTTGGCATACTTCAGCCCCAGTTCCAGCTTTTTCAAACTATCCGCCTCCGACGGACTCAAAAACGACTCTTTTGCCATGAGGTGAATGATCTGATTTCTTCGGCTCAGGGCATTGTCGGGATGCAGTCGTGGATTGTAATAGGTATTGGCCTTAAGCATACCCACCAAGACGGCCGATTCCTGTATACTGAGTTCGGCAGCATGTTTATCAAAATATCTTTTGGCTGCAGCTTCGATCCCATAAACATCTTCACCAAAAGGCACTGAATTCAGATAAAGTAGGAGAATTTCTTCTTTGGTATACACATCCTCCATACGGGTGGCAATAATAGCCTCCTTCAACTTATTTACTGGCATGGATAGCAGGCTGTGATCCTTCCTTCCATAAAGGTTCTTTACCAGTTGCTGGGTGAGGGTGCTACCTCCACCTGAACTGCGATCGCCCATTAAAATGGACTTGAAAAAAACCCTCAAATAACTTCTTCCGTCATAACCCTTATGCAGGTAAAACCGCTTATCTTCCGTGGCCACCAATGCATTGATCAGGTGTTCGGGAACCTCATCCCAGCTAATGTTTGTGCGGTTCTCAGCAAAATACTTTCCCAATAATTTCCCATCCGAAGAAAAAACCAGAGAAGCCTCCTCGTTGTGTACTGCCATGAGCTCGGCTTTGCTGGGCAGAGGACCAAAAATTCCCATGCTGACGGATAGAAAGAAAACACTGGTGAAAAGGATGATAAGCATGCTACATACCAGCAGGGCTTTCATTAACCATTTTATGAGTCGTGCCATGATTAGGATTAAGTCTTTCTACAAACGTTTAAAAGCACAAGTATCGTATAAAAACCATCAGATTCCACTCAGCACAAACAAATTCTATACATTTGCTACCAAGACAAAAACAAGCCCCTAACCAAACCTATCATCATGAGTGATTTGAAAGCAATCAACCCGTTACAATCAGCCATTTTCTTTATACTCATTACCAGTCTGCTGCTGTCGTCCTGTACCAAGGATGATGATCCAGTAATACCAGATCCAACACCCACTTCCTATCAAGCATATATCGACCATGAATATGTAAAAACCTATAGTCTGTCAAGTGTTCAAAGCTTGTTTTCAGGACTTGAATTTCTTTACCCCGCTGCTTCAGAGCTTAGCCAAACGATAGCTTATGGGGTGGACATATACAAGCTTGAATACAAAACATGGCTATTTGGTGACACTGTTACAGCTTCTGGTTTGCTATGTATTCCGAAGTCTTCCGGAACTGAATTTCCCATTATTTGCTTTCAGAATGGAACCAATACGGCTCATGCTGAAGCCCCATCCAAAGATTTATTGAATCCCTTGTTTCAGTATTTACATGCTACAGCTTCCATGGGTTATATCATGCTCATTCCGGATTATCTTGGTTTTGGTAGTTCAGAACAACTTACACATCCCTATATGCATAAGGAAAGTACAGTGGCTTCGGTTGAGCAAATGATTCTGGCAGCCAGTGAAATGGTGAGAGATGATCTTATAGATGTTAGATGGGATGATGATTTATATCTGCTGGGCTATTCACAAGGTGGCTGGGCTACCATGAGCTCCCATTATTATATTGCTGAAGAAAGCAATCTTGGTTTTAGTGTTAGTGCTTCAGCCTGTGGTGCTGGTCCGTATGACCTCTCAGTGGTTCAGGATTTTATGTTTGAAAAAATCACCTATCAGCAACCCGTTTATATGGCTTATACAGCTATTTCATATCACAGTCTTGGGATCGTGGATAATACATTAAACGAGTTTTTCAATGAGCCTTTTGCCACCAACCTCCCCTCCTATTTTCAGGGTCAATATACCAATGGTGAAATCAACGACCTTCTCAATGATACGGTAGCTGTTTTAATAGCACCCGGCTTTGTAAATGGTATAAACACCGACCCTATATTCAACTCATACAGAAACAGCATTAGTAACAACAGCATCCATGCCTGGTCAACACAGGAACCCATTAGGATTTACCATGGGACCATAGATAGCGATGTACCACTTGCCACTTCCGAGAAAGTCTATGATGAATTTGTCAGTGCCGGTGCAGAAAATATGGTGGAGTATTTCCCTTTGTCCGGATACAATCACACTACGGGCATGATACCCATGGCAATTGATGCATTAATCTGGTTTTCAGAGCTTGAGGGAAAATCTGCCAGCCTGTCAGCCCAAAAATAACTCCTGTCTTTTTTGATAAATTTAACAAGCATCACCGCAATAAATCCATTTGGGCATAGTTATTGAGGTAGTGATAATGTGTTTGGAAATTAATACTATTGCAGACTCATGGAAGATGAAAAATTTAAAGAAGAGCTTGATGAATTATTCAAGCTATTCAAAATAATGGTAGAGAAACGATCGCTGGATGACATTCCGGGGGTGGATGCTGCAATGCTTAAGCAATTTCAGTTCTTTTTTAGTAATTATGACACAATGAGAGAACAAATTGTACAGCAGCTACAGGGGCAGTTTGGAGAGCCTGTAAAAGAAATGGTGCATTCACTGGTACTTCAATTGCGTGAAGAATTAGGTGATGAGTTGATGTACTATGAAGCTGAAGAAATTGAAGAAGACAACAGTGTACAGGAGCTCATTGATGAGAGTAAGCCGGTTGCTGATGTAGAAGCTGAAATAGCGTTGATTGATCACCAGTTAACCATTCCTGGACTAACGGAAGAAGAGATAAATTCTTTGCTTGATAAAAGGGCCGGTCTTCAAAAACCATAGCCCAATACTTATGATTGATGGCTTTCGATCCAAAAAGAACTATTAGCAATTATTTCAAGCGGAAAAAACCATTGTCGATTATTTCCGACTTTGTGTTTGTTCTGTTCGTAGTGCTGATGTTGATCCCAAGTACCCGAAAGGAAATCGCCGGTTTTCTAATTGGAGCGGTGTCCTTGCCTCCATCCACACTTGATGTGGATGAGCAATTTACGCTTAACCAGCAGGCAATTAACTGGTCATTCTATACCCTGGAGGGCGAACGTCTTACCTACAGGGATCTGAAGGGTAAACCTGTCTTTTTGAATATCTGGGCTACCTGGTGCCCACCCTGTGTGGGTGAACTACCAAGTATACAGTCATTGTATGAAACTTATGGCGACAAGGTACATTTTGTACTCCTGAGTGATGAAGATCCTGAAATTGTAGAAGAATTTGCTGCAAAACATGACTACAAGCAACTGCCTTTCTACTATTACAACACCATGCCTGCCGACTTTTCAAGCAACAGCATACCCACTACATTTGTTATAGACCGTAAGCACAAGGTGCTGATCCATAAAAAAGGGGCTGCTGACTGGGATTCCGGTAAAGTATCAGATTTACTGGATGAGCTTTTGAATCAGTGAGAAATCACCCTTGCTTATAAAAAATGTTAAATGCCAGCTCTGAAGAGCCTTTAGTAAACAATTGTAAGTACATTTATTTCGCATTTTAAGACATACAAATAGTATCTTTGCCAGCAATAAGAATTAAATACACGGAAATCCATTCCCATGAAGAAATTTCAACTAATCATAGCCATCTGCTTTTTTGCACTCCTTGGTCAAACTGTCTCCGCACAGGTTTTAAGTGAAAGTGCCAAAAGGAAAATTACTGTCGGAGCTGATATCTTTACCGACATCTGGTTAAAATCTCCCGATGACATTGAACTAAGGACCATTCATCAGGGTGCCACTGGTTTCGCCATGTACAATTTTCAATTGGGTGAAAGTATGTCCTCCTTCTCAGTTGGACTGGGCATCAGAAACCACAATATTTATTCAAATGCAAGGGTGGAGGATGTTAAGGCCGATACTATCAAAATGGTTCCTATCCCGGCCAATGTTAATTACAAAAGAAGTAAGATCAATTTAGTATATCTGGATCTTCCTTTCGAATTCAAATTCAGAACTGAAAGTGGTTTTAAGGTAAGTGCTGGTTTTAAGGTGGGCTGGTCCATCGATAGCAAAGAAAAATATGTGGGCGACCTTACCTCCTCAGGTCCTAAAGTAAAAGAAAAGCGTAAAGGGATTTCCAATTTGGAAACCTGGACTTATGGTGCCACCTTCAGGATAGGTTATAAGGCCTTCAATTTATATACCTATTATCAAATCAACGACTTTTTCGAAAAAGGAAAGGGTCCGGAATTGCAACCCCTATCGGTTGGTTTGACCATTACACCCTTCTAGGCAAAGAGTATTAGAAGCGACATAGAAACACTCCCCAGTAAGAATCCTCCATATACCTGATAGGGTGCATGGGCACCCAGTTTTAAGCGTGCGTAGGCTGTAGCTCCTGCCACGATTATCATGGCATAAAGCATGGTATGCATGGGATATTGAAAGGCCAGTGAAAATCCAATAAATGTACCCAGCATGCCCCCAATAGCTACCATATGTATGGATATTTTTGTGAGATAGTTGAGCAATAAACTGATTAAGACCAACATGGTCGCTCCCAGCATAAATAGATTAAATATGCTGTTGTAGGGTGACTGTTTCAATAAATAATGAGTACCATAAAAGAAGATTGCCATGATTACAAGAGGAGCAATCCGCTCCTGCCGTGATTCCATCTGCAGGCTTTTCACATACTTTAATTTCAATAAAATGAACATGATGAGTGCCGGCATCACACAGGTACTAAGGACAACAATCAAAAGCAGCAAATAGCGATAGTCCTGAGGCAAAATCATGATAAAATGCACCCTTATCTGAAAAAGCAGCAAGAGTACATAGCTGGGTATCAAAAGCGGGTGGAATACCACTGAGATAAATTGGGCAATTTTTTTCTCCAGATCTAAGGGTTTTGTTGACATGAATAGACGAGGGTTAAATCGATACTAACAAAGGTCATGCTTTTAAAATTGGCAGAATCAAAGCCATATATTATGTGAGCTCCTTACGAAGGCGAGCCACAGGAATTCCTAACTGCTCGCGATATTTGGCCACGGTTCGCCGAGCAATATTATATCCTTTTTCCTTTAGTAGTTTTGTCAGATACTCATCGGTAAAAGGTTTCCTTTTGGTTTCTCCTTCGATAATGTCTTTTAAAATGGTCTTGATTTCCCGGGTTGAAATCTCTTCACCATCCTCCTTTTGCATGGATTCACTGAAAAAACTTTTCAATAAAAAAGTGCCAAAAGGTGTTTGTACATATTTACTGTTAGCCACCCTGGATATGGTAGAAATGTCCAAATGAACCCTTTCTGCAATGTCCTTGAGAATCATGGGCTTGAGATCAGTCTCATCTCCTGACAAAAAGTATTCATATTGGTATTCCATGATGGTACTCATGGTTGAATACAGGGTATTCTGACGCTGTCTGATGGCTTCGATAAACCATTTGGCGGAATCAATTTTCTGCTTGATAAAGGAGTAAGCTTCTTTTTGCTTTTTGGTTTTCTTTTGCTTGCTCATATCCTGAATCATACCGGAATAGGTGTTGCTGACTCTCAAGTCGGGCATATTCCAAGAGTTTAGCACCAGTTCAAGGTTACCATTGGTATTGTTGATGGTAAAATCAGGTATGATATAATGATTGGTACGTGTGGTCTCACTGAGTGAGTTTCCGGGTTTTGGATTCAAATTCAGGATTTCATCCATGGCATCCTTTAACTGATCTTCATCAATTTCCAGACGCTTCATTATTTTCTGATAGTGTTTTTTTGTAAACTCATTGAAATACCTGGTTACTATTCGGATGGCCAGATCAATGGTAGTGGATGGATTAAGCTTGCTGATTTTCCGGAGTTGAATGAGCAGACATTCCTGTAGGTTTCTGGCACCAACGCCTGTGGGATCAAATTCCTGAATGGCTTCCAGCACTTCCAATACCTCAAACTTATCGGTGGTGATGTTTTGCATGAAGGCCAGATCATCAACCATTGCATCAACTGTACGTTGCAGATAACCCGAGTCATCAATATTGCCAATGATATACATGCCAATATTGTATTTATGCTCTTCAAAATGACGCAAGCCCAATTGTTGTATCAGTAATTCGTGAAAGCTAACACCAGAGGCAAATGGTATTTCGCGTCTTTCATCATCCGCACTGTAGTTGTTTGCTGATAGTTTATAATGAGGGATGTCATCATCATCCTGAAGGTAATCGTCAAAGTCAAATTCCTCATCCTTATCCTTCACTTCTATTTGATCACCGTCTTCGTCATAATCATCATCAGCCAAGGGATCATCACTATTCTCCTCACCCAAATCTGCCTCATCAACTTCAAGGGCCGGATTCTCTTCAATTTCCTGCTTCACACGTTGCTCCAGACCAACGGCAGGTATCTGCAGCAGTTTCATAAGCAAAATTTGCTGCGGCGATAGTTTTTGTAATAATTTCTGCTGTAAACGTTGGTTCAGCATGGGATCTATATTTGATCTGGAGTATGCATTTAGACAAATGTAATAACTTTTTGTTATGGCATGATTTTGGAATAGGCGTTTTTTTTAAACATTAATTATGGAGGTATTTTAATATTACACACCCACAAAAAATGCTTTACAAGCACTTTCGGAATCTTGTTAATTAATTGAATTACAGAAGGGTACAGAGTATTCTAAAACTCGCAATTGAGTGGTGTTCTGGGGAAGGCGATCACATCACGTATGTTACCCATACCTGTGAGGAACAAAATCAGCCTTTCAAAACCTAAACCAAAACCGGCATGAGGGACACTCCCGAATTTGCGTGTCTCCAGATACCACCACATGGATTCCTGTGGGATATCCATTTCTATCATGCGCTGCTGAAGCTTGTCGTAATCATCTTCACGTTGTGATCCGCCAATGATCTCGCCAATCTGTGGGAACAATACATCCATTGCTCTCACGGTTTTACCATCGTCATTTTGCTTCATATAGAAGGCCTTGATATCCCTTGGATAGTCGGTAAGTATCACCGGTTTCTTGAAATGCTTCTCCACCAGATAGCGTTCATGCTCTGATTGCAAATCAGCACCCCAGCCATCGATTGGGAACTGGAATTTCTTTTTCTTATTGGGTTTGGAATTCCTTAAAATATTGATGGCTTCAGTATAGGTAATACGCTCAAAGGGTTTGTCAAGAACAAATTTCAACTTTTCGATGAGTTCCATGGAGCGTTCATCTGCCTTTTTGTTTTTTTCTTCATCCTGAAGACGCTTGCTTAAGAATTCAAGATCATCCATACAATGGTCCAAAGCATATTGAATTACATACTTAAGCATGTCTTCAGCCAGGTCCATGTCTTCATAAATATCACAAAAAGCCACTTCGGGTTCAATCATCCAAAACTCAGCCAGGTGTCGGGTAGTATTGGAGTTTTCAGCCCTGAAAGTGGGGCCGAAGGTATATACTTTCGATAAGGCCAGGGCACCCAATTCTGCTTCCAGCTGACCAGAAACTGTAAGGTTGGCAGCTTTGCCAAAGAAGTCCTGTTTAAAATCGACGGCACCATCCTCTGTCTTAGGGATGTCGTTTAAATCCAGCGTGCTCACCTGAAACATTTCTCCAGCACCTTCTGCATCTGAAGCTGTAATGATGGGTGTATGAATATTAAAGAAGCCTTCCTCTGTAAAAAATTTGTGGATGGCAAAGATCATGGAATGACGAATTCTGGCCACTGCACTGAAGGTATTGGTACGAAAGCGTAAATGGGCTTTCTCTCTTAAAAATTCAAGGGAGTGCTTTTTTGGTTGCAGGGGATATTCATTGGGGTCAGCCTTTCCCAGCAGTTCTATATTGGTGGCATGAACTTCTACTTTCTGACCACTACCTGCTGATTCAAGTAAGGTACCATCCACTGAAAGTGAGGCTCCTGTATTCACTTGTTCCAGTAATTCCGTATTGTCTTCATTTCTGTCAACAACCACCTGAACATTTTTAATGGTGGAACCATCATTCAGGGCAATAAAGGCTACATTTTTACTTCCTCTTTTGGTTCTTACCCATCCTTTGACGTTTACCAAACTTCCAAAATCCGTACGTTCCAGAAGTTTTTTAATCTCTGTCCTTTTCATTCGATTGTTGCATTAAATGATTAAAGCCGCTCCGTCTGCCTACCCAATACTTCCATGGTTTAGTCAAAACCGTTGACTGGCTTGCAGTAAAACTTTGCAAAAAAACTAAAATTAGATGAATTAAACACCACTTTTAGTTGCCTTATTCAATTCAATGTTGGAATTCACAATAAATCAAGCAAAATATCAGGGATTCATGAAATTAAACCCTAGTATTCTGGAAGGTAGAATTATTTATAGGCAGCCCATCGCTTTGACTCTCTTTCAAGCAAGGCATCGAATTTTGAAGGTTGATTAATTTGAAGCTCCAAGGGCTCATCATTGAAGGGATGCTTCAACCAAAGGCCAACAGCTGCTAGAAAAAGTCCTTTTCCCCTCAATAAGGGCCCGGTGCCGTATAATTTGTCCCCCACAATTGGGTAAGACAATTGGGCCATATGCATGCGAAGTTGGTGGGTTCGTCCGGTATGTGGTGATAGCTCAACTAGGGAAAGATAATCAGTTTTAAGGGACCGGTGTAATGCCAGTCTTTTATAGGTTGTAAGAGCGTCTGAACCCTCAATGGGAGTGTTCACTTCTCCTAAAATCGCTATTTTCCCAGAGACAACAGCCCTGTATGTTTTATGTACTTCTCTGGCTTCCAGCATCTGACCGAGTTTCATGAGCGACTGCGCAGTTTTTGCCACCAATAATAAACCTGATGTGGGAGCATCCAGTCGGTGTACAGGTCTGGGCCACTTCAGGGCATCTTCACGGCTGCTTTTTTGGATTTGTCCGATCAAAGCATTTTGAATGGTGATGTATGTATTGCCACTCACAGCTATGCCGGCCGGTTTATTAATAATGGCAAGATGCTCATCCTCAAATACTACCTCAAGTGGCAAATCCAGAGGTTTGGGGGGCTTGCTTTCCCTATCAACTAATTCCAGCATTTGACCCTCTCTGAGCCAGCTTCCTGATCGTCCTGGTTCACCATCAACCAATAGCTCTCCTCTTTTAATGGTCTTTTTCAAACTGCTTCGGGATGAAATTGTTGGAAATATATCCAGGGCATAATCCACCAATCTGATGGGATCCGTTCCTTTGGGAATCAGGTGTTTGCTCAGGCGGATCATTAAAACAGCTTAAATATTAATGGAAGCTTTCATAAAGGTTACTGCCTTACCACTAATGGCTACGCGGTCCCCCAAATCTTCACAAAGTAATTTTCCCATTCGCTTTGACAATTGTCGGGCTGTCAGCAAGCTCTTTCCCAATCTATTTGACCAATAGGGGGTTAGGCTGGTATGAGCTGATCCCGTCACAGGATCTTCGTCAATCCCTGATTGTGGGGCAAAAAACCTTGAAACAAAATCTGACTTTGTGCCGGGAGCCGTTATGATCACACCACGACCTTCTGAAGTAGCCAATAGGGACAGATCGGGTTGTTGGTTGATGATATCCTGCTCATGATCAAAAACCAACATGACATCTGTTTTACCTTTATAAAATGCTGAGGGTTGGATCTCAAAGGCTTTTTCAACCCAGACAGGCTTATCAATCTCATGCAGATCATCTTTAGGAAAGTTGAGTGTTAACTGTTTTCCTTCCTTAGATACGGTGAGCAAACCACTATACAAAGAGGTGAAACGAATCTCCTCCCTTTCATACTGGTAATACTCATAAAGTACATGGGCTGCCGCCAGTGTGGCATGACCACACAGTTCAACCTCTACGGTTGGGGTGAACCATCTGATTTCAAAACCATCTTTATTGGGAAGAACAAATGCTGTTTCGGCCAGATTGTTTTCTGCCGCAATTTGTTGCATGACTTGCGCTTCCAGTGCCGTTTTCAGTATACAAACTGCTGCCGGATTGCCTTCAAACACTTTATCTGTGAAGGCATCAACCTGATACATTTCTATTGTCATTGCTTCTACTCCACTTCTTCCAGAACTGTTTCTACAACAGCTTCGGTATGTTCATTTATCTTCTGATCAACTACAGTTGCTTGATTTGAGGATGACTCAGATACTTTTGAACATCCTCCCTTTTTAATTCTCCTTTTTCGTCTAAACTTTAACAGCAAACCCATGAGAAAAAAAGGAAGGATGATCAGCCCAAGTATAGCAAGGGCAGTATACAAAATGAAATCCTGATGTAAGGGTTGATACAGATATCCTGCTCCCCAAACAGCTAACAACAACAAGCCTCCCAGGCCTGTAAAATAAATGATTTTTTTCATTCTAATTAGGAATTATGTTAGTGTATAATGGTGGTCATCAGTATATTGGGTGGTTGATAAAGCATACCATATTTTGGCCAGCACCACCCATTGAGTTATTTGTTTCCTAAATATGTATGATGTACGCGCCTGAATTTCTTCAATCGGTATTTTTCTCAAGCATTTCAAATGTAATCAAATTATAGAAATATGTATTGATCCGTATGTCGAGCCAGGAAATCAGATGTCATGACCCCTCCTAATGAAAAAGCTATTCATTTAATAGGATTCCCATCAGCATCCTCTTGCCCTGGAAATAAAACACATTGACGTTTCATTATTTGTACTTTTGCAGCGATGGGTACGGATATCAATATTTTACCAATTCAGGAGTGGTTTCATACGGAAAAAGAGCCTCTGGTTATTGCAGGACCCTGCAGCGCCGAGAGCCGCGAACAGATGTTAACTACAGCCAGAGGAATTAAGGCCATTTCCAAGGTGCATATTTTCAGAGCTGGTGTTTGGAAACCACGAACCCGCCCCGGTGAATTTGATGGCGTAGGGGAAGAAGGTTTGTCCTGGCTGAGGGATGTGAAAGAAGAAACAGGACTAATGGTAGCCACTGAGGTAGCAGAACCCAGACATGTTGAATTGGCTCAAAAATATGGTGTTGATGTGTTGTGGATTGGTGCCCGAACGGTGGTGAACCCATTTTCTGTACAGGCCATTGCGGATGCTTTACAAGGCATGGATATTCCTGTGATGGTCAAAAACCCACTCAATCCTGATCTCAAGCTGTGGATTGGTGCCATTGAAAGGGTTTATGCCTCAGGTATCAACAGAATTATTGCCATCCACAGGGGCTTTCATTATTTTGAAAAATCTCCCTTTCGAAATGCACCTATGTGGGAAATTCCCATAGAGTTAAAAAGGATTGCACCTGATTTGCCCATTATCGTGGATCCCAGTCATATTTGTGGCCGACGCGACTTGCTACAAAGCATTTCACAAAAGGCATTAGACCTGGAAATGGATGGTCTTGTTATTGAAAGTCATTACAAACCAGAAATCGCTGTTACCGATGCCGCTCAGCAAATCAAACCTGAAGACCTGAAACAATTGCTTGAAGCATTGATCATTAGAGACCGTAAGGGTGATATTGATTTCCAGCATAAGCTGGAAGAATTGCGGACTGAAATCGACAAATTGGATGGTGAATTGTTGCAGATTCTTGCCAAGAGGATGGAGATCATTGATGAAATTGGGGAGTATAAAAAGGATAATGACATTACTATTCTCCAGATGAAAAGATGGGCAGGAATTATGGAAGACCGATTGTCCATCGGTACCCATCTCGGACTGGATGCTGACAATTTAAAACACTTGCTGGAATTGATTCATAAGGAATCCATCACCCGACAAACCCAAATTTTCAGAAATAAAAAATAGCCTACATCCACTTTTTCCTTCGGAAGTAGAATATCATTCCTATTCCAATGACCAGCATAAAGCCAATGATTACCATAAAGGCGGCATTATCATTTTGCATGGGAAGCAATACATTCATACCATACAATCCGGTAAGAAAGGTCAGTGGCAGGATAATAGATGAGATCAGCGTCAGGATTTTCATGATCTCATTGGTTTTATTGGTCTGCATGGAATCGAAAGTAGTGGACAAGCCTTCGATGAGCTCACCATAGTCTTCGGTTAAATCCCACATGCGATTATAGTAGTCAAGAATATTACCCCAATAATCTTCCATATTGTCGGCAAAGCCTTCCACACTTCCTGATTCAAATTTATTGAACACCCGAATCTGGGGTTTTAGCATGGTATTGAGTAATATGATGTTCTTTCGGGTGATCGACAGGCGCTCAATAATTTTTGGTGCCCCACGGGTAAACAATTCCCGATTGATCAGTTCCAATTCAAGTCCTACTTTCCTCAAGAGATATAAGGTCTCATTCATGATTTTATCCAGAATGAGATACAGCAAGGCATCGGAAGTACCCACCTCAAAATCATCACCATTTTTCTCCTGCTCCAAGGCTTCAGCAAACAAACTGTCTACCATCCAATGGGTTTTCCCAATGGTAATGATAAAATCTTCTCCCCAAAACACCTTTAGTTCTCTGGTCTTGATGAATCTGTTCTGTCGGTCGAATACAGGAAAATGGAGTATTAGAAAATAATAATCATCGTAAATATCGATTTTGGATCGTTGGTTAGCCTGACGACAATCCTCAATATCCAATGGGTGAAAATGGTAGGTGGCATCCAGGTGCTCAAAATCGTCTTCAGAAGGGTCTTTTATATGCAGCCATCTAAGTCTTCCTATTTTAATGGTTTCAATCATAGAATTCCCTCCTATACTTTAATAAATCCCTGGTTTGTATTATCCCATAAATGATTATTTACGAATGCCAAAAGTACGAATTAATTAAAACCATTCAGGTAGAATCTCCATGAAGAATCATTAATTTTCCCGTCACAAGTATACATGCACTTTCCGGGCTTTCAGGAAGATTAATAAATTGAAAAACTAACTCCGGTGGTGGAATTAACTCAGTTACAGGGAGATTGTCTTAGTGTTTGATAAAGCTTTTGGCTTCTGAATAATTCTCCTCACCCATTAGACGGTAAAAATATACTCCAGGTTTTAAGGCACTCACATCAAGTACCAACTGACTGCTTCCTGCATCCAAAGTCCTGCTTATGGAGGTGTTACCCATCAGATCGAAAATTTCGAGGCTGGTGTTGGTATGGGATCCTAGTTCATAAGGAATGATCAACTGATGGCTTGCCGGATTGGGAAAGGCATCATAAAGTTGCCTATGGAGAGATTGTGAATATTTGGGTTCAGCGTCCAGAATTTGGCTGATGATACTAATTTCGAAATCATCAAAATAAAAGCCATCCTCCCTCATATAATTATTGGCTTTCAGGGCAAAACGAAACCTGACTTTCTTCCCTAAATAGTCAGTAAGGGGAATGGTTTCTTTACGCCATTCGTTGTGGAATCCATCATATACCGGCTGACCCGGGTCCTGATGCTCGGTGCCCATTTTGCTTAATTCGCCACCCACGGGAACCCACTCATTGGTCTGTACATCCTTGATCTGAAATTGCACATAATCATAGCGTGATTCTATTTCCCATCTGGTCATAAATCCCACAAAAGCCATATCTACCTGAGACAAATCAATGGTTGAATCCAGATAGACAAAGTTAGAATCAAAATTATCATAGAAAGCTCGTGGCGAATCAGTTATGCAAGCCGGAGATGAAAAAAGCTGTGCTGTTGTAGTATCCCAGCTATCGGAAATCCAAATACCCATATCATCACAAGACGATTCAAAAATAGAATACCGGGTACCGTAGTATTTTACCATGGTATCTGAAACCAGGTATTGCCCATTGTCAACACTGATCAAATAACTAAAGGCCGTTCCTGTGGGAATGTCTGGGTCCAACTGAAAAGATATGGAATCGAGGGCAATTTCAAGAAGTGCCAGATTTCCAAACTCAAGGGGATCACCTACACTGATCAAATAATTATCAAGGGGCTGAATGGATACGGAATAAAAATCTGAGTCAGTCAACCCCAGGCGCTTGATTTCAAATGGTAAAAAACCACTGAGATCACCTATCACGAGGGGTGACTGATCAGACACTACTGCGTATCTTCCTGCCAGACGAGCGGCATGGATATTCTGCCACATCTGTTCCTGACTTAAGGGTATTATTCTTGAGGGCGATGGCCAGTATGCATCTCCTGAAGCTCCCACTTCAGGTGTAAAAGAGTACATAATATCTTTAATAAACACTTCACCATACATCCAATCATCAGCTGCACCATTGGTAGGATAAATGGTTGTGTTAACAGGACCATAGGTGTATTGATTTTCTTTGGTCATCAGTTGGGCGAAGGCTGAAAACAGGGGATCATCTTCACAGGGATCATCACTATAACCCCAGGGATATAAAAGCAAATTACCATAGGAATGGTAGTTGAGAGCAATGGAAAATTCGTTTGCTTTACAGAAGTCTCTTACATTTTGAATTTCGGGTTCAGAGAAGGGTCCTGGACCTCTATAATTGTTGGCTTCCGGATCAGGAGATGATCCGGCATCGTTATAGCCCCATTTAAAGCCATAGTTGCGGTTGGGATCAACCCCAAAAATACCATTGCCATTATCCCTTCTGTTTTTTCGCCACATACCACCACCATCGGGATGGTTAATGCGGTTGTATTCAAAACCATCGGGGTTAACGACCGGAATAAAATAGAGTTCTGTTTCATTCACCAGCTGATGAATCATGCTATCCGACTGATAGTTTTCCAGGAGGTGCCACATGAAGAAAAGTAGTTGCTGCAAGCTCATGGGTTCGCGGCCATGATGCATGGCATTATACAGGACTTCTGGTTCTTCTTCATTGGTATTGGGGTTATCTGAAATTTTTACCCAATACTGCTCCCTTCCTTCAAAGGTCAAATTAGAGGAGGACAAAGCTTCCTTCTGAGTAATCAGATCGGGATATAAGGCATGCATTTCATCCAGTTCAGCATAGACTTCATCGAGTGTGTAAAAACCGGCCATTGAACCCAATTCCCAGTGTTGCGGAACGGGCCAGGTATCCAGTATAGAATGATCGGTGGAATAATCATTTTTCGCCCTTTCACGATAGAAGGCTGAAACGTCATCATAAACCAGCTGAAATTCTATGTGGTTTGCTTTTAAGGTCTCGAGTTGCGTGGCACTTAAATCAGCCTCAAATATTCCTTCCGCAATATAGGAACCTTCACTGGGATCAATACCAAATGAACTCAGAAGTTGTGATTCCTGAAATGACAAGTCTATTCGAATTCTGGAGTATTTATCCTGACCAAAGGATGTCACAAAGGCAACATGGAATAAGAAAACCAAAGCGATCAGCCTATAAAGGCAGCTCTTTATTGATGGCTTTCTTGATCGATCCATGGGTATGGCTAAACTAGTGCTTATTGAGGGTAGACAAGTAAATGCTCAATAGGTTGCATCTACTTCGTATTCCAGTGCAAGGTATTGATTAAATGTTCAATATCATCCACCAAAAAGTTGATGACTGGTTGGAGTGAATCGTTGTTAGGTCGGCTATTAAAATAGAGGGCACCTCTCACAAAATGGCTGGCAGAATCGGTGACAAAAAACTGATAGGGTGAGGCGGCATTGCTACCTTCAATCTTGTAGGTTAATCCAAACACCTGACGATCCCGATTTTCAATAAGGCTGTCATCGATGGCGTCAGCCTTGGGAATATGCTTGGTCACCAGCATATGGGCATCTTCCAGATACTCAATCAGATTACCTTCAACTTCTTTATAACTCAGGTGAAGGGTTGCATTGAATTGTTTGAATTCAATATTAACCCAGTACTTTTCATTAGGAGAATGAGGGTCATTGGTTACCGAAGCATACACCGGATATTGAAACTGATAGGGAAAAGTGCTATCGTAATCCACGTATGCTTTTTCTGGCAAATCAATCCGAAAATAGCCCTTTGGTTTTGGTGAATAGGGTTGTTCACATGAGAGAGTAGCCAAGATAAAAACCAATAATACGACTATGTTCCGAGATTTGTCCATCATTTAATTCTTATTTCCGTCCCCATCTTTAGTATCCGCACCAAAAACAACCTTAATTTCTTTAATTCTGCGTTGATCAACATCCTGAATAAAAAACTGGAAGGACTGGTAGGTGATGCAGCTTCCTTTTTCAGGTATCTTGCCTTCCAGTTCAAGAATCAATCCACCGAGAGAATCTCCCTCACCTCTTACCTCATCAAAGTAATCATCAGGTAAGGAAAGGATCTTACAAAGGTCATTTAATGGTGTCTTGGCTTCAAAAATATAGGATTGATCTGTTAGTTTTCTGAATTTAAACTGTTGCAATTCCTTGTCAAACTCATCACTAATTTCCCCAACAATTTCTTCAATAATATCTTCCAGGGTAATGATACCGGAAGTGCCTCCATATTCATCAACCACTATGGCCAGGTGAATCTTTTTGTTTCGGAATTCCTGTAGCAAATCATTGATTTTCTTATTCTCAGGCACAAAAATAGATGGTCTGATAAGCTTTAACCATTTGGGGTTGGCATCCTTATCCCCATAGGGCAGTAAATCCTTGATATAGAGTACCCCCAGCACTTTATCAATGGATTCTTCATAGACCGGTATTCTTGAGTAACCTGAGGCCAGAACCACCTTCATGACCTCCTTATAAGAAAGGTCACTGGCCAGGGCAGTAACATTGACTCTTGACTGCATGATTTCACTGGCTTCCTTATTGGCAAAAGTGGCGATACCCTTAAGTATCATTTTCTCATCTTCTGGAGCACTGTCATCAACAGTAATATCGATGGCATCTGATAGTTCGCTCATGGTTATATTATGACCTTTCTTACCCACCCGTTTATCGATGAATGAGGTGGTGCTGACCAAAAACCGACTCAGTGGCTGGAAGATTACTCCCAAAAGCTTTAAGGGCCCGGCCATCAAGCGACTCACCATATAGGGCTCTCGATTGGCCAATATCTTGGGTATGATTTCTCCAAAGATTAAGATGACAGAGGTTATAATAACTACTTGCAACAGGAATGCCAATATTGGATTCACTGACAGCTTGAATATCTGATCCACTATGAAGGTGGATAAAATCACGATGCTGACGTTTATAAAATTATTGGCTATCAGTATGGTGGCTAACAACTCCTTGGGATTGTTTCCAAGCTTTAATACCAATTTATCCTTGGGAAGCAATCCCTGCCTCAGTTTTTCCAGGTCCACAGGCTTCAATGAAAAGAAGGCTGTTTCTGACCCTGAAACCAAGGCTGAGGCCAACAGAAGAAGTAAAAGGAAAACTATGGAAATGCCAGCTGCTAATGTGAAACCAGTAAAAAATGTTTCTGGCTGAGTGGTTAACAAAAAGAATAAGGGTTCCGGATCAGGGTCTTCCAAAATAATACAATTAATGAGTATTTCTAGTTGGCAAAATTACAAAGAATTGTCAAAATACATGGGAGATGCCTGATTTTTAGAAGGGAAGGTCATCCTCGGGCTGTGGTTGGCTTGAAGCCGCAGCTGCTTCAGTATTATCTTTTTGTGTATAGGTATTTTGCTGTTGATAGTTTTGGTTACCATCACCACTGTTGGCCTGACTTCTGGTTAAAATATTGATCTTATCTGCCAGTATTTCAGTGATGTAGCGCTCATTACCGTCTTTATCGTTGTACTTTCTGTTACGAATTTTTCCTTCAAGATAAACCAGATCACCTTTGGCAAATGATTTTTCTGCCAGATAGCGATAGCCCACCACATTATGCCATTCGGTTTGGTCCACCCACTCATTTTTATTCCTGTCTCTGTAGCTTTCAGTGGTAGCCAGCGAAAAACTTATCTTTTTCGTTCCATCATCAAAGCTATAGGTATCAGGGTCCTTACCGATTCTTCCTATCAACATCACTTTATTTAATCCTGCCATCTTGTCCTTATATTATATTGTTAGTAAAAAAACAAATCTAAACTGCTCACCATCAGCCCATTTCTATCAAACCCTTGTCGTGGAAATACTGCTCTATCAACCTGGGAACGGGATAATTTTCAAGCTCATTTTGACCTACCAAATGTAAGGATTTTTCCAATGATGGCTGCAGCATGCCTTCGAGTTTTATATGTATAAACCGTCCCATAATATGCTGATGGGTGAGCTTATGCTTGTAAACATCTGATACCCCATGGATGTTGAAGGCAGTATCCTTTAATACACCCTCTTTAAGTTGTTGTAGAACGACATCATCCACTGTTTCTTCTTGAGCAGATTCAACCAAAGGGAGGTCATAAAGATTCTTCCAGATATCGCTGTCATCCCTTTTTCTGAGATAAAAGGTGGTTGTTTTACCATGATTGCTTTCAAGGAGGAAATAATAAAAATAGCGTGACCTGACTTTAATCCTGGGTTTCTTAACTGGTAAAAACTCTTGTTTGTTTTTACTGTAGGCATAGCATTGACTCATGAATATGCAGTGAGCACAATCAGGTTTTTTTGGTGTACACTGCAAGGCCCCAAATTCCATAATGGCCTGATTAAAGGTTCCGGGCTGCTTCTTATCCATTAAAGCATTGCCAAGATTTTCAAATTCTTTTCTGGCTGCATGGCTTTGGATGTCGGTATAAATACCAAATATCCTTGCCAATACCCTAAACACATTACCATCTACTACCACGGCAGGATAATCAAAGGCCAGGGATGCAATAGCTGCTGAAGTATAGCTTCCAATACCTTTAATATCCATTAATTCCTTGGGAGTTTCCGGAAAACGTCCTCCGTATTCTTCCAACAGCGTTTTGGCCGCATCATGCAGGTTGTTGGCCCTACTGTAGTAACCCAAGCCTTGCCAAAGTTTAAGAATTTCATCTCGGGGGGCTGTGGCCAATGCCTTCAAATCAGGATAAGCAGAAGTAAACTTTATATAGTAGGACAGACCCTGATTCACTCTGGTTTGCTGCAGGATAATCTCAGACAACCATATTTTATAGGGATCACGGGTATGGCGCCAGGGCAAATCGCGCTGGTTGCTTTCGTACCATTCAATTATTCGATGACTAAAATCTTTCACAAGCGGCCGAAAATACTTAAAAAGAACCATTTAGATTGAAAAAAAAGTGTGAGAAAACACAATGTTTCCAAATTTGTTTTATTTTTGCGACCCGAAATAAGAAATTAAGTACTAATCATTTAAAAAATATTGACATGACCAAAGCAGAAATTGTAACTGAAATTGCCAACAAAACAGGAATCGAGAAAGTAGCTGTTCAAGCCGTTGTTGAATCATTTATGGAAACTGTGAAAGACACTATGGTAAGTGGCGAGAATGTATATTTAAGAGGTTTCGGTAGCTTCATCATCAAAGAAAGAGCTGAAAAAACTGGCCGTAACATCTCCAAAAACACTACTATCATTATTCCTGCTCACAACATTCCTGCTTTCAAACCTGCCAAAACTTTTGTAAACGAAGTTAAAGGCAACGTTAAATAGATTTATAACCTTTAATACATTGTATTATGCCAAACGGAAAAAAGAGGAAAAGGCACAAGATGGCGACACACAAACGTAAAAAACGTTTGAGGAAGAATAGGCATAAGAAGAAATAGATTATTTCTTTTAACACTTAAACAACACAGCGTAGTTTTACGCTGTGTTGTTACTTTTTACTCCCTCCTTTTCATTTTTATAGTTTGTCCTATAAACACACACTTACTTTTCTTGTGGTGTATAAAACATACACACAGGAATCAACTTAAAAACAAATATTGTGAACAGAGAATTAATCATCGATTCGAATTTATCGGAGGTTAATATTGCGCTGCTCGAGGACAAAAATCTGGTAGAACTTCATAAGGAAGAAACCAATAACAAATTTGTTGTTGGTGATGTTTTTTTAGGTAAGGTTAAGAAAATTATGCCCGGCTTAAATGCCGCATTTGTAGATGTAGGCTATGAGAAAGATGCCTTTCTACATTATCTTGATCTGGGACCTCAAATCAGGACCCTGAACAAGTTTTCAAAACTGGCTTTACTAGGAAAAGCACACCTTACCACACACGAAAAGTTCAAACCAGAAAAAGACATTGAGAAAACCGGTAAGATCACTCAGGTATTATCATCGGGGCAACAAATAGTTGTCCAGATTGCCAAAGAGCCCATTTCAACCAAGGGCCCGAGGATTTCCACCGAAATCTCCTTTCCCGGTAGGTTTCTTGTACTACTACCTTTCTCAAACAAGATTTCTATCTCCCAAAAAATCAAAAGCAAAGAAGAACGAGACCGTCTGAAAAGACTTATTTTAAGCATCAAGCCAAATAATTATGGCGTGATTATCAGAACCGTTGCCGAAAGCAAAAGGGTTGCTGAACTGGATGCTGATTTAAGAAACCTGGTAGGCAAATGGGAAAGTATCATTAAAAAGCTGCCACATCTAAAAGCACCGCACAAAGTATTAAGCGAGTTAGATCGCACCTCCGCCATTTTAAGAGACATCTTAAATGAAACCTTCAACAGCGTGCATGTAGGAGATCCTGTATTGTACGATGAGATCAAGAATTTTATCGGCACCATTGCTCCCGATAAAAAAGATATTGTTAAACGTTACAAAGGCAAAACACCCATTTTTGAGCATTTTGGTATTGAAAAACAATTGCGCTCATCCTTTGGGAAAAATGTTACCATAAAAAGTGGCGTTTATCTGATTATCGAACATACCGAGGCCCTGCATGTCATCGACATCAACAGCGGCCATCGGGTAAACAAAGACAATTCCCAGGAAGAAAATGCCCTAACTGTCAATTTAGAATCTGCTGCAGAAGTGGCTCGTCAACTGCGCCTCCGTGATATGGGAGGTATTGTTGTTGTTGATTTTATTGACATGCATGAGGCAAAAAACCGCAGGGCCTTATTTGCCAAACTCAAAGAGGAAATGGCAAAAGATCGCGCCAAGCACACCATTTTACCTCCCAGCCGTTTCGGCCTCGTTCAGATTACCCGTCAAAGGGTAAGACCTGAAATGTCGGTACCGGTATTGGAAACCTGCCCGGTTTGTAAAGGAAGTGGTGAGATTAAATCCAGCATGACGGTTATTGATGAGGTTGAGAATAACCTTAAATATCTGGTTCAGGATCAGAACGAAAACCATTTGACACTGGGTGTCCATCCATTTATTGCCTCACATATTACCAAAGGCTTCAAATCCTTGCAATGGAAATGGTTTTGGAAGTATAAAAAATGGATCCGTGTAAGAGCTGAGAAGAAATTCCATTTAATGGAATACAGCTTCTTCAACAAAAACGGGGATGTGATCAAAAAATAGCTTTAGAATATCAAAAAAAAAGCCGCTCAACTTGAGCGGCTTTTTTAATTAACCATTATAGAACTTATATTTATCAGGGTGTACACTCAGCACAGGGATGGGTGAATGGTTCACCATTTGTGCGGCATATGGCCCTAACCACAGATTGGCCGTGGAGGTTTCCTGCTCCGTCATAATTGATATCAGGTTGGCATCAATTTTCTTGGCATAATCGAGGGTGACCTTAGTGATATTATCTGTTTCCAGGAAAACTGTTTTATAGCGGACCCCGTTTTCTTTGAAATAGTCTTCTGCCTGTATCGTATAATTTCTGATCCGGTATCTGATGTCATCAAGGGATGAAGTGAACAAGCCCAAAATATGAACTTCCGAATTAAAATACTTGGCAAGCAGTGAGGTAATGGGCAGTTTCTGACGGGTTACTTTTGTGCTGTCGAAGGGCATTACGATGCGCTTCAGGTCGGTTCCAATATCCACACCACCACGAATAGTAATGATGGGTAGTTTACTTGAGGACACCATGCGGTTGGCGTTACTTCCAATCCAGAATTCTTCAAAACCGGATGACCCATGGGTACCGGTAACAATTAAAAAGGCATCTATTTCTTTGGCTACATCACAAATTTCCTTGTATACCTTTCCTTTCCGGATTACATAATCGATACCGTGACCATACAATCTCGGCTTGTAATTTGTAATCATTTCCTCAAACCTTCTCTTTACTTCAATTTCGATTTCTTTGGGTTCAACAGAAAAGATTTCTTTGGAGTAATCCAGGTGGTTTACCCATAACATCGTTATTGAGGCTTTCGCTTTAACGGCTATGGTCATGGCATGTTCAAGGGCATTGATGGAACAGTCTGAAAAGTCGACGCCCACAAGAATTTTCTTACTCATATCAGTTGGTTTTTTGATGAATCGTAGTATTGGTAAAGGAAATATTGTCCTTTATAACCCAGGCATTGGCATATTTACGCTTAATTACTTCCAAAAAGCGCATAGCTTCCAATCGGGTTCTAAAGTCACCAACCCTAAGCCTGTAGTATGGCTCGCTAAATGTAATATAGGCCGGTGTGTCGCTATAATCTTCTTCAAACTTCTCCCTGGTGGCTTCTGCATCTTCCAGAGCCTGATTCCCCGACTCCATAAATATCTGGATTCTGTATCCTGATACATAGGGGAAAGCTTCATTATACGCCTGATGAAGCTCCACGAGCTGGTCAATCCTGGCATCCCCATTGGTGGGTGTAGCAGGAGCCTGGAAATCCTGAGCGTATAATTGGACGCTGATGCTTAAAAACAATATACCTGCCAAGGCAATAATCTTGTTCATGTATTACATTTTAATTCTGGTCTTATAAATATTCTTTAGCCCTCAGGCTTAGAACAGGTATCAGCGCGTTGTTAATCAACTGCTGTGAATAGGGTCCTAAAAACTTATTTGCTGTTGTAATTCCCTGATCTGTCATAATGGTAATCAGATCGATATCATTTTGATTACTGTATTCCAATATTGAAGATGTTACATTGGTTGATTCCAGTTTTTCAAGCACAAAATCAACCTCCTTTTCTTTGAGGCATGTAACAGCCTCTTGTCCTATTTTGTCAATCCTCCTTCTGATCACCTTTATGGGTGTATTGTATACTTCCAACAGATGAATATGCGCCCCAAACTTTTTAGCTATTTCTGCAGCAAATGGTAATTTTTGCTTGGTTTCGAGCGAACTGTCCAGTGGCAACAGAATCTTTTTTATTTGTCCTGAAAATTCATAGTCGCTTCTGATAGTGATTACCGGGCAGGGAGCCTGAGTAACAATTCGGTAGGCATTGCTGCCTATCCAGTACTGCTCATATCCTGAAACCCCATGGGTACCAGCACAAATCAGATCAGCCTCTATCTGACGGGCGGCTTTTGCAAGTTCCTGATAGACCTTGCCTTTTTTGAGTAGCAGTTTAATCTTCCCGGTTTTCAGCTGCGGCTCGTACTTTTCCACCAATTGGTTTAAATAGGAACGCTTTTCAATTCTAATATCACCAGCTATGGTATCTATAACGCTCTCATCACTGCTTGTATTGTCAACCCAGGCCAAATGAATATCCGCATTCAGCTGGTTCGCATAAAGCAATGCATACTTAAGAGCATGTTCAGCGTTTTTTGAAAAATCAATGCCAACAAGTATGGTTTTCATGATGTTATCATTAGTAGGAAGCCCATTGGAAACTACCAATTTTGCCCCCTGAATTTGCAGCATCTTGGTGTAGCTAATTTAGTAAATAATTCCACACAGATCAATACAGCCCTGAGAACTGCTCTTTTTACAAATCGTATTACACAACATATTTAGTACTTTTGCTGTATAAGATAAGCCCATGAATGAAAATCTGGATGCCAGCGGAGCACAACTGAGTAAATCTGAACTTGATCTGGAAATGGTCCTCCGACCGGGCCGTTTTGAAGGCTTCGCAGGACAACGAAAAGTTGTTGAGAATCTGAAGATTTTTGTTGAAGCAGCCAAGCAAAGAGAGGAGGCTCTGGACCATGTATTACTTCATGGCCCACCGGGACTGGGTAAGACTACACTTTCATATATTATCTCAAATGAATTGGGCGTCAACATCATCACCACGTCCGGACCTGTTTTGGATAAGCCCGGCGATCTGGCCGGATTGCTTACCAATCTGGAAGAAAATGATGTGCTGTTCATTGATGAAATTCACAGGTTGAGTGCGGTGGTTGAAGAGTATTTGTATTCAGCCATGGAAGATTTTAAAATCGATATCATGATCGAAACAGGTCCCAACGCGCGATCGGTTCAAATCGTTTTAAACCCTTTCACACTTGTTGGCGCCACTACCCGATCAGGTTTGTTAACAGCACCTCTACGCTCACGATTCGGAATAAACTCGAGGCTGGCCTATTATAACACCAAAACACTGGCAGGGATTATCAAACGTTCAGCATCCATTCTTAAGGTGACTATCAATGATGAAGCTGCCCTGGAGATCGCCGGCAGAAGTCGTGGCACGCCACGAATTGCTAATTTATTGTTAAGACGTGTAAGAGACTTTGCTCAGATTAAAGGTGATGGTAATATTGATATGGACATTTCCAAACATGCACTGGAAGCCCTCAATGTGGACAAACACGGACTTGATGAGATGGATAACCGCATTTTAAGCACCATCATTGAAAAATTCAAGGGTGGCCCTGTAGGCATAACAACCATTGCTACTGCCGTTGGCGAAGAAGGTGGAACCATTGAAGAAGTGTATGAGCCCTATCTTATTCAGGAAGGCTATATCATGCGTACCCCTCGGGGCAGAGAAGCCACTGAACTTGCTTATAAGCATCTGGGGAAAATAAAAGACCTGGAACAAGGCAAACTGTTTTAGCATAAGATACCAAGCCAGGTTCCAATATCAGGAATCATGATTGTGAATCAACTTCAGAAAGACCAATTCATTCAGGAAATTAAGGCCAGGGCAAAACAACTGGGGTTTTTTGACTGCGGTATTTCAGGAATCCAGCATCTGCAAGACGATGCGGCTTTTATGGAAAGCTGGCTTTCCAAGGGGTTTCATGGCGAGATGTCTTACCTGGAAAGAAATCGTGAGAAACGATACCATCCCGACCAATTGGTTGAAGGTGCCCGATCGGTTATCAGTGTGTTACTCAATTATTATCCTGAAGAGAAGCTGGAAGCAACGGACAATTATAACATCTCAAAATATGCCTATGGTAAGGATTACCACTTTGTAATCAAGGAGAAACTAAAGCTCCTGCTTGACCATATTGAATCAAAAACCGGTGAACGGAAAGCCCGTTTATTTGTAGACTCAGCACCTGTTCTCGACAGGGCATGGGCCAGAAAGGGCGGACTGGGTTTTATTGGGAAAAACACCATGCTCATCAATAAAAAAGGTGGCTCTTTTTTCTTCATTGGGCATATCATTTCTGACCTGGACCTGGATGAGCAGGCAATAGAAGTTAAACAAGCCTGTGGATCTTGTACTAAATGTATTGAAGCATGTCCTACAAAAGCCCTGACCGCTTACGAACTTGATGCCCGTAAATGTATATCATACCTGAGTATAGAATATAAAGGCTCTTTGGATAGTCAAACTAAAGGCAGTCTGAAAGATTGGATTGTGGGTTGCGATATCTGTCAGGATGTATGTCCGTGGAACCGCTTCGCCACAGCTCATCAGGAAGAGTTGTTTCAGGCATCAGATGAACTAACACAGTTAAGAAAGGATAACTGGGAGCTGATGGATAAGCCCACATTCAAAAAATTGTTTAAACATTCTGCTGTAGAAAGAACAGGATATGAATCCCTGAAACGGAATATCGATCACAACCGCAATTCTTCGGTTTAATGAAATTGTATAGTTTTATCGACCATAGTCAATTCATATAAACAACAAAAAGAAAAATGTCATTAACTCCCACCAAAGCTATTCCTCTTGGCTTTCAAGCCCCTGACTTTAGGTTGCCGGATACGGTCACAGGAAAAGATCTTTCTTACCCAGACATCAAGGGCGAAAAAGGTACTCTCGTCATGTTTATTTGTAACCATTGTCCATATGTTAAGCATGTGATTCGCGAACTGGTGCAACTGGGCAACGATTATATGCCCAAGGGAATAGGCATGGCAGCCATCAGCAGCAATGATGTGGTGAATTACCCTGAAGACCATCCTGACAAAATGAAGGATCTGGCTCTAGCACTCGATTTTCCATTTCCATATTTGTATGATGAAGATCAGTCGGTTGCCAAGGCTTACGATGCAGCCTGCACACCAGATTTCGATCTTTTCGACAACAATGGCTTGTGTGTGTACCGTGGTCAGTTGGATGATTCACGTCCCAGTAATGGAGTTGAAGTGAGCGGCAGGCATATGCGTGAGGCTTTGGATTTATTGCTTGCTGATAAAAAAATCCCTGAGGACCAGATCCCCTCTGTGGGCTGTAACATCAAGTGGAAAGAGTAAAGCTGAAGTAGAGAGGTCACCTGATTTGATATATCAGTGAAATGACGAAAGTATTATGGAACTGCCCATAGCTCCAAAAACGGTATATATCACCTGACATATTTCCCTGTCTGATATTCAATATGGATTGATTAAATCGAGCATCGACTCCCCAGTGTTTAGCAAAATAAAACTGCATTCCAATGTTAACTTGTAAGGTCACTCTAGCAGGAGCATTGTAATCATCCTGCTCATGTTTGATTTCATATTGGGCTTCTTCATAATGCCCCACCAGAAAGCCAGCGGACGGCCCGGCACTTATTCTGAATTTTCCGAATTTATGCAAGTACAATACCGGCAATTCCACATAATTGGCTCTGAACAAATACTGCCGAAAGTCATTTGCCGAATCCGGATTCACACGACTCCCCTTCTGAAAATAAGTTAACTCCATTTGTAGGCTTGAGGAAGGACCCAGGTCGAGGTTTACGTAAGCCCCAGCAAAAAGCCCTGCCTTATTGTAACCCGAGAAACTATCTCCATCTACTTGTGTTCCTGCAACTCCAGCCATCAAGCCTCCATGGAATTCTTGTGTAAAACCTGTTAGAGAGCATCCAAAAACCAGAAGAATGAGTAAATATTTCCGCATAAATATGGCTTGATATGGGCCAAAATTAACAAAAGCAACGACATAAATGGCCTGCGTTTTCATATGTACTGAAAAACTTGATTGCCCATCACAGACCAACTGCAACTCCCTAATTTTAAGAAATCATTAATTATTGTAAATGAGATTTTGAGAGCTTAAAAATTAGTAATTTGGCTAGATAAATCAGATGAAGAAAAAGCATGGATAACAAAAAATTCACCATTCTTCTTGTGGATGATGAAGATGACATTATTGAATTCCTTAGCTACAATTTAATACGTGAAGGTTTTACTGTGCATACAGCTTCCAATGGTATCGAAGCCATTGAGGCTGCACGAAAAAAACTTCCTCATCTTATCCTTATGGATGTTATGATGCCGGAAATGGATGGCGTAACTGCTGTGGAGGAAATCCGAAAGATTCCTGCCTTGGATGATACCCTTATAGTGTTTCTTACCGCCCGTTCGGAGGACTATTCTCAGATCGCAGGTTTCGATGCAGGAGCTGACGATTATGTGTCCAAACCCATTAAGCCCAAAGTGCTGATCAGCAGGATAACAGCCATGCTCAGGCGATCAGCTAAAACTGAAAAACCTTCGGTTATCAACATCGGCAATATAGTTATCGATAAAATAAGCTATGATGTAAGCATTGATGGAAACAAAATAAGTCTGCCTAAAAAGGAATTTAAATTGCTAGTTTTGCTGGCAGAATCACCCAATAAAGTTTTTACAAGAGATGAAATATTCTCCAAAGTATGGGGCGATGATGTGATCGTAGGAGATCGGACCATCGATGTTCATATGAGAAAAATCAGAGAGAAAATTGGGGTAGATATCATTAAAACCGTAAAGGGAATTGGCTACAAATTGGAAGCCTGACCTTTAATTAAGAGTGAACAAGAGCTGATTCGATTGGGTTTGCTGATGTTCTTCAATAGGTGTAGCAATGAAAGGACTCACACCACATAGAATTGCCTTACTCAATGCATTCCTGATAGCTATTATATTTGGAATGGCATATTCCATTCTAAGTTTTCTGTATGGGAATTTTCAGTTAATCCCTTTCCTTGTTTACTTCTTTTCCATCTTCATTAGTACCTATGTAATCTTTAATTTTTCCATTGAAAAGTTTGTTTATGACCGGATTAAGGTCATTTATAAAACCATTGGTCGCTTTAAGTCTACACCCTCAAACCGCGAGGCCAATAAAACCAGGAAGAAAAACGATGTGCTGGAAATTGTGAATCAGGTGGTATTGGAATGGAGTGAAGAAAAGAAAAAGGAGATAGAAGAGCTGAAGGAGATGGCAGCCTACCGTCGTGAGTTTCTTGGAAATATCTCTCACGAACTGCGAACTCCTATCTTTAATATTCAGGGATATATTTCAACCTTACTGGAAGGTGGGATAGATGATCCAAGCATCAACAAAAAGTTTCTCGTGAAGAGCGAGAAAAGCATCAACAGGATGATTGCTCTGGTAGCAGATTTGGAAGACATTTCCAAGCTCGAATCTGGCGAACTGGTCTTAATGGAAGAAAAATTCGATTTGATCCAACTGTGTCGTGAGGTCATCGATTTTCTTGAAGTGAAGGCCAGCAAGGTCAACGCAGTTATCAGTTTAAAAACCAGCCCAGGCAGATCAGTTCTTGTGATGGCAGATAAAAAGAGGGTTCGTCAGGTTTTCATTAATCTGATTGACAATGCCTTAAAGTATGGCGCAGAAGGTCACTCTGTGGTGGATATCAGTTTTCATGATTTTCATAAAAACTACCTGATTGAAGTAAGTGATAATGGTATGGGTATACCCGAGGAGCTTTTACCCAGGGTTTTTGAACGATTCTACCGTACCGACACTGGCCGTTCTCGGGATAAGGGTGGTTCAGGTTTAGGACTTGCCATTGTTAAGCATATTATTGGTGCCCACCGACAAACCATCTCTGCAAGAAGCAAAGTAGGTGAAGGCACCACTTTTTCTTTTACCCTGCTTAAAGCATAGTCAAGTAGAGAATGATCTGGTTTTTCGGAAGTTTTTTAAGTTGTCGGCACTTATTTGCTACGTTCAATAACGTATTCTATAAGGTCCTCGAGTGATTTTCTATGCTGGTTATCAGGAAATTGCTTCAATAATTCCAATGCCTGCTGTTTGTGCCATACCATCTTTTCTGTGGCATATTCCAGACCTCCTGATTGTTGGACCAGGTCCATAAGCCAGTTCACTTTCTCCGGTTTATGGCTGTGGTTCTTTACGGTATTGATAATGCGCCGGCGTTCTGCAAAGCTACTTTTGCTAAGCAAATAAATCAAAGGGAGGGTCATTTTCTTCTCTTTAATATCTATGCCGCTGGGTTTACCGGTTTTATTTTCCTTTTCAAAATCAAAGAGGTCGTCTTTTATCTGAAAGGCAATACCTGTATGCTCTCCAATCAGTCTCATTTTCTCAATTATCAACTGGTCCTGGCTTGTTGAGGCTGCTCCGGTAGCAAAACAGGAAGCCAGCAATGAGGCTGTTTTTTTTCTGATGATTTCGAAGTACACTTCCTCACTGATGTCCAGTTTTCTCGCCTTTTCTATTTGCAGCAGTTCTCCTTCACTCATATCCTTCACTGCCACTGAAACAATTTCGAGCAAATGGTAGTCTTTGTTTTCCAGGGCCAGTAACATGCCTCTTGACAGCAGAAAATCACCCACTAAAACGGCAATTTTATTCTTCCATAAGGCATTGATGGAAAATCTGGATCTTCTGAGGTTTGAATCATCCACCACATCATCATGTACCAGAGTAGCCGTGTGCATCAGCTCAATCAATGTGGCCGCGCGATAGGAAGCCTCATTGACAGTTCCAAACAAAGCTGCGCTATGCAATACAATCAAGGGTCGCATTTGCTTGCCCTTGGTTTTTAGGATGTATGAAGTAATCACATCCAATAAGGGCACTTTTGTTTTCACCGTCTTCCTGAACACCTGTTGAAATTTTTTCAACTCGCTGCTTACGGGCTTCTGTATTTCTTTTAAACTACTCAATTTCAGCCAATGATGTGCGCCCTTATACGGGCTATTTGAGATAAAATCCCTGATCCTTTCAGATTCAAATTTAAATCTATTTTTGCACAAAATATTTCGATGGCTGGTTTTTTATTTGACGAATTGGTATTTGGCCCGGTGTTCAGTCGCAGGCTTGGGGTTTCATTGGGTATAAACCTCTTACCTGTGGACAACAAATACTGCAATTTTAATTGTGTGTATTGCGAATGTGGATGGACCAATCATAAGGGAAAGAAAATTGTTTTGCCCAAAGCTGATGTGCTGAAAGATGAACTTACCCAAAAACTAAAAGATCTGCAAGGCACTGTAAACGAACCAGATGCCATTACTTTTGCCGGTAACGGAGAGCCTACCATACATCCTCAATTTGCAAAGATCATTGATGATACTATTGAGATCAGGGATTTATTCGCTTCCAAAGCTGCCATTAGCATTTTATCCAATGCCACCATGTTGCATAAGGAATCGGTGAAACAGGCCTTACTCAAGGTGGACAAGAATATTCAAAAACTGGACACTGGAATTCCTGAAACTTTTGGTAAAATCAACCAGGCGCTGGGAGGTCTCGAACTTGATAAGATAGTAGAAAATCTGATGTCGTTCAAAGGTAAATTGATCATTCAAACCTTATTCTTCAGGGGAGAAGTGGAGGGGGAAATGATTGATAATACGACCGAGACAGAGGTGATCGCATGGTTGGAACTGGTGAAAAAAATACAACCCGAATATGTGATGCTTTATTCCATAGAAAGGGGCACTGCGGCCGAAGGTATTGAGAAAGTCGGAAAAGAAGAATTACACAAGATCGCCCTTCAGGTTGAAGCTGCAGGAATCCGCACAGAAGTCTATGATTAAGCTGGTATTTTAAGTACTGCCTTTCTATATCTTACTTCCCAATCTTAACAAATCAGAATATACTCCCCGGGCTGTGACAGCAGCTCCGGCACCTGCTCCCTGGATGATAATTGGTTGGTCACCATATGCTTCAGTGTATATTTCAAAGATGGAGTCTGCCCCACTAATGGCTCCCAATCCTGAATTTCTATCCTCACTTATCAAAGCCACTCTAAGTCCTTGCTCTCTGTCCAATTCCCCCACATAACGAAATACCTTGTTCGGATTTTTAGATTCCATTCGTTCGTTATAATGTTGGTTCAGTTGATCTAAATGTGATTCAAACTCTTCCCAAGTGACAATGGCTTGCAGTGATTCCGGTATCAGGTCCTCAACTTCAACATCATGAATGTCACAGCTCATACCTATTTCCCTGGCCAGAATCAATAATTTCCTGGCCACATCCATTCCTGACAAATCTTCACGGGGGTCAGGCTCCGTTAGACCCAGAGACTTTACTTCATATAGCACCTCTGAAAAACTGGTTTTCGCTTCTGAAAAAGTATTGAAAATATAACTCAGCGAACCACTGAATACACCCCTGATTTTCCTGATATTTTCACCAGATAGATGAAGCAATTTCAGGGTGTCAATCAGAGGAAGGCCTGCACCCACATTAGTTTCATAAAAGAAGCTTCTGTTTTTCTGTTTAAGCAGTTTCCTCAGGGATTTATAAAAGTCAAAAGAAAGGGAGTTGGCAATTTTATTGGATGCGATCATATCAAAGCCTGCCCGAACAAAATCCGGATAGTGTTTAACCAAATCTTCTGATGCTGTGTTGTCTACCAATACCACATTCTCAAGGTGAGCCTCATCAATTAAGTTAATTATAGTGGCAGGATCATTGGGATTGTTTGCTTGTTCAAGTGCTCTTCGCCATTCCACACCCAGACCTTCAGGTTTGAAACAGAAATTCCTTGAGTCAGCTATGCCTACCAGGCTTATTTTTAGTTTCCTTTCTCGGATAATATCCTCTCTCGTACCCACCAACTGATCCATGAAGGTACCGCCAACAGTTCCTTTACCAAAGGCCACCACATGCAGAGTCTTCAGAGCACCAAACACCTGATTATGGACCACGTTTGCGGCCTTTTTCAAGTCATTATTGGCAACCACCAGAGAAATTTGCTCACCATTGCTTGAATTGTTAATGAGGTACATCCAGATTTTGTTCTTTCGCAATCCGGATATGGCTTTTTCCAGGGCATAATTATGTCGGCCAATAATGGCAATAATGGCAAGGTCAGAATTTACTTTAATGGAAGAGATATCTCTTTTATTCAGTTCAGTGTCAAACTCTTTTTCCAGTGTTTCTTTGGCTGTTGCCGCATCCTGCTGATTGACAATAAAACCAATACCTCGTTCTGAAGAGGCCTGTGAAATCATTCTGACACTAATTTCTTTTTGGCTCAACACATTGAATATTCGTGCATCTATACCTACCTTACCCATCAATCCACGACCTTCTATACTCACCAATGAAACGTCCTCAATAACAGAAACTGCTTTGATTCCCTGCCCTGACCCCTTGGCATTTATGGTGGTACCATCATTTTTTGGCTTGAAGGTATTCAAAATCCTTATGGGTATTTCCTTTTCAATAAGGGGTAAAATTGTTTTCGCATGAAGGATGTTGGCACCAAAATGTGCCAGCTCATTGGCCTCCCTGTAACTCAGGCAGGGTATTTTTTGGGCATGGTTAACCAAAGCAGGATTGGCGGTGTATATACCATCAATATTGGTCCAGTTTTGAACTTCCGTAGCCCCACAATAGCTGGCCAAAAGAGTAGCTGTATAATTGCTGCCATTCCTTCCCAAAGAGGTGGTATTTCCATGCATGTCAGAAGCTATAAATCCGGTTACAACAGCCACTGCATCCTCTTGAAGTTCAGCAAAATATTGTTGCACAAGCCTTTGGGATACTTCGTGGTTAACTAAAGCATCAAGCTTAGTTTGGTTGGTTTTTATCAACTGCCTCGAATCCACAAAAACCGCTGGCACTCCTGCCTTTTTCAGCCGGCTGACTATGGTCTTCGCACTGATCAATTCACCAAAGGCCAATACTTTATCCTTTGTGACCGGACTGTAATCACCCAACAAACTTATGGCTTTCAGTATGCTGTCAAGTTGTTGATATTCTTCATCCAGGGATATTCCATGGTTACTTTCCAACTGATACTTAAAAAAGTTCTCCAGAGCGGGCTTATAATCATGGGTATTGCAAGCCAGGTCGAGCATTTCTTCAAGTTTATCTGTAGCTTTTCCTCTGGCAGAAACCACCACTGCAATTTGTTCAGCAGCAGCCTTTTTAATTATATCCAAACTAAGGATGATTCCCTCACCATTGGCCAGTGAGGAACCACCAAATTTCAATATTTTCATTGGTCTATTTTTCTATGGTTAGTTGATTAGTCAGGACAGCTCCTATCTTCTTTCCCTCGATGAGAAAGCCATCATGGCCATAAGCTGAATGTATTTCTACATAAGTGGCATTAGGCATATGTGCTGCAATGAACTTTTGCTCGGCAACCGGTACCAGGCGGTCATTGCTGATGCCAATAACTGTGGTGGGTATTTCAATTTGCTTTAATGCAGCCTCAACACCTCCACGATTTCTACCCAGGTCGTGGCTATCCAAACATTTACCCAAATACCAATAGCAATGGGCATGGAATCTTTTCACAAGCTTTTCACCCTGATATCTGATGTAAGAAGCAGCTCTAAAATCATCTATCCTACCATCATTATCGGATTGAAGGGCTTTATAGGCCTCATAGGTTCTGTAGGTGAGTAGTCCAAGTCCTCTGGCAGCTTTCATACCTGCCTGTCCTGCTGTTTCGGTATTCTCATAAAAGCTTTGATCAGCAGTGAGAGCCAATCGTTGTGTTTCATGGATAGCTATGCTCCAGGCAGTTTCCTTTGCACTGGTCACCAGCAAGCATAAATGTTCTATGTGGCCCTGATACAAGTATGCAAATTCCATGGCCTGAAAACCACCAAAGCTACCTCCCAAGGCCATTTTTATCTGCTTAATGCCTAAATGCTCGGCTAGAATGACTTGGGCTTTTACCACATCCCTTACCGTAAATTGTGGGAAATCCAAACCCCAGGCCTCAGCTGTATCTCTATTCTTTGTGCGTGGACCTGTTGTACCGTAATAGGATCCCAGCACATTGGCACAAATAACATAATGATCCTTTGGATTGATATCAAGGTCCTCACCCACCAGACTTGGCCACCATTCAGCAACATCCGAGTTGGCTGTTAAGGCATGAAAAACCCAAATCACATTATTCCTTTTTTCATTTAGTTCACCATAGGTATGGTAGGCTAATTCAAAGGTCGGTATAACACCTCCTATTTCCAGAGTTAAAGGTTGAGGACAGGAAAATATATTCAATTCACTCATGATTTCGTCTTAAATAAAGCCTGGTCAATATCGGCAATTATGTCATCAATATGTTCTAATCCCACAGAAAATCTCAAGAATCCGGGTGTGATACCAATTTCCAGTTGTTGTTTAGTATCCAGTTTGGAATGGGTGGTAGACGCGGGATGGGTGGCAATGCTTCTGGTATCCCCAAGATTGGCCGTGAGGCTATGCAATTGAAGAGCATTCAAAAAAGCCCTTCCCCGACTCAAGCCTCCTTTAACGAAGCAACCCACCAGGCCTCCACCCTGTCTCATTTGCCTCCGGGCCAATTCGTAATCAGATGAATTGGGTAAATGGGGATAGGCTACTTTTTCTATTTCCTTATGGGATTTCAGATGAGTGGCCAGTTGTAAGGCATTACTGCAGTGCCTGTCCATTCTAACGGCAAGTGTTTCCAGACTTTTTGATAATACCCATCCGTTGAAAGGTGACTGGCTTGGGCCGGTCTTCCTGACAAACTCCAGGCATTTTTCCAGCTGCTTTTGGGACCCACAAATGGCACCTCCAAGTACCCGGCCTTGTCCATCGATATATTTGGTGGCTGAATGCACGACCAAATCTGCTCCCAAAAGAATGGGCTGCTGAAGGTAGGGTGTTGCAAAAGTATTATCAACCACCAGTAAGGCATTGTTTTCATGACAAAGTTGTGCCAGCCAATCTATATCTATCAAATCCAGACTTGGATTGGAAGGGGTTTCCACAAAAACCAGTTGGGGATTCATTTTAAAAGCTTCAGTCCATGCCTTTGTATCGTGAATATCAACCCATGTATGTCCAATATTCCATTGAGGTAATATGTGCTCAATAACATGGCGGGAGCTTCCAAAAATGGATTTGGAAGCAAGTATATGATCACCACTTTTCAAAAGGGCGGCAAACACAGCAAATATGGCTGACATACCACTGGCTGTTGCGATACCGTTTTCTGCTCCTTCCAAAACCGCAAGTTTTGTTGCAAAATCATCAGTATTTGGGTTGGATACCCTGGAGTACATATAGCCCTCCTGGTCTCCCGAAAAAAGAGCGGCTCTGGCCTCAGCATTCTCAAAGCTGTAACTGGAAGTCATATAAATAGGTGGGGATTGTTCCCTGAAAGCTGAGGTGCTTAGCCGACTTTCTATGGCCAGTGTTTCAAATTTTTTCTTCATTTATAGATTCATTATTAAGCAAATTAGGCTACATCCATCATAAAAAAAGCCCCTTCCGATAAATCGAAAGAGGCTTATAAATTGTTTCAAATAATTCTCTGTCAACTTATCTTCTTCCGACCACCGGAACAGGAATTAGCACCTACTGAATTTAATATTCATGGGTTGCTAAGGCTTCACAGGGCCTGACCCTCCACCTTTCTGGATAAATGTATGCTATGAACGCGATGCAAAACTAAATATATTTTTCAATCCAAACACATCTTCATATGTTAAACCAGAAAATAGGTGCTCATCATAGCGTGATGACTGCCTTTCATAAACACCACATCACAGATTTTACTATTTTTGCGGCCACAAAACTTTTGATTACCACCACATAAGATGAAACACAAAGATATTGTTGTAAGCGGTATAAGACCAACCGGAAACTTGCATCTGGGGAATTATTTCGGAGCTATGAAGAATTTCCTGAAAATGCAGGAGACCAATGAATGCAATTTTTTTATTGCAGATTACCATTCATTGACTACACATCCAAAACCGGGTGATTTGCAGGGCAATGTAAAACAGGTTTTGGTTGAATATCTGGCAGCCGGACTGGACCCCGAGAAGGCAACCCTTTATTTACAAAGCGACATTCCTGAAACGGCAGAACTCTACCTTTTCCTGAATATGAATGCCTATCTGGGAGAACTTCAGAAGGTTACTACCTTTAAGGAGAAAGCCAGAAAACAGCCAGAAAACGTTAATGCAGGATTACTTACCTATCCCACTTTAATGGCAGCAGATATCATTATCCATCGTGCCACCAAAGTACCTGTGGGTAAGGATCAGGAGCAGCATTTGGAAATGACCAGAACCTTTGCCAGGCGTTTCAATCGTATGTATAAGGTGGATTATTTCCCCATCCCAACAGCCTATAATTTTGGCGAGCAATTGGTGAAGATTCCAGGTCTTGACGGTTCCGGAAAGATGGGAAAATCAGAAGGTGAGGGCAATGCTGTATTTTTGGTAGATGACCCAAAGGTCATAAGAAAGAAGGTAATGCGCGCGGTTTCCGATGCAGGTCCTACAGAGATGAACCAGAAAAAACCTGAGGCTATTCAAAACCTGTTTACCCTTTTGGAAGTGGTTTCAAAACCAGATGTAGTGAGCTATTTTGATGATCAATACAACAATTGCAATATTCGTTATGGCGATCTGAAAAAGCAACTTGCTGAAGATATGATTGCTTATACTGAGCCTTTTCGTGAACGCATTAAAGAACTGGATTCCAATGAGGAGTATCTGAAGAAAGTGATGGATATGGGAGCTGAAAAAGCCAGGGCCAGTGCACAGCAGACTTTGCGTGATTGCCGTGAAATTATTGGATTCCGAAAAATATACTAAACCCAACATCGCTTCAATCATAATGAGAAGCAGCTGGGGAAACGAATACCACATATATTGTTAGAAAAGAAAGAAACATCGATAAAGAAAGGCGCCGAAACCGCGGTATTGGTTGGACTGGTTACCTCTGCTCAGGCAAAGGAAAAAGTAGATGAATATCTTGACGAGTTGGCTTTTTTGGTTGAAACTGCAGGTGGCAAACCTGTGTATCGTTTCACACAATCACTGGATTTCCCCAATCCTAAAACCTTTGTAGGTAGTGGAAAATTAGCTGAAATCAATGATTATGTGAAAGCAGCAGAGATCGATATGGTGGTTTTTGATGATGAATTGGGGCCTTCACAACTCAGAAATCTGGAGAAATTATTGGAATGTAAAGTCCTGGACCGGACCAATTTAATCCTGGACATTTTTGCGAAACGGGCTCAAACAGCTCATGCGAAAACCCAGGTTGAACTGGCCCAATACCAATACCTGTTGCCACGCCTGACGCGCATGTGGACCCACCTTGAAAGGCAAAGAGGGGGTATTGGAATGCGTGGACCCGGTGAAACAGAGATTGAAACTGACCGACGGATTATCCGCGACAAGATTTCGCTGTTAAAGAAGAAATTGGGTCAGATTGACAAACAAATGGCTACCCAACGTAAAAACAGGGGAAAGCTGATCCGCGTGGCTCTGGTAGGCTATACCAATGTGGGTAAATCCACCATTATGAACCTGTTGAGCAAATCGGACATTTTTGCCGAAAACAAACTATTTGCTACCCTGGATACCACGGTTAGAAAAGTGGTAATTGAGAATCTTCCGTTTTTGTTATCTGACACTGTTGGCTTTATAAGAAAGCTACCTCACAGTTTGGTTGAATCCTTTAAATCTACACTGGATGAGGTGAGGGAATCAGACATTTTAATCCATGTAGTGGATATTTCCCATCCTGAATTTGAGGACCAGATTCAAACAGTGAGTGAAACTCTGGCAGAAATTGGTGCAGGCGACAAGCCCGTAATTATGGTCTTTAATAAAATAGATGCCTATCAATTTGTTGAAAAAGATGCTGACGATTTGAGCCCTGCGACCAAGGAAAACATCAGCCTTGATGAATTGATGGAAAGCTGGATGGCTAAAGAAAACCACCCTTGTGTGTTTATCTCTGCCAAAACCAAGGAAAACTATCAGAATTACAAAGATCTGCTCTATAAGAATATCCGGGAAGTACATGCCATTCGCTATCCCTATAATTCTTTCCTTTATTAGTACCTCAGCCAGGCAGCCTTTTTAAGCTTGCTCTGTTCATTTTTGTTAGTCTTCACAACAAATAGTAGCTTTACACAGATTTTACATCTATGTGGATTATAATCTTGAGTATTTGTGTATCAGCCCTTTTGTTTCTGATTTTCGAATCAAGGAAAAACAGGCCCATGGCCTATATTTTCAAGCCACTTACCACCGTATTGATTATCGTTTTTGCCTTGCTGAGAAATCCTGGCGTTTCGGATACCTATACCATGCTAATTATTGTTGGGCTTCTATTCTCGCTTGCTGGTGATGTGTTTTTAATGCTTCCCTCCGATCGTTTTCTTGCCGGACTTGGGTCATTTTTGTTGGCTCACATATGTTATATCCTGGCATTTGCCAGCGATTTTGGGCCCTATACGGGCTGGGTGTTTCTGATACCCATCACCGGCTATGCCTTTATATTTCTAAGAACTCTACTGCCCTATACCTGTAATCTTAAAATTCCGGTTATCGTATACTCACTGATTCTTGGCATCTTCCTCTGGCAGGCCATGGGCCGCGCCTGGTATCTGGGAGATCATAGCCCCTTATGGGCTCTGGCAGGTTCTATACTTTTTGTTGCCTCTGATTCAATACTGGCCTATGTATATTTTTTAAAATCCTTCAAATGGTCACAAGTATTCATTCTAACAACTTATTGGATGGCCCAATTATTCATTGTCATGTCCATATAAACCAATATACATGAGTGTTTTTTTCGTTGTTCTTGGTATAGTATTTATGGCATCCATAGTGTTTTTTTTGGTGATGGCCAGGGCATTTCGTAATCCCGTTCGAAAGCATCAGTATCCTGAACAAGCAGCAAAACTTGGTGTTGCGGAGTTAAGGATTCCAACGTCGAACAACAAGCAGCTTTATGGCTGGTGGCATCCAGCAAAGCCAGAAGCACCCCTGTTGATACTGATACATGGCTGGGGCAGAAATATAGAACGCATGCTACCCTATTGGGAAAGTTTCAATAATGAGGATTACAACCTTATGGCCTTTGACTCGCGTAATCATGGGAACAGCGATGAGGATACCTATTCTACCATGCTTAAGTTTGCTGAAGATATATTGAGTTGCATTGATTACGCTCAACAAGAACTAAAGCTGAGTGCCTCATCAGTACATCTTGTGGGTTTATCCATAGGCGGATCGGCAGCCATATATGCTGCCTCCAGGGACCATCGAATTTCGAAAGTGGCAACGGTAGGTGCTTTTGCATACCCCGGCGAAGTTATGCGGAAACAGCTGTCAGACAGAAATATACCAGGCTTCCTTATTTGGGCAGTTATTAAATATATTGAACTACGGGTTGGCTTCAAGTTTGATGATATTGCCCCGGTAAACAATATCTCTCATGCGGATGCTCAGTTTCTGCTTATTCACGGTAAAGATGATCAGGTAGTTCTTGTGGACCAGGCCATGGCACTTAAAAAGGCTGATTCCAAGGAGAAAGTTGAGACATGGATCATCAACAACAAAGGCCATTCTGATTGTCATTTTGAAGAGGGTTATTGGCAAAAGTTACGGGCATTTATATCTGATTAAGTCCCATAGAAGTATGCTGCTTTAAATTGGAATCGGGATCATTTAAAATGTCTGTTGAGGGGTTTTGTCAGTACTGGCAATTAGGCTAAATTAGCCTGCTGTAAACACAAATAGTTTTGGGATGAAACAGAAATATTTATTGTTGCTTTCTATGGCCACTGGTCTGCTGTTGACTTTGTCGTGGCCGGTTAATGGTTTTGCCCCCATTGTATTTGTGGCATTGGTACCCATATTGTTTGTTCAACAGCAACTTGGAGATAGTGGTCGTAAGGGTATGTTCTGGCATGCCTGGCTGGCATTTTTGATATGGAATGTGCTTACTACCTGGTGGATATGGCATTCCACCGCCATTGGTTCCATTCTCGCATTTGTATTAAATGCCTTGTTCACAGCGGTTATTTTTCAATTGTACCATTTATCGAGGAAGAAGCTTTTTAACAACAAAAAGGGTTTATGGATACTTGTTTTTTATTGGATTAGCTGGGAATACTTCCATATGAATTGGGATTTGACCTGGTCATGGCTTAATCTGGGGAATGTATTTGCCACCCAACATACCTGGATCCAATGGTATGAATATACAGGAGCTCTGGGAGGAACACTCTGGGTTCTTATTATAAATATCCTGGTTTTTGAATTGATACAGACTATCATCCAGCGGAAAACCCAGGTACAAAAAATAGTCAAGGGGAGTATGGCTATACTGACAGTTGCGGCACCTATAGTGCTGTCACTGATGATGTATCATAATTATGCAGAAGCTGAAGATCCTTATGAAATAGTTGTAGTGCAACCTAATATAGACCCCTATAATGAGCAATACCAATTGCAATTTGATGAGCTGCTCGATAGAAATTTCGAGCTCATTGAAGAGGTGATAACAGAAAATACCCGCTTTGTTGTTAGTCCTGAATCGGCTATACAGGAAGATATTTGGGAAGGCTATATTGACCGTTCACGGGCTCTGAAACGCATTCAGGGATTTATAAATTCTCATCCCGGCATCACCGTTGTTATAGGAGCAACTACATATAAGCATGTTGATCCAGAGAACAGCAATTTACATGGTGCGAGGAAATTTAGGGATCGGGACAAGTATTATTTTGCTTACAACACAGCCATTATGGTTGAGGGATTTACAGATTTCCAGTTGCACCATAAGTCAAAACTAACTCCAGGTGTGGAAGCCATTCCATCATGGGGGATTTTAAAACCACTGGAATCTTTCGCCATCGACCTGGGAGGAACTACAGGGACTTTAGGAGTTGATGAGTATCCTGTTGCTTTTAAAACCACAGATGAAATCGGGCTGGCACCCATCATTTGTTACGAATCTGTCTATGGTGAATTTGTTGCTGATATTGTCAAACAGGGAGCCGATTTCATTTTTGTCATCACCAATGATGGCTGGTGGGGTAATACCCCTGGCCATCGCCAGCATTTTTTATTCTCAGTCCTGAGAGCTATCGAAACCCGCCGCAGTGTCGCCAGATCTGCCAACACAGGCACTTCTGCTTTTATTAACCAAAGGGGTGATGTATCTCAGGCTACTGATTATTGGGTTCCTGCGGTGATTAAAACCAGCCTGAATGCCAATCAGGAAATGACGTACTATGTGAAAAACGGAGACTATATTGCTCGTATATCAGCTTTTATAAGTGCGTTGGTTTTGCTCATTGCCTTCGTACGGGGTTATCTGAAAAATAAACCCAATACCACAGACAATTTCTAATATTTCTTTTCAAGCCTTGTAAGGATTAGGTTCTGTTGTCGTCCAAAAAACAAAAATTAAAAGATGAAACGATATACATTCCTTTTGGGCTTACTCATATTGGTGAGCTTTAGCTTAACGACCCTATCCTGCAAAAAAGATAACGATGAGGCCCCTACACCTTCTACCGGATTGAAAGTAGGAGAGATTGCTCCTGATTTTACCCTTCCTGACCAGGATGGAAATGAGGTGACACTAAGCAATTTCAGAGGTCAGGTTGTTTTGGTTGATTTCTGGGCTTCCTGGTGTCACTTTTGCAGGGATGAAAACCCTGGCCTGGTTGACCTGTATGCAACTTACGAAAGTCAAGGGTTTGAAATTCTGGGTGTATCTGTTGATGATAACAGAGACAATTGGTTAGCTGCCGTAGCTGCAGATCAGATTAATTACGTTCAACTGAGTGATTTGAAGGCCTGGGAATCAGAAGTAGTGGCAACTTATGACATCCAGAGTGTACCCCATATGCTATTATTGGATCAGGAAGGCACCATATTGTTGGTCACCAACAAAGCTTCTGATGTTAAGGATCGTCTGGAACAGCTGTTTAAATAAAGGTTTATTCTGTAGGTTTGCAGGGTGAATACTCTAAAACCCGACATCTATCTGGCCCCCTTTCAGGGGATCACCACAGCTACCTACCGGAAGGTTTATGCTGGTCATTTCAAAGGCGTTGAAAAAATATATACGCCTTTTTTTACGGCCATACACAAACATAAAAGCCTGTCTGCCAAAGCTGAAGAGCTTGCCATTACCCATATCGCCAAGACTAAGATTATTCCTCAGGTTTTGAGTAAGGATGCTGATGAAATGCTGCGTTTTGCAAGCTATTGTGAGGCAAAGGGTCATGACGAAATCAACTGGAATCTGGGTTGTCCTTATCCAAGGGTTGCCAACAAAAAAAGAGGCTCAGGATTATTGATGCACCCTCAATTAATTGGTGAAATTCTTGAAAAAATAGAAGCAAATACAGATATCCACTGGTCGGTCAAATGCAGGCTTGGTTATCTTTCCCCGGAAGAAATACTGGAGCTGGCTCCCATCTTCAATGATTCTGATCTGATTGAGTTGATCATACATGCACGGATTGGCAAACAACTATATAAGGGTAGCACTGATCTGAAGGCCTTTCAAAGTGCACTTGATTCATTACAGCTTCCGGTGGTTTATAATGGTGATGTGTTTTCAGTTGAGGATTTTAAAGCACTCTCACAACAATTTGACGTCTCAGGATGGATGATTGGCAGGGGTTTGCTGGTGGATCCATTCCTGCCAGCCATATTGCTCAATTTTGATCTCCCTCCCATCGCAGAACAACAGTTGCTTATACGCAAATTCATTGAAGACCTTTATCTGACTTATCGAAAACAAATGAATGACAGGCCACAGGCAATCAATGTATTGAAAGAATTGTGGAGTTTTATGGCCTATGGATTTGATAAGCCCCAACGGATTTTTAATGCCATAAAAAAAACCAACTCATTTGATGCCTATGAAACGGTTGTTGCCAGGGTTTTTTCAGAGCACAAATGGGTGGGCTCCGCTGCTGAATTGTACAAAAAATCCCTGCTGAATGACCAGATTTTGTAGGCCTTAACAGCATTTTTCCCCACTCACCGACCAAAGACCCCTTTTCACCGAATTTTTATTTACATTCGTACTTCTTAGACCTAGTTTTGCTTTGTAATTAAAATTGCAGAAAGATGGAACGTAAATCAAATGATAAAAAATTGGTAGCAGGGGCGCTACTCATAGTTGCAGGAGCCCTGCTTTTCTTAGATACTTTTGACCTAGTTAATTTTCCCATAAGACATTATATCTTTTCCTGGAAAACCCTACTGATTGGTATTGGATTGATCATATTGGCTTCCAAAGATCATAAGGTTCCCGGTTATATTCTGATTGGACTTGGTATAGCTTTTTGGCTCCCCAGTTTCCTGGACGTCAATATACGATTGCACCAGGTGTTCTGGCCACTGATCCTCATAGGAATTGGATTTGCCATCATCAGTCGTAGGGGTAAGCATCGTGTGCGACCCAATCAAGATGGCCAAATTGAAGATGATGGTGTCAGTACAGATTATATTGATGATTTGTCACTTTTCGGTGGCGGCCAGCGGGGTAATTATTCCAAAAACTTCAAAGGTGGTAATGTAACTGCCATTTTCGGAGGTTCCGAAATCAATTTAAAAGAGGCTGAAATGGCCGGTGACGGTTGTGTGATTGATGTCTTTACCATGTTTGGAGGAACCAAATTGGTGGTACCACAACATTGGAATGTCAAATCTGATGCCCTTTCAATATTTGGTGGCCTGAGCGACAAAAGGATTGTCAGACCTTCTGATCAGGACAATAGCAAGATTTTGCAAATAAAAGGTTTGGTCTTGTTTGGTGGTGTCGAAATTAAAAGCATTTAATCCTTAACAGGCTGTTTCTGACATGCTAAACCCCATTACAAAACATAAAAATTACCTATTATCTTTCATAGCGGTGTGGATTGTCATCTTTGCGATCCACACTTTTATTATTAATTTCTTCTATGATCTGGATAGTGTGGTAAGTCTAGCCGACTCGGCTGCGTTCAATCTTCTTTTCGCTGTTATCGGATTCAATCTTTGGTTTGTCATTCGCTTCAACTTAAGAGAATCCCCATCGGCCTTCGACCTGATCTTTAACCATCTCATTGTGGCTGCCATAGTCATCACGGTGTGGATTGCCATTGCCTATTTCTCTTTAACCTATTGGTTTGAGGGTCATGAATCTTACCCACAATTTCTAAACGATAGTTTACCCTGGCGGGTGGTTACCGGTGTCTTTTATTACCTGCTTTTCATCTTGTTTTATTATGTGATTTTATATTACGAAGACCTGCAGGATAAGCTCAAAATTGAGTCTGAACTTCAGAACCTGGTAAAGGAAGCTGAGCTTTCCGCTCTGAAATCTCAAATCAATCCTCACTTTCTTTTTAATAGTTTGAATTCCATCAGCTCACTCACCATGACAGCTCCAGAAAAAGCACAGGAGATGGTGATAAAGTTGTCTGATTTTCTCAGGTATTCACTCAGTCATGATAAGGAAGAAAAGGCGAGTATTGTTCAGGAATTTGAAAACCTGAAGCGATACCTGGATATTGAGAAAGTCAGGTTTGGTGCACGTTTAAACTTTGTATCAAAGGTTCCTGAGGTCTGCATGGAATATAGCATCCCCAATATGATACTGCAACCCCTTATTGAAAATGCCATTAAACACGGGGTCCATAACAGCACAGAAGAGGTTTTGGTGGAGCTGAATTGTAAAACTGAAAATGGATTTGTTATCATCGAAATTACCAATGATTACGACCCCGAGGCTGTTAAAAAAGTGGGGCAAGGAATTGGACTGATGAACATCCGAAAGAGGCTCCAGTTGATCTATCAGGAACCCAACCTCTTGGAAACCATAGCTGAGAAAATGGTATTTAAAGCCCGACTCAAACTGCCAATAAATAATTAGTCATGAATAAGTTACGCGCAATTATTGTAGAGGATGAAGAGCCAGCCAGGGAATTGGTAAAGGCCTTTATAGGCAAACACGAAAATATTGAGGTCATCAAGGAATGCTCAGATGGTTTTTGTGGTGTAAAAGCCATTAATGAGTTCAAACCTGATTTGGTATTCCTCGACATTCAAATGCCCAAACTCACCGGCTTTGAACTGATTGAATTATTGGATGAAATTCCTGCCATCATCTTCACCACTGCCTACGACAAATATGCCATTAAGGCTTTTGAACTGAGTGCCGTTGATTATTTGATGAAACCTTTCTCCATAAGCCGATTTAATGAAGCCATTGACAAGGTGCATCAACGCCTTCAACAGCAACAACCTGAGGACAATAATCTGCAGAAACTAACGCAACAGGTTAAAAGTGATACCAAAGTTCTGGAACGTCTTTTTGTGAAAACAGGAAGTAAAATTGATGTGGTTCCTGTGGTGGATATCATCAGGATTGAAGCTCAGGATGACTATGTGGAAATTTTTACTGCTCAGTCCAAATACCTCAAAAAGGAAACCATGAATTTCCTTGAAGAAAAACTACCTACCGAAATCTTCACCAGAGTACACCGCTCCAATATAATCAACGTAAATCATATTGAAAAGATTGAACGTTATGGCAAGGAAAGCCATTTGGTTATCCTTCAGGACGGAAGCAAAGTGAATGTGAGTAAAACCCGGATTAAAGATCTGAAAGCGGTTTTGGGCTTATAGTGTAGCTTTGGTTACGAGCTTTTTCCCTTTTTTGCAAGCAATGCCAGTGGTATCGTAATACCTTCAATTGGTCATGGTGGTGTATTGTATCAATCAATTCCACACGTTCAATCAATGGTTTTTTCCGCCAGTCATCAAAAGGACAATCCTGATGCATCGATCGAAGGGACAGGCAACCATTAATTGTTGCATCCTCACATAAGCACCACTGAAAGTATGTCCTTTCATTTTATTCATATTTAAGTGCAATGGACGGGCTCTGCCTGACTACCTTGAAGGATCTGAGTACAATGGTAAAAAAAGCAATTCCCATGGTTAACAGTATGGCGATGGTAAAATACCACGCATTGATTTGAATATGGAAGGAGAAAGTATCCAGCCAACGATTCATCAAATAATATACAAGAGGTGAGGCAAGCAAACCCGAAAGCAGCACCAACCTCAAATAATCCTTTGCCAGCATCATGACAATTTGTTTTTCAGAACCACCCAATACTTTTCTAATGCCAATTTCCTTGGTTCGTTGTTCAATCAGGAAGGATGACAAACCGTATAAACCAAGGCTTGAAATGAAAATGACAAAAATTGAAAAATAAGTGAAGAGGGATAGCATTTTATTATCTCCATGGTAGAGGCTTTCCAGTTTCTCATCAAGATAGGTATAATGAAGGAAAAGGTCGTCATTAAAGGCTTTCCAAATGTTTTTGATATGGGATTGAGCAGCTATTTTCTTATCCTCATCAATTTTGGCCAATATATAGCGCTGCACATGCGGGCGATACATGAAAACCAAAGGTTCGATATTCTTATATAGCGGTTCATAGTGGAAATCCCTTACCACACCTATGATTTTCGAATGTGTCTCATTACCATCCAGGCTCATCAATGTGCCTATGGGTTGTTCAAGTTCAAAGGCCTCAACAGCCGCCTCATTGACAATAAAACCTTCTATTGATTCTGCAGAATCCGATGCGCTGAATAATCTTCCTTCAAGCAGCTTGATGTCCAGCAATTCGAAGTAGGAGGATCCTACAGCAAAATAATTGGCTGATTGTAACTGCTGTTGGCTGCTGTCATTTCCCATATAAAAAATACGCTTTCCGATGGTGTATCCCGGGAGACTTGATGCTACAGATATATTTTCTATGGCAGGATGTGCATCAAGGGCAGATAAAAATGCCGGTGCATTTTTCTGATAAGTAGTGTCTTTAGAAACATTGATCACCACCACATTATCCTTATTAAACCCCAGATCGTAATCCTCCAAATAACTCATTTGTGCATAAATGATCATAGTTGAAATAATCATGCCGATGGACACAACAAATTGAATGGTTACCAGTAGCTTTCTAATGTTACCTGCTGACAAACGATGGCGTGCCCGCTGGCTAAAAAAGAAATTGCTCCCTTTTAGGATTGAAACAGGATTAAAGCGTGTAAGTACAAAGGCAGGAAAACTACCGCTAACCACCGATAATAGTATGATAGAAATAATTAAGAAGCCTCCGAAAAGTATACCCTCTCTGCTAAACAAACTTCCCACCAGTGTCAGGTCTTTATCCACCAACTCATTGAATTGAGGCATCAAAAGTTCCACCAGTGACAAAGCCAATACAAAGGCTACAAACGTGAGGATAAAGGCCTCGCTGATGTACTGGAAAACCATTTGTTTTTTGTGGGCTCCCAATACCTTCCTCATACCAATTTCTTTGGCACGCTTCAATGATCTGGCAGTTGCCAGATTGATATAATTTATGGATGCCGTTAGCAGAATAAAGCCTGCGATTATTCCAAAAATGTAGAGGTAGGCACTATCAATATTGCTTGGACTGTCATAACCTAAGGTGGTATTAAAGTGTACTGCACTCACTGCTTCAAAAACAAATTCGGCATAGCCTTCTATTTGCAGACCACCATCCTCAATAAATGCCTGTGCTTCTCTGGAAGCAAATTCATTAAACCGAAATGAAAGATCTTCATAATCAGCAGTATCATGTAGTTTGACGTAAGTATAACATGTCATCCAAAACCAATCGTCAGACAAGAGCTGTAAGTCCCGCTCGGGTAATGAGTTTATGGATACGATTCCATCAAAACTCAGGTGGGAAGGGCTGCATGTTTTATCAAAAACACCGGTAACTTCATACACCCTTCTGAAGGTACTTAATTTTTCTCCCAGGGCTGGTTTGTCACCAAAAATCAGTTGGGCCACATCAGATGACAACACAATAGTATTTGGTTTTGATAAAGCTGTTTCAGGATCTCCTTCAAGAAAACGATAGTCGAAAATGCGAAAGAGATTAGAGTCGCTCAAGGTAATATCAGGAACTTCAAATACCTGTTCATCATACATGATGGAATACACATCATTGATATCGGAGGGATCAGTAAAGAAGACATTGGTTGACAATTCCACATCGGGGAACCCACTTTTTAAATCACTGGCAATCCGATAGGGAGTCAGGGCCATGAAATCTACTTTTTCATCAAGGCTGTATTCGCTGGTAACCCTGTAGATATTTCTGTAATCTGTCCAATGGCGATCATAGCGGATTTCGCTTTGTACATAGAGGTAAATGAACACAAATACAGCAATACCAATGGCTAGGCCAATAATATTCATCAATGTGTATTTTCTCTGACGAATGAGTATCCTAATTCCTATTTTAAAAATATTCCCCAGCACAATTCTATAGCTTACAGTAATTTATTCAGGTTCTCGTTAATAATCTGGCCATCAAACAAGTGGACTATCCGATTGCTATAAGTGGCATCTCTTTGTGAATGTGTCACCATGATGATGGTAGTTCCGTCTTTATTTAACTCATTGAGCATATTCATCACTTCTTCTCCATGCATAGAATCAAGATTTCCAGTGGGCTCATCAGCTAAAATCAGTGCCGGTTTACATACCACTGCTCGTGCAACTGCTACCCTTTGTTGCTGTCCTCCTGAAAGTTGGATAGGAAAAAGATTCTTACGATGTGTAATCTGCAGGCTGTTGATGACTTCTTCCACCCTTTGCCTGCGGGCTTTTTTCTTCCAGCCCAGATAAATTAGTGGTAGTTCAATATTCTCCCAAACAGTGAGTTCATCGATGAGGTTGAAATTCTGGAAAACGAATCCAATATGTTCCTTTCTTAAATCAGTTTTATTATTCTCGGATTGTTTGCTGACCTCTTCTTCCAGAAAATAGTATTCTCCTGAGTACTCATTATCAATCATCCCAAGAATATTGAGGAGGGTGGTTTTTCCACAACCTGAGGGCCCCATTACAGCAACAAAATCACCCCTTTCAACAGTGAAATCAACCTTATTCAGGGCAACCGTTTCCACATCTTCCGCATGAAAAACCTTCGTTAAGCCTTCCGTTTTTATCATAACCTACCTCATTTAAATCTACCAATATATTTGGGTCGTTAGTATACCCAAAAAAACCAAAAACAGGGCCTTAATGCTGTCAACCATTGGAAGTATTTCATTTGTTAAGGAATAAATCCTTTTTCATTAGTATTCCTTAACAAAATTTAACTAATTCTGTGCCAAGGGTTATAACCCCTTTAAATACTGGCTTTTAGAATTATTTTACTCAAAAAGTGTAACTTATTCTGTTCGGAATCGTCCATATTTTTGTACAGTTGTGAACATTAATTAGTACTTTTAAAAAGTCTGAAACGAAACCCTGTAAATCAAGCTTTTCTGAGCGTTTGGTTGGTTTAGAAAAGCCTACAAAAATCAATCACCATCATATGAGCAAACTGAAATCAAGATTATTGATTGTTGATGACGACACTGACATTTTACTTGCGGCAAAAATGTTTTTGCGTCAACATATTGAAATCGTACATACAGAAAAGAATCCGCAAAACATTCCCGACTTGCTTAGCAATGATGTCTATGATGTGATATTGCTGGACATGAATTTTTCCAGAGATGCCACCAGCGGCAAGGAAGGATTTCATTGGCTAAACAAAATACTTGAATATGATCCGGCAGCTACCGTTATTTTTATTACCGGTTATGGGGACATTGAATTAGCTGTTCAGGGCATTAAGGAAGGTGCTACAAATTTCATTCTTAAACCCTGGGACAACAAAAAACTACTGGCTACCATTGAGGCCTCTCTGCGCATCAGAGAATCCAAGGTTGAACTGGAAAGTCTACGTTCCACTCAAAAGGTTCTCATTGCCGATCAGGACCAAACCCGTAACAACCTGATTGGCAAGTCTCCGGCCATGAAAAAAGTAATGAATTTGGCAGCAAAGGTTGCCAAAACCGATGCTAATGTCATCATTCTGGGAGAAAATGGTACGGGAAAAGAAGTAGTCGCCCGAGCCATTCACCGGGCATCCAATCGTTCCGATAAAGTATTTATAAATGTCGATTTGGGAGCCATTACCGAAAGCCTGTTTGAAAGTGAGTTGTTTGGATATAAGAAAGGCGCCTTCACCGATGCTAAAGAAGATCGCGCCGGACGATTCGAAGCTGCCAACAAAGGGACTATTTTTTTAGATGAAATAGGTAATCTCTCTCAAAATCTGCAATCCAAACTGTTGAGTGTTTTACAAAGCAGGAAAGTGGTACGCCTTGGCTCCAACAAAGAAATACCCATAGATGTTCGCCTCATTTGTGCCACCAATATGCCTTTGTATCAGATGGTGAGTGAAAACAAATTTCGTCAGGATTTGCTGTACAGAATCAATACAGTTGAGATTAAGCTGCCTCCATTGAGGGAGCGTCCTGAAGACATAGAACCACTCACAGAGTTTTATCTGGATGTGTATTGTAAGAAATATAAAATTCCTAAAAAACGCATCAATGCAGGAACCTTAAAGCGGCTGCAATTGCATGACTGGCCTGGTAATATCCGTGAACTTCAGCATGCAGTTGAAAGGGCGGTTATTCTAAGTGAGGATACCGTACTGGAGCCTCAGGATTTCTTTATGGAAGATAGCGAAAACCAGAAAGGTGATGATTTCATGCCTGAAAACATGAACCTGGATGAGGTTGAAAAAATGCTGATTCGTAAAGTTATTGACAAACACGGCGGTAACATCAGCAGGGCTGCCAAAGAATTGGGATTGACCCGTGCTTCACTTTATAGGAGAATAGAAAAACATGGTATATAAACGATTTCGTTTGCAGGTTATTCTGAGGGTAACACTCATAGTGTTAACCTTTCTGGGTATATTTTTCTTACATCAGCAAACTGCCTATGCGGTTAGTACCATACTCCTTTCCATACTTTTTATTGCTCAGGTTATTGCACTGATCCGCTATACTGAGCAGACCAATCGTAAATTGACACGTTTTTTCGAATCCATTCGTCATGCTGATTTCACCAGCACTTTTACTGATAATGATCTCGGGAAAAGCTTTGAGGGATTAAACAATGAATTCAACGAAGTCATCGAAGCTTTTAATAAAAATAAAACCGAAAAGGAGGAACACTTCAATTATTTGCTGACCGTGATTCAGCATGTGAGTATTGGTATCATTGTTTACAAAAAGAACGGCATAGTAGATGTTTACAATAATGCTGTTAAACGCATGCTTCAGGTAAAACATTTGAGGAAGGTGAGCAATTTGGCGGCAGTATCCGAAGAGCTACCCGAAGTGCTTATGGGAATGAAGGCAGGTGACAAAAGCCTGATCAAAATTTATGTGGCCGATGAATTGCTTCAAATCTCAGTGCAGGCCACCGGTTTCAGAATGAGGGGAGATGAGTATTTGTTGGTTTCCTTTCAGGATATCGCTCCAGAACTGGAACAAAAGGAGATTGAATCCTGGCAAAAACTTATCCGTGTGCTTACCCATGAAATCATGAATTCCATCACGCCCATTTCATCACTGGCTTCTACAGTCAATGGTATGTTAGCAGAGCGGGCGGAGAACAATCCCCCACAATTAAAAGAGGATCAGGAAGACCTTGAGAGTATCATACAGGCCATACATACGATAGAAAACCGAAGCAAGGGTCTTTTGAACTTTGTGGAAATATATAGAAATCTCACACGAATCCCGAAACCCCATTTCAGGCATTTTGAGATCAATACCTTATTCGACAGAGCCTTAAAGCTATTAAAACCAAAATTTGAAGCCATCAATGCTGAATTAATCATCAAGGTATTTCCAAAGGAATTGAAGGTGTTGGCTGACCCCGATTTATTGGACCAGGTAGTCATCAATTTGCTTCTCAATGCCATTGATGCCATAAAAGAAGTGGATGATGCAAGGGTTACCATCGTGGCATCCATGAACATTAACAACCGGGTCAGTATTGAAATTGCTGATAATGGGAAAGGCATACAGCAGGATATTCTGGACAAGATTTTCATGCCTTTCTTTACCTCCAAGAAAACTGGTTCCGGGATTGGTCTTAGCCTGTCGCGACAAATCATGCAAATGCATAAGGGGAGCATTAGTGTAAAATCAAAACCAGGTGAAGGTGCAGTCTTTACTTTGATTTTTTAATTGGTACCTTTGCCGTCCTATTTTATTTCCTAAATCATGAATAAAGAAAGTAAAGCCAACCATAGTATTCACCCCATTATTGATGGACGCTGGAGCCCCAGAGCCTATAGCTCAAATCCTATTGAAAAGGAGAAATTACAAAGTATATTTGAAGCCGGTCGGTGGGCACCATCTGCCTTTAACGAGCAACCCTGGCGGTTTAACCTTGGTCAAAAGGGTGATGAAACCTATAATAAAATACTGGAAACCCTGGTGCCATGGAACCAGCAATGGGCAGGAGAAGCTCCTGTGTTGGTTTTAAATTGTGCCAAGAAAACTCATGCCAGAAATGGCAAGCCTAATGTAACCTTTAAATATGATTTGGGTCAGGCTGTGGCACTCATGTGCGTTGAAGCAGTGAACCAAGGCTTGATCAGCCACCAGATGAGTGGTTTTGATCCTGAAAAAGCAGCTCAGCTGCTGGAGATTCCAGATGATTATCAGGCGGTTTCAGTTACTGCCTTTGGATATTATGGAGATGTAAAAGCCCTGCCTCAGGACATGGCTGAAACCGAAATAAAAGCACGTGAACGTGTGGCAACGGAAACATTTGTATTCTCAATTTTCGGGCAAGCTTCTGATTTGATATAGTTAACTTCCTTAACATGAGATTTTCGTTTTTTGCCATAATTATTGCAGCTCTGTGGTTTGTTTCCTGTGAAAACAACACACCACAAAATAACAAGAAAACAGAGCCTGCCCCCAAAAAAAAGGTGGCAGTACCAGTGTTCAATGGCGATAGTGCCTATTTCTATACCTTTTCACAGGTAAATTTTGGCCCCAGGGTTAGCGGAACAGAAGCCCACCGGCATTGCAAGAACTGGCTGGTATCAAAACTGGAGGCTTCCGCCGATACTGTATATCAGCAGAATTTCAAAGCCAGAACCTATGACAAGGTTACCCGTAGAGGAGTGAATATCATTGCATCCTTCAATCCTGAAAAACAGAAAAGGATCCTATTGATGGCACACTGGGATTCACGTCCTTTTGCTGATGCTGATGCTGATGAGAGCTTGCACCGAACCCCCATTGATGCAGCCAATGATGGTGCCAGTGGTGTTGGGGTACTCCTGGAAATTGCCAGACAATTTGGTATCCAGAGGCCGGAAGTTGGTGTTGATATTGTATTGTTCGATTTAGAAGATTGGGGACCACCCATAGACTTAAACATACAGGGTCAGGAACATTGGGGATTGGGTTCACAATATTGGTCAAGAAATCCACATCACTATGGTTATTCTGCAGCTTACGGCATATTGTTGGATATGGTTGGAGCTGAAGGGGCCATATTCAAAAAGGAATATTATTCGAAGTATTATGCAGCTCATATTCTTGACAAGGTTTGGGAAACAGCTCAGGATATGGGTTTGTCCGATTATTTTCTGGATGAAGATGGAGGTGGAGCCACTGATGATCATTATTTTGTGAACACCATCGCAAAAATTCCTTCCATCGATATCATTCATATGGAACCCAACAACAACAGCAGTTTCTTCGAACACTGGCATACCTCTCAGGACAATATGGAACACATCAGCAAAGAATCTCTGGCTGTAGTAGGTCAGGTGGTTTTGCAGGTGGTTTACCATGAATAAAATGGCCCCCTTTATGTTTTTTGGACCTATAATCAGGCTTTGATCTATTCTAAATAAGTCATTTTAGCCAGTAGAAGCGGGTATTTTTTTATCTTGGTATCAACCTAAAAACCAATTTGAAAACAAACCCAACACCCATGAAACATCTTAGATTACTAGGTATGCTAATGCTATTAGCATGTGCTTATATGAACCTGCAGGCACAAAAAGCACCTATTAAATTTGGGAAAATCAACATTGAGGATCTTGAACAAAAACAGTATAAGATTGACACAAGTGCCATCGCTATTGTATTGTGTCAATATGGAGAGTTTGACCCAGTACGTTTTGAATTCACTCATACTATCAGAGTGAAAATATTGAAAGAGGAGGGGAAAAAATTTGGAAATTGGAAGTTTCCCTCACCTTTTAAAGCGATGGTCAAAGGCAAAACCTTTAATTTGGTTGACGGAGAGGTTTCTGAGGAGAAGCTCACTCAAAAATCCATTTTCCGTGAAAAATTCATTTATGATCTTTATTATATGAACGTGGCCATGCCTAATGTGAAGGTAGGGTCTATTATTGATATTGAATTTACTCATATGTCAATTCCACGAAAGTGGTACTTCCAGAAAGACATACCTGTTCTGCACAGTGAACTACGAATAGGTGCTTCTGAATACATCAAATTCCAAAGAAATTTTTTCGGGTATATTCCACTTCACACTAATGAATCTGACAGATGGGTAGCTAAGAACGTACCGGCCTTCGTCGAAGAGCCTCATATAAATTCAGCTGAAAACTACATTTCAAAGTTTGAGTTTGAAATCTCTGCTATTCATATACCAGGGAAGGAACGTCCAGGGGTGATCTACCTCCCTTACTATGAAGCCAGGGCCAAAACATGGGAAACCGTAAACAAATATTTATATGAACTACCCTGGTTTGGTGTTACCATGAGGAATCCAAATTTTTTCCTCAAGGGAATAGCAGATCACATTGATAATCTACATCTATCCGAAAAAGACAAAGTAATAGCCGCCATTGATACACTTCAAAAGATTGTTGGCTGGAATGATTTAGAACGATTTTATAGCTCTCACAGAGATCTGAGGCATCCATTCAGTAAAGGCATTGGTAATTCATCCGATATCAACCAGATGCTCTATTCTCTTCTTAAGCGATTAAAAATTGAAACTTATCCTGTGGTTCTTAGCACAAGAAGTAATGGCCTGCTACCTACTACCAGACCAAGCATTACCATGTTAAACTATTTTTTACCCTATGCCAAGGTAGATAGTGCATTCTATCTTATAGATGCTACTGACAATCTTGTTCCCTTTCCTCTTTTACCTGAAAGATGTTTAAATAAGAGGGCAAGAATAACAGACAAGAAGAAATCTGATTGGTTATCCATTTCCCCAATGGGTAAGGATAAAACGGTGTCATATTACGAATTATCGCTTAATGATGATTTAGAACTAAGTGGAAAGTTAAGCTATGCTGATCATCAATATGCAGCTATAAATTTTAGAAAGAAATACGAAGAGTTTAACAGTCATGACGAGTACCTGGTCGACTTTCTAAAAGACAAATCCGGTTTAGTCGTACACCAAATTAATATCAACAACATAGATGATATTTACAAACCTATAAAAAGATCATTTGATGTTACCATTACTGATCAGGTATTCGAAGATGGATCAGAAATATACCTTAATCTGATACCCTATGATGCAATCAAGGAAAACCCATACAATAATAAGGAAAGAAAGTACCCTGTCGATTATCCATATCCCGTTGATAAAATGGGTGTTGTCAAGGTTAATATTCCTGAAGGATATACCGTAGTTGAAGTCCCGGAAAATGCAAATATTGTGCTACCGGAAAATGCAGCCTCATTTACCTACACAACAAAAGTCGTCGGAAATACCATCATTATTAATTATCGATACAAAATAAAGAAACTGGTATACGATCTATATGATTATCAATTATTAGGTTCTTTTTTCAATCACATCATCAGCAAACAAACAGAACAAATAATTCTGAAAAAAGATGTATAGGTTCTTGCACATTTGGCTTGTACCAGCACTCATTCTTATTTGCATGAATGGGATGCTTGCACAAGAGCAACAAACATATAGCATTTCAAGCATTCCTCCACAACTGACAAAAGGCGCCAATGCTGTTATAAGAAACAGTAACATTACCTTATTCCGTGAAAGTATTAATAACGCGACCTATAAGGTATCACAAACAGTAAGTATCTTAAACAAGAAAGGTTTGGAATACAATAGCTTACAGATACCTTATGATAAATTTAGCAGAGTGAAAAAGATAAAACTGGTTGTCTACGATAAGCATGGAAAAAAAGTAAAAAGACTGAAGAATGAAGATATTCATGATCTTAGCTATACCAAAGGATCAGTCTTTACTGATATTAGGTTCAAACATATAGATGCTGGCTATAAGGCTTACCCATTTACAATTGAGTACTCCTATGAAATTTCTTATGAAGGATATCTAAGCTTACCATCATGGCAACTGTTCCCGGATTATAATGTTTCTGTTCAGCATGCTCAATTTAATGTTGTTTCTTCTGGAAAATATCTTTTACGATATTACAATCAGCATATTGAACATGGTCCTGCCACATCGGTTGATGGCAACACAGTTACTTACTCTTGGGAGATAAACTCTGCCAAAGCACTCAAGCATGAAAGTTTAAGTCAGCCTTTGTCAAAAATCAGTCCTGCTGTATTTATTGCCCCAACACAATTTATTATGGATGGATACCATGGGGATTTTAGAACATGGAATTCATTTGGTCTTTGGATTTACAAGCTTAATGAAAACAGAGACCAACTTACGGACAAAGAGAAAACAACAATTAACTCTTTAGTAAAAGATATTGAAAGTGATTGTTCTAAAGTTGATGTTCTTTACAAATATATGCAATCAAAAACCAGGTATGTGAGTATTCAAATAGGGATTGGAGGGTGGCAACCATTTCGTGCTTCGTATGTGGAAGAAAACTCTTATGGCGATTGCAAGGCACTCACAAATTATATGTATGCCATACTTAAGGAAGCAGGGATTGAATCACATTATACAATAGTCAAAGCAGGAAAGGAAAATATACCTATGCTGAAGGATTTCCCATACAACCAGTTTAATCATGCTATCTTATGTGTACCCAATGGCAATGACACCATATGGCTTGAATGCACAAGCAATAGAAATCCTACTGGGTATATTGGAACATTTACTGATGATAGAGATGTACTGCTCATCACAGAAAATGGTGGTAAACTGGCACATACCAGAGCCTATAGTATTGATGAGAACTATCAAAAAACAACAGCTCATGTCATCATGCAAACCAATGGTAATGCAAATGTGATATACCACAGTGAAAGGAGTGGGTTATATTTTGATGAAATCAATTGGTTAAATGATATTAGTGAAGAAAATAGGCAAGACGAGCTTTATAAGCTCATCCACTTTCCAAGTTATACGCTTAATTCTTATGCATTAGAAGAAACTAAACACACAGTGCCCAGCATCCATTTATCACTTGATGTTGCTGTTACGAAATATGCAAACAATATGAATGGCCGATTAATTATTCCACTACATCTGGCCAACAAACATGATTTTGCCCTTAAAAAGAGAACAAAAAGGCATTCAGATATTATTATTAAAAGGTCTTTTCAAGAAATTGATTCGATTCAATATATGCTGCCAAATGATTTTATGCTAGGTCATATTCCGGAGAAAACTGTCATTGAAAGTATCTTCGGAAAGTATATTTCGGAAGTAATTGTTTATGCTAATTGCTTTGTTTATGTCAGAAAACTAGAACTATTCAAGGGAGAATATTCAACATCGCATTTTTCAGCCTTTAGCAACTTTATTAATCTCATAGAAAAATCAGACAAGAAAAAGCTGGTTTTAAAGCATAATTCTCTGGCAGAATAAAAAAATCCCCCTTCCGACAGTAATCAGAAGGGGGAGGTATTCCTAAACACTAAGTTTTAAGCTTTCATTTCTTTTATGGCTTCCACAAATTGTGGGATCACTTTAAATACATCGCCCACAATACCATAATCAGCAGCTTCAAAAATGGGAGCCTCAGCATCCTTATTCACGGCTACGATTACCTTTGAAGAACTGACTCCGCCCAAATGCTGGATAGCACCTGAAATTCCAAGGGCAAAATAGAGGTTTGGTGCAATAATCTTACCTGTTTGTCCCACATGTTCATCATGTGACCGCCAGCCTTCATCAGAAACCGGGCGAGAACAAGCCAAACCGGCACCCAACAGGTCAGCCATTTCTTCAAGACCTCCCCAATTGTCACCACTTTTCATACCTCTACCACCTGAAATAACTACTTCTGCATCGGTGAGCAACACTTTACCTGTTACTTTATTGGTTTCTTGCACTGTGGTAGCAAAATCAGCATCTTCTACCTGAGGATTGAAGGATTCAATGGCAGGAGTAGAACCACCTTCTACCAGTTCATATGAATTTTGAGAAAAAGTAAGTACTACCACATCGGTATTGACCTGAACCTGAGCAAAGGCTTTACCGGTGAATGCTTTCTTCTTGAAGGCGAATGGCGCCACGCTTACAGGAAGTGTGGTCACACCGGAGATCAAACCAGCATTTAATTTCACTGATACTCTGGGTGCTATGGCTTTTCCAAGGTTGTTATGTGAAAAAACTACTGCTTTCGCAGCTTCTGCTTGTGCTGCATGGGCAATGGCTTTTGAAAGCGCCTTATTATCCAGGCTGTTGAAGCGGTCATCGCTTACAGACAGCACTTTGGCAGCACCGTAAGTTCCCAGTTGGGCCAACTCATCATCAGCCACATTACCAATGGAAAGGGCTGTTACTGTAGTATCTAATTCTTTGGCAATGGCAGCGGCATAAGAAACCAACTCAAAGCTCAGCTTTTTAAATTTGCCATCCCAGTTTTCGGTGTATACTATAACTGACATAATTCAATAGTTTAATAAGAGCAGGCTATATAACCTTTGCTTCTTCGTGCAACAATGTGATAATTTCCTTGGCGTTTTCTTCGTCAATCATTTTACATGCCGCCTTGGCGGGTGGCAATTCAAAATTAACAAAGGATGTACGATCATCAGCGCCCACTGGAGCTACTACATTCAAAGGTTTCTTCCTTGCCATCATGATACCACGCATGGCAGGAATTCTAGGTTCTTTGGTAATACCTTTTTGAACGATGGCTACTGCAGGAGTACTCATGCTCAACAGCTGTGAGCCTCCGTCAATATCACGGTTAACTTGTAGTGTATCTCCTTCGATCTGCAATCCGGAAACCGCTGATACAGAATTGAAATCGAGTAACTCTGCCAACATGCCACCTACAGCAGCACCATTATAGTCAGAGGCCTCAATTCCTGCCAATATCAGATCGTAATCTTTGGCTATTGCAGCCAATTGAGTGGCAACTGCAAAAGCATCATTGGCTTCAGTATCCACCCTGATGGCATCATCAGCTCCAACAGCCAATGCTTTTCTCAAGGTTGCTTCTGTAGCTTTGGTTCCAACATTGGCAACCGTAATGCTTTGTACGGATCCTGCCTCTTTCAGCTCAACCGCTCTGGTTAAAGCCAACTCGTCCCATGGATTAATTATCCACTGTACACCGGACTCATCAAATGCGGTATTATCCCCTGTAAACCTTATTTTGGTTGTGGTATCGGGAACATTACTTATTAGTACAAGTACTTTCATTTATCTGTGTTTTATGTTCTAATTTTATTCTGATAAAAGAGCCCTCGAAATTACAATTTTTTGCACTTCCGACGTGCCCTCATAAATTTGAGTGAGTTTGGCCTCTCTCATGAGGCGCTCCACATGATATTCTTTAACATATCCGTAGCCACCATGAATCTGAACAGCTTCTGTGGTTACCTCCATAGCCATATCCGCTGCATATAGTTTTGCCATAGCACCTGCGGCTGCAAATGGTTTACCATTGTCTTTTAACCAAGCGGCTTTTAAACAAAGGTTGCGTGCATTTTCAATCTTAACAGCCATATCTGCCAGCTTGAAGGCAATGGCCTGGTGTTTGGCAATTTCAACGCCAAAAGCTTTCCTCTCCTTGGCATAAGCCACAGAACGTTCATAGGCACCCGAAGCTATTCCGAGAGCCTGAGCAGCTATACCCAAACGACCGGCCTCAAGTGCTTTCATGGCGAATTTAAATCCAAAACCGTCTTCTCCAATTCGGTTTTCCTTGGGCACTTTCACGTCACTAAACATCACCGAATGGGTATCTGAAGAACGCATGCCCATCTTATCTTCATGTGGACCAATACTGATACCTTCTGTTTCCTTATCCACAATAAAAGCATTGATTCCTTTGTGTTTTAATTCAGGATGTGTTTGCGCGATGACCAGATATACAGATCCTGAACTGGCGTTGGAAATCCAGTTTTTTGTTCCGTTTAACAAATAGTAATCTCCTTTATCTTCCGCCGTGGTATGTTGGGAGGTGGCATCGGAACCTGCTTCCGGTTCTGATAATAGAAAGGCACCAATTTTCTCGCCTCTGGCCACAGGACGCAGATATTTTTGTTTTTGTTCTTCATTGCCAAATTTCTGTAGCCCATAACATACCAATGAATTATTAATGGACATAATCACACTTACTGAGGCATCCACTTTTGAAAGTTCTTCCATGGCCAATACATAGGCTACGGTATCCATTCCGCTTCCATCATAATCAGGATCAACCATCATACCCATAAAACCAAGCTCAGCAAGGTTCTTAATATGTTGCTCTGGAAAAAGAGCCTTTTCGTCTCTTTCAAGGACATCCTGAATCAATTCTCTTTGAGCATAATCACGAGCAGCTTGTTGGATCATGAGGTGCTCTTCAGTAAGTTCAAAATTCATAACTATCTGGCTTATAATTTTTTATTTCTGATAATACTCTACAAAACTACGCAAACTAAGGACGTAAAAGGCTTTCAAAAACGATGTTTTTTAAGATCGTCCAGCCTATCATTATATTCCTGTATAATTTCTTCTATGATTTCAGCAGCCGATTTAATTGAAGTTATACTTCCGGCCACCTGTCCAATTTCCAATTCACCCTCAATGAGGTCACCTGTAAACATACCGAGTTTGGCTCTTCCCCTTCCCAGAATAGCGGACAATTCCTCTTTCGAGCCTCCATCCATGGCCACCTGATGGACCCGGTTAAAGAATTCATTTTTAACCAATCTGACCGGAACAACTCTTTTCATGGTCAGGTAGGTTTCACCATCACCTATAGCAACAACGGTTTTCTTAAAATTGTTGTGGGCTGAAGACTCAGTAGAAGCAACAAAACGACTGCCAATCTGAACTCCGTCTGCCCCCAATGACATGGCCGCCACCATTGCGCTACCTGAACCAATACCGCCAGCAGCAATTACAGGTACCGTGGCCATACTTTTGATCATGGGAATCATCACCATGGTGGTAGTTTCTTCGTAACCATTATGCCCACCAGCCTCAAAGCCTTCAGCTACCAGCGCATCTACGCCAGCATCCATGGCTTTTTTCGAAAACTTTTTATTGGCGATAACATGGGCTACTTTAATCCCTTTTTCTTTTAACCAGGGAGTATATTTAGCCGGATTACCAGCAGAAGTAAATACGATGCCAACACCCTCTTTCTCCACAATTTTTATATGCTCCTCTGCATGTGGATAGAGCAATGGAATATTGACACCGAAAGGCTTGTCAGTAGCTTTTTTACATTTTCGAATGTGTTCCACAAGGACTTCAGGATTCATACTACCACTTCCAATGAGGCCTAGTCCACCAGCATTACTTACAGCCGCAGCCAGCTCCCATCCACTACACCAGATCATCCCACCCTGAATAATGGGATACTTAATATTGAAAAGATTGCAAATGCTGTTCATAAAACGCTTCCTATTTTAGCGTGATGAGTAGGGCCTTTCAGGACATCCTCTTGATCTTCGTAATACTGCCAATCACTGGTTAGTATCAGTCATTCTATCCTTCTAGTTGTCCATCCAACTGGTCATGGCATCAATAAGGTTACTGGCACCATCATCGATATCAAGGATGGTGGCATCCAGCATATAACAGGGTGTGGTGAACACCAGGTTTTCTTCATCTACCACCACATCTCCATGAGTAGTTTCCACATGTGTGGCACCCATAGCTTCAATGGCCTGTGCTGTTCCTTCATCCTGACCGATGGTCACATTCACTTGTCCCAGTATTTTCGCAATAAAGGCAGGAGCAATACACAGGGCGCCGATGGGCTTTTTAAGCGTTACCATTTGTTTTACTGCTTGTTCCACTTCAGGATTGACCGTGGCTTCAGCACCATCAAAGGCAACCGTTGATAGGTTTTTGGCTGCCCCAAATCCTCCGGGAAAAACGAGTGCATCAAATTGTTTGCCGTCAAATTCGCTTAGCGGTTTGATATCTCCCCGGGCAATCCTTGCAGACTCCAGCAAGACATTTCGCTCTTCATTCATTTCTTCACCATTGATATGATTGATTACATGGTGTTGCTTAATGTCCGGCGCAAAACATTGGTATTCGCCACCTTGCCGCATAATGGCAAGCATACTTAGGGTTGCTTCATGAATTTCGGCTCCATCGTAAACGCCACAGCCAGCCAATACCAGGGCAAATTTTTTCTTTTCCATGATGATGTAATTAAGGGGGTTGAAATCCTAAAAATATGTCAAATCCAAAGTTATAAAAAAAAGGCCAGCCTTCAAATGAAGACCAGCCTTTCAATATGTTGCTTGTGGTTGCTTTAAAACATACCAAATTTCAAACTCATATTTACTGTGAATGAGTCCAGAGCATCTTTCGATACAATTTGTGTTTGGGGTACAGCGCCATTATAATATTGGTATTCCAAATTAACCCCGTTGGTCAGTCTATAAGAAGCTCCTACTGCCAATCTGAAGTACTTTAGAATATTAAATTCCACATCTACACCTGGTTCAAACACCAGATAGACATCAGAGTCATAGTTGTAGTTGTTATCATAATTGTCTTCCCAAATGTCTTTCTTTGTGGCAGCAGCTCCTCCCACACCAAAAATTACAGGGAAAGATACATGTACCGGAGCAAATGGTTTTACGATGGGTTCGATAAACAAACCGCCGTAACCACCACTAATGGCATACTCATGGGGAGCAGAATTCTTTGTTTTGTGCAGGTTGTTGTAATATCCATAACCGGCCAAACCCAGTGTAAAACGGTGATTGATTAACCAGCCAATACGGCCTCCAAGATTCACAGCATCCTGGTTGTCGATCTGGGTGTAACCAAAAGTAAAAGCCAGATATCCACCATGATCAACAGGTGTATTGGGCTTATTGAAGAGGGTTCTCATGGTGTCTTCCTGAGCAAAGCTCATAGTTGCGACTGCCATGATCATTACGATTGAAAGAAGTACTTTAGTTTTCATATCTATTGAATTAATAATGTTTATTCTGTTTATAATGTCCATTTGAGGAAAAATGCCATACATAGGGGATCAAAAACAAGATGTTGAAAGGCCTGCAACTCGAGAAATGGTTTTGATTCAATGCCCACTGACATGGGGAAGCCACGAAAATGATAGCTCCCTCCGATAATTCCATCAATACCAATTACTGCACCTGAAACCCTGTAATCTTCAGCTCCTCCGGAAGGATTATACCACCAACGGCTTTTGTATTTTCCATTCACAAAGCCCAGGTGACCACCTCCCCCGAAATATATTCGTAAATCATGTTTAAAATCAATCATCAGTGGTCGGTATGATTCTATCAAGCCATAAATCTGGATACCACCCTGCCGCAGGGCCACAATACCTTCATAGGCCTGACGGTCGTTTTTAATTACTTTGGCAGAAATACCACTTGTTGCACCAATTCTTAGTCCTACCTGCTTTTCAATATACTGGGCCCTTGCTGTTATGAAGGCGATGCAAACAATAAAAACCAATATAAAACGAATCATGTGTCAGAAATTAGTAGTTGTAAATTGAACCCGAACCAGAGATATTAGTTTCGATGACCGGGTTACCTCTATAGTAAACCGAACCGCTTCCTGAAATATCCACCTTAAGATAGTCCATGACCGTTACATATACATTACCGGATCCACTGATCACAACTTCACCTCTTTCCTGAACCAGATTATAGGCTCCTATATGGCCTGAACCACTGATTTTCATAAAGCCTTTATCGGCTGTACCACTGATATCCACATTTCCTGAACCACTAATACGGGTATCAATCTGGGTGGTATAAGCAGCAGCATTTATAGTTCCCGAACCACTTATTCCCAGTCCCAATAAGTTGGTGTAAAACACACCGTCAATACGGCCTGAACCACTGAGTTGAACACTCAATTCTGTGGTATTGACACTATCAGCACTTAACAGTCCTGAACCGTTGAGGATTAAACCATCAATGTCAGGAGAAGTCACATAGATATTAATGGGATAATTGGGATTTAGATTTTCCCTGGTATCAATTTCCAGCGAACGGCTGTTGACAATCGTTCTGATGTGTGGGATCAGATTGGATTCGGCCTCGATAATGATACGGTAGGCAGTATCGTGGGCATAGAACACATTGAAGGAGCCATCATTGATGACCTCATTGAAGGCTACCTGCATTCGGGTTTCCTTCACCACATTTTGATCACCTTGGATATTATCCTTTCCACAGGAGGCGGCAAGTATGGCAACCAGGAACAAGAAGAGAATGCTATATGATTTTATGGTTTTCATGATATTTTATATTTAAGTTTCCCTCAATGACAAAAGAAAAAATGAGGGGTTGCAATTTTACTTCATTCTTAGAAAAATATTACCATCTGTGGCATTGATTCGAACAGGTATGGCTTCAAACCCGGAGTCGCCAACACTAAAGCTCACCCTTTTACGGGCCTTATCTCCATTAACATTTTCTACTTCAGGAGTATCTATACCAGAGGGGTAACTAAGGACTGTACGGTCTGTATAGCTGATGTCGAGTTTATAGTTCAGGTGTCTTTCCAGATAAAGGTTTATATCTGTATAAGTAGAGTTCAGTGTGCATGCCTGATTATCATCTCCAAAACCTTCCACGCGGATATCTCCATAATTTGTTTTCAAATCAACTTTTTGAGTGATGCGTTCGATTTTGGTTTCACTTACCGATGTACTTCCTGTAATGCTTCCAATCTTACCAATGGTATAGCGATCGCGATAGGATTCCAACATCAGTGACTCAGCGGTTTCGATTTCCCACTGTGTAGATTTACTGGAAATATTGATTGGCCCACATGTTTCGATGGAAATCTCTGCGTACCGGGATGAAATTTTTCCTTCTGAAAACTCATAAATATTGGCATTTCCAAACTCAATATCCAATTGGGTTTCTCCTGTTAAGGCATGGGCTTTCAAATCGCCATTGGAGATTTTCAGGAACAATCTTCCGCTATGATCGGTAGCATATATATTTCCAAATTTTAATTCTGCTCTTAGATAAATATCTTCTGGCAGATACACAGTGTAGTCAATTTCTGTTTTTGTTCCACTTGAGAAAATGGTACTGGCAAGATCGGTTACCTCGGTCCAAAAGGCGGTCTTTCCCTGAAAAATGGTCTGAGCAATGACATAATATCTTGAGGCTCTGAAATCAAAATCAATATAATCGAAGGTTTTGTCGAGCTTCGATTGCTTGGTTGATATCACCTTCAGTTCGATATCAAATCGAACCGAATCCTGATCCCAGGGCAACAGATGTATATTGCCATACTTATTAATAATCTGTACTTCGGTGTTGTCATCAACAGCAAAGGACCGGGATACACTGCGGCTTTTCTCAAAAGTTTGTGCCATCAAAATTGGACCAGACAGCAAACCTATAGCCAGCAGAAATTTACATAGCAACAGTCTTAGCTTCATCTTTTTCATTTTCTTCGGGTGTTTGTAACTGCGACAGTATTTCTTCTAGTACTCTTAATTTCAGTCGATAGTTCTGTATCATTGCCTCAACAACTTCTTCATTGGCGGCGTTATCGTTCAAATCAGCTTTTAGTTCAGCCAATACTTTGTCGAGGTCTGTTAATTCTTCAAGGATCACATCGCGGAGTTTTGGATGTGCACTGGTTTGTTTGAACAACTCATCCTTTTTGTAGTCAATTTGTGTGGTGTAATACACCTCAGCTTCCATTAGTTTCTGATAGGCTTCGTTTTCAAATATGGCTTCATTATTAGCCATTCGGTTGTCCTGACGCTGGTCTACGAAATCATGAAAATAATAGGCAGAAATAAAGATGATCACCCCTGCAGCCACTCTCAGGCCAATGGTTCTCCAATTCATTTTTACCGTAGGCTTTTCTGGCAGATCCACCTGATTCCATAAACCTGGATCAGGGATCATATCATCAAAATCTTCCCGATGATCTCTTACAAATTGTTCCAGTTGATCAGTTTTCATATAGCCTTGTGTTTAGTAGTTCTCGTATCTTCCTTTTCGCTCTCATATACTGAGATTTGGAATTGGATTCGCTGATGTTCAATATGCTGGATATCTCACGGTGATCATATCCTTCCAACAGGTAAAGTGTAAATATCATCCTGTTTCCTGAGGGTAGTTGAGGAAGTACCTGCTTGATGGCTTGAACACTCAGACCATCCGACTGCACCTCTTCGTCTGCCTTTTCACCAAAGGGACTTAAATCATCCATGAATGCCAGTTCCAGTTTTTTTCTTTTTATCTCATTAATGCATTTGTTAACCGTTATTCTTTTCAGCCAGGCGCCAAAAGTTGATTCATACCTGAATGATTTTAACTTCATGAATGCATCGGTGAAAGCCTCCTGCAGCATATCCTCAGCCGTCTCCTTGCTATGCATCATACGATAACAAGTATTGTACATAGCCTTGGCATATAAACTGTATAGCTTATACTGTGCAGCACTCACGCCCTTCTTACTCTTTTCTATCAGGTCTTTATGTATGTCCGTCTGAACTTCCACCCGTTACCAAGCTTTTTCTGCAATATAATGACAAAAGAATTGTGCCAGGGTCGCAATTGAATTGAAAAAAATGAAAATATTTCTGAAGCCTTTATGCTTCTTGCAACAAAAGCCCTTGCAACACATAGAACAACGAAAAATATGATTTCGTATTTTTGAGCTAGAAACAGATGTTTTATGCAGACAACTTTAAAGGTCCCCACCCACAAACACAACGGTTTATATGACATTACCCATCAGGTTGAAAAATTCGTTAGTCAATCCGGAATAAATAGCGGAATTATCAATGTTTATGTACAAGGGGCGACTGCCGGAATTATGATACAGGAAAACTGGGACGATTCAGTACAGATGGATGTGGTGAACTTATTGAAGAAAATGATACCCAATGGTGTGTGGTTGCATGATGCACAGGATGGCAACGGGGATGCGCATCTGAAAGCAGGATTGGTGGGTCCTCAGGAAAGTATTCCCATCATCAATGGAAGTATGGGATTGTCTACCTGGCAAAATATCTTTTTATGTGAATTTGATGGCCCACGGAACCAACGATCCATCATTTTGACCATAACTTCAACCTAAAAGCAAAAGCCCCGACAAAACTGCCGGGGCTTTTAATAGTAGGTTTATTGTTACTTATCCTCGTTTATAAACAATGGAAATCACAGTCACATCGTCACCACCCATGTTTATAGTCATGCCATAAGGGCGGTCATCATCAATTTCGATTTGAGCATCACCGGCTTTCCCGGTAAGTTGTTGCCAGATGGTAACTGCCTGGTGAACTCCTGTTCCTCCCGTGGGGTGTCCCCAACCAATCAGTCCTCCTGTGGTATTCATGGGCATGGAACCGTCACGAGCCGTATTACCTGCTGCCACATAATCAGCACCCTCACCTTTGGCTGCCAAACCCAAGGCCTCTGTTGCCAAAACCCCGGCAATGGAGAAACAGTCGTGGGTTTCAATGGTGCCTATTTGATCGATGGTAACACCGGCATCTTCCATGGCCTGATGAGCTGCTTTTTTGATGGTTTGTAATTCTGTTGGGTCGGCAGGATCATCAGTAATATTGCGAATCACATGTCCGAATCCGAGGATTTCTACAGCATCTTTTTTATCGACACCCATGCGTTTCAAGCCTTCTTCTGAACAAATAGCGATGGCTGAAGCACCATCGGATACTTTGGAGCAATCCAGCACATTCAGATTGTCTACAAAAGCTGCTCCGTTGGGCTTTAGTTTGTCATAGAGGGCATCCAAATCAGCTACTTTGTTGTGGTATTCCTGAGCAGTTGGATCCAAACGTGCATTTTCCATGGCATTGCGGAACCATCTTTTCATGCCTGCGCGTGCCTTTTCCGTTCCGAATTTTTCATAATAGGCACCGGCACGGTCACTAAACTGACCCGGGAAGAAATAGGCATGGCCGTTCTTACGTTTTTGATACCAGCCGGCACCCGCAAGAATATCAGCTCCATAAATGGCTTTCACAGTGTTCTGAACTTCAACACCAAGAGCAAGCACTACCTCTGCAGTCTCTGCAAGAACAGATCTAATACCTGACATCAGGGCCAGGCCTCCGGATCCACAGGCACCTTCAACACTGATGGCAGGTTTCCATTGCAAGCCTTCATCTATCATGGGTGCAAAACCAGGCAGGTTGGCTTGCTTATTAAAACGTGCAGCCATAAAATTTCCAATGGCCGTTTCATCTACTTTATCAGCTCCTCCGATTTGATCCAGTGTTCCCTGTCCGGCTTCTTTGATATAATGCTCAATGCCTGGACGGGCTTTTTTTGGATGAAATTCTTTTCGGCCAGTACCCATTGAAATGGTGTTATAACCCGCTGTCATATATACTTTTCGTCTCATTTTTCTGCGTTTTAAAATTAATCAAAGAAGTTATTTACTGGTCCGTAGGCATGGAAGAAGCCTGTGAGCATAACCGTATTTACATCATCAATGTTGTGGGCAACCTTATCGGAAACCAACTTTTCACCAATGGCTTTGGAACGTTTCCCGTAATTTACTGCCAATTGCGCTCCCATGGCATCGGATGCTTTCAGGTCATTGAAGAAAGCAGCCAGTAAATCGTCTTTCTTTTTGTTTCTCAGCATGGCTTTCCATGCCACCTGTGTATCAGGAATGCTTCCCAGCATCGTATCGCAAGCTTCAGCATAATCATCAATACTCACATAATCTTTGGAATTGACATCATAAATGGCTGACGGACGTCCTTTGACATATTGGATAAAACCATCTTTTTGCGCACCACTTGAATGCTGTCCGCCTTTCACACCATAGTCCATCATTTGATCCAACAAACCACTATGGAGGTCTTCATCATCCAGGAATGGATTCATCACTTTCATGATAAACTGAACTACGTCCACACCCACATAATCAATGAGTTGGAAAATACCCATGGGTCGCACCAAATAATCCTGTGCGAGCTTGTTTACCATATAAATAGCCTGATATAATGGGATGTTCTTCTCTTTAGAAAGGGTTTCTGACTGCTGTATGGCATACAAAGCGTCTCGCATAAAGTGTCCATTTCCAATGAACCCTGCAAAGTCGTTTGAAGGCACAATGATTTTGCGAAGGTTTTTGGCGTAGGTCAGGGCAAATTCTCTTGCTTCATCAGTAGTTTGATCGGTGGTAATCAATTCAACCAAACGTTGTACGGCAGGAGGATTGTAGAAATGGAATCCCAAAATCCTACCTTTAAGATTGGCTTCTTCTTCGATCAGATGAATGGGAACTGAAGAGGTATTGGTAAAATACCATGGGTTATTATCATTGTTTTGATCTATGCCTGAAAGCAGTTTTACTTTGAGTGATTGGTTCTCACTAACCGCTTCAAATATCAGATGTGATTGATGAGCAGCAGCCATATTGGTTACCGGGCGAACCACATTTAATACATCGAAAATATACTCATCGATGATGTCATAATTCTCAATGAGATCAGCACGGTCAGCATACATTTTTCTTAACCAGACTGTTTTTTTCTCGGCTATTTTACGTACCTGATCTCTAAGGTATTTCATGAGTCCTGACAGACCCTCAGGTGAAACGTCGATGGCATTTAACACAAAGGATTTTCCTTTGTTTTCCGGTTTCAAGCCCAGATCAGCCATCTCAACAGCAGTCAGCAACAATATGCCACTGCCCATTTTTCCGGCGGCACCTAAAACCGATACATTTTGTAATCTTTCTTCGTATGTCATGATTGTATAATTATAGTTTTTTCAATTTCTACTACCAGTTGGGTTTTCTTTTTTCAAGAAAAGCGGTCATGCCTTCTTTTCCTTCGCTTCCCTCACCAAAGAGAGAACCAAAGGCATTGGCTTCAAGTATTTCTCCCTCGTGGAAACTACCTGACATGCCCTGCCGTACGACACTTTTAATTTGCTTTATGGCAGCAGGTCCTTTTGCGGCAATTGTTGCCGCCATTTTCATGGTTTCTTCCATGAGCACTTCTGGCTCGTATACCTTTTGAACCAGACCCATGCGCAATGCATCTTCAGCTCCAACCATATCTGCAGTCATGAGCAAATAGAGTGCATCTCCCATACCTACCAGCCTTGACAAGCGTTGTGTTCCTGCATAGCCTGGAATCAGACCCAGGTTCACTTCCGGTTGCCCGAATTTAGCTTTGGTACTGGCAAGTCTGAAATCGCAACCCATGGCAAGTTCAAGGCCTCCGCCGAGGGCGAAACCATTGATGGCAGCAATCACTGGAATTTCCATTTTTTCCAGGCTGCTGAAGGTATTTTGACCCAAACGTGAAAAAGCAGTGCCTTCTTCTGGGTTCTTATGAACCATTTCTGCAATATCTGCACCGGCCACAAAGGCTTTTCCCTCACCGGTAATTACCATTACTTTTACCGATGCTTCAGACGAAACAGAGGCAATACAATGATCCATTTCATGAAAAAACCGGGTATTCAGCGCATTCATAGCCTTGGGTCGGGAAATGGTAATCAAGGCTACGCCATTATTAATTTCTTTTTTTAATATTTCGTATTCCATATAGCAGATTTTATGAAGTTTCAAATTTAAGAAATTAAGGCCACATTTTTATGGATAATTGTGGTTTCAACAAGCAATTAAGAAGCTCTTTTCAGGTATTTAACATTCTTTTTACATATTAAATCGAGCTTTGTTGTTATTTTTGCCATCGAAAGCTTGAAAAATTGAATCTAAAGCATTTTTATATCAGGATCGCGGCAATTGTTCTCGTGGGGACCTACCTCTTGGGAAGCATAGGTGTGGTGGTGTATACCCACTATTGCAGCGCCATGAATATTGAAAACTCCAGCCTGCTTTCACAGCTTTCCCTCTGCAATCATGACAAGGAAAATAATAAGGAAAGCGCTACTCCCATGGAGGCATCTTGCTGTACTACGGCTCATACAGCTTGCACAGCCAACGAACAGGCTGATGATTGCTGTAGTAATGAAGAGTCATTCATCCAGTTGTTGTTATCCTTTGATTTACCCAATGAAAAGAAAAGTATTGAGACTCCAGAGGCTGTTGCTGTTCAGTTTTTTACTGAAAAACCAAATACCTCAGAAGATGACCTAATTGAAGGCCGGGTATTTGAAAGACCTCCACCATTCGTATTTCAACGACATTTGATAGCGTTTCAGCAGCAGCATAAAATAGCACCTGCCCCCATTGCATAACTCATTGTTAATTTGATAACCAATTATTAAACATTTGAGAATGCAAACACATGAAAAAATATATCTTATTTGCTAGTATCCTCTTGATACTACAATCATTATCTCATGCTCAACAACTGAAGGGTTTTGTTTTTGAGCTGGAGAATGGCGATAAAAAGCCTTTACCCGGTGCCAGTGTGGTCCAGCTGAATACGACCAATGGGACCACCACCGAATCAGATGGTTCATTTCAATTAAAACTACGTGCTGCCGAGCCAAAATCTCTGGTGGTCAGTTTTGTGAGTTATGAAAATGACACCATCGCTGTTAGCGATGATTATTCCAATCTTTTAAACATCGTATTGAGTGATATTAAAAACCTGGATGAAGTCCAGGTGGTTTCCAGGCAAAAAGGAAGCTTTATGTCAAGGGTAGAAACCCGGAATATTGTTACCATCAGCAGTGCAGAATTACAGAAAGCGGCTTGCTGTAATTTGTCTGAAAGCTTTGAAAACAGTGCTGCTGTGGATGTAAGTTATAGTGATGCGGTTACCGGTTCCAAACAAATACAAATGTTAGGTTTGGCCGGAAACTATACCCAATTGCTCACCGAAGTTATCCCCAATTACAGAGGCCTGGCTACCCCCTTTAGTCTGGGTTATGTGCCAGGAAGCTGGATGTCATCCATACAGGTTTCCAAAGGTACCTCATCAGTGACCAGTGGTTATGAATCCATGGCCGGACAAATAAATATTGAGTTTAAAAAACCAGAGGCTGGTGAACTTTTGTTTGTGAATTTGTACGGTAATCATGAAGGTAAGTTTGAAGCCAACTTCAATGGAAGGGTTGCCATCAACGATCGATGGAGCACCATGATTCTGGCCCATTATGAAACCCTCAGTGTCAAACATGATTTGAATAATGATGGTTTTCTGGATATGCCATTGGTCAACCAAATCAATCTTTTCAATCGTTGGAAATACAAAGGCGATCAACTGAGGATGCAGTTTGGCTTCAAGTACCTGAACGAAGATCGTTTGGGTGGTCAGAGTACCTTTGATAATTCAAAACCCAATGATTTAGAAAATGCCTACGGTATCCATGTACAAACCAACAGATATGAAGGTTTCCTGAAGATTGGGTATATTTTCGAGCACAGAGTAGAAACCAGTATCGGTTTTCAAAACCAATTCATTTTGCATGAGCAGGAATCCTTTTTTGGGTTGAATGATTACAATGCCGATCAATGGTCATACTATGGGAACCTGATGTATCAATCATTTGTAGGTGACAAACGCCACCAAGTAATCTCAGGGGTAAGCTGGTCTGTTGATCAATATAATGAGCAATTGAACGACAGTGTCTTCAGCAGGCATGAAAGTGTTCCTGGGGCTTTCCTTCAATATACTTATTGTAATAGCAATAACCTGAATGTAATTCTTGGATTGAGGGTGGACAACAACAATTTATTTGGCTTTCTCTTCACACCACGTTTACATGCCAAGTATAACATTAACGAAAGTACCACTGCCAGACTTAGCGTTGGTCGTGGCTACCGATCAGCCAATGTGATTGCTGAAAATACTTCCCTGTTAGCTACTTCAAGGACCATACAGGTGATGGAGCCTCTAAAGATTGAATCTTCCTGGAATTATGGAATTAGTTTCTCTAAACATTTTAATATCAGTGCCAGAGAGTTAAGCCTGGTAGCTGATTATTTCCGGACCGATTTTAATAACCAGATAATAGTGGACCGGGAAAACGACCCCCGCTTTATTAGGGTTTCCAATCTTGATGGCCAATCCTATTCCAACAATTTTCAGATAGAAGCCAGTTACGAACCCATTAAATTTTTTGAAGTAACACTGGCCTTTCGCTATACTGATGTAAAAACCACCATCAATAAAGTTCTCGTTGAAAAGCCATTGGCGAATAAATACAAAGGTTTACTTAGTATCTCCTATCAATCCAGAGGGAAAAAATGGCAGGTGGATCTCAACACCCAGCTCAATGGTGATCAGAGACTTCCGTATACAGACATGCAAACCATTGCTTTTGAAACGGAAGAACGTTCTCCAGTGTATGCCATTGTGAACACACAAATTACCCGTTATCTGGGCAAATGGGATTTGTATATTGGTGGAGAAAACCTGACTAATTACAAACAGAATGATCCTATCCTGGCTGCGGATGATCCCTTTGGTGATCAGTTTGACGCCTCGGTTATTTGGGGTCCAATAAGTGGCATCAAAATTTACGGAGGCATTCGATTCACAATCAATCCCAAAGAAGAATAATTAATGATAAACTAATAATTTATAAAAGATGAAAACAAAGGTTTTAATAACATTGGCAAGCCTTCTATTTATGGCTTATTCCGGATTTTCTCAGGAATCAAAACAACAAAAAAAAGATTCTAAATATGAATCCATAAGCGTTCAAACTTCTGCTGTTTGTGGTGATTGCAAAAAAAGATTGGAACACGAAATCTCATTTGAAAAAGGTGTAAAATCAGTCGAGTTAGACAATGAAACCAAGGTGCTCACCATCAAATTTAAGAAGGGAAAAAACACTAAAGAAGATCTGAAGAAGGCCATCACAAAAGTAGGCTATGACGCAGACGAAATGTTAGCTGATCAAAAAGCACACGATGCGCTTCCTAAATGTTGCCAAAAAGGGAATAAGCCTCATTAAAAAAGAGAGTGTCCCCGTGTATTATTCGAGTCCCATACTGAGGCTGAGTAACTCAGCTATGTCATAGTTTTTGACTTCTTCTTCCTTGTTTTTGTATTTGATGCCATCTGTCATCATAACCATACAAAACGGACAGGCAGTGGCAATGATATCACAACCTGTTGCCAGAGCTTCTTCCGTTCTTTCAAGAAAGACCTCCTTGGTTCCGGCTTCGGCCTCTTTGAACATTTGTCCGCCGCCTGCGCCACAACACAGAGCAAAGCTTTTGTTGCGTTCCATTTCGGTTTTTGTGGCAGGAATGGATTCAAGAACTGACCGGGGTGCTTTGTATTCATCATTGGAACGTCCCAGATAACAAGGATCGTGGAAGGTTATTTTCTTGCCTTTGAATAGTTCACCTTCAACACTCAGTTTACCCTCGGAGATCATCATTTGTAAAAACTGTGAATGGTGTAATACTTCATAATGACCACCAAAGTCAGGGTATTCATTTTTAAGGGTATTGAAATCATGGGGGTCGCAGGTGATGATCTTTTTCACTTCGTAGCCTTGCATGATCTCAATATTCATCATGGCCTGCATTTGGAACAGCATTTCATTTCCGGCGCGTCTGGCTATATCTCCACTATCGGTTTCCTCTGTTCCCAAGACTGCATAACTTAATTTCAGATGGTTCAGTATCTTGATGAACTCTCTGCTCACCTTTTTATATCGATCATCAAATGCTCCGGCCGAACCTACCCAGAAAAGATACTCAGGCTTTTCACCTTTGGCCAGGGCATCAGCCATGGTAGGTACTTCAAGTCCTTCTGCCCATAGCATGCGATCTTCAGGAGAAAACTGCCAGGGAGCACCATTGTTTTCGATATTGGCAAAAACAGTATTTAAACCTGATGGGGCTTTGGATTCTTCCATCACCAGGTAACGTCTCATATCCAGAATTAATGAAGGTTGGTTGATGCTAACCGGGCATTCCATGGCACAGGCATTACACTGGGTACAGGCCCATAATTCTTCTTCTGTAATATAGGTTCCCAGCAGGGCTTTTCCATCATCAAAACCCACACCTTCTTTGAGCAATCCAGGTCCTTTTTCTTTCATCCTTGCCCGGGTATCCATCATAATTTTTCGGGGAGATAATAGCTTCCCGGTTATATTGGCCGGACATACTGAGGTACAGCGACCACATTCGGTACAGGATAAGGCATTCACATAGTTCACCCAATTCACATCCTGCACATCCATCACACCAAAGCGTTCCGGGTCTCCTTCCTCTTCTTCAGGCTCTGAAAAAGCAGCATCAGGATCCATCATCATCTTCACTTCTTTGGTAATGTTTTCCATATTGTCCACATAGCCCAAAGGTTCCAAACGGCTGACAAATACAGAAGGTACAGACATAAACACATGGAAATGCTTGGAATAGGGTAAGATATTCGCGAAAACAAAAATGAGAAGAATGTGTAACCACCAATTGATCTGATACCATAACCAGGCTGTGTTAGCGGCAGTGCCAACAAATAATGAGGCCAGCCAACTGCTCACAGGATAGACTCCCAGCACTTCTTCCCCTGTGGCCTGAGTATACAGCAGATAATCCGTATTCATTCCCAGGAGGGAGGCCATTAACACCAGAATTATGGTCAGGGCAAGGTTGGCATCAGCTTTGGAAACAGGTTTCATCTCAGGGCCATAAAAGCGCTTGACATGCATGAACAGACGGCGTATTAGGAAGAGGGTAACCGCTACAACAATGATGGCAGCAAAAATATCACCCCCAGCCATGATCCAGTCATATACAGGCCCAAGCACATGTAATATGCGGTCAGTACCAAGCAGGCCATCGATGATCATTTCAATGGTTCCAAATATGATCACAATGAAGCCCCACCAGACCAGGGCATGCATCATACCAATGACAGGTTTCCGTAAAATCTTTTCCTGGAAAAACGCCACTTTAATGGTCACCCAGATTCGGGCACCAATATTATCAAGCGGTTTCTTTTTGGTAAACTTAAAGTACTTAAACACTCGCTGCATTGTATAGATGAATACAGCAATGGTGATAATAACTGAAAGACTAAAAAGTATTTGTTTTATCATGGCCGAATATTTACGGATTAATTTGCAAGATTAATGAATATCAAATCTTGAATGAAAATAAATAGGATAATGCATCAATTGGATCAGCATTTTAGTCTTCACTTTCATACAGGCGATCCAGCTCTGTTTTATACTTCTCTTTTAGGTATCGTCTTTTGACTTTTAGTGTCGGAGACAATTCTCCTGTTTCGGGTGACCATTCTTCACCAACCAATTCAAATTTCTTGATTTGGCGATGTCTGCCCAGTCCTGCATTGATTTTATCAACCTCCCGTTGATACCTTTCAATGACCTTGGGTTTTAGTATGAGATCCGCATTGTCGCGGTAGGTAATATTATATCTGGAGCACCAGCTGTGCAGAAAATGGAAAGCCGGACAGATGACAGCCGCCGCATATTTTTCTCCTTCTCCAACCACCATAATACCTTCAATAAAAGCTGATTCTTTGTAGCGGTTCTCTACCACCTGGGGAGCAACATATTTTCCTGTGGATAGTTTGAATATTTCCTTTTTCCTGTCGGTGATTTTCAATATCTGTTCGTCATCAAGTTCACCAATATCACCGGTATGGAACCAACCTTCGGCATCCACCACTTCGTTGGTTTTTTCTTTGTCCTTATAATAGCCCAACATCAAGCTGGGACCTCTCATCAGAATTTCGCCATCTTCAGCAATCTTGACTTCAATATTGTGTAGAACCTTGCCTACAGTGCCAAATTTGATGAGTGGGTATTTTAGCTGGTTGACAGCTATCACCGGTGAAGTCTCGGTCAATCCATAACCTTCAAGTATGGGTAATCCTGCAGCATAAAAAACCCTGGCCAGACGTTCCTGCAGTGAGGCACCTCCTGAAACAATAATCTGAATATTGCCTCCCAAGGCTTCCTGCCACTTTTTATAAATCAGTTTATTGGCCAGACTTCGTTGCAATTCATACCAGGGTCCATTGGCTTTATTAAGCTCAAATTTTAATCCCAGATTGACGGCCCAGAAGAAGAGCGCACGTTTAATCCCACTCAGCTCTTTTCCTTTCATGATGAGCTTATCATAGAGTTTTTCAATGACACGTGGCACGGCAGCAAAGCCATTGGGGCTGACTTCGCGAAGGTTATCTCCAATGGTATCCACGCTTTCGGCATAGTACACAGCCACACCCTTAAACTGTAACAGATAGTTCACCATTCGCTCGAACACATGGCATAAGGGCAAAAAACTCAGAAACTTTCCTTCTGGAGGCACAGGCAGCCTATCAATAGTTCCCATGACATTTTCCATGAAGTTTTTATGGCTCAGCATCACCCCTTTCGACAATCCTGTGGTTCCGGAAGTATAAATGATGGACATCAGATCCTCAGGTTTTATGGAGGCTTTTATACGGATCAGCTCGTCTTTATACTTTTCTTCATTTTCCTTCCCCAACTCAATCAGACTCATCCAGCTTTCGACACCATCTATGGGATCAAAACTGTATATCTTTTCCACATTCTTAGCTTCGTTAGCCTCGGTTTTCAGTTTTTCATATAAATCAGCATGGGAGGATATCACCGCCCTTGCATCTGAGTGGTTAAGGATGTGGGTGTATTCTTCATGACCCAGATTGGCATAAATCGGCACATGAACCACACCTACCTGTGACATACCCATGTCGATAAAATTCCATTCAGGTCTGTTGTTTGAAATACTCACTATGGTATCACCAGGTTTAAAGCCAGAAGCCAGTAAGCCATAGCTAAAATGATCTACAAATGACTTATACTGAAGGGTTGAGAAAGTTTCCCATTTTCCTTTTCTTTTGACAGCAAGTGCATCATCTCTTTGTAGTTTCTCAACGAGTCGGTCGACAATATCAAAGGTTCTTGTTACTTCCATATTTATGTGATTTGATCGTTAATATTAGTATTTCAAAGGGCCTTAAGCCGTTGATTTTAGGCACACCAATCGCAAATTACACAAAAAAAATTAATTGGAGAAAAGCTATTCTTAGTTTTTAAACTTCGGTTTAAAGGTCCAGTTAAAGGTGAATTGGGCCACCTCATCTCCTGTGACATCATGTCCAACAACGGTGACTTTAAGTGTTTGTCCTTGCTGTGTTTCGATGGATTTTTGAATAGTTTCAAGGATGGCTTTCCCTTCCATACAACTAAAGGTGATTTTGCTTCTGGCTTTTTTAGAAAAATCCGCTGACATTCCCAACACCAACATGGATACCGGCTGTGGTAAATCCTTTACGATTGCCATGGCCAAAATACCTGAAGAAAGCTCTGCGGCCATTGATAAGGCGGCAAAATAGATACTTCGAAATGGATTCTTTGTCAAATAGTTATAGGGCAAAGACACCCTTGCAGTATGTTCCTCCAATTCCACTACCTTTAATCCTGCCACAAAAGCCAATGGAAGCTTTTTAAGCAAAAACAGCTTAAACAGAAAAGGATTTCCTTCAAGTTTTATTATGGATGATGGGTCTTTCAAATGGTATAGTTATTGGCTTCTATCATAGTATCAGCAATCATTCTACGGGCTTTGACTACATTCACGGCAGCCACTTTGGTGAAACGCTTCATCCCCATGAGCATGGCTTGTTTTTCATCACCGCTGGCAAAGGCATTTACAGCATCAACACCCTCCTTATTAATTTTTGGGGCCAAATCATACAATAAGACTTCCAGAATGTTTTTGTACAAATCCATTTTATCCTGGTCCGGCATGGCATCTAGTTTTTCAACCCTTAGCAAAGTGGATTCAGCCGCATAGGTAAGAATAAGCATATTGGACAGGTTGATGATGATCTCCTGTTCGTCAGCAAACTTATCCATGAACTTCTGCAAGGCATCACCAGCCACCATCAAAATGGCCTTTTTAAAATTCCTGACCACCTTATGATGGGCTTCGAAATACCCCAGGCTTGGAGCACCAAAATCAGGTATAGCCATGAGCTCCTTGCCAACAGCCTTTGCAGGAGTTAAGAGGTCAATTTCACCCTTCATTCCCCTTTTCACCAATTCACCCACTGCCAGCATTCTGTTGATCTCGTTGGTTCCTTCGAAAATGCGGTTGATCCTTGAATCGCGGTAGGCTCTTTCAACAATAGTTTCTGACGAATAACCCATGCCGCCAAATATTTGCACTCCTTCATCCACTATATAGTCCAGGGATTCTGAACCATAGACTTTGGCAATGGAGGCTTCCACAGCATACTGGCGGATGCCTTCCAGAGTAGCCTTTCCCTTTTCCATACCTCCGTCAACCAATGCATTGATGGCATCATCAATATTCTGACTGGCACGATAGGTAAGCGACTCGGCAGCAAATGTACGGATGACCATTTCAGCCAACTTATATTTAATGGCTCCAAAAGATGATAACAATCGGTCGAATTGTTTTCTTTCGTTAGCATAATTCAGGCTATCATTTATTGCATTCTTACTAGCTCCAACAGTAGCTCCCGACAATTTGATACGTCCCAGGTTAAGAATGTTGAGGGCAATTTTAAAGCCCCCATTTCTTTCTCCCAACAAATTCTCCACCGGCACCTTCACATCATCCAGATATATTTGTACAGTTGAGGAGCCTTTAATTCCCATCTTCTCTTCTTCAGCACCTATGGTGATTCCTTCCCATGCCGATTCAACAATAAAAGCACTTAGGTTTTTGTCCCCTTCAATTTTCGCAAAGATGATGAGAACGTCTGCTATTCCGCCATTGGTTATCCAGATCTTAACTCCGTTGAGTATGTAGTGTTTCCCATCATCACTTAATCTGGCAGCGGCCTTTCCGGAATTGGGATCAGATCCTGCCTCTGCTTCTGTGAGGCAATAGGCCCCGATAAACTCTCCGGAGGCAAGCTTTGGAATATATTGTTGTTTTTGATCTTCATTACCATAATACAATATGGGCAGGGTGCCGATACCCACATGTGCAGAATAGGCCACGGCAAAACTATAGCCTTTCCCCATTTCCTCTGTGGTCAGCATGGAAGTCACAAAATTCTGGCCGAATCCAGAATATTCTTCAGGTACGGAAATTCCAAGCAAACCCAAATCACCCGCTTCCTTCAATAGTTTTGACAATAGCTCTCGGTCATGCTTTTCAAGCTGATCCATCTGGGGATTGACCTGGGTAAAGGTAAATTCCCGACAACTTTGCGCCATCATTCGCTGTTCTTCATTAAACTCTTCGGGAATAAAAATATCATTTGCGGAAGTTTCTTTAATAAGAAATTCACCTCCTTTTAGTGCTTTTGTATCAGTCATGATGTTTGTATTTTTAGGTTGTGAGTGTTAAGGTTTTTAGGTATGTCTTACTGCATTTCAAATATTCCGGCTGCTCCCTGACCAGTACCAATGCACATGGTAACCATGGCATGCTTGCCGCCCCTTCGTTTCATCTCATAGAGGGATTGTACAGACAGCTTTGCACCTGTAGCGCCCAATGGGTGTCCAAGGGCAATGGCCCCTCCATTAACATTAACTAAGTCGGGATTCAAATCCATTTCCCGGATCACAGCTATGCTTTGGGAAGCAAAGGCCTCGTTGAGCTCAAAAAGGTCGATATCGGATAGTTTCAGACCTGAATGTGAAAGCACTTTGGGGATGGCAGCCACAGGACCTATTCCCATTTTGTAAGGTTCCACACCGGCCACCTGATAATCTACCAATCGGGCTATTGGGGTGAGTTGGTATTGTTTTAGCATCGCCTCGGAAACGATAAGAACAAAAGCTGCGCCATCCGACATTTGAGAAGAGTTCCCTGCGGTAGAAAAGCCATCCTGAGCAAAAGCGGGTTTCAATTTAGCTAAGCCCTCAGCAGTGGTTCCACGTCGGGGACCCTCATCCACATCAAAGATTGTCTCGCAGGTGGCCATTTTACCTTCGCTAAAATAATTTTCATGGACAGTGACCGGAACAATTTCTTCTTTAAATTTTCCCTCATCAATGGCTGTCAAAGCTTTTTCCACTGAGCGGGCTGCAAATACATCCTGTTCTTCTCTGCCTATTTTATATTCCTTAGCCACCATCTCTGAAGTCAGCCCCATACTTAGGAACCATTTGGGTTGGTTCATGGCAATATCAGGGTTAGGTACCATACGCCATCCTCCCATATTGATCATCGACATGGTTTCTGCTCCACCGGCTATCATTATATCAGCCATTCCTGCAGATATTTTCGCTGAAGCAATGGCTATGGTTTCAAGCCCTGAAGCACAATAGCGATTAACCGTAGAACCCGGAACCTCCACAGTGTCAAGTGCCATCAACGATAATAATCGTCCCATATTAAATCCTGTTTCTGCCTCCGGAAAGGCATTGCCGACCACCACATCATCAATTCTCGATCTTTCGATTTGTGGAAAATCATCCATCAACTTCCTGATCACTGTGGCGGCGATGTCATCGGGTCTGGTGAATCGTAAGGCTCCCCTTGGTGCTTTTCCAATGGCAGAGCGATAGGCTCCTACTATATATGCATTCATTTTCTCAATGTGTTAGGTTCATTTTTAGCTATGACTTTGCTCATCATCATTTTGGCTTCGTTAGTTCCTCAGGATCTTGCCTTTGGTAATAATGCTCTGGATACGTTCCAGCGTTTTCCTTTGGCTGCATAATTCCAGAAATGCTTTCCTTTCCAGATCGAGCAGGTACTGTTCTGTAACTTCTGTCAGTGCTTGTGATATGGCACCACCGGCCATTACCCATCCCAGCTTTTCAGCTATCAGCTTATCATGTTCCGACATATAATTTGCCGTAGTAAAGCCATCAGCTCCCACATACACCATCCCGAGGGCTTCCTTTCCCAAAACTTTAATGTCAGTTCTTTTTACCGGATAGCTGTAGCCTTTTTCAACCAATTGCATGGCTGCCTTTTTTGCATAGGCCAGATGATGAGCTCGACTCACAATCACCTCATCGGTACCTGATCTGAGATAGCCCAGATCAAAAGCTTCGTAGGCTGATGTGGAAACCTTTGCCTGACCAATGCTGAGGTATCGGTTCAGGAAGGTATTGGTACGAATATCTCCGGATTGTAATTCATCGGAAAGCCGGAGGGCAAATTCTTTGGTGCCTCCACCACCAGGTATCAAGCCCACACCAAACTCAACAAGTCCCATATAGGTTTCAGCATGTGCAACCACTTTATCGGCATGCATGCATAGTTCGCATCCACCGCCCAGGGCCATACCATGTGGTGCTGCCACCACCGGTATGGAAGAATAACGCATCCGCATCATGGTTTTTTGAAACCATTGTACTGCCAAATCCAACTCTTCCCATTCCTGCTCAATGGCCAGCATATAAATCATGCCTACATTGGCTCCGGCAGAAAAATGATCTCCTTCATTGGAAACAACCAGGGCCTGATACTCTGCTTCTGCCATATCTACAGCCTTGTTTAGGCCTTCCAATACACCGGCTCCAATGGTATTCATTTTGGTGTGAAACTCTATATTAAGGACACCATCTCCCAGATCATAAATACTGCTATCATCATTTTCCCAGATAATATTTGATTTTCGTAGGGTTTCCAATGACAACCTATCTTCCTGGCCCGGGATTAGCTTATGGGTCCTGCTGGAAGGGTCATAAGCATATTTCAGCCCTGCTTCCACTTTATAGAAAGTAGTGATTCCTTCACCTAGCATATCATATACCCAGGCAGCCGGTTTTTTACCTTTAGCCTCCATGGCCTTCAACGTTGGCTCCACTCCTACTGCATCCCAGGCCTGGAATGGTCCTTGTTTCCATCCAAATCCTGCATTCATTGCGTCATCAACCTTATAGATCTCATCCGATATTTCTGGAATACGAAGCGAAGCAAACTGGAAAAGGGCATAAAAAGTTGATCGGTAAAATTCACCGACCTTTGTGGTATCCCCGAGCAAAACAGGTAGGCGTTTATTCAAGTCTGCTATGTCTTTGGTGGTTTCGAATACCGCAAATTTTGGCTTGGGCGCCTCCACATATTCCAGGCTTGAGAAGTCCAGAGAAAGAAATTTTTTCATGCCATCTTTCACTACCTTTTTGAAAAAGCCTTGTTTGGTTTTGGAACCCAGCCATTTGTTTTCCAGCATTTTTTCCAGATAGGTTGGAATGGCAAAGGTTTCATTGGACTCGTCTTGAGTGAATTCTTTAATATTATTGGCCACATGAACCAGAGTGTCCAGACCCACAATATCTGCTGTTCGAAAAGTTGCGGACTTGGCTCTGCCTATTACTGGTCCGGTTAACTTATCAATCTCAGGAATGCTCAGATCATATTCATGAACATGATTAAATAAATCCATGATGGAAAAAGTGCCAATGCGATTGGCGATAAAGGCAGGGCTATCCTTAGCAAGGACAGGTGTTTTCCCAAGAAAGCGACTGGCATACTCGGATAAGAAATCCAATACCTCATGAATTGTTTTGCTGGTTGGTATGATTTCAAATAATTGCAAATACCTAGGCGGATTAAAGAAGTGTGTTCCACAAAAATGCTTTTGAAAATCCTCAGAACGTCCTTCTATCATGGCTTCGACAGAGATGCCAGAAGTATTTGTGGTAACAAGACTCTCGGGTTTTCTATGTTTTTCAACAGCTTCAAACACCGATTTCTTAATATCCAGTCGCTCCACAACCACTTCAATGATCCAATCACAATCACCAATGTAATGAAGGTCATCATCAAAGTTTCCTGTGGTGATTCTATTGGCAAATGCCTGCGTATAGATGGGAGATGGTTTTGACTTCAAGGAAGCCTGTAAAGCCTTATTAACCAATCGGTTTCGCACCTCTTTGGTCTCCAGGCTATAACCTTTGGCTTGTTCATCCGCTGTCAATTCTTTGGGTACAATGTCGATGAGTAAGACCTCAAGACCAATGTTGGCAAAGTGACAGGCAATCCCGGAGCCCATTACTCCAGATCCCAAGACCGCAACTTTCCTAATCCTTCTTGTCATAATGATAGTTTTTATGTTGTCGAACTCCCCTTTCAGGGTGACTCTTTTTCTATTATTTCTTTTACTTAAGATGGAATGCATCCACATCCTGCTCCACCTGATCGCGGATGGTTTGATTGACCCTTACAAAAGCATCCCAATCACTTTTTTTAATCTTTTTCAGCAGGGTATTGTTAAAGGAAACCACGACTGCTTTCACCGCTTCCCTTAGTTTACGTCCCTCCTCAGTCAGATGAATTTTCACAACCCTTCGATCTCCATCATCTACTTTTCGGTAAAGCAAACCTTGTTGTTCCATGGTTTTTAGCAATCGACTCAGGCTTGAACTACTCATCCCCATCATGGGTGCAATCTTCGTTGCCGGAACACCCTCTTTTCCAATGTTGATTAAAGTATAACCTATGCCTTGTGTCAGTCCATTTTCTGCAGCAAGTAAATTGTACATTCTCCTCATGGCAAAAAGACTGGAGCGCAGATGGAAATCAACTGTTTCTTCAATATTCATAATTACGGTTTTGTTAATGCTGTTCATGCTTCTACTCCCGGAACAGACTGAGTATCCAAAGATTAACTTTCAGATAATATGATGTGTTATTGCTTGAGAGAGAAAGGCAGCACAGTATTTTTACTATGCATGCATTGCAAATATAGCATCATAATACTATGCATGTCAAGCTTTTTTGTTATTTTTTTACAAGTATTTATTGTTTGCCCTCCAGCTTTTGGGCCTCACTGCTAAGGTTATTAAAGTCTGAAGTTTCCTTATATTTGCGAGGATTCAAAAAAAACAGTTCACATGCAACTACCTAAGGTCTATAAGCCAAAAAATCATATCCGAATTGTAACAGCAGCCTCCTTGTTCGACGGCCATGATGCAGCCATTAATGTCATGCGTAGAATTATACAATCCAGCGGGGCGGAAGTCATTCATCTGGGACATAACAGGTCGGTACATGAAATCGTTAATGCGGCTGTACAAGAGGATGCTCAGGCCATTGCACTTACTTCCTATCAGGGTGGCCATATGGAGTTCTTCAAGTATATGCATGATATGCTGAAGGAAAAGGGATGTGGACATATCAAAATCTTTGGTGGAGGCGGAGGTGTTATCCTGCCTGAGGAAGCCAATGAGTTACATGATTACGGCATCAGTCGCATTTATTCACCTGACGATGGCATGGAGATGGGGCTTCAGGGCATGATTAATGATTTGATGCAACAATCTGACTTTCCCACAGGAAAGGGTGTGGCAGTTGACAAAGAATCTGTGCTAAGACGAGAAAAAGCTTCCATCGCACGTTTGATTTCAGCGGCTGAAAACAGTCCAGAAGAAGTTAGTGATCTGTTGATGGAACTTCATGAGCTCGCTGAAAAGAAGAAATCACCAGTGCTTGGAATTACAGGAACCGGAGGTGCTGGCAAATCATCCCTGGTGGATGAAATTGTCAGGCGATTCCTCAATGATTTTAAAGACAAAACCATTGCTATTATTTCCGTAGATCCTTCCAAAAGGAAATCAGGGGGCGCCTTGCTGGGAGACAGGATCAGAATGAATGCCATTGACGATCCAAGGGTTTATATGCGTTCGCTGGCCACACGACAGTCCAATCTGTCCATTTCCAAACATGTACGGGACGCGGAAATCATAGCTCATGCAGCTGGATTTGATCTGGTTATTCTGGAAACATCCGGTATTGGTCAATCCGACACCTCCATTGTGGATCACAGCGATGTTTCCTTTTATGTGATGACGCCTGAATATGGTGCAGCCACTCAGCTGGAGAAAATTGACATGCTTGATTTTGCAGACATCATCGCACTCAATAAATTTGACAAAAGAGGTGCCCTGGATGCTTTGCGTGATGTGAAAAAGCAATACCAGCGAAACAATATGCTGTTTGATGTGGATGTGGATGATATGCCTGTTTTCGGGACTGTAGCCTCACAGTTCAATGATCCAGGTGTCAATTTATTGTACAAAAACATACTCAGTAAGATCAAGGAAAAAACTGGTGTGGACTTCATGTCCAATATGGCTGATGATGGCGAAATTCCAGAAAAAATATACATCATCCCACCCAACAGGGTAAGGTATCTTTCAGAAATCTCAGATACGGTCAGAACCTATAACCAATGGGCAGAAGATCAAAGTAAGGTAGCACAGAAGTTGTTCAACCTCTCCCGGTCCATGGACCTGTTGAAAGATCATAATGACGAGGCAGATACCAGCCATTTAAAAAGTCTTTATGATGAGATTGTAAGGGAGCTGGACCCAAATAATATGCACCTTTTAGAAGCCTGGGATGAAAAAAAGAAGAACTATCAGGATGAATATTTCACCTTTAGGGTAAGGGATAAGGAATTCAAAATAGAAACCCATATTGAATCACTATCACGCAACCAGATACCGAAAGTAAGCTTGCCAAAGTTTGATAGCTGGGGGGAGATACTAAAATGGATCTTAAAGGAAAATGTTCCTGGTGAATTTCCCTATGCTGCAGGTGTGTTTCCATTCAAAAGAGAAGGGGAAGATCCAACCCGGATGTTTGCTGGGGAAGGTGGACCGGAAAGGACCAACAGGCGTTTTCACTATGTGTCTACCGGCATGCCGGCCAAACGATTATCAACCGCTTTCGATTCAGTAACCCTTTACGGTGAAGATCCTGACCGGAGACCGGATATTTATGGTAAAATCGGAAACTCCGGCGTTTCCATTTCCTGCCTGGACGATGCCAAAAAGCTGTATTCAGGTTTTAATCTGGCCGATCCCAAAACATCGGTATCCATGACCATTAACGGTCCTGCACCAACTCTGGTGGGTTATTTCATGAACGCAGCTGTCGACCAGCAATGTGAGATATATATCAAGGAAAAGGGGCTGGAAAAGGAGGTCAATCAGATCATAGATGAAATCTATACAACCAGAGGAACTACCCGTCCGGCCTATCAGGGCAAACTACCCCCTGGAAATGATGGATTGGGCTTGATGTTGCTTGGTGTAACAGGAGATATGGTTTTGCCTGCTGAGGTGTATGAAAGCATTAAAGCCAATACATTATGTGCCGTTCGGGGAACTGTTCAGGCTGATATATTGAAAGAAGACCAGGCACAGAATACCTGTATTTTCTCCACGGATTTTTCGCTAAAACTCATGGGTGACATACAAGAGTATTTCATCAATAATGAGGTGAGAAATTTCTACAGTGTGAGCATCTCAGGCTATCATATTGCTGAGGCAGGAGCCAACCCAATTTCTCAGCTTGCCTTTACCCTGGCCAATGGATTTACTTATGTGGAATACTACAAATCCAGGGGGATGGATGTCAACAAATATGCACCCAACCTATCCTTCTTTTTCTCCAATGGAGAAGATCCTGAATATGCAGTAATTGGCAGGGTAGCCCGACTGATATGGTCGAAGGCCATGAAATTGAAATACAAGGCCAATGGCCGTTCTCAAAAACTGAAATACCACATCCAGACTTCGGGAAGATCCTTGCATGCACAGGAAATCGACTTCAACGACATACGGACCACCTTGCAAGCCTTATATGCCATCTATGACAATTGCAACTCTTTGCATACCAATGCCTATGATGAAGCCATCACCACCCCTACAGAGGAATCCGTAAGAAGAGCCATCGCCATACAAATGATTATTAATCATGAATTGGGATTGGCTAAAAACCAAAATCCTTTACAAGGGTCATTCATCATTGAAGAACTGACGGATTTAGTAGAGGAAGCCATTCTTATGGAGTTCGACCGAATTACCGAACGAGGAGGGGTATTAGGTGCCATGGAAACCATGTATCAGCGAAGCAAAATACAGGAAGAATCGCTCTACTATGAAACCCTGAAGCATTCAGGTAAAATGCCCATTATTGGTGTAAATACGTTCCTGGGAAGTGAAGGTTCAAAAACGGTGATTCCGGGTGAAGTGATTCGTGCCACTGAAACTGAGAAAGAATATCAGATTCAAATGCTTGAACAACTACATGCCACCTGGAAGGAGGAGGCTACTGAAGCTCTTGAAAGTCTGCAATATGCTGCTGTTGCCAATGATAATATTTTTGAATCTTTAATGGAAGCTTCTAAATATGCCTCCATCGGTCAAATTACCAATGCACTATTCCATGTAGGTGGTCAGTATCGCAGGAATATGTAAAAGAAACCCGAAGTTGAGAATAGGAAGATTTCTGATCATATTTTTATTGGGGTTTGTAGGTTTTTGAGGCCAGGCACTTTCCCTTATGTACAGGCTTTCAAGAGACCGCTGTTTCTTCACGTTTTTATGGTTCTTGTTTGAGAGGTTTTCGTAATTTCGAAGCTTAAAACCAAATCATATGACTTCAAATCATATTCTCGTCATTTACCCTGAGTTGCACAAGACTAAAGTAGCAGTCTACCGTAATATTGAACCGGTATTCCTTAAAAATATTAGTCATTCCAGAGATGAGCTGGCCAAATTCAAAAATGCTTTTGAGCAAAAGGATATTCGTATGGCATGTATTCGTGACGAACTGGAAAGGAATTATTTCCCCATGGACACCATGAAGGTTATCATGGGCAGAAGTGGTCTTGTAAAACCAGTATCACAAGGCGTTTACCGCATCAACGATGAAATGGTGAAGGATTTGAGTGAAGGCCTCAGAGGCATTCATGTTACCAATTTGGGTGCACTGATGGCCCATGAATTTGCGCAGGAAGTTGACATTGATGCCTATATTGCCAATCCTGTGGTGGTAGATGAATTGTCGGATGTGGCCCGAATTACTGGTCATCCCTTGTTTGAACGCAAGTCCATTTTCCATGCCTTAAACCACAAACATGTGGCTTATAAATATGCCAAAGCCATCAACCGGAAGTATGAAGACATGAATCTGATAGTCTGTCATGTAGGTCGTGGCGGGGTGTCAGTGGGCGCACATAAAAACGGTCGTGTAGTGGATGTTAATCAGGCTTATGATGGTGATGGTCCTTTTGGAGTAACCCGTTCGGGGACCTTACCCATGGGGGATCTGGTCCGTATGTGTTTTAGCGGCGACTACAGCAAGGATGAAATTATGGATATGATCACCACCAAGGGAGGTTATACTGCTTATTTAGGAACTGATAATATTCCTGAAATCAATCAAATGCTTGCTGAAGGTAATGAAACTGCACAGCAGGTTTCCTATGCCTTGTCTTATCAGGTTTCCAAGGAAATCGCTTCTCATGTGGCTACCCTGGAAGGCAAAGTAGATGCTGTTATACTTACAGGTGTCATTTTTGACAGCAGCAAATTCCTTGAAAATGTGAAAGCCAGGATCGGAAGTATTGCTCCCATCGCACTTTATCCTTCGGTTAATGATGTAGAGGCATTGGCCATGTTTGGAGTCAGGGTACTGAAAAGCGAAGTCAAGGTGAAAGAATACGAATAATTATCTTGGTATTCCAGGCCTTTAACAATCGTTTGCATCAAACAATCTTCTTTTTCATTCTAAATCATTTCAACATTATCCTCTTGGCTTGTTTATAAGTCAATATATGGAGCAAATAATGCGCATTAAGTCGTAGTTTTGATGTTTTCTGATCTCTTAGAAACCATAATGATGACGCATAGAATACTCTTTTTTCCCCTTATCCTTTCCTTACTTTTTATTTCAATCAGTGCCCAGGCTCAATACCGGACTCAAAGCCCCTACATCGACAATCCAGAATTATTACTGGACTATGTAAACGATTGTGCCTCCTTCTGGGAAGGTGTTCATGATGACACCTATGGTGGTTTTTTTGTGGAAGTCGGAAAAACAGGAAATATCCTGAACTCCAATAACAAAAGCCTGGTTTCCGAATCCCGCGATGCTTATGGGTTTACCAGGGCATATATGCTTACTGGTAATGAATCCTATCTGGATTATGCCCGTTCAGCATTGGATTTCATGTATGAACATTTGTGGGACGAACAATACGGTGGTTGGTACCGCCGCTGCAACCGGGTGGGGTTGGCACCCTATCAAGGGGAGAAAACAGCATTTGATCAGCACTATGCCTTATTGGGAATTACTGCCTACTGGGAAGCTACCAATAGTCAATCCGACTGGCAAATGTTGGAAGAGGGTTACCAGTTTATGGATGATTATATGTGGGATGAACGCCCCAATTTTCGGGGATATTACAATGAAGTCAATCGACAGGGTCTTAATCCCTATGGAAAGAGTTTTAATGCAACCGTTGATGCCATTACCACCCACCTCTACAACCTCTATTTGTTGACAAAGGATCAACAATATTTTGATCGACTGATGGTGATGAAAAGCAATATCCAAGATGAGCTGGAGGCCAGCATGGCTGATCAGGCCATTGGTTTTGCAGAAGAATATAACAGCAGCTGGGTCGTCAATAATGGTGAACGAAGAACCATTATGGGTCATGTGTTGAAAACCGGATGGTGCATGGGAAGAATCTATCGTATTGATCAGGATCAGGAAAGTCTGAATTCAGCCAAAGCTCTTGTTGCGGAAGTTCTTGAAAAGGGATATGATCATGAATATGGGGGGCCTTACAAAGATTATGATCGCATCACTGGTGAGATGTATATGTATGGTGCCAGCGACACGGCCAAGGCATGGTGGCAGATGGAGCAGGCCATTACTGCGGGCTTTTTGTTGTATGAAATCACCAATGAAGCACACTACCTGAAGGTGGCAGATGAAAGTCTTGATTTCTTCATGAATTATTTTGTAGACCCGGTTTATGGCGAGGTATATGGTGATCGCGCCCGCGATGGCGGCAGGGTATCCTATGGCGGCGGTTATTGGGATGAAAACAAGGGAAGCGAATGGAAGGCAGCCTATCACAGCATTGAAACCGCCTATTATGCCTATCTCTATGCCAAGCTACTCATTAAGAAAGAAGCTGCCGATCTCTACTATAATTTTGAGGCATCCAATACCAACAGGACTTTACATATGAACCCCTTGGCTGTTGATTTCAGTAAGTTAAAGATTGATGCCATCAAACTGGATGGGGTGGACTATAATGATTTTGATGCCAACTTAAGAACCTTACATATCCCGGCTGGCACATCAGGGGTGTTTAGGGTTTCCTATAAAATGACTGGTTTGCCTGATGCTATTTATGAGCATACTTCAGAACAATTGGCTAGAATTAAAGGCTCCTATCCTAATCCTTATACCAAATCCTATCGTTTCGATTATCAACTGAAAAAAGATGCTTTTGTGGAAGTATCGGTCTTCAATTCCATGGGCCAACAGCTGGAAACTCTGGAAAGCAACCACCAATCAAAAGGAACACATAGCTTGGAAGTAAATAGTTCTTTCCCTGCGGGAAACTATTATATACGTTTACAAGTGGATGGTAAGGCCTATTACCACAAAATGATTCAATTGCAATAAAAGAGTGCTGTTATTCTTTTTCCAGATCAGGAATCGTTTGCTGTCCGGCAGGTCCCTGATATTCCATATTGCTATACCCTAGGATGGGATAAAAGATGAATCCCAGGAAAATCAGTCCCAGGGTAAAGCCTACCCCCTGACCAAAACTTTTTGACAATAAATTAGTCATCCAAATGGCAAAAACAATATTCACTCCCGGAATGAAGATCATCAGAAGCAACCACCACCAGGGTTTGCCAATAATCTCCAGTAAAACAATAATATTATAGATGGGTATTATGGATGCCCACCCCGGTTTACCTGCTTTTTGATAAATGCGCCATTGCGCTACAATGTAAACTATTGCAAGAAAAATAAAGAAGCTGATGGCTCCGGGTCCAAAAGGAAAATCATGATCCATAGTAGTAGGTGTTTAGTGAATAAGAGTACTTATTGTACCCAAATATATGAAAAGATGTCAGCTTATTAGGATTCGAGTATACCAACAAAGGCATCCAGACATTCTGGATTGGCCAAGGCATCCTTGTTTTTTACTTCCAGCCCATGGATAATTTTCTTGACTGCGATTTCCACTTTTTTACCATTAATAGTATATGGTATATCTGGGACTGCCATGGTTATTGAAGGCACATGACGCGGACTACAGCTATTTCGAATGGTCATATTAATTCTCTTCAGTAAAGCTTCATCCAGTTGCTGGGATTCTTCCATCTTTACAAATAAAACCACCTGTTCATCGCCATCAATTTTTCTGCCTACTACAACCGAATCATTGATTTCATCCATTTTCTCAATGACATTGTAAATTTCAGCCGTGCCTATTCGAACACCCTGAGGGTTAAGGGTTGCATCAGAACGTCCCAGCATCACCACACCGCCATGTCTGCTTATTTCGATAAAATCACCATGATGCCATATACCAGGATATTCATCAAAATAGGCTCCGTGATATTTTTTTCCATCCGCATCATTCCAAAAGTACACCGGCATGGAAGGGAAGGCTTTTTTACAGACCAGTTCTCCCTGTTCCTCAACAACAGTTTTCCCGCTGTGATCATAACAATCCACATCCATTCCCAGTCCTTTGCACTGGATTTCGCTTTTATAAACGGGCAAGCAGGGGTTTCCCAATACAAAACAGGAAACAATATCAGTTCCTCCTGCTATGGATGACAGTTGTACATCCTCTTTCCATTGTGAATAAACATACTCGAAGCTTTCGTTGGTCAAGGGGGATCCGGTGGAAGCAATCACTCCCAGATCAGGAAAATCAGATATTTCTTTGGGTACTACGCCTGCTGCTTCAAGAGAAGCAATATATTTGGCACTGGTGCCGAAGAAATTTACTTTGAGCTCTTTAGCCATCTGTAGCAAAGCATCAGGACCCGGATAAAAAGGATTGCCATCATACAGCACCATGGTAACACCCACCGCCAAACTACTTACAATCCAGTTCCACATCATCCAACCACAGGTAGTAAAATAAAATACGCTTTGGTCAGCTTTCATATTGCTATGTAAGACCAACTCTTTCAAATGCTGAATCAATGTACCTCCGGCGGAATGGACGATGCTTTTGGGAAGACCAGTGGTTCCGGAGGAATACATAATATAGAGTGGGTGATCAAAGGCAAGTTGTTCAAAAAGCAAGGGCTCATCTGAATCAGCAATCAAATCATCCCAATGCATGGCGTTTTTCATGCCATCGAGGGATACATTTGAGGTATAATCAACCATCACCACATGCTCAACTGAAGGCAGGTCATTCAAAATTCCTTTTAATTTTTCCTGAGAGTCGAAAGCTTTTCCTTTGTAAAAATAGCCATCTGCGGCAACAATCACTTTGGGTTCAATTTGCGAAAAGCGATCGAGTACTCCTTTGATACCAAAATCAGGTGAAGTGGATGACCATACTGCGCCTATGGAAGTTGCAGCCAACATAGCAATAACAGTCTCCGGCATATTGGGCATAAAGGCTGCAACCCGGTCACCTTTTTTGACACCCAGTTTTTTTAGCCCAGCGGCAGCTTTTCGCACAGTTTCGTACAATTCCTTATAGGTTATTTCCTTACGAACAATGTCTTCACCCCAGAAAATCATGGCTTTCTGGTCATCCCTTCTTTGCAATAGGTTTTCTGCAAAATTCAAGCGTGCTCCTCTGAACCACTGGGCTCCGGGCATTTTATGAAAGTCATCCACTACCCGGTCGAAAGGCCTTGAGGCTATTATCTGACAATAATCCCAAATCTCGGCCCAAAACAAATCTGGCCGCTCAACACTCCATTGATGCACTGTTTGATAGTTGCTATCGGGGAGATCATATTTTGAAGCCATTTGTTTGATGAAGCCAAACATTCTTGAGTTTTCGGCTACTTCTTTGTTGGGTTGCCAGAGTACTTTATTTTGCATCATATCAGGTATTTCTTTCTATAGATCAATATCAGTTGAACCGGTATACAACCGGAAGGCAGAAAAATACTAAAAAAACAAACGGCTTTGGTTAGCAACCAATTTGCCTTGAGATCACCAAACGCTGTATCTCTGAGGTGCCTTCACCAATTTGTAAGAGTCTTTGGTCGCGGTAAAAGCGCTCCACATCATAATCTTTCATCAAACCATAGCCACCATGGATTTGAACTGCTTCATCAGCCACTTCCTTAGCAATTTCCGAGCAATACAGTTTGGACATGGCTGCCTCTTTTGAATAGGGTTTCTTGTTGTCCTTTAGCCAGCAGGCTTTGTACAGCAGATTTCTTGCCAATTCAATTTTGGTAGCCATATCTGCCAGTTTAAAGGCATTTATCTGAAACTTAGATATGGGCTTTCCAAACTGTTTGCGTTCGTTGGCATAGGCCAAAGCCAGTTCAAAAGCACCCTGGGCACATCCCAGACCCATGGCTGCAATGGATAAACGACCACCATCCAGGGTTTGCAACATAATTTTAGAACCTTCACCGATGCTTCCGAGCAGGTTTTCTTTCGGAACCCTCACATCATCGAAAAACAGCTCAGCAGTATCCGAGGCCCGCCACATCATTTTCCCATGCATGGGAACAGCTTTAAAACCCGGAGTATCCTGCTCAACTAAAATGGTGGTGAATATTTTCTTGCCATCCTTTTCTCCGGATATTGCCTGCACCGTACAACCCTTGGCAATGTCGGCAGAACCATTGGTGATGAATATCTTTGATCCATTTATTATCCAGTCATCGCCATCCATCACGGCTGTGGTTTTGGATCCTCTAGAATCAGATCCGGCACCAGGTTCTGTGAGTCCAAAACTCCACAATCCATCACCTGTACAGAGCTGAGGCAAATACTTCATTTTTTGCTCTTCACTTCCAAATTCACACAATGGGCTAATTCCTAGTGAATTGTGCGCTGCCAGCGTGGCCGCCTGAGAACCGTCAACACGTGCAATTTCTTCAACAGCAATAATGTAGGATAGGGTGTCAAGGCCTTGCCCTCCATATTGCTCGGGAAGGCACATGCCAAACAATCCCAATTCGCCTATCTTTTGTGTAAGTTCATAAGAAAACTCCGCTTTTTCATCCAGTTCCTGAGCCACTGGTTTAATTTCGCGCTCAGCAAAATCGCGGACAGTTTCTTTGATTAATTGTTGTTCTTCTGTTAATTCAAAATTCATAGGTATGTGATTTTATAGCTGCTATTTGGGTTCTGTGGGTTCTAAAAACACCAGTTGTTTGTCCGTATCCACCATTTCACCTTCGCTAACGGTAAGCTTACTCACAACTGCATTTGTGGTGGCAATGATATTGTTCTCCATCTTCATGGCTTCCACCACTAGAAGAATGCTGCCTCTTTTTACCTGGTCTCCTGCCTTAACATTCACTTTAATCACCTTCCCAGGCATGGGAGCAAATAAATTATTTCCATCTTCGGAAGCACTGCCACTGGCCACCTCCTCTTCCATATTAAGGATATCTGTACGTTGTAATTGGTAGGTATTCCCAAGAATACTAAGCCAGCAATTTTTCTTTCTATCCAAGGAAAGATGCGCTTCATACTGCTGATCGCCGTTGGTGAAAACAATCTGCTGATTGCCTATTTTCAATACTTTACAATGGAAGGATTGTCCATTTACTGTACCCGACAAACTATCGCTGTTTTCCTCTTCGATCAAAACCTCAAAAGGATCATTATCCATTGTAAAACTGAGCTTCTTTATGGAGCGCCAGTAACCAATGCTTTCCCAAACAGAAGAGTGTTGCTTTTGTTTAGTACTGAACATATCATATAGCGTATAAGCCAATACACAGTCGGTTTTTGAAAGCAGGGCAGCCTCAGCTTCGATGGAGGCTAATATTTCATCGCTGTGCTCATCACAGAACTTAGTGGATATGGTATTGGACTCAAATGCCCGATGCTTAAGCATACCCAACAAATAGGAGATATTAGTTTTGATGCCATGGATATTAAAGGCTCTCAAGGCATTCATGCTATCCTGACGGGCCTTTTCACGGTCAGGAGCCCAGATGATCATTTTGCTGATCATAGGGTCAAAAAAGCTATGGATGGTAGTGGCTGTTTCCACACTGGTATCTAAACGAATGTTATGGCCTTTGGGCATGGAAAACAAGGTCATATCTCCCGGCGATGGCAGGAATCCATTGGCAGGGTCCTCAGCATAGATCCGGCATTCAATGGCATGACCTTTTTGATGGATTTCTTTCTGATGAAGGCGTAGTTTGTTGCCTGCTGCCACCAATATTTGTTCTTCCACAAGATCGACTCCAGTAACCATTTCCGTCACAGGATGTTCCACCTGTATTCGAGTATTCATTTCCAGGAAATAAAAATTGAGATCTTTATCAACCAGAAACTCAACGGTGCCGGCGCTGTTGTAGCCCACTTTTTCGGAAATATGTACTGCTGCTTTACCCATCTCCTCCCTCAATTCAGGGGTGAGTGTAGGAGAAGGTGATTCTTCTATGATCTTTTGATACCTTCTTTGAATGGTACATTCCCTTTCGAATAAGTGCACGACATTTCCAAAGGAATCGCCGATGACCTGAACTTCTATATGGCGGGGTTCTTCAACATATTTTTCGATATAAATACTCTCATCTCCAAAATAGTTTTTGGCTTCACGACTGGTGGTTTCAATAACAGCTTCCAGTTCTTCAGTCTTGCGTACGATGCGCATACCTTTACCGCCACCACCGGCAGCAGCCTTAACCAAAATTGGAAACGGAATCTTGCTTGCATTGGCCAATAATGATTCCGGATTACCAGTGATGCCTTCCGTCATAGGAATTCCAATTTCCTTAATGAATTTCCGGGCTTCAATTTTATTCCCCATCAAGCGGATGGCCTTGGTGTTTGGACCGATGAAAGTGATATCGTTTTTATCACAGGCAGCCACAAATAAGTGATTCTCTGCAAGAAATCCGTAGCCCGGGTGGATGGCGTCAGCCCCTGACCTGAGGGCGACTTCGATGATTTTTTCAATATTCAGATAGGTTTCGCTCAATTCCTGTTCCCCAATACAATAGGCTTCGTCTGCCTTTTTAATATGCAGACCTTCTTTATCCACCTCTGAATAAACAGCCACCGTTTTTATACCCAACTTTCTGGCTGAGTTTATAATCCTTACAGCGATTTCACCGCGGTTGGCTATCAGTATTTTTTGAAACAACTTCATCGATTCTTATGTATTTCTATTCAAATTCCAATAACAATTGGCATAGTGAACTGACTTCTAGGTCATCCAATTGGGTTTTCTTTTGTCCAAAAATGCAGCCATTCCCTCCTGGCCTTCCTTGGAAGCCCTGAGTTGTGCAATCAGATTGGCAGTATAATCACTCATACTTTCCGATGATGAGCCTTCGTTGACAACAGTTTGGATCAGGTTTTTGGTAGCACGTACAGCCATGGGGCCACTGCTCAAAATAATTCGAAGCATTTTCGATAAACAATCTTCGAGTTCGGCCTCAGGTACTGCATGATTGATCAATCTCCACTTCTCGGCTTCTTTGCCATTGAATCTTTTTCCGGTAATCATTAATTCGCGGGCACCGTATTCTCCGATACGTCTGATGACATAGGGACCGATGGTAGCCGGTGCAATTCCCAGTTTCACCTCACTAAAAGCAAAAGTGGTTTCATCAGCAGCCAATACAATATCACAGGCAGCCACAAGTCCGTTAGCTCCTCCATAGGCAGCCCCATGAACAAGAGCTAGGGTTGGTATGGGGCATTCATAAATGGCCTTAAACAAATTGGCCAGTCGCATGCCATCCTCCACATTTTCATCAAAGCCAAATTGGGCTATCCCTTTCATATAATTCAGATCAGCACCTGCACAGAAGGATTTTCCCTTACCCCTCAAAACTATGAGCCGCATGGCAGTATTTGCACCAATATCAGCAAAAGCCTGAGTAAGTTCTCCGATCATGATATCATTCATGGCATTATGCAGATCGGGTCGGTTCAGCCAAATGGTGGCCATTTGATCTTCGAAAACAATTTCTATGGTTTTCTTGCTTTGAATCATAATTCCCTGGGCTTCCTTTTACATTCTGAACACTCCGTATTTTTGTTCAGGGTATTTATTGTTTAACGACATGGCAATGCCCATGGCCAGCACTTTCCTCGTATCCACAGGATCTATGATTCCATCATCCCATAGTCGTGAGGTGCTGTAATAGGCGGAACCTTCCTTTTCATATTTTGCCCTGATACGTTCTCTGAGTTTATCAATTTCATCTTTAGGAGGCTCCTGGCCCGCCAGTCGATACTGATCTTCTTTGACTGTGGTGAGCACCGTGGCTGCCTGCTCTCCTCCCATAACTGATATTTTTGCGGTTGGCCACATCATCAACAGGCGTGGGTCATAGGCCCTGCCTGCCATGCCATAGTTTCCGGCTCCAAAGGAACCTCCGAAAATGACTGTGAATTTGGGCACATTGGCATTGGATACCGCATGTACCATTTTGGCACCGTCCTTGGCAATCCCTTTTCTTTCGAACTCTTTTCCCACTATGAAACCCGTGATGTTTTGAAGGAAAACGAGGGGTATTTTACGAGAAGTACATAATTCGATGAAATGGGTCACTTTCAAGGCAGATTCTGAAAACAGTACTCCGTAATTGGCAATGATCCCCACAGGATATCCCATGATATAGGCGAATCCAGTAACTACTGTTGGAGCATATTTGGCTTTAAATTCCTGGAATCTGCTTCCATCCACCATACGCATGATGACTTCCCGGGGGTCTACCAGTTTTCTCAAGTCGACTGGAGCAATGCCATACAATTCTTTGGGGTCGTATAAAGGTTCTTCTATGGGAAGGATATCGAGTGATTGTCGTTCCTTGACCTTTAAATTCTCAAATATATTTCTGCAAATCTGTAGTGCATGTGTATCGTTTTCCGCAAAATGATCAGCTACTCCCGAGATGGACGTATGCACTTCGGCACCTCCCAGTTCCTCGGCAGTTACTTCTTCACCAGTAGCAGCTTTAACCAATGGAGGTCCACCAAGAAAAATCGTACCCTGTTCTTTAACGATAATAGTTTCATCGCTCATGGCAGGCACATAGGCACCACCGGCAGTACAGGACCCCATCACAATGGCAATCTGGGGTAATCCTGCTGCAGACATTTTTGCCTGATTGAAGAAAAAGCGCCCAAAGTGATTTCTGTCGGGGAAGACCGTATCCTGCTCTGGTAAAAAAGCCCCTCCGGAATCTACCAAATACACACAAGGCAAATGGTTTTCCATGGCTATTTCCTGGGCTCTCAAATGCTTCTTAATGGTGAAACGCATATAGGTGCCACCTTTTACTGTGGCATCATTGGCAATGAGCACTGTTTCTCGTCCATGAATTACACCAATTCCAGTAACAATTCCAGCAGATGGAAATGCATTATCATATTGGTCGTATGCAGCCAGTGAGGACAGCTCTAGAAAGGGTGTGTTGGGATCAAGTAAAAGGTCGATCCTTTCTCTGGCCAGTAACTTTCCTCTTTCTTTATGCTTTTGAATGGCCTTCTCAGAACCTCCCTGGGTAGATCTTGAAAGGCGCTCTTTGAATTCCTCCAAAAGCACTTCAAATTGCTGTTTATTGGATTTAAATTCCTCAGACTTAGTGTCTATTTTTGTCTTAAGCGTAAACAAGGGTAGTATGAATTAAATGAGCAACAAAATGCATTCGTTCGCAGCATTGTTCTGCATCTTGCAAGTTTAAGGATAAATGGGCAATAATAAAAATGGAATAATTATAAATACAGCCGTTGACAGTGGCTGAAATCAGCATGTCGTTGCTAAGAAAAGCTTGTGAAATATGTACCGTATTTTTCATTTTTTCATAACTTAGCCGATCTAACCACAAGCAAGGCTTTTCGCCTGAGCTACTCAAAATGACCACAACATGAATTATCCAAAAAAAGTTGTAATTGGTGATATAACAGTCAGAGATGGATTTCAACACGAAGAGATTTATGTCCCCACACCAGCCAAATTATGGGTGCTGGAAGAACTAATTCTTGCAGGTATCAAACACCTGGAAGTAACCAATTTTGGCAATCCTAAAGGGATGCCTCAGTTCAAGGATGCTGATGATTTGTTTAAAGCCATCAGAAGCAGTAAAAGGATGAAAGGCAAACTGGAAGATGTTAGCCTAACAGCTGTTACAATCCGTGAACGCGCCATTCAAAGAGCTATACAGGCAAAGCTAGACGGTTACGGTCCTGATCGCATTTTGTTGATGGTCTCTACCAGTGAAACCCACCAGCAGAAAAACTCAGGGCTCACGCTAAAAGAATACTGGAAAATGGCTGAAGAGTGGATTCCAAAGGCCCATGATGCAGGCATCAAAGTTAATGGTACTGTCAGCACCATTTGGGGATGTCCCATTGAAGGACCTACTGACATGAAAGATGCTGTGGAATTTGCTCAAAGATGGTTTGACATTGGCGCCAATGATGTAGAACATGCAGATCATGATGGATCCGCTTCTCCAGACAGGATCTACAAATACTTTTCCATGTTGATGGACAAAATGGACAACCCTCACAAACAAATTGTACATCTGCATACTACCAGAGGATGGGGATTGGCCAATGTACTGGCTGCCCTGCAGGCTGGAATGACCAATTATGAATCTACTCTTGGTAGTATTGGCGGACAACCTGCCAACTTTGTAAGTGGCGTACCTGTGTCAGGTACAGGAGCCTATTATTATAAGGATGCCAAAGATGTAGGTCTGGTAAGCACCGAAGATATGGTGGTGATGATGGATGAGATGGGCATTGAGACCAATCTGGACATCGACAAGATTCTAGATACCGGACGTATGGTGGAACGTATTCTGGGAAGAAGACTTCGCTCAGAAACCATCAACCAGGGTCGTATACCCAAGGAATTAAGTGGCAGAGACTGGTAATTTAACCACCTCATTTCAAGGCTTGCTTCCTGTTTACTAATAATGACTAATCGTACTATTTCCATAACCGAAACTCCTCGTGATGGGTTTCAGGGATTACAAACTATTGTACCCACTGAACTCAAACTCGAGTATATCAATCTGCTTCTGCAATGCGGATTTGATACTGTTGAGGTGGGCAGTTTGGTATCACCGAGGGCCATTCCACAAATGGCAGATACGCTTGATATTTTAAGCAAGCTTGACCCTGCTGATCATTCTTCAAAAATTGCAATACTGGTAGCCAGTTTGTCGGGAGCTAAACGAGGCTGTGATTTTGATTTCATCGATCAGTTCTTCTACCCTTTTTCGCCCTCTGAAACCTTCCTCTATAAAAACATCAAGCAAAAGTTTCAGGAAGCGGACCAAACCATCGATTCTATTCAAAACCTCTGTGTGAAGCATAACAAAGAACTTATTGTTTATTTTTCCATGGGCTTTGGCAATCCTTATGGAGATCCATGGAATCTGGAGATTATTTCTGAATGGCTGGACAATATGAAGCAAAAAGGATTGACGTATTTTCCCTTTTCAGATATTATGGGAAACGCCAGTCCTGAATTAATAGCAGAGGTATTTACCCATATTCAACAAACATTTCCTGATTTACATTTTGGATTGCATTTGCATGCATTAAAAGAAGAAGCTCAGGCAAAAGTTGAAGCTGCCTACGGCGCTGGAATTAGTAAATTTGATACGGTAATGAAAGGTATGGGTGGTTGTCCTATGACCGGTAAAGAGTTGGTCGGAAATCTTCCATTGGAGGAATTATTGGCCTATTGTGATATGCATCAAATTAAGTCAGGCATTGATAAGTTCATGCTGCAACAAGCCGTTGATTTTCATCAACTACATTTTCAGAATATAAGTTAAATTATTAGCCTGAGGCGAGCAGATCAACCATTTCCCTGATTTGATGGACGTCAATGGCAGGCCTCTGGTACTCAGGTATTTGTGACAAGCCCCCCATATAAACACCTTCTCTTCGAAATTGCATGGTGCTGTCCCTATTTATTCTGGCACTCACATGGTATTCTCGGGCCAGTGTGTAATCAAATAGTGCTTTGATATTGGTGGGTCTGATGCCGGATCCCGGCATAACGATCAATTTGTCTTTGGCAATCTCGACCAGCTTTTTGATCAAATCTTTACCTTCAAAAGCTTTGTTTTGTTGTCCTGAGGTCAGCAATCGGCCCACACCCATTTCAATCAAATCTTCCAAAGCCTGAATGGGATCTTTACACATATCAAAAGCCCGATGAAAAGTTACCGACATGGGTTGAGCACAAACAAGCATCTGTTTGCAAAAATCAGTATCGATACTGCCATCGGGATGCAGACTTCCTACCACCACACCATCTACGCCACTGGTCTTACAAAATTCAATATCCTGTAAAATGATTTGTTTTTCTACTTCATTATAAACAAAGTCGCCTCCCCGAGGACGTACCAGAACATGAAGTCCGATATCCAGCCTTTCTCTGGCCAACCGTATAGTCGCTGCTGAGGGTGTGGTACCCCCTTCGTAGAGGTTGTCGCAAAGCTCCACCCTATGGGCACCACCTTGCTGAGCATTTATGGCACTCTCGACCGAGCCACAGCATACTTCTATTTGAATGGGTTTCATAGGATCGCTTTTGCCAGTTCATCCATTTGCCTGATAGCTTTATTATCTTGTGTTGCATCTCCAATATCAAAGGACTCGCTGTCTGCAGATCCCACGAAATCCATCCCCAGAGCAGCACACATTCTCCTGAACATTTCCAAGGTAAGATCACAATCTTTAGTCCCTGATCCTGCAGCCATCAACAGAGCCGCCTTTTTGCCTGAGAGTCTTTTATTCCCATAATAGGGACGCAAGCGATCCAATACAACCTTGGCTTGTGCTGTAGGTCCATACCAGTAAATGGGCGTGCTGAGAATAATGGTATCTGCGGCTTCCAAACGATTATAAATCGCTTGCATATCATCCTTTACTATACAAGTCAGATCACCTTTTTTACAGCCCCTACAGTCGGAGCAGGGCTTAATATTCATTTCGGCTAGCCTGTCAACTGTTCCTGAGAAATATTCTCCAGTAGTTAACTGTTGGATAAAGTATTCCGCCATGAAATTTGAATTGCCATTCCGGCGGGGACTCCCTAGAATACATGCAGCCTTTTTCATGAGGTAGCGTTTAGATAAAGTCACTTAGTTTACCAGCTTCTTTTACCCTCACTCCTTTTGGTGTTTCCTGCAGGCTACAGGCTTCATTAACGATATCGTGCTCAAAGAACAATATATAATCATTGGCTACCGCTTCTGTGAAAAATCGCTCCTTGTCTTTCAAGGTTTGCAGTGGCCGTGTATCATAGGCCATAATCCAGGGCATCGGAATATGAGCCGTTGCGGGTAACAAATCGGCCATAAATACCAGGGTTTTACCATTCACATTAATATGTGGAATCAACTGTCCATCGGTATGTCCGTTATACAGTTTAAAGGTGATGTTGGGAATATATTCGCCCTCTTCATCAATTAGATTTAGTTTTCCGCTTTCCTGTATGGGTAAAATATTTTCCTTGAGAAAGGATGCTTTCTCCCTTCGGTTTGGATTGGTAGCCCATTCAAACTGCTTGCGGCTGGTCCAGTAGGTGGCATTGGGAAATGTCAGTTCATAACCACTCTGATCTTCATTCCATTTCACACTTCCGCCACAGTGGTCAAAATGCATATGGGTGAGGATGACATCAGTAATATCATGGGTGGTGAATCCGGCTTTTTCCAACGAATCATAAAGATTATCATCTCCATTCAGATAATAATGCTTCAACCATTTCTCATCTTGTTTCTCTCCGATGCCATTATCTACGAGAATCTTTCTGTCGCCATCTTCAATGAGCAAACAACGCATACTCCAATTACAAAGATTGTTCTCGTCACATGGATAGGATTTTTGCCATAAAACTTTTGGAACAACTCCAAACATGGCACCGCCATCCAATTTTAAATTTCCGGTTTCTATGGGATATACATTCATGTCTATAAATTTGGCTACGAAAATACGCAATTGTTCTTTCTGACTGTTAACAATTGGGAAGTCGGCTTAAATTCAAGATTAATTCAGGTATTTGCTTTTGATTAATTACTTTTGTCGAGGTATAATTCGACAGTCTGAAAATGAAACATATAAGCATACTAGTACTATTGTTCCTATTCATACATCTGAGTTCAGGATGCGAAAAAGAAAGTGAACCCAGTTGGGAATTTTGTTATGGTTGTGAGTTGACAGCCTGGGAAGGTCAATATTCTGGTGATGGTCAATTCGCCCTCGGGGTAGACAGTGCAGTATCCGAAGCTGTAGAGGTTCAATTGATCATCAACAATACTTATGATTCGCAGCTTGAAATAAAATTAAGTTCCCCGGGTGTATATAACGAAAACTTTTATGGGAATAAGGAGGATACCAAATACTATTTTACCTTGGCAGGGACTTCAAAATCCATTCAGCTTAATTTATATCAAAAAGAGGTTGAATACCGGATCACCGGGGTGTCACAGAAATACCATTTGGAATACGATCCTGTAACAGGTGAGGATGTCAGGGTAGTCGACAAAACCCTGAGTTTTGAAGTATTCAAATAAAACAACTAGGACCAGTCTAGTTGATCAGCCGCGAAGGCATAAGCTCCAACAGATACAGCTTCTGAGGTACCCAATTTACTAATTCCAAGTCCTACTTTTTTATCGGCATTATAGGCAATTTGTTCCTCTGAGAATGGAACATTTATCATTTGTGAGCTATCCTTCAAAAAGGCAGCCATGGATTCTTCCCCCTCCAGATTAAAGGCAATTACCTCCAAACGAGGGAATTTACCTCCACTTCTCTTTTCAAACTGACGGTTCATGCTTTTCACTGCTTCCGGAAGAAAAAGCGGATAGGCGCCAGAAAGGCCTCCACCAATCACAATGATTCCATCGATCAGGGTAATGGCATTGGCTGCTGCTTCTCCCAATACACGTCCAAAAATATTCCATGCATTGACAGCTGCTTCCCTGTTACCTTTTTTAACTCCAGCACCGATCTTGAAGATATCATAAGGAGAAGGTGTATTATCAATGGCACATCCATCTTCCTGAGCAAAAAGCATCTGAACACCACGAATGCTAAGGGTTTCTTCCACACTTGTGTTGTATTCAAAGGGATGGCTCATCCGATTTATTTCTGCACCGGCAGAGTTATCACCGACCAGCATCTTGCCATCCGTTACGATACCCGCACCAAATCCGGTTCCAAGGGTTAATCCTAGCAGGTTTTTGTATTGTCGTTGATTGCCTTGAGCATGGAGGGCTTTGTTGGTTGCAGGCAATAATCCGTTGATGGCTTCTCCAAGGGTGAACAAGTCTCCATCATTATTAATGAACACAGGAATTCTGAATTCATTTTCAAGCATTTTCTTCAATGCTACCCCATTTTTAAATAAGGGTAGGTTTTCCAGATCACCAATGATTCCATCGTTGTAATCTGCAGGTCCGGGAAAACAAAAACTGATGGCTTGAGCGCCACCTTCTACTCTTTGATTCACTTGCTTGAACCCATGAATAATTTTCTTTAGCTGCTCTTCCAGGTTTACAGATTGGGCTGGTAAAGAATAGCTTTCTCCAATTTTCCGGGATTTACTCATGGCATTAAAAACCAGATTGGTTCCTCCGGCATCGAGGCTCAATACAACTTTCTCCAATGTTCTCTCTTTATAGTTAACAATTATTAATGGGCTTCCAGCCAATTAGTACCGGTATTCATATCAACAACAACTGGTACATCAAGGCTAATGGCTTCTCTCATTTTCTTTTCCACTATGGTTTTTACCACCTCCAATTCATCTTTATGCACATCAAAGACCAATTCATCATGTACCTGAAGCAGCATTTTTGTCTGCAAGGATTGTTCATGAAAAGCCTTGAAAATATCAATCATGGCAATCTTTATCATATCGGCTGAAGAGCCCTGGATTGGTGCATTAATGGCATTTCGTTCTGCAAAACTTCTCACCACACCATTGGCTGAGTTAATGTCTTTCAAATATCGCCGCCGCCCCATGATGGTTTCCACGAATCCATTCTCACGAGCAAATTCAATGGACTGGTTCATGAACTCCTTAATTCCAGCATACTTGCTAAAATAATTTTTGATGATTTCTGCTGCTTCCTTCCTGGGAATACCTAATCTCTCTGAAAGCCCGAAAGCAGATATGCCATAGATCAAACCAAAATTCACCATTTTGGCATTTCTCCTCATATCTTTACTTACTTCCTCCAGATCCACTCCATAAACACCAGCTGCTGTAGCTGAGTGAATGTCCAAACCCTGGTTAAAGGCCTCCATCATTCCAGGGTCTTTACTCATATGGGTAATCAATCTGAGTTCAACCTGTGAATAATCCGCAGCCAGTAGGGTAAAGTCATCATTTCGGGGGATAAAAGCCTTGCGTATTTCCCGTCCTTTCTCCGAGCGTATGGGAATATTTTGAAGGTTGGGGTTGTTGGAACTTAATCGACCTGTGGCAGCCACTGCCTGGTTATATGATGTATGCACCCTGCCATCTCTTGGATTCACCAATAGTGGTAAGGCATCCACATAAGTTGATTTTAACTTGCTCAGGGAGCGATATTCCAGAATATCGCTTACAATGGGATGTTTCTTTTCCAGCTTGAGAAGGACATCCTCACTTGTGGAATACTGACCTGTTTTGGTTTTTTTGGGTTTATCGGTAACCTCCAGTTTTTCAAACAGGATTTCTCCCAACTGCTTAGGAGAGGCAATATTAAAAGTCTCTCCTGCTTCTTCATAAATGGATTTTTCTGTTTTATCAATGTCTGTGGCCAGTTGTCCACTAAACTCATTGAGGGTTTCTACATCCAGCTTAATACCTTCTGCTTCCATGGAAGCCAGTACCGGAACCAGGGGCATTTCAATGGTATCGAACAACACCCGGGTTTGGGTTTCAGTAAGCAAGGGTTCGAAATATTGTTTTAGCTGCCAGGTAATATCTGCATCCTCAGCAGCATATTCCTTCAGTAATTCCGGGTCCACATCCCGCATACTGAGTTGCTTCTTTCCTTTTTTTCCGATGAGCGTTTCAATGGAAACAGGTTTATAATTCAAATAGGTCTCCGCCAGATAATCCATATTATGCCTTAAATCGGGTTGCAACAAATAATGGGCAATCATGGTGTCAAATATGGGCCCCTGAACGTCAATATCATACCACTTCAAAATGGCGATATCAAATTTAATATTCTGTCCCACTTTTTCAATGGACACATCCTCAAAAATCCCTTTAAAGGCCTGTGCCATATTCCGGGCCTCATTGTAATTGCTGGAAACAGGTACATACCAGGCTTCATGGGCTTTCACTGCAAAGGAGAGACCCACCAACTCCGAATTATTGGCATCAATTCCTGTGGTTTCTGTATCAAAACAAAAGGATTTTTCTTTGGCCAATTGATCACTTAGTTGTATGGCTTTATCCAGGTTATCTACCAGAAAATAATTGTGCTCTGTGTCATGGATGGTTTTAACAACTTTGGCTTCAGGTCTGGATTCTTCTTCGGTGTCAGATTGCATAAATAATTCTGACTGAACCGCTTTATTGTCACTGGCTTCTTTTAAGCCATCATCAGTAAAAAACCTTTTGGCAAAATTTCTGAATTCAAGCTCATCGAATAGTCCCTTTAAAAACTTTGTGTCAGGTTTCTTTACTTCCAGTTCAGAAGCATTAAACTCAATGGGAACATCCAGGATTATGGTGGCCAGTTCTTTGGATATTAAGGCTTGCTCGGCAAAACCAACTACGTTTTCCTTCTGCTTACCCTTTAGATCATCTGTATTTTGCAATAAATTTTCAATCGATCCATATTTGTCGATCAATTTCATGGCTGTTTTCTCTCCAATCCCAGGTACGCCAGGGATATTATCTGAAGCATCACCCCACAGTCCGAGTATATCAATGAACTGTTCCGGATGTTTTAAGCCATAGCGTTCGCATACTTCCTTTACACCCCAGACCTCAGCTTTATTACCCATTCGTGCGGGCTTGTACATGAAAATATTCTCAGAAACCAATTGGCCAAAATCCTTGTCAGGTGTCATCATATAGGTAAAAAAACCTTCGGTTTCGGCTCTTTTGGAGAGTGTTCCAATGACATCATCAGCCTCATAGCCATCAACTGCCAAAATGGGAATATTAAAACCTTTGATCAACTCTTTAATGTATGGGATGGAGGCCGACAAATCTTCGGGCATCTTTTCACGATTGGCCTTATATTCGACAAACTCCTCATGACGCACTGTGGGAGCCATGGTATCAAAAGCCACTCCAATATGGGTGGGTTTCTCATTTCTTAGTATATCAAGCAGTGTATTGGCAAATCCGAGTATGGCTGAAGTATTCAAGCCCTTGGAATTGATTCTTGGGTTCTTACTTAATGCAAAATAGGCCCTGTAGATCAAGGCCATGGCATCCAGTAAAAAGAGTTTTTTTGGTTCGCTCATAGGGTGACAAATTGAGAAACAAATGTAACCAAAAACAGATACTCTTGTCCATGTATCACTGGATGTCATAATTTACGAAATGGTTGAAGTATGGTAGACATGGCTCCTAAATTTATTTTTCAACGCCATCTTGTTCGAAACTAAAAAGCAAGGATGCTGTAAGCGTTTTTTAATCCCCCTAACTTTATGCACACATACAAAACCTTTTTCTATGGCAACCAGGAAAAATACAACAGCAACCACAAAAAGTAAGAAAATCTTTGTTCTGGACACCTCGGTGATCCTATACAACCACAACGCCATAAATACCTTTGAGGACAATGATGTAGCCATACCTATTACCGTACTAGAAGAACTTGACAACTTTAAAAAGGGAAACTCCATTAAAAACTTTGAAGCTCGAGAATTCATCAGATTTCTGGATAGTATTTCGGGTAAATCAAGCATGAAGAACTGGCGACAACTTAATGGTCCTGAGAAGGGAAAATTTAAGGTGGTCATGAATGAAAAGAGCAAGACCGATGCCCGTACTGTTTTTGGTGACAGCAAAGCCGATCACAGAATCCTTAATGCTGCTTTGAAATTAAAGGAGGACCATCCCAACAAAAAAGTCATCCTTGTGAGTAAGGATATCAATTTACGTTTGAAAGCAAAGGCATTAAGTCTGACGGCAGAAGATTATCAGACCGGTAAAATTCAGGATATTGATGCCCTCTACACCGGTAAATCATATATTGAGGATATCAATCCGGATGTCATCGATCAATTGTATGCCACCGGCTTTTGCAGCGTTGAAGATCTGAAACTTGAAGAGCCCTTTCCAAACCATTACTATATATTAAAGAGTGAAAGAGCCTCTGCTTTGGGCTATATGAATCCCATTACCAATAGGATTGAAAGGGTTGAGAAGCACGCAGTTTCACGAATCATGCCTCGAAATGCCGAACAAGTCTTTGCTTTACATGCTATTCTTAACCCTGAGGTGAAGTTGGTAACCCTGCAGGGTGTGGCCGGTACAGGTAAAACCTTGCTGGCCCTGGCAGGTGCCTGGGAACAAAGGCGTTCGTTCAAGCAAATTTACCTGGCACGTCCTATTGTGCCATTGAGCAATAAGGATATTGGATATTTACCGGGTGATATACACGAAAAAATCAATCCTTATATGGAACCCCTTTGGGACAATTTAAAGTTTATTCAGAACCAGTTTGGGGAGCAGGATAAGGAATACAAGCGCATCACCGATGCCATCGATAACGAAAAACTGATGATTACTCCATTGGCCTATATCAGAGGTCGGAGTATTTCAAATGTTTGTTTTATTGTTGATGAAGCACAAAACCTGACGCCTCATGAGGTAAAAACCATTATCACAAGGGCAGGTGAGAATACCAAAATCATTTTCACCGGAGATATTTATCAGATCGACACTCCTTACCTGGATTCACAATCCAATGGATTATCTGTACTCATTGATAAAATTAAACATCATGAGATCTATGCCCATATAAGACTGGAAAAGGGTGAAAGATCAGAGCTGGCCAACCTGGCCAATGAGTTGCTTTAAAGCTTAATGAGCCGCCTGTAAATTTGTTATTGACTGTTGCATAAGAAATGTCTTATCTTTGTAGCTCAGATTATTAGCTATGGACACCCAATTCATACATAATCAAATTTCTCACGAGCTGAACAAAGGTTTGTTTGAGTGCTGGATTTACTGATTCCAAAAATCGCGGCATCAATCCTATTTTCTTTTTTTCTTTTACACATTTGCATGCAAGGCATTATTTTCGACATAAAGCATTATGCCATTCACGATGGGCCAGGAATCAGGCAGACAATCTTCTTCAAAGGATGTCCTTTGGGATGCTGGTGGTGTCACAATCCTGAGAGCAGAAGTCCTGAAATCTTTTCTTACCAAAAGGAAGAAAAGCTTGACCAGCTGAAGATACAGTCCAGGGAAACCATTGGCCGTCAGTATTCAGTTCCTGAACTCATGACAGAGGTCCTCAAAGACCAGGTTTTGTTCGAAGAATCGGGAGGTGGCGTGACCATCAGTGGTGGTGAACCGCTTATGCAATTTGATTTCCTCATGGATTTTCTGAAGGCTTGCAAAAACCAGGATATACATAGCTGTCTGGATACCACAGCATTAACTGATACTTCGAGGATGCAGCAAATCATACCTTGGGTGGATTTATTCCTGATTGATGTAAAACAGGTGGATGATCAAAAGCACACCAAATATACCGGTGTAAGCAATGAAAAAATTCTTGAGAATATCAGAATGCTCGACCAGAACGATCAAGACATCTGGTTCAGGTATCCACTCATTCCAGGCATGAATGACGATGAAGCGGACTTATTACGCATGATGGCTTTTTTAAAAAGCCTGAAAAAACAACATCCCATCAGCATATTGCCCTACCATAAAATAGGCAGTCAGAAATATGATCGTTTTGGGATTGACTATAAAATGGATGGTATTGAAGAGCCCACAGAGAAAAAGCTCAGCCAGACACAACAATATTTTGAAAATGCCGGCTTTGAAGTCAAAATAGGCGGATAAGCTATTTTGACTGTAAAAGCCAATTGTAACCACAAAGAATTGACAATGAATACAAGGATAAAAAACCTAAGAGAGCAGAGCCTGAACGCGGTACCACGCATATCAGCCGAAAGGGCTTTACTGGTAACTGAATTCTACAAAAGTGACTTTTCGCAGAAACTAAGTGTTCCTTTACGAAGAGGATATTCCTTTAAGCATATTATGGAGCACAAATCCATTTGCATCAATCCCGGTGAACTCATTGTGGGAGAGCGTGGACCAGAGCCCAAATCTGTACCTACTTATCCAGAGGTAAGTCTGCATTCCCTTAAGGATTTGGATACCCTTGACAGCCGACCCAAGGTTTGGTTTAAAGTGGATAATGAAACGAAAAAGGCCTATGAGGAAATCGTTATTCCTTATTGGAAGGGTAAAAGCAACCGGGATAAGATTTTCAGTCAGCTGGATGAATCCTGGATAGATGCCTACGAAGCCGGTGTATTTACTGAATTTCAGGAACAGCGGGCACCCGGTCATACTGTATTGGGTAAAAAACTATTTGAAAAGGGCTTTTTAGATTTAAAGGTGGAAATAAAGGAAGCCATTGCCAAACTTGATTTTCACCAGGACAGCCAGGCTCTTCAAAAAAGGGAACAATTGAAGGCCATGGATGTGTCATGTGATGCCATCATCGGTTATGCTGAGCGACATGCGGAAGCCCTGGAAATCCTAGCCCAAAATGAACAGGATGAAGACAGAAAAATAGAATTGTCTACCATGGCCAGCATCTGTCGAAAAGTACCGGCCCATGCCCCTCAAAACTTTCATGAAGCCCTCCAGCATTACTGGTTTATTCATATCGGTGTTATTACCGAGGTGAACCCCTGGGATAGTTTTAATCCTGGAAGGTTGGATCAACATCTGTATCCATTCTATACCAAAGAAATTGCAGAAGGCAGACTGACGGAAGAAGAGGCCAAAGAATTGCTACAGTCCTTTTGGATTAAATTTAACAACCATCCGGCCCCACCAAAAATTGGAGTCACTGCTAAGGAAAGCAGTACTTATACCGATTTTGCCTTGATCAATTTAGGGGGCGTTAGAGAGGATGGGTCCGATGCTGTGAATGAACTGACGTTTGTGATTCTAGATGTCATAGAAGACATGCGCTTGTTGCAACCCAGCTCTATGATTCAAGTCAGTAAAAAGAACCCCGATCGTTTCATTAAACGGACTGCTCGGATTTTAAAGACCGGATTCGGTCAGCCTTCTATTTTTAATACAGATGCCATCATTCAGGAGCTTATAAATCAGGGCAAATCTCTGGAAGATGCCCGAAATGGTGGAGCCAGCGGCTGCGTGGAAACTGGTGCCTTTGGAACCGAAAGTTATATTCTGACAGGGTATTTCAATCTGGTCAAAATTTTTGAGATTACCCTGAATAATGGTACTGACCCTATGACAGGAAAGGAGATTGGTATTGAAACAGGAAAACTAAATGATTTCAATGGTTTTTCAGACGTTTTGGAAGCTTTTCAAAAGCAACTCCAATACTTTGCAGATATCAAGATCAAGGGCAGTAATATCATCGACCACATCATTGCCCAAAATATACCTGTACCCTTTCTTTCCTTGCTCATTGATGACTGTATCGCCAATGGTAGTGATTATAATTCCGGTGGGGCTCGTTACAACACAAGTTATATTCAAGGGGTAGGATTGGGTAGTTTGACTGATATAATGACAGCCATTAAGTATCAGGTGTTCGATCAGAAAAACATCAGTTTGGAGGCGTTGATATCAGCCACCCATCAAAACTTTGAGAATCAAACGACCTTGCGTCACCAGCTCATCAACGATACTCCAAAATATGGTAATGATGATGATTATGCTGACGAACAGGCCAGAAGTATTTTTAACATCTTCTATCAGGCCGTTAATGGACGCCCAAACATCAAAGGCGGTCATTACCGAATCAATATGTTGCCCACCACTTCACATGTTTATTTTGGAAGTGTTACCGGAGCCACAGCAGATGGCAGACTGGCTCGCAAGCCACTATCTGAGGGGATTTCTCCTTTCCAGGGTGCCGACAGAAAAGGACCTTCTGCAGTGATAAAATCAGCGGCAAAGATTGACCATCTGAAGACCGGCGGGACTTTGCTCAATCAGAAGTTCACGCCTGCATTACTCGAAGACGAGAAGGGATTGGATGCATTGGTGCATCTGGTCAGGGCTTATTTCAGAATGGACGGGCATCACATTCAATTCAATGTGGTCACCGCAGATCAGTTAAGGGAAGCTCAGCAGCATCCTGAGGAACACAAAGACCTCATTGTCAGGGTAGCCGGTTACAGCGATTACTTCAATGATCTCGGTGAAGCCTTACAAAATGAAATCATCCGCCGTTCAGAGCATGTCGACTTCTAAAGATCGATTGCTTTGTGTTGGCTATGCTGACCCATCTAAATACCTTGTTTGTTGTTGGTGTATTTGGTGATCAATTCAATTCTTAAATCCTGAAACAATTTCATGGCTTCTTCCTGTCTGTCAATGGTCAATTGGGTCAGATAGGCTTTGGCCTTTTTAGGGCTTTTCTTGTGCAGATCCATAAACTTCTTGTCTACCAAAGGCTGTTCTTCAAAGAACCTGGCTTCCATTGGATTTCTTCTGTTTTCCAAGTCCTTTACTGCCTCCTGCCATTTTAAATAGAGCATATTATCCACAAAATCGACGGCCCATCTCCACGAGTTGTTATCAAATACTTCCGTATCGTAAATCTTCATGCAATCGGCCACATCGGTGATACCTGCATACATGGGGACATAGGCAGACGTAAATGCATTATCCACATAAAAATAGTAGATCCCTCCAATATCATTGGGCAGCCATGACCTGAGTTGGGCCACCATGCCATACTCGCCTCGGGCTCTGGCCACATTTCTGCGCCTGTTGATATTCAGAAGATGTCGCATATCCTGAGTGGGAAAGGGTGTGGCATGAACACTTTTGACCAACTTACCTTCCTCATTGGGATAATACCATACCGGAGCATTTTCTTTGTCATAAATGGTCCCTTCAAAAGTAGAGCGCTGAAAAGCAATGACATCCTGTACTTCCATTTTCTTGTTGGGTTTCACGCTGAAGGGATAGAGGGATAAGGGTTCCACAAACTGAATATACTGCCCATCACCAGCAAAAGGATCGGTGGTAAAACGGTCGGGCCAATCCTTCAAATCAGGAGCCTGAGTCGCATAAAACAGCCAAAAGCGGCTGGTGGCCCATTCTCTTGCCACAGGTGAGTAGGCATCCTGCCAGATAAAAGGCATATTGCTTTTAGGATCGTACCATCCCCTGTCGATGGCCTCTTGCATATAATTGGAAGATGCTCTGTAGTTTTCAGGATCGCCTAGGTCAATTTCCTTTATGATACTCCAGTTGGGAATGATCAATACATGATCATCAGGAACCCTCTGGGCTGCCCAAATGGCACCAGGTTTGCCCGATTCTGGTTCCCAAGAGTTTCCCACACTGAATATTTCAAGCACCCAGGCTTCATTGGGATCAGCCAGTACCAGACTTTCAGATTCTCCCACACAGGATGGTCTGAAACCATAGGTTTCCATCAGATGTGTGATCAATTCCAGGGCTTCTCTGGCCGTTTTGCATCTTTGCAAGGCAAAGGCCTGTGCCTGTTCAATGGTCATGATTTGTTTGCAGAGAAATAAATCCAGCTTTAACTCCTCCCTCATACTGGTAGTACTTTCCGCTATGGTCAGCTGGTGTTCATTCATCTGAGGATAGGCCGACTGAAAATAAGCATAAGTTTCGGCCACCTGTGGGATAAATCCCAGGGTATCACCATAATGGCCAAGAGGCCTTCCCAATTCTGTCATACCCCAGTATACCGGACATTGGGTTTCCGCTTCAAATTTTTGACCCGGTACGATATGTACCCGGCAATCGGGACCCGCATCGGAATGTGATACGATTACAGATCCATCTGTGGTGGCATTTTTACCGGCAACAATTACCGTACAGGCATGACTTGCGTGAATGACGAATAAAAAAGCTGCCATCAATAGAAAAACACTCAGTTTATATTTCATCTTTTATCATTTATTAAGTATTTCAGCTCAGTTTAGGTTGTAAATTTACATTTTTGACTGCTTAAGGCGAATTATTAATTGATAATTGGAGGAATGAATCTCCTCTGAACTCCGACTCTGGCCATTGAAAGTGCTGTACCCTCTTGTACAATCGCATGTCCAATATCGTACAGAATTTTTAGCTAATTATTTGTCAGAAATTATAGTTGGCTGGCTGTCTGTTTCTTACTGCTTTACGCATGATTTTTGTGCTCTTAAATAGCCATCAAGTACAATGTTCAAGCCTATGAAAATAGCCTTACCCACTATTCGGAAGATTATTATAAAAGTTCAGCAAATTATAGCACCCTTCCATCTCGATGCCAATGACCTGGTTTATTTTTCGAGCCAAACACAACCACTTGATCACAGATTTTGTCATCAATATATCTATTCAGCACATGCCTTCCGTAGCATGTAAACAATTAAACAGCATCCGTCATGAGAAAAACCATCGCAACCTTAAGTATTTCTTTAGCAGCCACCGTTCTGCTTGCCTTTCTGATTATTAATCAAAGAAGTGAAGACAAGTTTGATCAATATGAAGATTTTTTACTGGCCCAATACCAGGATTTTTCCGAAAAACAGCATATAGCTCCTGAAGATGTTACACCTGATAAGCCAGAAATGGCTGCTTTGCAGGAGTATTATAAAACCCTGGATCCGGCCTTGGGATATGTGCCTAAAGAACGTGCCCATAGAGCCTATTTTGAGACCCGGGCCATAATGGCAGACCAACAACTCTCCAGGGATTATGAGCCACCAGTTGAGTGGACAAGCACCGACGCCAATATGGGTGGTCGTACACGGGCGCTCGCTTTCGACCCAAACGACCCTGACAATCTGAAAGTTTGGGCTGGTGGTGTGACCGGAGGCCTATGGTATACGGAAGATATCACTGATTTGGATAGTGAATGGATTCCCATTGGGGATTTTTGGCCAAATCTTGCCATCAGCTGTATAGCCTTTGACCCCAATGATCCGCAAACCATGTATGTGGGAACCGGTGAAGGGCAGACGGCCAGAATTTTATACCGTGAATCATCCGGTCTGGGTGTTGGTATTTTCAAAAGTACCGATGGAGGCGAGAGTTTTGAACTTCTAAGCTCCACAGATGGCTTTAAGTATATAACCGATATGGTTGTGGTGGATGATGAAGGAAGCAGTGTGCTTTATGTGGGCGTTGTTTCGGGCTTGTATATGGGTGAAGAACATCTGAGTGAACCTTCAGAAGGATTATACCGATCATCAGACGGTGGGGATGACTGGGAGCAAGTGCTTCCTTTTATACCAGGAACTATTTATGATGATGTTTTTTGTCCCTCAGACATTGAAGTTACCGGATCAGGGCAAATTTTTGTGGGAACGATGGAAAACCTGAATTTTGAAGGAGGAGCCTGTGTGCTTTATTCAGAAACCGGTGATCCAGGTGACTGGACTGTTTATGATGAGTATAATGAAACCATTAAAGACAACCAGACATTCAATATTCCTGCACGTACTATTCTCGCTTCCGCGCCAAGCAATCCTGATTGGGTATATGCTCAGTTTGCAGCCGGCTTTCAGGATGGCTGGTTTATCAATTATAGTGGGATTTATATGACAAGAACCAAAAATGGTGGAGAAACCTGGAGTGACAGGCCTACTCCAAATATGCAATACTGGGCTCCACGAGCCTGGCATAATTTTGTCCTCAAGGTGAGCCCGATTAATGAAGAAACTATCATAACCGGTGGTGTGGACCTGTACAAATCAAGTAATAGTGGACAATCGTGGAATCAAATTTCGGCATGGAGTCCCTGGGGCGGTGATTATTTTGTGCATGCCGACCAGCACAATATTCAGTTTTTACCCGGATCCAATAGCCTGGCCATCATGTCCAATGATGGTGGTGTCTTTATTTCCGACAATTTCAATTTAACCCAGCCCACTTTTAATGTAAGAAACAAAAGCTACAACACGCTTCAATACTATACTTGTGCCATCAATCCGGTGAGTGGAACCAACCAGTTCCTGGGTGGCCTACAGGACAATGGAACCGTATTATATGACGATAGTCCGTTAGAATACTCTGATATGGTTAGTGGTGGAGATGGTGCCTATTGTTTCTTCGACAAAGACAATGAGAATGTGTTTATTTCCTCTTATTATTACAATGGATACACTGCATGGAACAATGGTTATGAGGTGGCCTCTTTTGGTTATGGTAGCGGTACCTTTGTGAGTCCTGCAGATTTCGATTCTGACGACGACATTTTGTACTCAAACGCGGTGACATTCACCGGGAGTCTTGCCAACCGTTTGCTTAGGGTTAAAGGTATTCCCTTCAGCATAGATGACGAGCTGATTAATATTGGAACCAGCAGTAATGTTCCCTTCTCGCATATAAAATATTCACCCTATTCGGACGCAGGCAAGAGCACGCTATTTGTAGCTACACAATCCGGAAAATTGTATAAGATCACCAATGCCCATAGCAGCCCACAGGCCGCAGAGATTGGAACCGATGACTTTCCAACTGCCAATATTTCATGTGTTGCCCTGGGCAGCTCTGAAGATGTATTGCTGGTTACCTTCACCAATTATGGTGTTACCTCCGTATGGTTAACGATTGATGGTGGAGACACCTGGGTAGAAAAAGAAAGCAACCTCCCTGATATGCCCATCCGCTGGGCTATCATACATCCTGATAATGACGGTCAAGCCATGCTGGCCACAGAAACCGGTATATGGGCAACCAATACATTAATGGAAAATACTACAGAATGGGCTCCCGCCGTTGATGGAATGGCCAATGTGAGGGTGGATATGCTTCAACTCCGTGATTCGGACAACACCGTATTGGCAGCCACCCATGGCAGGGGATTTTTTACCACAGAATATGTGTATGACTTATATACAGCAGAAGATGAACATATGCTAAATGCTCAGCATTTCCAGGTATATCCAAATCCTGCCAGCGAATTTATCTCCATAAAATCGGATGTTGCAATCCACAGCACAAGCAAGATTCAAATTAGCGATATGAGTGGTCGCATGGTGAAGGAATCATATTATTCACAGGCTGGTACCCCTTTAGATATTTCTGATTTGAGCAAGGGTGTATATTTAATTCACATGGATAACGGCGAAACTGTTTTCAGTGAAAAAATTATTATACGATAAGCCTGTCCTTATTTGAGAACGGCCACCAATGAACTCTGAAAAGCCATGCTTAGGATATGATGTCCAAGCATGGCTTCTTTTGGTATAAAAAGCATATTTTTGATCCCACAAAAGAGTTGATGAATGAGTAAAAAAATCAGAATTCTGGGAGCTGTTATTTTTCTCCTGCTGGGAGCAAGTAGTCTTGTGTTTTATTTAATACAGGATACCAAACCTATGTATTCAGAGCAGATACTTGAAAAAGCTTCAGACCAGTTCAAGGCTAACCTAAAGGGTTTTCTAGTTAATGTTGATGGCAATATCCGTAAGTTACAATCTGATTTTAGTCAATGGAATTCATCTGAAATAGATGAGTCTCAACTCAACAATTATCTTACAAATACCATAAACCAAACTACATCTGCCTTTGGTTCTGTGATATTCAGGGATGACCTGAATTATATCATTTTCAGGGAAGAATCTTCCTGGGTAGTGACTTTTGACACCTTGTTTTCTGACGATATTACCTATTGGTATCGTTTTGATAAGGATATGAAAGAAATAAGCAGTTGGTCTGATACCTATAAATATTTTGTTGATGAGGAAGGTATTTTTGACATTAAAAACACCTTACAGGAAGATCAAATCACTTGGCGGTTTATAGGAAGAAAACGCTTGGAAAGGAATGATCTGATTTTTTGTGTATTTCCTCTTCAGAACAAAGAAGGTATTTTGTACGCGGCTGCATTGGCCTTTAACCTGAGCAAGCTGGAGCAACCCTTCCGGCCGTTATTACAATTTGTGAATCCCTGTGTTAACATTATATCTGAATCTGCTGACTTAAGTGTTCCTGTCAGACCTACAGATTCTGTATTAAATGCCCAGGTTGAAATTTTAAACCCCAGTATCGAAAACATGATCGGGCTATGGAAAGAAGCTAAGAGCAAAGAAGCCCGAACCTTTAGTTTTGAGCAGGACCAGCTGACCTACTGGACCCGAGTGGATACCATTAGTGAACGCTGCAGTGTGAATGCCTATGCCCTAACCCTATCCAATAAGGACCTTGAATATGCCAATGAACTGAAACAGGAAGTTTTTCTGTATCTGGCCATTCTTTTTGGAATCATCGCACTGGGTTTTCTGGTGATGTTAAAAAAACCCAAGAAAACTGAAAAAGTGCTGGAACCTCAACCCATAAGGGGATTGGAAAAGGATGAAATATTGGCTCTTATTCAAGCAGGTGAAACAGAATATGTGGAATTTAAGTCCTCCCTGCGCTGGGATTTTTGCGAAGAAAAGGTGAATAAGGTGTTGGAAGATGTGATCATGAAAAGTATTGCTGCCTTCAGCAATGCCAAGGGCGGCACCTTGTTTATTGGTGTAACTGATGATTTAGAAATTATTGGATTGGCGTCGGATATAAAAACCTTGAGAAAACAAGACATTGACTATTTCGAATTGCATCTGCGCAAACTAATTAACAACCAATACGGAATTTCCTTCGCCAACAATCATCTGAATGTTCAGTTCCCGGTCTTCGATGAACTGTGCATTTGTGTTATTCAGATTAATCCTGCAGACGAGCCCCTTTATCTTTCCACCAAAAACAAGCAAGGCCAGGCTGTTGAAAAGTTCTATGTGCGTTCAGGAAATGCTTCCCAGGAATTAACTCTGTTGAAAGAGATCACAGATTATGTGAAGAAACGTTTTTCGAACACTTAAGTTAATTACCAATAGAAAAATCCTCAGCTGAGCAAGTCGTCATCCTGATCAAATAGTCCAATGATCAGAAAAATGCTGATATTTGAGCTTTGTAGCATATTCAAACCAAAACCACTCCTATGAATTGGCTTATTTTTTGGATTGTAGTTTATCTGGCCATTATTGTTATTCTGGCTTTGCGACATCTTCGTACCTCTGATTTTGAACAATATTTGGTAAACAACCGCAACACCAAAACCCTTCCACTGGTATTCACCGTTCTGGCTACATTCGTTGGTGGTGGCACCTCCATTGGACTCATGGCTCTGGGTTATGAATCCGGTTTCGCAGCTGTGTCCATAGGAGTGGCCTATGTCATTGGTTTTGTAATTATGTCTTTCTATGCAGGTAAGATCAGAACCTATGGGCATAAGCACAATATTTACAGCTTTCCTCATTTTCTGAATCACAAATACAGCTCTGAAGCGGATGGGAATTTTACCAGGGTTTTCTCTGCTACGGTAAGCGGGGTCAATATTTTTATCTTTTTCTTCATCCTTTGTGCCCAATTTGTGGCCATGGCCAGCTTATTGAAATTTTCCTTTCAGTTGGACTATACAACAGCGACCATAATTTCTGCCTTGATCATCATCATCTATACAGCCATTGCAGGACTTTCAGGAGTGATTGTTACCGATAGCATTCAGTTTATCGCTATTGTCATTATGATTGCCCTGATATTCATTCCAGGCATACTGGATGACACCGCAATGCTAAGTCGATTGAGTGAACTCCCTGATGAGATGTTGAACGGAACCCAATTGGGTTGGGGATTTCTCATTGGTACCATTTTGTTTCTATCCTGGTCGGTTTTGGTGAGAATGGATATATGGCAACGACTACTGGCTGCCAAAAGTGAAAAAGTGGCTCGTAGAGTGAGCATATGGTCGGGTCTGGGCATGCTTCCGTTTTATATCATTTTTCCCTTGATCGGCATGACCATTAAATTGGTTTTGGACCGGGATCTGGGAACCAAAGAATCGGCTGATGTGGCCTATGAATTTATATCAAGGCATACTTTGAATGTAATGGTTGGTGATACCAACTTTGGTCCGGTTCTGCTAGGTTTTGCCATTGTTGGCCTGCTGTCTGCCCTAATGTCTTCAGGTGACAGTTTCCTAAATATCATTTCCATTTCAGCAGTGAAGGATTTTGTGGGTTGGGGAAAGAAAAAAGAAGAAATCTCCAAGAAGAAGGCACATGCCATGATTCGTGTGGCCACCATTATTTTTGGGGTCATTGCCTTGATGGTGGCTTTGGTATTTCCCTATATCGTCGACTTGATGGTCGTAGGGATTTCCACCATTACTATTTTTGCACCCATTACTTTGTTCGCCTTGATACACAAGAATGCTTATGCCTACCGCAAAGTAGCTCTAAGTAGTATATTGGTGGCATTCGTAGTCAACCTCGTGCTATTTACATACGGTATATTATACCCTGAACAATTTCAGGCCAAGACATCCTTTGTACCCGCATTTTTATTGGGAAGTATTGTGATGGTGGTGGGTTATTGGATCCGCAAACCCAAACTCAAAGCCAATGACCATTAAAGCCTTCGACCATACCTATTATATGAAAGAAGCCCTTAAAGAAGCTCAGAAAGCTTTTGACAAGGATGAAGTTCCTGTAGGTGCGATAGTGGTATGTCAGGATACCATCATTGCCAGAGCACACAACCTCACCGAAACCTTACATGATGTAACTGCACATGCAGAGATGCAGGCCTTTACAGCCGCCTCGGATTATCTGGGAGCAAAATATCTTAGCGGATGCACACTCTATGTAACGCTGGAACCCTGTCCCATGTGTGCCGGTGCTTCATTCTGGACACAGGTGGATCATGTAGTTTATGGTGCCCATGATCAAAAGAGAGGTTTTTCCAGCCTTGGCCAATCACTTTTCCATCCTTCCACCACCATAGAATCGGGTGTATTGGAAGAAGACTGTAAAGCACTATTGATGGAATTCTTTAAAAGAAAGCGTAAATAAACCCAGTTCTCAAGCCCCTGCATACAGACTAATTACATCCCATTTAGACGCTTATCCTAATAACTAATTGTAGTATTTCTGAACTTATCATTTCCACAACAGACCCAGGGTTATTAACAATTGTTAATAAGTGCTGTTAATAATGTGTTCATTTCTACCACTATAGGAAATTTGGAGGCATCAAATTTATAAAGGTATATTTGTGTCAGCAAGTGAAGATAAAGGGCAGGAGATGATGCACCCGGAAAGGGGAAACGGAAGCGCAAGCGGAAGAGGAACCGGACCAAAGGAAGGAGAAGCAGAAAACGGAAGCAGAAAACGGAAGCGCAAGTGGAAGTAGCAGCGAAAGAAGAAGCGGAACCGGACAAAGGAAGGGAAAGAAGGAAGCGAGAGCGGAATTTGGAACCGACCGGATAGGGAGACCGCAAGGAAACCCGGGGTGGGAGAAACGGAGGCGCAAGCCAAAGCGGAACCGAAAACCTGGCAAAGGAACACCCGAGAGAGTGATCCGGAACGAGGAAAGTCATCAGAAACTGGCAGAAGACGGAAGAAAGCTGGATGGAAGCCGCAAGGCAGAAATCAGAGTAGAAACCGAAGGAAGCCGGCAGAAAAGAGAAACCCTACGGGGCAGATCAGAGTAAGCAGCCGAAATAACGCAACTTGCCGCAAATTCAGCACTAAGGTGCGGAATGCGTGAGCCGGGGACCTTTCCACAAGAATAGGTTCCCGGTTGTTTTTTTAGTAGTTGAATGGACGATTCAGTTCATTGTCAATGATACTTACCAGCCTCTTTAATTCGAAATACTGTTGCATCATTACGAATTGCTCAGCCTCATCGGTAACCACCTTTAAATGGTCTGCTATCTGTTTTAGTTGTTTGCTGATAAGCTTTGACTTTAAGGGAAGCAGGGTGGTAATTACCATGGTTTTAAGCTGGTCGGTCTCAGCCTTCACATAGATTTTATTCTTCTTCCAGTTCTCGCTCAGGTGATGTGGTGAATGCACCAATTCGATGACAGTTTCAGCTACCTTTGGTCGGGGATGGTTGGTGAAATAGGTCAGATCGATTTCCTTAGCCTCTGCAGTTGCCTTCCGCATTTCATCCATCATTTCCTGATACAAATCATTTTCAAAGCGGATCTGGTCGTTTTCCAGGTCTCCAAGTATGTAATCCATGATGCGGTAGCTGTGTTCCTCCCCTTCTTCTTCACCAGGCAGAGTAATGGCTTCATTGCCATAAAGCAATAGCAAACGCATCAGATGGTTTTCGTGATAGGAGATATCATGAGGATCTACCTTGGCCTGATCCGCCTGAATTCGCTGAGGCATCTGTGCATCAAGCTCCTCCGGTTTGATGTCGGCCCTTTTGCTGAATCGTTGCCTCAACAATCGGTTCAATTCATTGATCAGGGTTTGCTCCGGAACTTCCATCACCGTGCTGCACTCTTTGATATACACCGACCGATCAATGCCTCCCGGAATATGCGCTATCGTCTGAACAATTTCCTTTATCAGTTTAGCTTTGGCAGCCGGATCACCCAAGGTTTCATCCAATAACAATCTAGTCTTAAAAGTGATAAAGTCGGATGCCTCATGCTGAAGAAAATGATCCACTTCAGCTTTTCTGTGATTCCTAACATACGAATCAGGATCTTCTCCTTCAGGAAAGAGGACGATTTTAACATTCATCCCCTGTTCCAGTATCAAATCAATACCCCTGAAAGAAGCCTTAATTCCTGCAGGGTCTCCATCATACAGAATGGTAATATTGGGTGTGAAGCGCTTGATGAGTTTAATTTGATCCACCGTTAATGAGGTGCCCGATGAAGCCACCACATTTTCATAGCCTGCCTGATGCAAGGAAATGACATCGGTATAGCCTTCAACCAAATAGCAATTGTCTTGTTTTACAATCTCGTTTCTCGCAAAATAAATACCATAAAGCACCTTGCTTTTATTGTATATCAGCGACTCAGGAGAATTGACATATTTGGCCGTAGATTTCTCAGAGGATAATATCCTGCCCCCAAAACCAATGACTTTACCCGTTAAATTGTGGATGGGGAACAACACCCTACCCTTGAACCGATCGATTAAGCGATCCTCCTTATCAATGGAAAGGCCTGTTTCTACCAGGACTTTTTTCTGATACCCATTTTTTAAGGCATGCTTGGAATAATCTTCCCATTGATCCAGGGCATAGCCCAGTTGAAATTTTTCAATGGTAATTTCTCTGAAATCCCGCTCCTTTAGGTAGGTTAGTCCAATGGATTTTCCCTGCTCATGATTAAATAGATTATCCTTGAAATAATTGGTGATGAAACTGTTCAAAGCGAACATGCTTTCCCGTTCATCGAGTTCCTGTTTCATTTCAGGACTCATCTCCTCCTCATCAACCTCAATGGCATATTTTTTCGCCAGGTATTTTAAGGCCTCTGGATAGGAATAGTGCTCATGTTCCATAACAAAACCAACCGCATTTCCTGCCTTACCACAGCCAAAGCATTTGTAAATGCCCTTGGAGGGAGAGACGGTAAATGAAGGTGTTTTCTCGTTGTGGAATGGGCAAAGCCCGATATGGTTGACGCCTCGTTTCTTGAGTTGAATAAAATCACCAACCACTTCCTCTATTCTGGAAGTTTCAACAATGGTTTGTATGGTTTCTGGTTTAATCAAAGCAGCATCAAAAGGAAAAGCTAAAATACTATAATTAGGGCATTATCCTCAGGAATATCTATGGGCATTTCAAACCAAAAGTTCCAATAAAAAAGAAGCGGTCCTAAGACCGCTACCAAAAACCAACAATTATGAAATAAAGCAGATTTTTCCGGTTGTATATTCAGGTATGTTACCGGAAAAAGAAATTTACTATTGAATTTCTGATACAAAAGTAAGCGAGCTATCAATTGATAAATGTTAAGCAAGATTAACAAGTGTTAATAAATGTTAAAAGCTGTATATCAATCATTTGATGGTTTAGTTTTGCCATATGAACAAATGGTCCACGTCCATTATTATTACTCTTGTGAGCCTGGCCACAGTTGGCCTGATGATTATTCAGGTGTATTGGATACAGGATGCCGTTAGGGTAAAGCAAGCGGTATTTTTTAGGGATGTGAACCAAGCCATGAGCAAGGTACTAATTGAATTGGACAAAGTCCGTTTGCATGATCGCGTGATCCGACAGCGCATATTTTATAATGAAAATCGTAGTATTTATGATACTTATGATTCCTTGAATCAAGTATTGCGAGAGGATTTTAATGCATTGAATTCTCCCTCAGAATTTGATCAATTCATCCGAAATACCAATCTTGTGAACAAAACCCTGGCGCAGCTAAGCTTAAGTTATACTGAAAAAGTTCCGGGCAGCTCATTATTTGAGAAAAAGGATCTGATTGACTCTTTAATCAAAAGAAGTCTGAGGGAAAAACAAATCCGTACCACTTTTGAGTTTGGGATCTACAGCCCCATTACCAACTCCATGATACTTCAGAAAACGGGTAAATATCCTGAAGAACTCCTGAAAGAAAGTTTTTTTTACGACCTGTCCCCTTTGGGTAATTTTATGACAGCTCCCAGCAAACTATTGGTTTATTTCCCAAATGAAAAGGGTTTTATCATCCGACAACTCTGGGTATTACTCATCGTTTCGGTCTTCTTGTTTTTTGTCATTATCTTTTCATTTTCCTTCAGCATATTTATCATCAACCGACAAAAACGACTTTCAGTGATGAAAAATGACTTCATCAACAATATGACCCATGAATTTAAAACCCCCATTTCTACCATTGCTCTGGCTTGTGAAGCCTTAAAGGACAATGATGTGAAAAAGTCGGAAGGCGTTTACAACAGCTATGTGGGTGTTATTAATGAAGAAAACCGAAGGTTGGGGTCAATGGCAGAACAGATTCTGCAAACCGCTGTTATTGAAAAAGGACAAATGAAGCTAAAGGAAACTGTCCTTTCAGTACATGATATTATTGAAAGGGCGATTGCAAGCAAACGCATGGCAGCTGAGGAAAAAGGTGGTCAGATTGTGAGTCAGCTAAAAGCATCCTATACCCAACTCAGCGGTGATAAAATTCACCTCACCAATGTGTTAATCAACTTGCTAGATAATGCCCTTAAATACAACCTTAATCAACCCATGATTATCATCAATACGGTGAACAAGGGCAATAATATACTGATTCGTATTCAGGATAATGGCATAGGGATTAGTAAATCCAACCAGAAGAAAATATTTGAGAAATTATACCGGGTTCCCACCGGAAACATTCATAATTTCAAAGGCTTTGGCCTTGGGCTTAATTATGTAAAAGCCATAGTGGATATGCACCATGGCCAGATTACAGTTGATTCTGAACCAGGAAAAGGTTCTACTTTTACCTTGCAATTAGCAGTTCAAAAATAGTGGCATGAAAAAAGACCTACGAATTTTATTGGCTGAGGATGATAAAAACCTCGGTAATGTGTTGAAAGCCTATTTGGAAGCCAAAGGCTTTATTACAGATTTAAGTACCGATGGAAAAGCCGGGCTTGAACTATTCAAGAGGGGTGAATACGACTTTTGTATTCTGGACATTATGATGCCCATTATGGATGGTTTTACCCTGGCCAAGGAAATCAGGAAGCTGGACACCAAGGTTCCTTTTTTGTTTCTCACTGCAAAAGCCATGCAGGAAGATAAGGTTCAGGGCTTTGAAGTAGGTGCAGATGATTATCTCACCAAACCTTTCAGCATGGAGGAGTTGCTTTTAAGAATTAAAGCCATACTCAGAAGATCTCAATCAGAGGAGGGTGCTGCATCGGAAGTTTCAGAATTTAAGTTTGGAGGTTTTGTATTTGATTACAACCGACAACTTTTATCTGCCAGGAAAGGTGATCAAAAGCTTACCTCCAAAGAAGCCGATCTGCTAAAACTGCTTTGTCAGAATATGAACAATGTGCTGGACCGATCCGTTGCTTTGAATAAGATCTGGTATGATGACAGCTATTTCAATGCAAGATCAATGGATGTGTATATCACCAAATTGCGTAAATATTTAAAAGATGACCCAAAGGTGGAACTGATTAATGTGCATGGTGTTGGGTTTAAACTGGTGGTTAGTTGAGTGCTTTAGGAGAAATTACTTTTCCTCTCTGAATAACCTATTCCTCACAAAGATTACAAGTCTGTTTTCCAACCAATGGGAAGGGTGTCGGCCTTAATGATATTCCAGAAATTACTTGAACCAGGACCTTTATCCTTATTGGACAAGACTATGAGGGTTTTGCCATGTTTCATATCTCGGATATAGAAAGTACGGAAGCCTTTCCACCATCCAAAATGATATATTGTACTGTCCATTCCATCTCTGATCCGCCATCCAAATCCATAATTATCCTTACGTTTCCAATACTTGGCAGAACCTGGTTGAAAGGCTTGTTGTAATATGGAATCGGGGAGCAGGCTTTGGTTATCCAGGGCCTTGTCAAACTTATAGAAATCTTCAACTGAGGTATAGACGTTTTTATCACCCATCACGCCATTCAAATAGTCGTTAGTCATCTCTCGCCAACGCCAACCCTTGTGATAATAGCCGGGAACACCTTCCTTAACATATAAGGGAACCACGGAATCATATCTCAGGTTATACACAAAGGAATCCTTCATCTCCAGCGGATCGAATACCCTTTCTTTCATGAATGTATCGAAGGTCATACCTGAAACCACCTCAACAATATTGGCCAGTACAGCATAATTTGTGTTACAGTAGTGGAATCCAGTGTTTGGAGCAAAATATCTGTTGGGAGGCGATTCGATAAACAGTTCCAACATGGCATCATTGTCCAGGGGCTTTTTCTTATTTTCCCATTTATCGAGTGCCAAACTCATATATCTGGGTAATCCTGCCCTGTGGGTCAGCAAATGCCGGATGGTCACATCTTCATAAGGAAAGTCATTCAGGTAATTTCTGATATCAATATCATAATCAATGAGCCCATCATTCTTCAAAATCATGATGGCAACAGCGGTGAACATCTTGGAAACCGAAGCCAGTTGGAAGGAGGATTGGGTAGTTAATGAATCCCTCTTACGTCTCACATTCTCAAAGCCATAAGCTTTTTTAAACACAACACGGCCCTTTTCAGCATAAAGAACAGTACCATTAAAGCCGGTTTTGGTGTACAATCGCTTAAATTTTTTATCCAGCTCTTCCGCCTTCCTGGCAATGCTCAGACTATCCAAATCATTGAACAGAGCTGTATTAATTTTTGGCAGCTCAACCAATTCTTCTTTGGGTGGTTCAGATGATCCACAACCTGAAAGGAACAACAAGATAATACATACAACACCATAGTGTTGGAGAGGTATGGGTATGGAAGGAGTTGCGATCATTAAGCATGCAAAAATATGGAATTTGAATGTTAAGAAATGTTAAGCTTTTATTGATTTCCAACAAAAATTTGGACCGATTATTTGGCATGGAAGCTTTGGTTCTCAAGTCTTGTTCTCCGATTTCGGTTAAAAATGAAGCTACCCGGGTGAACAACTCCTGTTAAAGTTCTGCATATAGGTTCACTAGCAATAATGGCATCCCTTTTGCTCATTCAAGGTATGCTCCTTACGCCTGCCATACTTCTTAGTATTGCCTCCTATGCCTTGTTGGCCGTGTTGGTAGCATTTATGGCTTTTGGCAGACGCATGGATTATAGTTCCGCATTTGTATTGTGTTTTTTCATGACGCCCATATTCGGAATTTTTGCCATTATGAAATCCGATAAAACCATCCGCATCTCACATTATACTACCCGTTACCAGTGTACGGTATGTAATTATGAATTCACAGAGGAAGCAGCCTATTGTAGTTTGTGTGGAGAAAATGGTGAAGAGGCCAAGGTGGTTCCCATTAGAAAAATACTAGCTTAATTCTTAGTCAGCAATCCTTTATTCTTAAGCCATTTGAGCGCTTCCCGTTCACTTAATCCCGAAAGTTTGTTATCCTTAAGGTATTGGATCACAAAATCTGCATCAGTTTTTGAGTATTCCCTAAGCATCCAGCCAATGGCTTTCCTGATAAAAAATTCTCTGGAATCTTTAAGTTGTTGTATAAAACCGTCCAACAAAACCAGGTCCACATTGTTTTTGTATTTGAGTTGAAAGAGTATACATGTCCTCTGCAACCAGATGTTTTGTGAGGCCATCCAGCCTTGGGTAACCGTTGGGATTTGGTCAGGGTATTGTTTAAAATAGGGACCAACAAGATTCACTGCAATAAAATCGATGGTATCCCACCAGGATTTTTCGACTATCATTCTTTCATATAAATCCAGTCTTTCCCGTGGAATGGTTTTGCTATTTCTTCTGAGCAGTTCCATGATAAAATACTGGTATTCTCTTTCTTCAGCCTGCCAACACCAATGGCTTACTGCCAGTAAATCTGCCTCAGATAATTTGCCCAGACTGTTTCGAAACTTCTTTTCAAGCTCCTTTCGCAATGGTGATTTGATACCAAAATATGCATACTGCCCCTTCATATATTGCTTCATATACACTGCATTCTCTGCATTGTGATGGGTTGCAAACAATGCTGTGAGTGGGGCCATACGATCCTGAATGTCCATGGTATAACCTTTATTTACTGAGCCTATTGGGTAAACAATACTTTTTCAGCCGCAATGATTTGGTTGTTTTCATATACACGAACGAGTACTACTCCTGCATAATCCAGTTTTTCCTTCCAGCGATAGCTGTTATTCTTACTTCTGTATTGAACACTATCCAGTAACACACCTTTTGTGTCGAACAGTCGCACATGATAGTTTCCTCTTTTCTGGAATTTGAAATTGAGCTGTCCATGGGAAGGGTTTGGAAAGATCATTACTTGCTTCTCAGCTGAAAGATCTTGCCCTCCTACGATCTGCTTGTCCCAAACTGCTAACGTATAGTCTCCCTTTTGCAGGTTTTCAACAAAGATAAACCCAACCCGCCAGGGACCAAGTCTCTCTTGTGATACATAATGCCATTCATCATGGGCGCCGGCACGGTACAATACTACCACAGAATCATTTTCTGACAGGATAAGATCTCCATCCAACTGTTCATCATTATCATATTCAAAGGTTCCGGTAGCGTTGAAATCTTCAGGCCATAAACCCTCCAGGGTCCAAAACCGGTTGGGAGACAATCGCAATCCTTCCACACTTTGTTTCAAGCTATCCGGTGCTACCCAATTATGGGTGGCTCTTACCAAAGCAGAATCACCCAATTGCTTAATATCCAAATCAAAATAGGTATAAGGGAAGGTGTACAACTGTGGAGAAGTAAAGAACTTCATTTGATCCATGGTAGCATCATTTATTTTTTGATAGGGATCTATAAATACAGCCTCCGGTATAAAGTCCAGTGGTTTACTTGAGTAGCCTGTTTCTCCGGAAAAAATGATGCTATCTGTATGCATATTAAAATTGTCATCCAAAAATCCCACTTCAAGCCTGTTATTGTTGGCAAGAAAATCAGCTCCTTTGTACTTTTGTTTGAACCACATCTCGATATCATAGGTACTACCGGAGCCAGAGGATTTCACTGAATCTATGGCAAAGTGAGGGGTACCGGGCGTAGAAACCCAGGCATCAAAAAAGCCATTCATATTGATGCCGGTATAGTCTGTAAGAAAATCACGCATTTGAGCCGAACTAACCGATTGAAAGGCGAAATGATTAAGGAAGGCTCCCATGGCATCAAAAAACAAGGAGTCGCCCAGATAGCCTCTCAAGGTGTTGGCCACTACGCCGCCTTTGTCATAGGAGGTGCTTCCATAAGTGTACAATTGAGGTACACTATCCAGTGCCCAATACCCATGGTCTGTAACATGGGTTTTAGTGAGTACCTCATGATGCTTGGCCCGCATCTCATTCATAAAAGTCTGCTCATCATACAAGACCTTCAAATAATATATTTCGCAAAACCTTGCCCAACCCTCATTGAGCCACATTTCTTCAGCGGATGAACAAGTTACTTCATCACCAAACCACATATGTGATAATTCGTGGGTGTAAAGAGATTCATAACCAGTATTCCCGTTGATGGCAAAGTGTGGATAGGCTATGTTGGTTGCATGTTCCATAGCTCCAATGGCTGTACCCGTATATCCAACCCTTCCAAAGGGATAGGGTCCAAAATGAGATTCGAAAAAATCCAGAATCTGATGCAGGTTCACAAAGGAACCGGCCACTTTTCCGGTATCGGAAGGTTTGGTATAAATTTGAATAGGGACGGTATCTTCCATGCCATAATACTCATCTTCATACAATATGTAATCACCCACCATTACCGATTGCAGATAGGTTGGAATACGGTGGTTCAACTGCCAGTGCCATGTATGGGTGCCATCGCCATTATTCTGAATACTCACAAGCATACCTCCGGCTATACCTTTTAAGTTCTCATCAACGGTAACAAAAACATCATAGGTAGCCCGATCAGTGAAATTATCGATACAAGGAAACCAGGATTTACCCAGGTTGTGGGGGATGGATTCAAATCCCACCCCCAGGTTAAAGGCATAATCCCCATCGAAATGGAAACCGCCCCAGGCTTCATGAAAGGGCTGACCCTGATAATAGACCACTACGGATAGTGTATCTGTGGTTTGGGCGGGAATAAGTAATCCAATTCGCAATAGGTCATCTGTATGTGTAAATGAAGCTGCTTGCCCATCAACAAATACCGAATCTACAGTCAGAGACATGAGTTCCAACGGAATGGTGTTGAGTTGGTCAACCAGAGGTATGATGTCTACCTCGGTAAAGGCACGGATGCTTTTCTCAGATGTATTAACTTCCAATAAATGGATGCTATAATGATTGGCATGGATGGTATCACCAATGGAACGGTCTCTGTTCTGGCTAAAGACCTGCTGGGCAATGGCTAACACCAGCATGAATAATATGGCTTTCTTCATTTTCGAAAATTTGTCATAAAAGTATCAATTTATATAATGGGATGGGCAATGGGATCTGGATAGATGTGCTTTGGACTGCCCCTCTGTACGTATTTGAACAGTCCTTGTATTTTACTGGACAATAATCCTATGGGATCATTTAAGATTTTTTAATAGATAATTGATTGTCAATCGATTATATTTGTGGCACATTTTTGGATAAACCCACTACAACTATTAATACCAAAAAACATGAATAAACGGCTCATTATATCATTAATCCTGCTGGTCATGGTTGTATTTAGCATCAATCTTGTTGCTCAAAAACTATGGACATTAGAGGAATGCATCAATTATGCAGTTGAAAACAACATTGAAATAAAGAAAAGCATGATCAATGTGGAAAGTGCTGACCAGGATTTGCTGCAAAGTAAACTGGGTTTTCTTCCCACCGTTAATGGTAGTGCTTCCCAAACCTACAACTGGGGTAGGAATCTTGACCCACAAACCAACCTTTACGTCACTCAGCAAACTGACAGAACAAGTTTTGGTGTCAGTTCTGACCTAACCCTTTTTAATGGGTTGCAACAAATTAATAATGTTAGAAAAACCCAATTCGATTATTTGGCGGCCAAATACGACTCTGATGCCATCAGAAACGATATGTCATTGAACGTTGCAGCAGGTTATCTACAAATACTTTTTAATATAGAACTGGTAAAGAATGCCGAACGTCAGGTGGAAACATCCCAGGAACAAATCAGTCGCACTGAAAAACAAGTGGAGGCAGGTGCCGTAGCCAGGGGTAGCCTTTTTGATATTCAGGCCCAGGGTGCCAGCGAGGAAGCCAATTTGGTTACTGCTCAAAACCGATTGCTGTTGGCCTATCTTGATCTGATGCAATTATTGGATCTGGAAGCCAATGCTGAATTTGATATTGAGAAACCCTCATTGGATATCGTGAGTCAGCCCAATTTGCTGCCTGCAGATATGATCTACAATCAGTCGGTGGCCATAATGCCTGAAATTAAAAGTGCAGAATACAGGGTGCAAAGTGCTGAGAAAAGTCTTGCCATTGCAAGGGGTATGAGAAGTCCACGATTATTTGCAACTGGTTCCTATGGTACAGGATACTCACGCCAGATTCTGGAAATCACCGGGTATGATAATATTGGTCTTCCCATCTTTGGTGACACCAAGCCTTTTGATCTGCAGTTTAAAGATAACAGGACGGGGACGGTATATGTCGGGCTAAGCATTCCAATTTTCAATGGTTATCAGGTAAGTACAAGTATTAACCAATCGAAAATGTATCAGGAAACCGTTGATTTAAATTTACAAGCAGAAAAATTGCGCTTGAGAAAGAATATCGAATCGGCTTATGCAGATGCACTGGCAGCCTATCAAACCTATATCGCCAGAGGAAAGTCTGTGGAATCTTTCAAAGAAGCCTTTATGTATACTGAAGAGAAACTGAATGTGGGTATGGTTAATTCAACCGATTACAATGTGGCCAAAATCCAGCTTTCCAATGCAGAATCTGATTTAGCATCAGCTAAATACGACTATATTTTTAAAACCAAGATTCTTGACTTTTATTTGGGTCGCAGCCTGTCCTTAAACGACATTACTTCCAACAATTAGGAATCGGCACTATTTGATTCAACTTGCCAATATTTAGACTAATTTTATTGGCTCAGGAATTATTCATTCTTAAATTCACTTCTCATGGCCAAAGCGGATAAAAAGAAGATATGGTTAATCATTGCTGCCGCAGTGGTGGTAGTGGTTATTGTTATACTAGCCATCAACAAAAGCAAAGACTCAAAAAGCATTAAGGTTACCACTGAATTGGTCGAACTCCGAAAGATAGTGGAAACGGTATCTGCCAACGGTAAAATCCAACCAGCAAAAGATGTAAAAATCAGCCCATATATTTCGGGCGAAGTCATTAATTTGTTTGTGAAAGAAGGTGATTTTGTTACCAAAGGTACCCAGCTGGCGAAAATTGATCCCGAAATTTATATTTCTACTTATGAGAAAATTGAAGCTTCTTTGAAAACGGCTCAGGCCAATGAGGCCAATGCCAAGGCCCGTTTGGCGCAAAGCAAAGCCCAGTTTTCCAAATCCAAACTTGATTTTGACCGTAGCGAGCAACTGTGGAAGAAGAACGTAATTTCTGATGCTGAGTTTGAAACCTCACAATCGCAATTTCAGGTGGCGGAAGCAGAAGTGGAAGCTGCACAAGAAAATTACAAATCAAGTCAGTTTCAGGTTAGCAGCGCCCGGGCATCGGTGAAAGAAGCCAGGGAAAACCTCAACCGAACCAGTATATATGCTCCAAATGATGGAACGGTTTCCAAACTCAATGTGGAAGAGGGCGAAAGAGTTACGGGAGCCTCACAGTTTTCAGCCGGAACGGAAATTATGCGTATTGCCAACCTGGATATCCTTGAGGTAAATGTGGAGGTAAATGAAAACGATATTGTCAGGGTCAGTCTTATGGATACCGCCATCATTGAAGTGGATGCTTATCTGGACACTGAGTTCAAAGGTCTGGTAACAGAAATTGCTACCTCAGCCAACACCATAGGTGTTAGCGCTGATCAGGTAACAAACTTCGATGTCAAGATTATGATGTTGAAATCATCCTATGAGCATCTGCTAAAACCAGACAGCCCTATTCCTTCTCCATTCAGACCAGGTATGTCAGCAACCGTGGAAATTGAAACAGAAACTTCGGTGAATATTCTTACTGTTCCCATCCAGGCTGTAACCACCCGGGCAGATACCAGCGGAAGGGTTAAATCGGCCAGGGAGAAACGCGAAGATGAGCGTGCTCAGACAGAGGATGCCATTGATACCAAAGAGAAAGTTGATGAATACGTATTCGTTTATGAAGAAGGAATTGCCAGACTGGTGAAAGTAGAGACAGGTATTCAGGACAATACATTCATTGAAATAACTGAAGGCCTGAGCACAGGTGACGAAGTCATCACAGGCCCTTATCGTGCGGTGTCCAAAAACCTGAAGAACAGAGATGGCGTGCAGAAGGTGGATAAAAAGGACCTTTTTTCTGATTCCGACAAAGACGATTAATTAATAGAGTTTTCCTGTGGGTAAGCAGGCTTTCGATTCCTCATGAGGCCAGCTTAATAAAGCACACAGGATTTGTGTATTTTTGCCGCTTAAATTAAAACTCTTGGCCAGAATATTAAATATCGAAACTGCCACCGGCATTTGTTCAGTGACACTTGCTGTTGATGGCAAGGACATTCATACGAAGTGCTCCAACAAAAAAAATGCACATGCAGAGAATATCACACTGTTTTCTGAGCATGTGGTTCAACAATCAGGCTTGACATTTTCTGATCTGGATGCCGTAGCTGTAAGTATGGGTCCAGGCTCATATACCGGATTACGTATTGGAGTTTCCACAGCAAAAGGTTACGCTTATGCACTTGACAAACCCCTCATTGCACTAAATACCCTTGAGGCCATGGCTGCCGGTATGCAATCGGTTTCAAGACAAGAGCAAAACACTGTGCCTGTGCTGTACGCACCCATGATAGATGCCCGCAGAATGGAGGTTTATACTGCCTTTTATGATGTTGCAGGAAGTTGTGTAAGAGATACAAAAGCCGAGATCATTGATCAAGAGAGTTTCAAGGAGTATCTATCTGATTATCAGATCATCTTTGGCGGTGATGGTTCAGCCAAGTGCCAAGAAAGTTTGTCTCATCAAAAACAGGCCATTTTCCTTGATAACTTCACGGCTTCATCACGTCATATGTGCTTATTGTCTGAAAATCGTTTCAAGCATGAACAATTTGAGGACTTGGCCTATTTCGAGCCCTTTTATCTGAAGGACTTTGTGGCTGGCATTCCGAAGGTAAAGGGACTAAAATAAAAAACCATCCCAAATTACGGAGGCTTCCGTTTTGAGATGGTTTCAGTGCTCGAGATAATCTCTAATAGATTTCTTTATACTCCTTATAGGTTACCTTGGTATTTCTAAATAAAGCATAACTCAGTGAAAAGTAATATACATTGGCTTTATAGCCGGCATAGGGTTGTATATTTTCTCCATTTTCCACTGTGGTAAACGACTCATTGAAAAAGTTGGTAAAATAGTATTTAAACTTAAGGTTAAAGCCATAAGGAAACTGCAAACCAGCAAAAACCGAATGTGTCAGTGTTGGCACACGTCCTGAAAACCATGTGGTTATCTTGGCATCCTGTTTGGCTCCATTCACAAAAGTCTTTTCTTTATAATGGAAAGGAAACTCCAATTCATAACCGCCATAGAAGAAGAACTTATTGAGGTTTCCCACTTTAAAACCCACAGGAATACCAAAATTGTAGGTTCTGTACTTCTTCTTAATATCTGAATTCAAGGGATCGGTATCTCCATTAATAAAACCCACATTTCGTATGGTTCCACCAACGATAAAACCCAGGTTTTTCACCACATCAAAATTACCGTACACCTGTAAATTAAATACAGGTGACCAACGGAGTATGTTATTACCACTTCTTCCATTATCATCAATGGTAGCCAGTGAAAAAATCATTTCACTACCTACAGTAACATAGGGTTTTTCCTGTGCCTGTGTGGTCCATAGCATGCCGATAACAAGGGCAACTAATAAGGCTGTTTTCTTTATCATGATCGTATTATTTATCTAAGTGAACATCCATTTGTGGAAATGGGAAACTGAGTCCCTCATTTTCGAAGGTCTTATATACTTTTTCATTGATTTCAAAGAATACATCCCAGTAGTCGGCTGCATTTACCCATGCTCTGGCAGTAACATTAACTGAACTGTCAGCCAGGGCTCCCAAACCAATAAATGGTTCCGGATCTTTCAATATGCGTTTATCATCATTAAACATGGCCAATAGTACTTCTTTGGCTTTGTCATAGTCATCACCATATGCAATGCCAAATGACCAATCTACTCTTCTGTTTTCCTGAGCACTAAAATTGGTTAATGATCCAGTTGACAAACCTCCATTGGGGATGATAATGGTTTTATTGTCGGGTGTTAGTAACACAGTAATGAAAATCTGGATTTCCTTAACTGCCCCCATATAACCCTGGGCATCTATAAAATCGCCCACTTTAAACGGTTTGAAAAGTAGTATCATTACCCCGCCAGCGAAATTCTGCAGGGTTCCTGAAAGAGCCATGCCAACTGCCAACCCTGCCGCACCCAAAAGTGCAATAAAGGAGGTCATCTGTATACCCATCATGGTTAATACACTAATAAACAAAAGTGCTTTGAGGGTAATGTTCAGCAAACTAGCCAAAAACGAGCTTAAGGAAGCATCAGTGTCTCCTTTACTAAGTGTCTTTTTAATTCTCCTGGAAATCAACCCGATGATCCACAGACCAATTATCAGGACTGCCAGGGCACCCAATAGTTTCAATCCATATTCCATCGCGATTTCGCTGAGCCATTTTGTTGTTTCAGATACTTGGTTGGTGAGTTGGTCAATATCATCCATGGTAAGTGATTTAGTTAAACATATATAACAAAATTACACAAAGTTGTGGCTTCTTCAATAAACTGAAGAGATAAACATCAACTGAGAAATCTGATACTTAATTATACCCCAAGTGAAATTCCCAAACCCTGGGCTGTTTTTACAAGGGCATTGTCAGGAGTAACCAGGTTGGGTTCGGCAACGGCCTCTTTCAGAGGAACGGATATGAAGTCGGGATGGCGATAGGCCACCATCTTACCATAATCATTTTCCAAAGCCATTTCAAAGGCCTTCACTCCAAACTGAGCTGAAATCACCCTGTCATAAGCAATGGGTACACCTCCCCTTTGCAGATGTCCCAATACGGTTTCTCTCATATCATGTTTAAAGCCTGCTTCAGATAGTTCCTTCATTAGCTTTTGTGCGGCTCCACCTAGTTTTACATTATGGTACCCCACTTCAGTATTGGAAACAGTGGCTGTTGTTCCACCCTTGGGTCGTGCACCTTCAGAAACTACCACAACGGCAAAACCTCTGTTGTGGTGGAAACGTTTCTCCAGTGCATCTTTTACAATATTAATATCATATGGAAACTCCGGTATGATAGCCACCTCGGCTCCTCCAGCAACGGCTGCATTTAAAGCGATCCAGCCAGCATCTCTACCCATCACCTCCATAAAAAACACCCGGTTGTGACTGGCGGCAGTGGTAACCAGTTTATCCACCGATTCTGTGGCTATTTGTACTGCTGTTTGGAAACCAAAAGTAGTATCTGTGGTAGACAAATCATTGTCGATGGTTTTGGGAACACCTATAATATTGAGTCCTTTTTCGAACAGGCGCTGTGAAATTCGTTGTGACCCATCACCACCTATGTTGATTACCCCATCAACTCCCATATACTGGAGTTTTCTAATCATTTCGTCTGAGCGGTCGGCTTCGTCCCAGCTACCATCTTTATTTTTAATCGGCCAGGAAAATGGGCCTCCTTTATTGGTTGTTTCAATAATAGTGCCTCCCTGAAAATGAATGCCGGAAACCTTATCGTCATCCAGAACAAGCACTTCGGTTGGTTCCCAAAGTACGCCATTGAAAGCCTGAATACTGCCAAGTATTTCCCATTCTTTTTCCTTGGAAGCCCTGTGGACGATGGCACGTATAACAGCATTTAAACCCGGACAATCACCACCACCTGTGGCCACTAATAATCGTTTCATATGTTTAATTTGTATCGATCAAATTCCGGTCAAAAGTAGCTACATCTGCTGTAATATCAAGGGCTATACTGCAATTTAATACTGCAATCGATTGATGTAAAAGGTATGTGTTTCTTTGCCAGAACTGATATTAGAGTGCTTTTGGATGACATAAATATTTCTCCTTCGAGGCTACACGTGCGCATTTTGTACAAATATAATTGGCTTGGCTAACAATCTCTGTAATCCGTGCAAGATCCTGTTCCACTTCCTTCTTGCTTAATTTGCAAAGACATGACTGATGTGTTTTCTTTTTCTTGGGCATCCGGGGGCTAAAATAATTGAATTCTTATCAAGCTCCAACAAGTAAAAAATCGGTCAGCCATTATCTAAATACCGCAATCGGTTGCATGGATGGCTAATTTCTAGGATTTTATATTTGAATATATCAATTAATATTTTAGTTTTGCCGCCTAATAAAAAGTGGGTCAATGCATTGTCATTGGTAAACCAAAACAATACCGACCCACATTTAACCCAAAAATGTGAACATCAGCCTCTTGGTTTGTCAACTTAATTACAAGCTGTTTAGCCTGAGTACTCTGAAGACACAATACTTTTTACGGACTCATTATTAATGAATTACAAAAGAAACTGAATCATAAACACTTCGATTTATTTAGGTAATTACCTACCTAATTGATTATATAAAATCATATTCAATCTCAAAAATTTAACTTATCACAATGGATCAAATTATTTACCTACTACCATTCGCCGCACTTCTGGGCTTTATATTTATCATTTGGAAATCCAAATGGGTCAGTAAGCAGGAGGTTGGCAACAAAAAAATGAGCACAATTGCCAAACACATTAGTGATGGTGCCATGGCCTTTTTGAAGGCAGAATACAAAATACTGGGTGTTTTTGTGGCGGCAGTAGCCGTTTTACTTTTTATTAAAAGCACCAACGAAACCACTTCCAATGGCTATGTGGTTATTTCATTTATATCCGGAGCTTTCCTGTCAGGTTTGGCTGGGTTTATTGGTATGCGAATAGCGACCAAGGCCAATGTCAGAACAACTTATGCAGCTCAAACCTCCTTAAACAAGGCCCTTGAAGTTGCCTTTAATGGAGGCTCTGTCATGGGTATCGGCGTAGTGTCTCTTGGTGTGGTGGGCATTAGCCTACTCTTTTTGATCTTCAACTCTGCCTTTGGTTTGGAATGGGGATTGGAAACCGTTCTCAATGTAATTTCTGCCTTTTCTTTGGGTGCCTCATCCATTGCTTTATTCGCCCGTGTGGGTGGAGGTATTTATACCAAAGCTGCTGATGTGGGTGCCGACCTTGTGGGTAAAGTGGAAGCAGGAATTCCTGAAGACCATCCGTTGAATCCGGCAACCATTGCGGATAATGTGGGTGATAATGTGGGTGATGTAGCCGGAATGGGTGCTGACCTTTTTGAATCTTTTGTGGGGTCAATCATTGCAGCTATGGTATTGGGAGCTGCTTTTGTAAGCCTTCCTGCCTTCAGTAGTTCATTTGCTTTGGGTCCTGTGATTTTACCACTGACTCTGGCAGCGCTTGGTATTGTAACTTCCATTATCGGAACCTTCTTTGTAAAGGTCAGGGAAAACGGAAATCCACAAAAAGCACTGGATACCGGTGAATTGGTTTCTGCGCTCATTATGCTTGCCGGTTCCTATTTTCTTATTCATGCATTCTTACCTGAAAGCTGGGATTACATTAACAACAGAGGTGAAGCCATCACCTTTACTGCAAACAAAGTATATTTCGCAACCCTGGTTGGTCTGGGTATTGGTATCGCCATAGGAAAGATTACGGAATACTATACTGCAACAGGTAAAGGTCCTGTAAGACGATTGGTAGAACAATCACATACGGGTGCCGCCACCAACATTATTGCTGGCCTCGGTCTCGGAATGCGTTCCACAGCTATTCCTGTAATCGGATTGGCAGTGGCCATTATACTTTCTTATCATTTTGCAGGATTGTATGGTATTGCCATAGCTGCTGTGGCTATGCTTGCCAACACTGGTATTCAATTGGCTGTGGATGCTTATGGTCCCATCGCCGACAATGCTGGTGGTATTGCTGAGATGACCGAATTACCCAAGGAAGTCAGACAGCGCACAGACAAACTGGATGCCGTTGGAAACACCACTGCAGCCATTGGAAAAGGATTTGCCATTGCCTCAGCTACCTTAACAGCTCTGGCCTTGTTTTCAGCCTATATGCAACAAGCCAATGTGATTAATATTGATATTTCCAAGCCACATATTATGGCTGGTCTTTTGGTGGGTGGTATGTTGCCTTACCTGTTTTCTTCCATGGCCATGGGCGCTGTGGGAAGAGCCGCCAAGTCAATGATCAATGAGGTTCGCAGACAGTTCAGGGATATTCCTGAGTTAAAATCAGCCTTGGGCATCATGAAAAAATATGATTCCGACCTGACCCATATCACTGAAGAAGACCGAAAAGTATTTGATGCAGCCGATGGTGCTGTTGAATATGAAAAATGTGTGGAAATTTCTACCAAAGCTTCCCTAAAGGAAATGGTATTACCTGGTTTGCTATCCATTATTGCTCCTGCCCTGGTTGGTTATATTGGAGGTGCTGAAATGCTTGGTGGATTATTGGCCGGTGTAACTGCATCTGGTGTTTTGCTGGCCATCTACCAATCCAATGCTGGTGGCGCCTGGGATAATGCCAAAAAAATGGTGGAAGAGGGTGTTACCCATGAAGATGTACATCATACCAAAGGTGGTGATTCTCATAAGGCCACTGTGGTTGGTGATACCGTAGGTGATCCGTTCAAGGATACTTCTGGTCCATCATTGAACATTTTGTTGAAGCTGATGTCAATTGTTGCCCTGGTAATTGCGCCCAGCATTGCACTTGACATCAATAAATCGCAGTCGGATCAAACCCCTGTAGGGGTAGAATATTTTATGGGTGGTGATGAAGATCCCCATGAAGTTAACAAAGCTACTTCCATGAAATCACAGCCCTCTCAGCCTGCAAGCATCAATTTTAGCGAAGTTGTTTCTGTTGATACAGATGGTCAGTTTGTAATGGTTTCTGAAGTCGATGGATGCTGATACTAGTACCAAGAATTTTCAAAAAGCCCTGCAGGAATGCAGGGCTTTTTTTTGACCTATTTTTAAGCGCAGCATATAGTTTAAGTGTTAAGCATCGCTTCACTTGGACTTGCTCAACAAGGTTCTAATGAATGGCACGTGAAGGATCCGCCCTCCAGAATCTTCGCGCCAGCAATTGGAAATTACACATAAAAAAACCCTCATCTGTTTGTATCAGATAAGGGTTTTTGATTCTGGAAGTGGTACCACCCGGGATCGAACCAGGGACACACGGATTTTCAGTCCGTTGCTCTACCTACTGAGCTATGGTACCATCACCGATTATTGCTCGGAAGAGGCGGCAAAAGTACACAATTTTTTAGTTTTCCAAAAAAAACTTAAAAAATAAAATGGTGTACAAGGGAATCGTACTTTTGTCACAGCAAAATGCTGACTTTCATGGAACTGATCGTAGATATTGGTAATACCTACACCAAAATAGCCGTTTTTGAAGGAAACACTATCATTCATAGTGAACGTACTGAAGCATTTGAGCATGCTGCCATCGATGCCATTTTTGAAAAATTCCCTGGTATCAGTGCCTCGATCATCTCCAGCGTAAAGGAGGCCCCGTCAGGCATGCGGAATTATATTGAGACATATTGTAAATGCATATTGTTGGATGTCAACACACCTTTACCCTTTATCAACCAATACAAGAGCGACACCCTGGGTAATGACCGAATTGCAGCAGTAGCTGGAGCACTCGCCTTATATCCCAACAAAAATGTATTGGTAATCGATGCAGGCACCTGTATCACCTATGATTTGATCACCAGCGACAAAAATTATCTGGGTGGCAGCATCAGTCCGGGTATAAAAATGCGCTTTAAAGCCATGCATACTTTTACGTCACAACTTCCGTTAGTTGAACCGGAGCTGGAAAGTGAGACTGCTCTCGTTGGAGACAGCACTCAAAAAGCCATACTTTCAGGCGTTCACCAAGGTGTTTTAGCAGAAGTGGATGGCATAATTACAGACCATAAAAGTCAATTTCCAGACCTCTTGATAATACTTAGCGGTGGGGATCATAATTATTTTGATAAATACTTAAAAAATAACATCTTTGCACTCCCTAATATTGTGTGGGTAGGCTTAAAGAAAATCTTAGATTTTAATGAAGGTTAGCAGGGCTCGATTACTAATTATTTTTCTGTTACTGGGAATGATTTCCCAGGCTCAGAATAAGATCAATTCGCCATATTCAAGATACGGACTTGGCGAACTTAGTGGCAGAAATGTACATCCTGTAACTATGGGTATGGGGGGCTTGGCTTATGGATATTCCGACCCGAGCATGATCAACCCCGCCAATCCGGCTTCTTATGCTGCTTTTGATTCAACCACTTTTATTTTTGAAGTAGGTTTGAATGCCAATGTGACCAATTTAAAAACCAACGCATTGAGTGAAAGCGGCAATAATGTAACCTTAAGCTATATCTCAATGGGATTTCCGGTTACCCGGTGGTGGCGTTCCAGCGTGGGTATTTTACCTTTTAGTGACATTGGGTATGATGTTGAGATTGCTATCGACATGCAGGAATACAATTTTACCAATGTTATCAACAAACTCTCCGGAGAAGGTGGCCTGAATGAAGTGTATTGGGGTAATGGTTTTATCATCACCGATGATCTCAGGGCCGGTTTCAATGTATCCTATTTGTTTGGTAGAAGTACACGAAGCAGCAGGGTGCTATTTCCTGATTCTCTTTTCATTCTGGGAGCCAAAAAGGAAAATGTGGTTCAGGGGCAAGGGGTGACTTTTGATATGGGGTTTCAATATGACCTGCATCTAAAGAATGAAAAAATATTGACCTTAGCCTTAGTAGGAGCTCCAACCATTAATTTTGCAGCCAAGCGAAATTCACTGGTTACTACTTTTACTGGTGGCTATGATGAAATAGTTGAAGAAGTTGTCGATACCATTCGTTACGAACCAGATGAAAAAGGAAAAATAGCCCTTCCCTTACGATTGGGTGGTGGTTTCGTATTGAAGAAACCAGACAAATGGCTCGTTGGAGCAGATTTCGAATGGCAAAACTGGGAAAATTATGAAGGCTTTGGCGAGCCAGGCAATTTGGAAAACTCGTGGAAAGCTGCCATCGGTGGTGAGTTCATGCCTAAACATACCAGCATATCCTCACTGTTTAGCCGAATGACCTATCGGGCAGGGGTACACTATACACGGTCGTATATTAGCCTGCTCAACCATAATATAGATGAATTTGGCATAAATTTTGGATTTAGTTTCCCCATGAGGAAATCAAAAACCGCTTTGGATATCGGTGTTGAATTGGGAAGAAGAGGGACCACACAAGACAACTTGATACAGGAAAATTTCGTCAATTTTACACTTGGAGTTTCTATATTTGAACGTTGGTTCTTCAAACGCAGATATCAATAATACCAAATAAACATACTAATCATGAAAGTTAAAGCACTCGTTTTTTTACTCGCTCTGGGATTTAGTCTTAGCTCATTTGCTACTGAAGACTTTGGCATTGCCAATCCTAAAGATGATGGATCAAAATACGGAAAAGACAGCGTAACTTGTGTTATGAACCTATCCCTTTACAGGGAATTTTATAAACAATGGAAAGGAAGCCGTTATAAAAATACTGCCATCGACGACGCCTATGGTCCATGGCGTTGGGTATTCGATAACTGTCCAAGGGCAAGTCAGAATATCTATATTGATGGTGTTAAAATGGTCAAACATAAGGTATCCAAATCAGAAAATAAGGATATCAAGGAACAGATGATTGATTCACTAATGCTGATTTACAAAAGACGCATTGAGTATTACCCAGCCAAAAAAGGAAAAATTTTAGGCCGTATGGGTGTTGACCTTTACAAACTTCGTCCCAGCGCTTATGTTGAAGTTTCTGAACTCTTAAGAGAGTCATTCGACATTGATGGAGATAAAACTGCGGGACCCGTATTTATCTACTTCTTTAGAGCAATTACCAAAATGGCCAAACATGGTGAAATTGATACTGCACAAGTAGTGGAAACTTACGATCGCCTGACCGGTTATCTGGATACCAAACTGATGCTGGCCATGGAAGAAGGTAATGCTAAAAAACAAGCCGAATTCGAAAACATTATTGGCAATATTGAAAACACTTTTAGTCCCTTTGCCCAGTGCCCGGATCTGGTGCGTATTTATCAGCAAAAATTTGACAAAGCACCCGATGATATTGAGTTGCTCCGCAAGATAACCTCTCTCCTGGATAAAAAGAAATGTATAGACGATCCATTATATTTTGAAAGCACTGTTGCCTTATATGAATTGGATCCATCCCCGGAATCGGCTTATCTTATTGGTAAAATGATGATGAAACAAAGCCGTTTTAAGGAAGCGATTCCTTATATGGAAGAAGCCACTAAAATGGAAAATGTAACTAAGGTGGACGATGCCTACATCTTCCTGGCTGAAGTTTACCGCGCTTTGGATAATTACCCACGCGCACGACAAATGGCTATGGAGGCTGCCAAGCTTAATCCTGAAGACGGTAACCCTTACGTTATTATCGGTGATATGTATGCTGCCAGTGCCAAAGCCTGTGGCGACAACGACCTTACCCGTAAAGTAGCCTATTGGGCAGCCGTTGACAAATATCAAAAAGCAAAAAGGGTTGATCCTGAACTAACAGATGCCATGAACAAAAGGATCCGTTCTTATCAGGCACACTTTCCTCCTACAGAGGTATTGTTTTTCTACGATTTAACCGAAGGTGATGAGTATACAGTAAGTTGTTGGATTGGGGAAAAAACCAAAGTCAGAGCGGCTAAGTAGTCCGCTGCCTTTACTGTAAACATGAACCTTAAACCCCATATAAGCATCATTGCCCTATTGTTGGCAATGGTGCTTTTTTCATGTGAAAACTCCATTACCTCCATACAAGAAATCACCCGGACAGATACAGCAGCAGCAGTCTCAGGCTACAATGTGGAATATGTAAGAACCGATTCAGGTCACCGGCAGGTGGTGCTCCGATCTCCAGTACTTAACCGATATACCGGAAAAGATGCATATCAGGAGTTTCCTGAGGGCTTTGAAGTCTTTTTTTATGACACCCTGGGAAATAAAAAGTCTTCCATCCGGGCAAATTACGGCATCACTTACGAGAAACGAAAGCTCATGCAAGCAAGAAATGATGTAGTGGTTATCAATTACCAAACCCAGGAACAATTGAATACTGAGAATCTGGTTTGGGACCAAAAAAAGAAAATCATTTGGGCCAATAAATTTGTAAAAGTGAGTTCTCCCGATAAAATAGTTTTTGGCGACAGTTTGATTGCGGATGAGTCCTTTAAAAAACATGAAATTCTCAACATAAATGCCATTCTTGAAGTGGAAGAGGATACTACCGTCCATGAATAACATGTATACGAAATTCATACCTTTAGCCAAAGTTTCGGTTTATGGATAGTACCGGTCTTATCATCATTTCCATGCTCCTTCTCTCCGGTTTTTTTTCGGGAATGGAAATAGCATTTGTAAGCTCCAACCGACTGAAGCATGAGCTCGATTTTAAACGGAAGTTTGTCTCCTCTCGCATTCTAAACATATTTTACAACAACAGCTCCCGATTCATTGGTGCGCTATTGTTGGGGAACAATATAGCTTTAGTGGTTTACGGTATTGCCATGGCCAAATGGCTGGAGCCCATCCTCATCGACATGCTGTCTCCCAACTTCAATTCAGATATGTTGGTGCTGCTTGCCCAAACCATCATCTCTACTTTACTGATTCTTTTAACTGCCGAGTTCATCCCTAAAATTCTGTTCAGAATCAACCCAAACAGCATACTCAAGGTGTTTGCCATGCCTGTCTGGTTATTTTATGTGCTTTTCTACCCACTGATTCTCATCTATATTGGTTTATCTGAGATACTATTAACACAGGTATTCAGGATTCCGTTGAGTAAAGCAGCCTATAGTTTTGGTGCCATTGACCTGGAAGAATATGTGAAGGATTATAAACCAGATCGTGAAGCTGAGGTTGAGATCAATCAGGAGATACAGATGATACAGAATGCCATGGAATTCAAAAATGTAAAGCTTAGGGATTGTATGGTACCCAGAACAGACATAAAAGCTGTGGAAATTGATGAAGACCTTGACAGGGTCAATGAATTGTTTACCGAAACAGGGCATTCCAAGATCATGGTGTATAAGGAGTCCATTGATAATTTATTGGGCTATGTACATGCTTACGACCTGTTCAGAAAACCATCAAAAATAAAAGATATTCTCAGAAAAGTAGAAGTATACCCGGAGACCACCATGGCCAAAACATTGTTGGATAAATTCATTAAAAGCCATCGAAGTATGGCCATCGTTGTAGATGAATTTGGAGGCACCTCAGGTATTGTTACCATGGAAGATATCATCGAGGAGATCTTTGGTGAAATAGAAGATGAATACGACAAAGAGGAAAACCGTGAGAAACAATTGTCAGAAAACACTTTTTTATTTTCTGCCCGCCTGGAAATTGATTACCTCAACGAAAAATACAAACTCGATATTCCGGTATCCGACGAATATGAAACCCTGGCAGGTTTTATCATCCACTATCATGAAAGCATTCCCAACAACAATGAAAGGATAGAGGTTCATCCTTTTTTGTTTACCGTTTTGCAATCCACAGACAACCGTCTTGATGAAGTAAAACTTGAATGGTTGGAGTATTAAAATAAGCAGGCAGTCCAAGTTTATACTTACTGTAGAACTGCTTAAATACAAAAATCAGAGCTGTCATCAGCAAGTATCAGATTTCAGCCCATTTTCACGGCCATTTTCAAAAGAAAAATTGCTTTTAACTGGTTGATAATAAATGAAAATTGGATTTTTTTTTCATCCTATCATTTACATTTGTACATTTGCACCTCATTTTTAAAATCTAATTTATAGCGAGATGGCTGTTATAGGAAATATTAGGAAACATTCTGTACTACTAATTGTTATTATTGGTTTCGCGTTGGCAGCATTTGTATTGGGCGATTTTGCAAAAACAGGCCCATCAAGAACGGTTACCATCGGACAGGTAGAGGGAGAGGAAATCACCATTATGGATTTCAATGTGAAGGTGGATCAGGCTGTGGAAGCTACAAAGCAACAACAGCAGAAGGACAGGCTTACACCAGATGAGGTGTATTTGGCCAAAGAAGATACCTGGAAACGACTGGTAAGACAAATTTTGATGGATAAGGAATATGATGAATTAGGCTTGACAGTAACCTCTGATGAGTTATTTGATCTGATCCAGGGACCTAATCCTCATGCTTTAATCAAACAGTATTTTGCCAATCCTGAAACAGGGCAATATGATAGGACTTTAATCCTGCAATACCTCCAAAATCTGAACAGTATGCCTGCCGCTAATAAGCAGCAGTGGATTGACTTTGAAAAATATATCAGAGAAGACAAACTTTCTTCAAAATATAAAACATTGCTAACCAAAGGTTACTATGTGCCCAGTGAACTGGCGAAAATGACTTATGGTGAAGACAATAACAAAGCCACCATATTGATTACCGGAAAGAAATATCAGGATCTTTCAGATAGCCTGGTATCACCAACCGATGCGGATTTTGAAGCATACTATGCTGAGAATAAGGAATTGTATAAACAAAATGCCTTACGAGACATTGAATATGTAGTATTCAATATCAGACCTTCTTTGAAGGATATGCAAAATGCCAGCAAAGAAGTTCAGGCCGTATATAAGGAGTATCAAACTGCTGAGGATGTCATCCGCTTTGCCAATGTAAATTCTGATGCCGCCCTTGATACTACATGGAAAGTAGAAGGACAACTTCCTGTTCAGATAGATTCCATCATGTTCGCTGAAGAAGTTGGTTTTGTAGCCCGTCCTTATCTGGATAATGTTACCTATTCTACTTCACGTTTGTTGGATATTGCCTACAGACCTGATTCCATGAAAGCCAGTCATATTCTGATTGCTTATCAAGGGGCTTACAATGCCAATCCAAACACAAGCCGTACCAGAGCTGAAGCTCAACAACTGGCTGATAGTTTAATGAATGTAGTTCAAAGAACTTCCAGCAAAATGATTCCAATGGCCGTTAGATTTTCTGATGACCCTTCCGCCAAACAAAATTCAGGTGACCTTGGTTGGTTTGCTGACGGTGCCATGGTTCATCCTTTTAACGAGGCTGTATTGAACACCAATGTAAATAAACTGGCGGTTACAGAAACTCCATTTGGATTCCACGTGATTCAGGTAACCGGAAAGAAAGAAGAGGTAAAGAAAGTTAAGGTGGCTATCATTACCCACGAAGTAATTGCCAGCAACGAGACCTATCAGGATGTATTTGCCAAAGCCAGTAAACTGGCCTCAGAAAACAAGACCAAGGAAGCCTTTGATCTTGCTATTCAGGAAGCTTCTTACACCAAGAAGACACAACCCAATTTACGTGAGATGAGCAATTATATCATTGGTTTGACCAATCCACGTCAAATTGTTCGTTGGGCCTTTAATGAAGAAACTGAAATCGGTGATGTATCCACTGTTTTTGATATGGAGGACATGTTTGTTGTGGCCTGTGTTACCAGAAAAGAAGATGAAGGTTATCCAAAATGGCAGGATGTTCAGGACAGGATGCAGGACTTTGTTGAAAACAAGCTAAAAGCTAAGATTATCATCGAAGAAATGGCAGCATTCGGAAATGATGTGGATGCCGTTGCTGATGGTATGAAACTCGAAAAAGAAGAAGTTACCCCTGTTTACTTTACTACCAGAAACATTAGAAAATTTGGGAAAGATGATTTGGCCATGGGGCATATCTTCGGTATGGAAGTTGGTTCAACCACCGAACCCATTGCTGGTAATGGTGGGGTGTTAATGGTAAAATTAGTAGACTACACACCAGCCACTGATCAACCAACCTACGCCACTACTGTTACCAAGTTAACTACTGATTTCCAGCAAAGAGTTAACCAGGATTTTTATTATAAAGCCATTGAATTGTCCGCAGATATCAAGGACAACAGAATTATATTCTATTAGTGGCAAGAAAGCATATATGAAAGCAGAAGTGGCTCAGCTACTTCTGCTTTTTTGATTCTAACCATAGGTTTTTAAAACAGCATATAAGAAATCAACAGTTATTGCGTTTATTAATTTTTGATTATACTCGCAGCTGAATAAGTAATTAATCACCTATCAATTAAATACATTCCACATGAAAAAATTACCCATTCTATTAGTATTGATGGCCGGTATTATGCTGGTTTCATCCTGTTCAAAAGATGATGATCCTGTAGGACCTCCATCTCTTAATTTTATTGGCGGAGAAGGTTATGTAGACGAAGACAGCGACATACATGTAAATACCGTTTTTACAGTTGGTATCGCCGCCTCTGCAAACGCCGAAACCGGAAGTAAACTGACGACCCTTCGCCTCACCAGAACCATGAATAACCAAACTTTTCTTGACACCACTTTAAGTATAAATGAAAATTCATATAATGTTGATTTTCAGTTTAATTCTCAACAGGCTGGTCAAAGCGAAACCATTGCATTTATCCTAACAGACAAGGAAGGTCAAACCGCAAGCAAAAGCCTTGTACTTACTTATATTTCATTGGGCGTAAATGTGATTAAAACCGCTGATGTTAATATGGGATCATTTAATGATGACTATGGTAGCTTTTATGCCACCAATAACAACCAGGTATATTCCATTGCTGAAGCTTCCAACAATCAGGCAAATATTGACTTCCTTTTTTATAAAGGTGTAACCAATGGCTCGAGCATTGCATCCCCTGCCGATGCAGATGCCAATACCGTTTATGCCATTAGCGACTGGACTACAAAAAATCAGACACTTTTTGCCAGTACAACTTTAACTGCTGAAGATTTTGATGCCATCGGCGAAATGTATGAGTTCCCAGAATTCCTGGGTACAGCTAGCGGAATCACCAACCTTGAAAGTGGTGATGTTATTATGTTCCAAACTGTGGGCATGAAAGTGGGTTATATCAAAGTCAACTCTGTGAACAGTAGAGGAGATTATATGAACCTCGATGTCATTGTACAGGAATAATACGATTTTCCAACATCATACAAAAACGTTCTTCTCATTTGGGAAGGACGTTTTTTTTGTTCAAGTTTATAACAACTTATCCTTAGCACTGTTTCCTAAAAATGACAAAAGAGTCGACCCAATGAAGGGTCAACTCTTAATGTCAAACAAAAAGTGGTGATCAAAAGGCTTATCTTTAGTATTATAGTTTTATCATATCTCCTTTGAATACCTGATGGTTGTATTGGATCACATAGATATAGAAACCTGCAGGTACCTGATGTCCTTCACCGTCGGTACCATTCCATAAGAGCTTATAGGTCCCTTTTCCCATCAGTTGAATCTCTTTTACATCAATGAGTCTGCCAAAGGCATCAAAGATTCTGATGCTGGCCTTTTCAAATACTTGCTCATCTACCTGAAACTGTATATAGGCATCCTTTACAAATGGGTTAGGATAGGCCATATGAGGTTCTGCAATGCTCTCATCCATATGTTCATCATATTCGATAAAAGTGGTGCCACCACCGCCTCCACCAGTGTAAGATGTAAACGGGCTCATTACATTATAGCAAATACTGATATCTATAATTTCTGCTTCAATTTCCTCTGCCTCTGTTGAATTGGGGTTAAAAGTGTGATAGAGCACCATCAAATCATCCATTTTTTTCTTTGCCCATAATTTGGTCAGGAACTGGTAGGTTGGAATGGTGGTGTCTGCTAAATTCACGTCATATTGGTATGTTTGAGGCTGGCCAAAGGCATCTCCTGAAAAGCTCACACTAATGGGGACAGCTTCATCATACCTACCTACCACGATCAATTGTTGTCCGAGGTATAAATTATCCAATGGATTGGGGTAGATTTCTGATAAAACCGGTGGCGTAACCGTCATTTCTGTATTTATGAGAACCGGATTTCTGATCTGTCGGTAAAAAGTAGTGATGACCTCTTCCAGTTCATCATTCCCAAGAAATTCACTAATCCCATTATTTTCCGAAGCAATCTGCGACAGCAGTGCCTCATTGGTATAATCCCCTATCCCAAATGTGTGTATCTGAAGATTGTTCACCTCATTGATGTTAATCAGATAGGAAATATGGTTGAGGATACCATCGGTATTTGTAATGCCAGCCGTCGCCTGTCCATCTGTAAAGAAAATAATGATATTGGCCAGGGTGGTATCGTTGGAGGCAAAGTCGGGAATGGCAGTGGAAAAGGCTCCTGAAATATTCGTGGAACCACTGGCCAAAAAATCATCAATATAGTCCAACGCATCTGCTTGTGTACCTGCATCAAAGTATTGATGATCTTCAAAAAGATTGGAAACATCTGATGCAAAATCAACGATGTTAAACTGATCACCTTCATTTAAATTGTTTACAATATAGGAGGCTGCATCCCTGGCCTGTATGATTTTCGAACCCGACATACTGCCTGAACGGTCAACGATGAGTGTAAAAACTTTATCGATCACTTCGGATTGTGGATCGGGCTCAACAATAAAAGTGAAAAAACCATTCCCATATTCATCACAATTAAAGGCAGTATCTGTAAGCAGCGTACTATAACTGAACAATCCCAAATCATCAGGACTCAATTCATAAAATGCCTCATAATTGGTGTTGGCTGGAGCCTCATAGATGCTGAGATTAAACCCAGCTGTACTATCGTTATAATAGAGACTAGTGGGGGAATGACTGACAAATTCCAGGTAAGTTATATTTCTTTGGGATTCCAGTGCAAATGAGATATGTTGTTCATCCACTATGCCGCTTTGAATTAAACTATAATCGTTGGGACACACAAAGTCGACCTGATAATAATCGTAAGGCAATAGTTGTACGTAGGTAAGTTCTATTTCCAGTGTTGAATCATTGGGTATACTGTCTTTTAAGTCAAAGAACAGGGGAGTTTCTCCAAGGAAATTTTGCAGATTGGCATTGGTTGTTCCTCCACCCGGGAGTGTAGTATCCTGAGGAGAGGGTGTCATGGTTGCGGAGTACCATTCCCCACCCAATTTCCATCGTAAGCCAATGCCACTGGCATCTTCAGCCAGAGGGTAGGCATACTTAATTAATGTTTTTTCACCGGTGTTGTTTAGAAACTTTTGGGTACTGACCACAATGGCTATCTGATCGTAGACGGTAACCGAAACATCTGATGTGAGCAGTTTAAAGTAGGTACTGGTTTCAGCATTTTTAATGGCCACTCCATTGGCGAATAGCAAGCTGCTCAGGCTGATCAGAACGAGGCAAAATAAGACGGTAAGTTTTTTCATGATTATGGTATTTATCACCCATTATCGAATAGGTATAGTTATTGCCGGTAACCAATTAGCCTTTTGGTCTTTTCACTCAAAAAAGAGTGCCTTTTTGTTCTAGAAGTGGATATGAAAAGGTCGGTATGATGTTGTCTGCTGCTCTTGCTAAATCTAAGATAGATTTTTCGCCTTATTGACACTCTTCATCTAACTCTATGACAGTCAACTTTCTATTTACCCTTACTTAAGCAAGAAAAATATTTTATATGTCGCTGTAATTGTGCAACATACAGCATCTGGTTTTGATGTGGCAAGTTGGTTTTATGTATATGAGAGAGCAGGGTTAATACACACATTCCATCATATGGGTCTGTGTATCAAACGAATTTTGTATTATTCGGTGATTTCAATGGGATTTCCTTCCGGGTCGAGGATCACACTTTCATAAAAGCCATCTCCTGTGGTTCTTGGTTCACCAGCTATGGTATACCCATCCCTTCGCAAAAGTTCGGTAAGCGTATCTACATTGTTTTTACCTCCTACCGATATGGCCAGATGTGTCAATCCGTTGGTGAGTCCTTTTTGTTCCTGGTACTCAAATATATCAGGGCGATGCATAATTTCGATACGTCCTCCCTTTGGGAAACTTAGAAAGTAGGAGGTAAACTCTTTCTTAGGATTACTATATTTTTCATTGCTGGAAACCTGGAAATAGTTGATGAAGAAATCCTTCATTTTTTCCAGATCGTTTACCCATAGGGCTATATGGTCAAGTTTCATTGTAGTTCTTATGTTTTATTGTTTGGGTTTTTGTTTGGGTGGCCGACCATGTAAACCGATGGTGGCTAATCCTCCCAGGGAGGTTTCCTTATACAGGCTTGGCAAATCATGTCCGGTTTGTTCCATTACTTCCACCACATTATCGAAAGGTACCATATGCCTGCCGTCAGAGTGAATGGCATAGAGGGCTGCGTCCAGTGCCCGCTGGGCTCCAAAAGCATTCCGTTCAATACAAGGAATTTGTACTAATCCGGCAATGGGATCACAGGTCAAACCCAGGTGATGCTCTAATGCCGTGGATGCGGCAAATTCAATTTGGTAGGTGGTACCGCCAAGAATTTGAGTGACAGCAGCTGCAGCCATGGAGCAGGCCGTTCCCACCTCACCCTGACAACCCACTTCAGCTCCGGAAATGGAGGCATTTTCTTTTACCAGATTGCCCACAAGTCCTGCTACTGCAAGCGCTTTTAACAAACGCGCTTCGGATATACTATGGTTTTTAGAAGAGAGATATAATACAGCCGGCAATATACCACAGCTACCACAAGTCGGGGCGGTGACCACCAATCCAGCAGCAGCATTTTCCTCTGCAACAGCCAGTGCATAGGCAAAGAGGAAGGTGTCGTCTTCAGCAAATTTGTTTTGCATATTGGCTTTCACATGATAGGAAGGGGCTTTTCTTCTTAGTTTTAAGACTCCCGGCAAGGTACCGTCTGCTTCCAACCCACGCAGAATGGCATCCTTCATTACCTCCCATACTTCCCTTAAATAATCAATAATTGACTCACCCTCAACCGAAAGCACATATTCCCACAGTGTTCCACCATTTTCTTCCAGGTGATCGATAATATCTGCCATGGTATTGTGAGGATAGATGTGGTTCTCATTGGTATCACTGGCCTCATCAATGATTTCACCCCCTCCTATGCTGAAAACATCCCATTGGTCCTTAGAATTCCCTTGATTATCCAAGGCTTCAAATCGCATACCATTGGTATGCAAAGGCAGGTTCTTATTTGGCTCCCAAAGTATTTCTGTGGGCTTTGGCAAAGTCTTCATGATGATATAATCTGTCATATGCCCCTTACCTGTAAGCGCCAGACTTCCAAACAAAAACACTCTGAATGAATCAGCTTTTGGGTTGCGTTCAGCAAATATTTCTGCGGCTTTTTTTGGCCCCATGGTATGACTGCTGGAAGGTCCGTTTCCAATTTTAAATATCTTTTTTATTGATTCCATTTTAGTATATCGCTTATTGAACTAAAGTAGTCAATTTATAATTGTCTAATGATCTGAATTCATGTAGTTGTAAGTACAAGCAGGGTGAGAAGCTGTCCCAAAGATGCTTATTTCTCTATCTTTTGCATAAAAAACTCATTAAAAAACAGAAAATGATAGGCTATGGAATTGCGCCAATAGAGTAGTGTGTGGTCTCCGGGTCTTTCAATATAGTCATGAGGCAGCTTATGTTCCAGCAGTGCCTGGTGTAAATTACGGTTTACTTCCAGAAAAAAATCATCCACCCCACAATCAATGATGAACACTGGTTGGTCAGCTTGTAGTTGATCAACCATATTGATCACTGTATGACTTTCCCAGTTTTCCTGATGACTGGATTGTTTGCCCAAACGTTTGGGGAGATCCCAGTTTGTTGGAAAGGGTCTGATATCCACCCCTCCACTGCTGCTGCCTGCAGCACCGAATACATCAGGATGCCTGAAAGCCAGATAAAGAGCCCCATGGCCTCCCATGCTCAGACCACTTATGGCTCTGTCAGCGGCCTCTCGGCCAGTGTGGTAGTTTTGATCAATATAGCTGATCAACTCTTTGCTGATATAGGTTTCGTACTTCATGGCAGGGTCTATCGGGCTGTCGAAATACCAGCTGGTATATCCTCCATCAGGACAAACCACAATGGTTTGATAATGATCAGCATAATCCATAATCTGTGGCGCAATGATCAGCCAGCTACCATAGTATCCTCCTGCTCCATGGAGGAGGTATACCACATGATAGGTTTCAGCATTTTCGGAATATGAATCAGGCAACACCACTACATTCTTAATGCTCTTATTCATGGCCTCACTCCAAATGGTAATGGTATCTGCTTCCGCAGCAATTCCTATACTTATGAAGCACAAAAAGAGCAAGCTGAGGAGTAATTTTCTCATAGGTTTTTTTTTCGGGCTTGAATCTACCTACGAATATAAGTCTTTTCAACTTGAACAATGGTAAGGATGGTATGAACCTGAATAATCCCTTGCATGTACTACTCAGAGGGTTTCTTCAGATAAGCTGATATGGCATCCACATAGTTTTCAAAGGCTGTTACCCCTTTGGGGGTCATTTTGCAGGTGGTCAGCGGATAGTTTTTTCGGAAGCTTTTCTTTACGCTGATGTATCCTGCATCTTTTAGTTTGTTGATCTGTACACTGAGGTTACCTTTTGTGGCACCGGTTTTCTCCAGCAAATGTGAAAAGTCGGCGGAATCCACGCTAATAAGTATACTGATGATAGACAAGCGCAGTTGGTTATGCAATAAGGCATCTAAGTCTTTAAACATGGCACCTAGGATTTGGATTTCAAGAGGTAACCTGGAATCAGATAAGCCATAATAATAGACAATGCCGTTAGCAGCAACACATATTGGGGCTGAACAAAAAAGGCAGTTATGGCTATTAGCCAACAGGCAATACCGCCCAAGATCAGGGGTTTAAACTTCAATACTCCACCTGACACAAAGGTTCCCAGACCGTAAAGCACGATGATGGTTGGATATACTGTGATCCAGTTCAAACGTCCAAGCAGTGCCATACTGATCAGTATAAGGATTACTGCAAGAAAACCATACCAGAGGTAGATCATCATCTTGTCGATATGAGACATGACCTTTGTTTTTTTGCCCATCCGATATCCTGCTACAATGGAAATGATAACTCCTAAATTCATCAGAATGGGCCATGGCAGAAAGGCGTAGGACCATTGCAGTTGTAGCAATACAAAATGGCTCAGACTGGCAGCAAGCACCAGCCATCCCCATAGCAAAAAGAAAAAGCTGTTGTCTTTGAGGTTATTTTTTGAGGTGGCAATCATTTGGTGAATGATGCCCAAACTTTCTTCATTGGTTAGTTTTGTTTCCATTGTATTATAGATTTATTGTTACAATTCTGTTACAAACATAAACTAGTTTATTTTATAAACCTAATATTATTTGAAATATTGTTAATCAGTCTATCAATGGACAAAACTAAAGAGCGCAAATCAAATCAACTATTTATACTTATTCTAATCAGCTTGTGGCCTGCTAACTAGCAGATTAGTGCTATATTTAATCACTGCTTTAGTCAGCCCAACATCCACCTTAATAAAACAAGCATTTGTGATCAAACAAAACCTTAATACAATCACCACCATACTTTTTATTAACCTAAATCTTAACTGGAGGAATTATTATGACACCAATCAAAAAAAAGGAAGGCTGCATTTTAAACCCAAATGACTTTCTAAGACCAAACGAGTACATTGTTTCTGACAATGGGAAGTATTATGCTTTAGTGGATAATGAAGGTTCATTTGGAATATGTTACAGTCCTGATGGCATTCCTAAGGACTTAAACACACCCATAGAGAAGATTAAACGGCAATCCGTGATGCCAGAAGCAAAGTCATACCATGTTATTCTACAAACTGATGGAAACTTTTGTTGTTATGAAGGTCCGGATCCTCAGCACCCCGGAAGGCTTGCATGGAGTATTGAGAACCAATCAACTGAAATACCGTTGAAAGCCAAGGATACTTGTTATGCTATTTTACGTAACGATGGTAAGTTTGTCATCAATAAGGGGGCCAATCCGGAAGATTTTAAAGGCTTTGTCTGGAGCTTAGGGCCAAAACCGGAATGGATCCAATATACAGCACCAACGGCTGAACAAATTCTGAATGTACAGCAAAATTTAAAGCGACTGGCTATTCTGAACGAAAATGTTCATGATTTTGCACAAGACACACTGATAGCCGCCGAACACTTTTTCAAGGATTTTAAGGGTGATCCGGGGCAGAAGGTTGTAAGTTTTATTTTTTCACAGGGCACTTCAATTTTGGGAGATATTGGAGTACCAATGATAGGAACCATAAGTTCATTTGTATCGGGTCTTTGTGGCTTATTGGAACATGATCCAAATTTCAACACCACTTTTATTAATATGTGGGAAAGGTTCCATAAGAATTTTCTTGCTCTCGACAGAGTGTTGGCTATGATGCATGATGATGTCACAGGATATTGGGATAAGCCTGCAAACACAAGCATAAAAAATTCAATCCCACTTAAGAAACTCTCAGATATTGAAGTGCCAGAGGTTGTAACTGTAGCTTTTCAGGATTTAAGAGATAATTACTTGTCTGGAATAGAAAAGCAAACCTGGCGCTTTCTTACTACGCGAATTTTTCAAAGATGGATATCTGATGATAGTCCAACATACGAACCTTTAGAAAACAAAGAAGCCTTAAAGAATTGGGTTTTAAAGATGACACAAGATAAGCCTGAAGCCTATATTCTCAAATACAATAAGTATGGCAATGGATATGAGGTGGATATAGTGTGGCTCGAAGGTGAAAAAGGCAGGCCAACCAAGGAATTGTGTGAACGTCTTTTTAAGGATGACGGTGTTGGGAATATAGTAAGACCCTATTCCGTGACTACTAGAGATGATGTTTTCAATCATTGGGGGCTTAAAGAAAAAAAACAGGAACACGCCCATCCCTGGCATCCATAGATAGGTATGTGTGTATATATACGCCAAGGCAAAGCCTTGGCGTATTCAAATGTCCAAGCACCATTATATAACAGTGTTTTCTGTTTGCTGCCCCAGTGTCAGGCCCTCAACCTAAAACCTCGAATAAAACTTCTTAATCTCCCATTTGCTCTTTCCCTCATTCAGGGTAGCACAGATGATTTTATTGCCATCTGTTCGTACATTGACCAGTCCATATACAATACCTCCAATGACCTTGAGGTATTTCATGGATTTGGTTTTGTCCTTGGGATTTAAGGCACCGGATGAGGTATGTTTATAAGATATCCGTGTACGCCATTCGTTGGTCAGGCAAATATCTACAGTTCCCAGTTCTGTGTCATGGTTTTTGGAATTCACCTCATAGGGATCACCAATTTTAACACTCCTGGATATTTCAGTACTATAAATGAGTGGAGTAATCATCTTATCTTTAACTACTTTTTGGTGTCCGGTTGCACCGGAAGCAGCCACAATATTAGGACGTGGGTGGGCATGGGTTTCATCATCTCCTGAAGAGATAACGGTTGCGCCTGCCTGAACATATTGCAAAAACTCATAGGAACAGTCATCGCTACCGTGGTGACATGATTTGGCCACATCTGCCGCCAGCTCCTGGGTATGTCCTGCCATGGATTTTAAAATGTATTGCATACTTTTCAGGTTCAGATCGCCCGTAAGAAGTATCCGGCTTTTACCATAATCCAGTCTGAGCAATATGGAGTGACCATTAGTATTTTTGGAGTTACTTCCCAAGTCCTTGAGCGTAGGTTTTCCATCCAGAATTTTTTCAATGGGTCCCAGTACTTTGATGGACGTTTCTTTGTCTTCTTCGAAACCCGGCAGATAATCAAACTTTTTTTCAGGATTACGGGATAAACGTCTTACATCAGCACCAGAGTCCAACACACATTGCAAGAATTTAGCCCATTCGCCCTGCAATTTTAGCTCGGCATTCTTTTTCAAGCCCTTCCTAATGGAAGTCTTATCTGTCAGAAGATCCTTTAATACCCCTCCTTCTTTCTTTCCCAAAAATCTTGAGTTACTTGAGTTTTTCCACCAGGAAACCCCTGCATGATAAAAGTTTTTTATCCTGACATCAGAGGTCCCCAGTTCATAGGTTTCCTTGGGATTAATCAGGTCCCAGATGCCTCCATAGTGATCTGCATCACAGTGGGAAGCGATAACGGCATCCAGTTTGATGTGATCTTGTTTATAGTCTTTCACGAATTTCCAATCCACAAAATCTGCTGCGCTTTTCCCATGGGGTTGTTTCTTGCGATTGTAGCCGCCATCTATGAGAATGTGTTTTCGCTCGGGTGTTACGATAAGCACCCCATCACCCTGACCCACATCTATAAAATATAACTCCAGTAAGGGTGTATCACCTAAAACATCAGGGTCGATATAGGCTGTTTTGGCCCAGCGGGCGTGGACCTTTATGCGTCCGTTCACCGGAGTTTCATCAAGAACCTCCACCCTGTCACCCCACAGCAATTCCATAAGAACCTGTGATTTGTCATGGTAACGGTAGAGTTTGGCTTTCTCTTCTTTCAGGTATTTAATTTGATTGGGCATGTAAGTGTGTATTTAGAATTAACTATTGGGATAACGTATACCCCTCTGATGTTCAGGGAGGCTTTAACAAATTCAGGATTCATTGTTCTTTGATGAAGATTTAGATGGAATCATAAACCAGTGAGGAACAAATTCCATATTATTTTATTCTACCCAGATTATAGCTTATACCTATAAAATATCCAAAATCCCACTCTTTAACTGTAAGTTGCTCATCACTTAGGTTTGCCAAATCAGCTGATGGGTATAAGACATCTGTTTGATATTTTGGGTTTAGCCGATCCACTTGTCCGATACTTGCTCCTCCACTAACGATGAATCTTTGCTGCTGACCAAGTATAATACTACCACCCAACAGATAGTTAAACTCAGCATTAGTGTTGAGCATGAAACCGAAAGTCCCACCCATATTAACCATCCGTCCCATTCTGGTGTAAAAATGCATCAGGGCACTTACACCCACACTTATGTCCTCACGCATTAATTGTATAGAACTTTGATTTACAGGTGTTATAGCAGTTATGGAATCAGTGGTGTTGAAATCTGGGTCAACATAAAAAGTAGTGTCATTTATATGACCTGCGCCTATAATTTGGTACTCCGCATTACTCAGGCTACTATAGGTGAATCCGGAGCTATAATCAATTTTAAAACCTCCACTGATGAGAAAGCTGTAATTTCTGCTTTCCACTTTTTTTCCTTCTTTAAAAAAATCCAACTTATAGGTAAGTACGTCTTCATCTTCGATTTGAACAGGCGCTGTTGTCAAAATGCTGTATGATAAAATATTTGCATAATAAACAACTATCTCATAGATTATCTCATGTTTTAGTTCAACATCAATATCTTTACTGAATTCTTCCAGTTTCATCCTCAGTCCGCTTACTGAGAAATTGGTTAACCCAAAATGGATGTTTAACTTATTATTTATGAATTGAACATCGTTTTTCCAAATCGCCATATCCAAAATATTCCGGTTCAAAAAACTGCTGTAAGTCAGCAATTCAAGATTTAGTTTTTTTAGCAACGCAAGTTTTTGCTGTTGTATACTGTCTAAATCACCGGTGCTTTCTCTGCCGGGCATGTCCTCATCACCACTTAAACCCTTCGGCTCATGGCCAGAAACAATATTTTTCTGGTATTTTTCAAACAATGACCTGCCTTCCAGATTATAAGAATCATAGGACATGGTAGTGTTAATACTATCATAACGTGGAAAATAATTCTTCACACTCAAACTCATAAAACGTAAATATGAAGGTCGGATGGTCTTTTTTCTTTTATAGTAATACTTTTTACCGTTTTGTATTATACTTTCTGTACACTCATCAATATCAGCATCCTTCTTGACTTTTCTCAGCTTCCATACAGAGGCCTGGCTATAACTTTGACTAAAATCAATTGCAAAACGATATTTTATATTCTGGTTTCTTTCAGAAAGAAAATTTGGCCAGTCACCCTTACCGTCATCATAGAGTTTAGGTATGAAATATGTATCGAGATCAACAGTCAGGCTTTCATTAGTGGTTTCTTCTTCTGTATTACCATTGGGATCTGTCTGTGCATATTCATACTTGAATATTCGTTTGATATTACCCGTATAAAAAAAGGTAAAACTAAAAGTAACTTCTTTCTCAGGGGTTAAGTAATCCTCCGCCTTATTGAGATCTGTTAATAGTTTCTCAACATTCAAAACACCAACCTCTTTTCCTCCTTTTGAGCCTTTAAAAAAATGTTTCTCCTTAAGTTGTTCATCTATTTTGTTACCATCTAATTGGATGCTATCAACTTCCGGAAGGCCAATTTGCTTAAGCTTAAGTTTATTTCCGCTTCGTTGCTCATCAGAAAAAGGAAAAGTAATTTCCTCCTCACCTTGTGCATTCCAGGAATATGTCTGTTCTTCCTGGCCGATTAGTTTTATGTTAATACTTAAAAAAAGTACTATGAAAGTAATGATAAAGAGTGTTTTCATTAGTGTAAATTGTTATAACTCATCCAAGTTGAGTTGATTAATAATCGTATTTATTGGTTGTATATATGAGTATTTACTGTTGCTTCCCAACAATATACCTATGATCCGGTTCTGGTCATCAACTACTACAGCACCTGAGTCACCTTCCTGTGACATTTTTGAAGCAACTATCAGATGATAGAATTTGTTCCCTTTCAAAGTGTCTTTCGGATACTCCTTAAAAAAAACAGTATTTTGGTGTGAATCTTTTATAGTTCCAATAGATTTTCCTGAAGTTCTCCCATATAGATATACTTTGTAATTGTTTTCAGAATGATCTGAATCAAGTACCGTAATTCCATTTGGTTTTACATTGCCGCCATATAAAGTTGGCTGCACCATATCTTCGTCTTTGAGTTTTGCAATGGCAGCATCTGTAAAGTTGTTAAGTGTTCCTTCCATCACTTCCGCAATAGCTTTTGGATTCTTCCCATCCCTGACACCAGGCGAAAAAACCTCAACTGACTGAGTAGCGATTGCTGGATGAAATTCTGACCAATAGGCATTCATCTCCGGAGCGCATAGCACATGATAGCAACTGAGCAAATAGGCTTTACCTTTCTTATAGACCTTTAGCCCAATAGTGCCCATTTCATTTACACCTTCACGGGAGCAACTCAGACCTAGTTGTTTGGGCTCTTCCCCATCCCCATGAAATTTGGCTGGAATAAAGGCCAGCTTGTTCTCACCTGAACCACTAATATCAGTTTCTATTTTGAATTTATTGTTCATGTCTGTGTATTCGATAAAATGTGGTATTCTTTTCTCATCAGAAATCTTGTGGTATTTTTCGATGACATCGAAGTGTACACAATAATAGTCACTCATCAGACCGTTACGTATTTTCTTACGTGCTGATATGCCCTGAATTTCAGGATATCTTTCTTTCAACATATCAGCATTGGCCTGTATATAGGCATTGATTATTCTTTTCTGATCTTCATCAGCTAAGGCTTTAAATCCCGTAAGCACTTCATTTTCGTTATCCTGATCGTTTTCACCTTTGTTCTCTCTTTCCTTTGCCGGAAGTATCAAATCCTTCACCCTTCCCAATAATACTATGGCTCTTCGGGTATAAAAGCCCAAAACAAAGGCAAGTACAATAGTACTTTTGCCCACACCTTCCAATGAGATGCTTCCGGTATTCACCAGTGCATTCAGTGACAGATAGACTATGATGGCCAGGAAAGGAGTGTAAATCAGTTTTCCAATATGTTCCGGTATCTTTTTTGGGTCGAAAGCCTTTGCAGTAGTGACACTGAAGAACAGATTGGCCATTAAACCAAATAATGACCAAAAAGCAACCTCCCAAAGTACTTGATGAGGATCCAGCCAGAAGAAAGATTTTACCGTTAACTTTTGATGTGGAAGTTGTTGTTGTAACTGATCCAGAGGCATGGTTTTAATCTGCCGCCTCAGTTGTCTCTTGTTAATCAACTCATACCGGCTATCGATATAAATATAGATCAGCTTTTTGGTATTTATTGAATCATCATGATTGGTAATCAGTGTGTTCACAGCGGTTAATTCTTCGATGCTCAGAGACACTTCTTCCTGTCCTCTTAGAAAAAAGTGAAGTATCAGATATAAACTAACCAGAAACAAGGTAAATCCACTGGCCCATTTTAACCACAGAATCAATGCCTTTGAAAGGTTCTCCATCACAGAATTTATTTAAACCATCAGCCGTAAAGCATGAGGGTATAGTTTACTTATTCACTTGATGTGAGATAGAATGATATGAGGTCAGAATACTAAGGGTAGCTCATGATCATCCCATCCATGTAAGCCAGCAAAATGGAATGATGCTAAAGCTCATCCATCTGTAGCTAAGGTTTGGTTGATTAAAGAAAATTCAGGCAATTCTGCTGTGTTTTTGTTCTTCTGCTCGTTTCTTGCCTGGGGTAAATGTAGAAATTATTTTTAATTCTTGGGAATTATTTTGCTTTTTTTTGGGCTAGTCGCCCGTAAATGAGGCCGATAAGTAAGCCACCAATTCCTTGCTCCACCATATGCCACAGACTGTTTTTAATGACGTATAAAACAGATGTACCATGGGCTCCGGCCATAACCAGGGTGTGGGGAAAAACCCATAGAAGTCCCATTAAGGCTCCAAACTTCAAACCTTCCATCCAGGGTTTTCCTCCTTTATAACCCAATGGATATATATAAGCCATCAAGAGGCCAAGGATAAGATAGGCCAGCAGGATTATGGCAGTTCCTTCATGTTCAGCCCCGGTTTCTTCAGCATAAAAATTGGCTACGATGAGCTCGTGCCAGGCACCTGCAAGTAACCACATGGATAATCCGGAAACAAGTGTGGCCAACAGGAATTTCTTGATGTTCATGGGAATAGGTTTTAGGGTTCAGGTGTGGATTGATCTTCGTCTTCTTTCTTTTTAAACCAGTTTTTAGGATTGAAATAGGCTTTGTATTTGGTAAAAAGCTCTTTACCCAATAACAATCCTCCTCCCCAAAACAACACTTCGGCCACGACCAAAATGATGGTTGTTAGTGTAATTTTATGTGAGGCTTCCATCTCCAGAAAGGGAATGGCTGGCAGGAACAAAAACAAGGGAACAGATACCACCATCAAAATGATTCCCAGGCGTATTTTCCAGTTCTTCTTTTTCATATACTATGAATGGTTTTTATTATTCTGATCGTAAATCTGTCAGGATATCATTCCTCAAAAAAGATTGTAATGGCCAATAAATCCAAATCAGACCACTTAAGAAGATGATGCCTATTAACCAATAAAATCCGTTGCTTCCAAAGTTAAAGGAGGCAGACAGCAAGCTTGGCAGGATACCGATGGCTGCAGCGATTATACCACTTATCATCCCAAACAGCAACAGATAAAGGTTTTCCAGAAACAACAATTGGAAGATGGAGTTTTTAGAAAATCCTATGGCTTTTAACAAGGCAATTTCTGCTTTCCTTTCAAGGAGGTTCCGAATCAAAACAATACCCAGGCCGATAGTGCCAATGATGACACCCAATCCTCCCAATATCATAAATACGGTTAAATAGGTATTAGTTACTGAATTAAAATTTGCCAGTCGCTCCTCCGTAGTATGAAGACTTAATCCATAGTCCACCAAATCATCCTGAAGCCATTCACCTATTTGTGCTGTTTTACTGGCGTCGGCATCTACCATCATCACTCTTGAGCCTGCCACTGACGGAAAGTGCTTGCTGAACTGATGGTCGGCGATTAAAAGATGGCCTTGAAAAACAGAGGCTTCCAATCCCCCAACCAAGACTATGGTTACTATCTTTCCCGCTTCATTGGTATAGTAAAGGCTGTCTCCAAGCTGTTTGATCAATCCCCAGGTGATCACAGTTTGGTCGGCAAATGCAGGAATTACATCCTCTCCCATATCCATTTCCAGGGCTAACCAGGGATGTTCTTTCTCAACCATATCCAATGTTTTTGCAAAGGAAAAGGACTGCCTTTCATCAAGTGTGTGGGCAGAAACACCTAATATCTTCGGATGTTGGACCTGATTCAGATTCAGGCAGCTGGCATCATCACCTTCCAGCAAATGAAACTGAAGAAAGTGGGTGTTTTCAACTCCCTCTTCATTTTGCAAACCCAACTCCTCCAGACCATCCTTGGTATTTAAATCGAAGAGTAATGGAAGGGCAAGTTCAGCCCAGAAATTATAGCCACCCGTTCCAGAAGCATTTTGTGACTCAGTTCCATGAAAGGTTTTTCTATTGGCTGAAGTAATCACAGTTGTATAAGTTCCCAGAGCCAGTAAAACCATAACGGTAAGACTACGTGAGGCATTACGCCTCAAATTAATTTGAGCCAATTGATTCATGGAAGTCATCACACTGAAGGATATTGATGTCTTTCGTGCGTTCCAAAGAAAACCCATCATGATGGCTCCAATTACCAGAGCTCCTGCTCCCAGAAATAGGCCACTGTTTTGATCAATACCTTTTGAAAAAGCATAAGTCATGAATGATATGGCCAATAGGAAACATAGTATCGATAGTACCAATAATCCATTGGGAGCCCCTGCCCGCTCCGTGGATGAAGAAACTTTGATTATTTGCTGTTTAATGGTTTTCTTCAATTGCTTTCGGCTCACCCAATAGATGGGGATCAAAGCCATAACTACACCTGACAATCCTCCTAAAAGCAAGGTGTTCGGTAAGATAAAAACCTGAAGTTCATTGGTTTGTACAGCATCTGTCCATACCGAATTCAGAGCAAATACCAGACAATAGTTATACCCAATTCCAAGAAGAATACCCAGTAAAACAGCGGGCAGAGCAGTTAATATGGACTCTAAAATCCTGATTTTTAATACCTGTTTAAAAGAAAATCCCAGTGCGGATAAGAGAGCCCCTTCATTTGCTCTTGTTCTAAGATTTAAGGATTGTAGGAGTATGGTCAATAAGAGGGCAGCTGCGATAATGAAAAAACTCAGGCTCAAAAAGAGTTCTCCGAAATTTACACCATTGGTGGCAGCTTTCATCGACTGATTCCTTAATTGGATGAAGCTAAGGTTGATGTTTTCAGGTGATAAAGGAAACAGTAAATCTTTAGATAGTTGTTCCAGAGGTTGGTCCGTTTCAATTCTGAGGGCTGTGTAATTTCCGAAGGGTGTATCCCACAATTCGTGAGCGGTTGTCAATGAAACATAGGCTTTTGGAGTACCCCCATAGACATCCCAATAGTCTTCATCCTTATCACGTATTTTATCAAGGTCAATGGGTATACCTGCCTCCCAGTCTGAACAACTCCCTGCATCTGCCAAACCAGGAAATGCCGGCATGAGTTTTCGGTTGAACAGGTCAGTGGAATCGGATACTATCTGCTTAATTATAAAGTGATGCTGCTTTTCCTCCAGTCTTCTTAAGGGTCCAATGACATAGTACTTCAAAACCAGGCTATCACCTTCATTTAAGTCCAAATCTTCAGCGAGCCATTGGTTAACCAATATATCATTTGCCCCCAGCAATATGTCTGTCAATTCCTGGTCAATTCCGGATACGAAGGAATACGGGGTTTCTTTATCGGCAGTTTCAATACTGTTGACCAAATAGGTCATAATTCCCTTGCTCTGCAACTCAAGGCTTTTCATTTGCTTGATGAGCTCATCATCAATAAAAACCCTTTCAGAGCCCAGCATATAATGGCCTTTGTCATCTATTGAATCAAGTATCAATCCATAATCCGACAATAGCATATGTCTGGCAAGTGCCTGGTTAAGGGCATCCACATCGGATGATTCAGCCAGTAAAAGATTGGCCTTTCCGGTCATTTCAAGCTTTTTGGCCAGTGCTTCCTGGGAAACAAAGGCGGTATATGGTCTGGCCTGATTGGATTGCAGACTGAAGCGTCCCATATGTTGATCATCTGCAATGCCTGCTATGATAAGCCTCATGGAGAGAGAAACTTCCTCATGTGATACAAAGGGGGCGTTCAAAGGGATCATACCCTCCTTGGCTATTCTCAAAATGATCACATCACCCATGCTTAGCTTCAGTTTATCAGCCACCGATTCACTGACAACCACTTCATTGGATTTCAGGCTGTAATAAGGTGTATCACCAAACTTCCAGAAGTCATCTGTAACACCAAGGATTTGTGTTTTTGGTAGTCGTTGGTTGGTTTCCGGGTGAACCATCAGGCCCCTGTTCATAAGTACAGATGCCATATGGGTATTCAGTTCTTTCGATAGCTGATCAGCTACGTGAATGCCAACAAAACGGTCCCTTCCTGGTAAAATGCTTTGGATGTTTCCCAAACGTGCAGATACCAGTGACTTCAGGCTGTATTGTACAGAGTCGCCTACGATAAGTGCCCCTGTAAGTATGGCTGTTCCCAGCATAATACCGGAGAGGATGGCCAGCTGTTGCTTCCAATAATGCATGACGCTCTTCAATATATACTGCCAAATACTCATAATCGAATTCTGAGGTTCATGTGTTATTTCATGAGTTGGAGTTGGCCATCCTGAATCTCATAGACGGTATCCATTTTCCTCGCCAGACTCAGCGCATGTGTCACTATTACCATGGCTACTTTATGTTTTTGATTGACCTCAATAAGCATATTCCCCAGGTTTTCAGCCGAGCGCTGATCCAATGAGCCAGTGGGTTCATCTGCCAATAAAACCTCTGGTTGATTAATTAATGCTCTGACCAGAGCAGCCCGCTGGCATTCTCCTCCTGATAACTCTGCAGGATATTGTTTCTCTTTACCTGATAATTCTACTTCTGCCAACAGTAGTTTTGCTCTTTCTGTGAGAGCTCCTGAAATCTTAGATCCCCCTTCTGCCATTCCAGGCAACAACACATTCTCCATCAGATTGAGTTGTGGTAGCAGGTGGTGGTCCTGAAATACAAATCCTACGCTTTTATTTCGGATAGCTGCGCTTTGCTTTTCACCCATGGATGACAAATCCTGGCCAAGAAACATCACCTTACCCTTGCTGGGCTTATCAAGCCCACCCATAATATTTAACAAGGTGCTTTTGCCTGAACCTGAAGGTCCAACAATGGCTATGGTTTCTCCGGAATTTAGAGTCAGAGAGACATTCTTAAGCACATCCCGAACCATGCCAGCCGCATTCACATAATTTTTTGAAATCCCATCCAGATGTATCATGCGAGTTATTTTTAGTTTATTGGTTTTGTGAGTGTTGATTCAAGAGATTTTGATAAATTTCAAACATCTTCTCCGTGGACTGATGGATGCTGAAATCTCTCTCAACAGCCTCCCGGCCATTGCGACTCATAGCCATCAAGGTGCCATGATCAGACAATACTTCATTCCATTTGTCGGCCAGTGCATCTGCATTATTGGGTTCATAAATTGCGCCACCCCCGGAGAGTTCAACTATCTCAGGAAAAGCACCCAGTTTGGGTTGTACCAATGCTGTCCCACTCGCCAGTGCTTCCAGTTGATAAAGACCGAAGGCTTCTCCTTTCAACACGGGTACAGATAATAGTGATACACCTTTGAAAAAGTCTCCGAGTGTTTCAGTGGTAAAATCCTCTATAAATTCCACAGCTTCCAACATGCCAGCCTCTGACAATTTCTTGAGCTGCTTTTTTATAAATGCTTTATCATCACCGGTGTGTCCACCGCTTACTTTCATAGTGGTGCGTTCATGTCCAGGTATCTTTTTCAATTTGATAAAGGCATCCACCATGATTTCGAAACCATTCTCTTCATTGGTACGTGAAAGATAGGCCACCACAGGTTTTTCCTTGTCAGGTTCGCTATAGGCGTAAATATCAGCATTCACACCAATATAAACCATGTGAAGTTTTTCATTGGGAATTCGCATCATTTTCTGCATTCTATCTGCAAAAAACTGGCTCACAGCAACAAATGCGTCTACATCATTGGCTTTCTCCGCCATTAAATCCCACAATACAGGCTGGTATGATTCCGACATACCATCAATCCACACATCCTCATCCTGAAGTGAACAGATTACCGGTATTTGCAGAGCTTCTTTGATTCTTCCAGCTAATCCCATCAGTAAGGCATTGGACAAATGGATGATATCTGGTTTTTCATGCTCTTTCAGATAGGTGATGAGGGCTTCCAATTCTTCTCGCTGGTTACCTTCTTCTCCTTTGAGCATCGAAATGGTCATTTCTTCCATTCCCTTGGCTCTGGTCGAACCGGATTTTTTTGATGCATAATTCAGTACGGCAGGTGAGTTGAACAAATCGTGCATCCATACGGGCATTTTCCGTAAAAATGGGATTTTCTGTTCCAGGTAAATATTCACTGCCCCATAGAAAATGGGTGCATCTTCGGTACCTGTCTCATAACGCTTCAGCAATGGCATATATAAAGGTAGGGTTACCGCTTCATGACCACTGGCCCTCAAGGTTTTTGTAAAGGCAGAATCGCGCAGGCAATTACCACAATAAAAGGTGCCCCCAAATCCAGGTACAATATTTATAATTTTCATAGTTTAATCTTCAATTAATCTTACTTCGTTTTGGGAATTACTCAGGCCCAAAACAATAGATTCCACCATCCTTGGCTGTTATGGCAATCCTGTTGCTGATCACTGCGGGTGTTCCGTAAATGGGTGAACCAATTTCATAGGACCATAGTTTTTCACCACTTTCAAGATCAAATACATACAAACGACCATCGGCTGAGCCAATAAGTACTTTATCCTGAGCGATTACCGGACAGCCCTCAATTTTGTTTAGGGTCTTGAATTTCCATATCAGGCCGCCTGTATGCCTATTAAAGCAATACAGATATCTGTTCTGCGATCCAATCAACACATAGTTATCTTTCACTGCCGGAGAACCGATCATGGTTCCCATATTTTCTTCTTTCCATTGGGTTTTTTTAGTGTCAAGATCCACACTATAGAAAATCCCATCATAATCCCCAACATAGGCCATATGACTTTCTAAAGCAGCTGAAGCTGCGATATAGGTTCCCATATTGACTGTATCCTTTACCTTACCGGTTTTCAAATCAACCATATGAAGGAAGCCATCACAACCCCCAAACACAGCGGTCTGTCCATTGCTTGCAGGTGCTCCATTAATGAAATTGTCGGATTCATATTTCCATTGCAATTCACCGGTGGAGGCATCCACACTATGCAAACAAAAATCATAACTTCCGATGATAATATTTTTCCGATCACCAGTCTGGTACCAACCGGCAGAACCTGAAATTTGGCCATCAGTGGTATATTTCCAGATCAGTTTGCCATCCTTGCTATCCAAGGCATACAGTATCCCTTCCAATGATCCAACATAGACTCGCTCCTCCAGGATAAGTGGTGGGGCCTCTATTGATGAAGCAGCGTCAAAAGCCCATTCCAGCTCTCCGTCAAGGTTTAAGGCATATAGTTTTCCATCGTTGGAACCTACGTAAAGACGATTGTTACAAATTACTGGAGAAGATTTTATGATATCCTCCGTCATAAACGTCCAGAGTAATGTGAGATCATTATCTACAGTCACTTCTGTATATCCTTGAAGCGACTGATCTCCTCTGAAATTGCTCCAGCGAGCTGACTGTTGGGCCCAAGCAAGGTTAGTTATGCAGCAAATGATCAGAATATACAGGTTTAGTTTCATGAGAATTCCTTATTTCTTTCGGCCTCCTTAAAAGATAAAGCAGCTGTTGGGCAGGCCCTGACACAGGCCTCAGCTTCTTGTTTAATGGCATGTTTAATGCTGTTTTGAAAGGGTACATCAATCTGTACATTAAAACCCCTACCTACTTCAGTGAGCCCTGGACTTGCCGGGTCCTGGCCACTTATTTCCACACACAAACTACAACGTATACATTTTTCAGGTTCGTATATGACCTCTTCATGTTCATCAAATTTTACCAATGATTTTCTTTCTCTAAATAGAAAATGGCGTCGGTCGGCCTGGTATTCGTCAGCATAGATACGCAATTTACAGTTGTCCACCTTTCTACAATCACAATGCATGCAGCGGGCAGCTTCCTTTATGGCTTCTTCGGCCTGATAACCCAATAGGGATCCCGAAGCAGCTTGTAATTGATTGTAGGTTGCCGCCTCCTTCATATATTCTGCTTTCTCTGCATCATTGAGTTTGCCAAATCTGGAATTAAACATCCGTTTCATTTTCTCGGGAGACAGACCTTGTAAATACCTATGGATGGCTAAGGCCACTTCTTTTCCCTGAGCCACTGCTTTAACAGCCATTTTCTGTTGTTTATAAAGACTCCCAGCTATGAACACTCCAGAGATTTTTGTCTCCAGATTTAGTGGATTTATGAATGATTTTAGGGTTTCAGATGGTTCTTTTAGCTCCTCCAAAATTTGTGCGCCTTCAGCTCCGCTTGCCAATAAAACAGCATCATAAGATTGCTTCAGTTCTGTGGTAATTTGTTGTGAACTGATGTGTTTGTTCAATTGGAAATTTGCACCGAAAGTCTCCAATCTCTTAATCTCAGCTTTCAATACTTCCTGAGGTAGTATTTTGCTCCTTTTTTCAGTACGGAGGCTACCCCCGGCTTCATTATTTTTATCAATGATGGTTACTGAGTAGCCTTTTTCAAGAAGGTGGAAGGCAGCAGTCAGTCCAGCAGGACCGCTTCCTACAATGGCGATGGTTTGGGTTTTGGTGTTTTCTTTTTCCGGCAAGAGTGCTGCTGGATTCTTAGCCTCTTCTTTGGCTACAAATTTAATCAGCTGACAAATGGAAACAGTGGTATCGATTTCCTCTCGTCGGCATACTTTTTCACAGGGAGCCTCACAAATGTGTCCAAGAACTAAGGGCATGGCCAGTTCGTCTTGTACTAATTTGTAAGCTTCTATAAAATTTCCTTCAGTGATCAACCTGTTCACTTTGGGTATATTGATAAAGGCAGGGCAGCCCATCCTACAGGGAGCTTCACAATCACCTACATGATCGCTCAGCAGCAGTTCGAGTGCCTGCTTTCTTGATTTGTACACTTCTGCATCCTGTGTTACAATGTCCATTCCGTTGCTTGCAGGAAGGGCACATGAAGGACTAAGTTTTCCATTTCCATTGTCCTTAACCATGCACAGCAAACAGGAAGCTCTATTCTCATAGCCTTCAAGATAACACATGGTGGGTATCTCGACCCCAAGTTTTCTTGCAGCCTGCAATACCGTGGTTCCTTCCGGAACATCGACCTTTTTATGATCTATAGTCAGACTAATCATAAGGCTTAACAATTACCGCATCCACTGGACAAACCTGCCGGCAGACATCGCATTTCACACAATCGGCATCCTGTACCATATGTTGTTCGTAGGGAGCCATGGCAATGGCTTGAGTTGGACATCGCTGCGCACAGATGGTACATCCGATACAAGTATCCAATATATGGTATTGGATTAATTCCTGGCATTTACCGGTGGGGCAACAGCCATTGATATGTTCTATATATTCTTCACGAAAATACTGTAGTGTTGATAATACAGGATTAGGAGCTGTCTTCCCCAATCCACAGAGACTACCGCTCTTAGTAGTTTCTGCCAGTTCTTCCAGCACATCCAAGTCCTTCATCCTGCCTTCTCCTCTGCAGATTCTGTTCAGGATTTCTAACATCTGACGGGTGCCCACCCTGCAAAATGTACATTTACCACAAGACTGATCCTCTGTAAAGGAGAGAAAGTACCTGGCAATATCCACCATACAATCGGAATCGTCCATAACCACCAAACCACCAGAGCCCATCATAGCTCCTACCTCATCCAGGGAATCGAAATCAATGGGTAAATCTACCATGGAGGCAGGAATACATCCACCGGAAGGGCCTCCGATCTGTACTGCTTTAAAGGATTTCCCATCGGGAATACCTCCGCCAATATCTTCAACAATTTGTCGGATGCTCATACCCATAGGTACCTCAATCAGGCCTCCTCTGCTAATTTTTCCTGCCAGGGCAAACACCTTGGTTCCCTTACTGTTTTTTGTACCGATATCTTCAAAAGCCGCAGCACCTTTGCGTACAATCCAGGGGACACAAGCCAGGGTTTCGGTGTTGTTTATCAAAGTGGGTTTCCCCCACAAACCTTTTTCGGCCGGATAAGGAGGACGCATGGATGGCATACCGCGCTTGCCTTCAATGGAGGCAATCAATGCTGTTTCTTCACCACAGACAAAGGCTCCGGCTCCTTCAAAAACATCCACTTCCAGATCAAACCCTGATCCCAGGATATTCTTACCAATGTAACCAGCTTTTCTACAGATAGCAATGGCCTCACGGATCCTGCTCACAGCCAACGGATATTCAGCCCTGATATAGAAAATTCCTTCTGTGGCTCCCACAGCATAGCCTGCTATCAACAGTCCTTCAATGATTCTAAAAGGGTATGATTCCAATAGCATTCTGTCCATGAAGGCTCCCGGGTCTCCTTCATCGCCATTGCAAATGATGTATTTGACATCCGATTGGGCTTCGTAAAGGATTTCCCATTTGATGGCAGCAGGAAATCCGCCACCACCCCTGCCCTTCAATCCACTTTGTTTGATTTGATTGATGATGTTTTTTGGCTTCTGTTCGCTCACGCATTTGTTAAATGCAGCAAAGCCTCCCAATTGTTTATACTCTTCGAGATCCAGAGGGCTGAGAACACCTCTGAACTCAGTGGCAATGGCAATTTGCTGATCCAGAAAATCGGATACCGGAGTATCCCTGTGCTCAGGGTTGTAACGTCTGGTGGTGAGAGGTACTGATTTGAATACCAAGTCTTCAAAAGTCCCATACAATTGAGCTTTGAAGCGATCAGTCCAGGCCCGGGGTTTGAAGTGTTTCTTGATGACAGTGGATACTTCATCAGGGCGGATTTTGGTATACAGAGCCACCTCCTTCCCCGGCTTATGGATCTCGAGTAAAGGCACCTGATTACAGATACCTACACAACCCACATGTTTCACATCCACTTCTATTTTATTGGTGTCGAGGGTTCTTTCAAGCTCTGTTTTTACTTCTGCACTTCCGCTGGCCACACAACAACTGCCCAAACCAATACGAACCTCGCCCTGTTTCTTGCGGTTAACTTTTTCATTGGCTATAAAGGCTTTTTTTGGTTGGCTTTGGATGGTGAGGAAATCTTCCAGAATTTCCGGGATTTTTTGAGTACTTACATGACCATAGGTGATGTCATCAATCTGCACAACAGGTGCAATGGTACAGCAACCCAGACACGCAATTTTATCAACTGTAAAGAGACCATCAGTATCTGCCGCTCCTTCAATTTGCAATTCCCTTTTAAAGCCGTCATATACCTGCATGGCTCCTTTTACATGGCAAGCGGTCCCCACACAGACCTTAATGATATGTTTTCCTACCGGGTTGTGCCTAAACTGAGAGTAGAAAGTTGAGATACCATAGAGTTGTGCCGGGGTGATTTCACTTTGGGCACAGAGGTAATCCATGGCCTCCTGAGGCAAATAATTATAATTCTGCTGAATGGCTTGCAACACAGGAATGGCCTGATGGCTTTCCCTTCCAAATTCTGCTAAAATAGCATCCACTACCCTTTTATAATCCTGCGTCATATCCATGCGTCTTCACATCCTTCTTTCTACATTCCAATACGGTATAAATGCTTTTCGGCCCTGATGTATATACTTTTATCACCCATGGCAGGAGTTGTATAAACGGCTTCCCCCAGTGGTGATGCTGCTATTTCTTCAAATACATTGCTGGCTTTAAATATGTGCGTAATCCCTCTTTTGTCGATCAGATAGATATGATCTCCATTCATCATCATACTTGAATAAAAACCATCATCGTACTCCTGCTCCCAGTACTTCTCACCAGTCTTGGCATCATAACATACCAATACCCCATAACTGGTCGCCACGAACAAATACTGGTCAGTAGCTACCGGACTCGGTACATCGGATAAAAACTCGTCATCCTCCCATAAGATGGTGGCTTGCTCCCCCAGTTGTATGGCTACCAATGAAGCATATTCGTTCATGGCAAACACCACTCCATCAGCATACACTACTGATGGTCCAACTTCTCCCATCATACATTTCAATTGCCACAGTTCCTCTCCTGTTTCAGGATTATAGGATGCAACCAAAGGGTCGGCGTTCAGGATTAGTTCCATTTGGCTTCCGGTATTTACCAACACCGGCGATGCCCAGGAAACCTTTACCTTTCGTGCTGTACTCCATAGAGTTTCCCCTGTTTGGGTATTTAGTGCCATCACCTTGGCCTCATTACTATGATCGTATTGTATGAGTAATTTATCCTCATAGGTCAGCAAGGAAGAGGAATGTCCATAATGGTTTCTGGGCACGCCCAGATTTCTGGCCCAAACAATGGAGCCTGACATGTCCAGGGCCACCACATCACCGGTTGAAAATATGGCATACACATGGGTTCCATCAGTACACATGGTAGGTGCCGCATGACCTGTATCAGGTGTCACTTCAGGAGAAACAGCCGGAGAACCAGGAATATTATCAATGACAGCCGTCCATACCAGTACACCGGTATTGCCATTGAAACAGTAGACTTCCTGCCGCTCATCGTTGGCTCCGGTCAGGAATACTTTATCTTCCCATACAATGGGTGAATTGTATCCATGGAGGGGAATTTCTGTTTTCCATAAAACGTTCTCGCCACTAGGGCCATCCCAATGAAGGGGTAAATTTTCCTTAAAGCTCACTCCATTACCACCATAACCCCTGAAAGAAGGAAAGTTGTTCTTCAGTGTCTGCTCACTTATTGTTTTTGAAGGTTCTGTCTTCTTTGGTGACTCTGGTTCTATTTTTTCGTTTTCTGCAATTTGTTTAGGCTGAACTTCAACTGGTTTTTTTTCAACTTCTTTGGATTCTTCCACATTAGGTAACACCTCAGGAACTGGAACAACTTCAGCTTGCTTCGATACATCAGCCTGTTTGTTTTGAACCACCACAACCGAATCCTTGGCCGGAAGTTGTTTCTCCACCTCTGGTTTTCCCTGGGCTGCCAATTCAAAGCGGTTTTCCAATTCACTATGTGTAAGATAGGTTAGTAGCAAAGCGGTGGTAACCAACACGCCACCTCCGACAGCCACCCATCGGCGGGTATTCTTCTGGATGCTCAGAAAGCCCTCTGTCTCTTCAGTTTCCAGTTCGGGTTGTGGCTTTTTCCTTCCTTCCACGATTTGCATGGCAATGATAAAAACGGCCAGACTTATCAGCAATAAGTATGCGCCTGTGCGAACCTGCCACTGGTTGGTGAAATAAGCTTTTCTAACCAGAAGGTCGAGCTCACGGATCTGATCTCTCAGGGATACATCCTGAGGATTCTGGTTAAGTCGGTCGACCAATAAATTGATGGTTTCTGTATGGATTGGATCGGCTCGCTGTATCTGTAAATAGTTGACAATGGTCAATAGGCTAACCAACAGCATGAAAACTGCCGCCAGTATTGCTATACCCTTCCATAAATCCATTTTCATGCTACTATTTTTTATCAAATTCGTCTTTATTCTTCCACTGGACAAAAATCCATACAACGTGTACAACTCAAACAGCGCCCTTTATTGGGTTCATAATCCTTACGGTAACGGTAGATAGTCAACCTTGCCAATGTTATGCCAAAAATTAACCCAACAATCCCTCCCAATATCCATCCACCAATATAAAATTGCTGGATAATACCAGCGGCCTCAGCATACAGTGATTCCAGACTCTGACCGGATGATCTGAAAGCTTCAATTTCCAAAGGAATGATGCCGTCCACTGTTTCTACTTCATTGAGTAATTGCTCTGCAAGCCTGACTGTTGGATTTACCTTTGCCAATGATTCATGTAATAAGGATCCGGCATATCCTCCAATGAGTATCAGTACAGGAATGATTAAACTCAGAAAAATGGCATTGTTTACCAGCCCGGAACGTTTTTCTTTCGTATGTGCGGGCACTGGTTTCTCAATGGCTCCATAAGGGCATGAGTGCTCACATAATTTACATTGGATGCAGGTCGATGGGGTAATGGTCATGTGTCGCCGGGAAACCCTGCTGGCTAAATTCAGCAATACCCCATAAGGACAAAAAAACCGGCAATAGGGTCTGGCTATGAAAACCCCAGCCAACAGAAATGCAGCACCCAGAACCAGCATATTAAAAGAGCCTTCCATGCGATAGATCCCAATAAAAGGATCATAGCGACATATGACAAAATCTGTTGCTGTGGCCGCATATAAGATAGCCAGCCCAAGATAAACCACAGGAAAAAGGCCCAGGGTTTTTTCTACCCATGATTTTAAACTATAGGGTTTGAGCGCAACCAGATCCTGTATGGCGCCCAATGGGCAAACTGCAGCACAAAATGTTCTTCCAAAGAATAGTGTATAGATCAGTGGAATCACAAAAAAGGCAATAACGGTATAGGGAATTTGGTAGCCTGTGTGAAACAGAGCCAGTGTTACATTTTGTAAAGAACCTACTGAACAGACACAGCCTTCACGATAAAAACCGAAATAGAAAATCGAGAAAATGGATGCCCAAAAAACACCTTTACGAGATCGCTTATTCAATACCAACCAGGTGACAACTGACAGGCTTAATATGAGAACAAAGACATCCACTACTTCCATGAAGTCAGCCCTTGGGGCAGGAGTGAAGGTAGGTGGCTGGGTGTGGCCATTTTCAAATTCAGGTTTGGGAAAGCGCTGCTGAGCACTGGCATCCATGCCAAAGGAACATAGCACTGCCAGCAGGCATCCCAATGCCATCCATGATACAATTCGTTGTTTTACATGCCTGCTCATGGGTTAAAATCCTTTAAAACTGTAAGCCTTATCACTTGACACTCTGCTGAATGCATCAGTGGGACAATCTCTGGCGATGGCACATTCATTACAATTGAGACAGATGTTATGACTTACCTGTAATTGCAAGGATCCATTTCCAAAAGCACCACAACCTTTTACACATTTACCACAGCCTATACATAAATCCTCATCGATGGAATACTCAAAAAACGGCTCTTCTATATAGCTTCTTTTGATAGCGGCAGTGGGACATAATTGATTTTCAGCCGCTGTGGTCAGGTCTTTGGTTCCAGGTCTGAAATACCCTCCACAAAGATCACAATACCCGCACATATCGTATACATGGATGCACTTAACAGCAGATGGTGAGCTCACACAACTGGTGGCACATCGTCCACACTGAATGCATTTGGATGGATCCAGCTGCCATACCAGTTCACCTCCTGCTGATCTTTTGGCCACAAGAGCAGCCACCCCTCCCAAACCAAGTGCAATGGAAAAGCGTATACCCGTATTTACAAATTCCCTTCGGTTATATTTTTTTTCTTCAGCCTCCATATCCTACTTTTTCACCTCCTGCTGCTGATTCTTATGTGCCAATGCCTCGGGCAGCTGACATTTTTGTTTTTTACGACAATTCTGACAAATAAAATCGAAATCACAGGCCTGTGAGTCATCCTTTCTACTCGTGATCACATAAGCTCCCATTGCTACCAAACCCAGGGCTGCTGTGTAACGCAAACTTTTCTTAACAAACTGCCTTCTTTCCATCTTCCCTCCTATTTTCTTTCAAATATTCTAACGGCACCTTTAAATTTATCAAGTACCAGGATTCTGTCTTCTGAGTCAACTGCCAGATCAAGACCTACGGTACCTTCTTCAAAAGCCTCAGGTGGGGCTACTACCTCAGCAAAAGAACCATCCGGACGATGAATTTTAATCCTTTCAATACCCTTTTCACTGGTAACAAAATCACCAGTGGATAGCATGGCCATATGGGTAGGGTTACAACATCCGCTGAAGCCATCCAATTGCATGGATGTTTTTTTCCAGGATGAAATCATCTGACCCTTCTCGTTGTATGCCTCAAACTGATGACGCCCCGGATTAACCACCCACAATTCATCATCTCTGCCCTGTAGCAGGTCGAAATAAGGACTGGGTATTACAAAACCCGGGCTTCCTTTTGTACTGTCCTTTTCACCAATCCTCATTTGTAACATTCCCTCAGGCTTGTATTGATAAACCACCCGGTTTCCTGCATCAGCCACATATACCAACTCATCTGAGCAATGAATACTGGTGATAATGGATTTGCTGTTCAAAGCATCCCAACTTTGCAGTTTTCTGCCTGAACGGTTCCATATTTCAATATGATCTTTCATCCCCAGAAATATTTTTCCGGAACGATTAACAAATAGACTGTACACCTTTCCGCCCACATCAAAGCTGTTTTTCAGATGCCCTTCTTTGCTGTATATCAAAAGCTTGTGAAATGTGCCAACATAGATATTATCCTGCTGATCCACTCCAAGAGAACGTATGGTATCTCCAGTCACTGGAATGTTCATAGTTTCCTTCCAGGCAATTACACTACTGTCAACAATTTTGTAGTTGTCGATATTGTATTCATAGGGATTGGTAGTGGTCAGAGGCTCATCATCAAAAAAGTCAGACAACATAAACCACAGGCTTGCCAGTAGTAGTATCAGGGCAAAAATCAGTAAGAGACGCTTATTCATTGCAGTTAGTTTTAGTCAGTAGCAGTATTATTTTCTCATATCAAGACAAAGCAAGGTTTTCAGATCACGCATGAGCAAATATCCATCAGCCAAAGCCATAGGTCCCCAGGCATCTTGTCCTTCGATAATACGAACCTTATCGAGTAATTTGAATTCATTCACACTGGCTTCAATAATGCTCATGGTTCCATCATCATCAAGTATAAATAATTTTCCATCGGCCAGCATATAGGGCCCAAGCCCATAACGCTCAGCTTTGCCACTGGTCCATAAAACATTTCTTGTATCCTTAGTATCTGTGCAGATCAATTGATTTCTTTTCCCGCCGGCATCTTTGGGCTGGATGCCTAAAATATGGTTCTCATAGAGTAGTGGTGTTTGTTGTTCGCTGGCCAGACCTTCTTTTGGTTTGTACTGCTGAAGTACCTTCACTGAAAACCCAACTCCCTGATTCTGTAGCTGTACCAGGATGGAACCGGCCCCGTATCCTGCCGTCAGAAAGATCTTACCGTCATCCAGTACCAATGGGGAAGGAGCCACCACAGTAGGACTTAAGGCATTTGTTTTCCAGAGGATCTGACCCATATCATCTCCTTCCGCAGAAATTCCAACCATACCTCCCACCGCAGCATACAAATACATTTTCTTGCCGGAAAACTCCATGGGCAACAGGGAAGAATGTGACATCTTCCAGTCATCAGGATTTGGTGTTTCCCATAACACCTCTCCTGTGGCACAATCAACTCCGATAACAAGGGCACTGCCTCCCGGTGCTAATATAGCCACGTCATTATCGATCAATGGGCACTGGCCCGTATACCAAAAAGGAATTTCTGTACCATATTGTTTCACCAAATCCAAACCCCACAGGAAATCGCCGGTTTCCGGGTTGACACACATTACATGGCATTTGGGTCCTATGGTGACCAGGTAGTTCTCGTTCATGGCTGGTACCGTTCTCGACATACCATGGTTACGTTTTACATGTACTTTGTATTGTCGTTTCCATAATTCCTCACCCGTAACCAGATCAAAACAACGCAATGCGTCCGCTTTTTTTATCTCGTCATAATCCAGAATATACGCCTTTCCATTATAGATAACGGGTGCTGCATGTCCCTCACCTACTGGGATTTTCCAAAGTATTTTTGGTCCCTCATTTCCCCAGGAATCAATCAGAGGAATAGGCTCCTTATTGATATTATCAAAATCAGCACCCCGAAACCGGGGCCACTTTCCTGTTAAGTCTGACTGGTTATTGGCATAATGAAAGAATTTCTCCCCGATAATGACATGTTCATCATTCAAGGAGTCCTGTGGTGGTCTGTTATCCAAACCTGCTTCACTGATCTTTAAATCAGAAACGGGGTCATGCCACAACCAATAAACCACAAACACTAAACCCAGCAAAGCAATGGTTCCGAATATGTACTTTTCCCTGGTTTTCATGTATTTCTGTTATTGTCAGGACATTTAGTCCGCCGCTATATCGTAGGCCATAATAGCATTTCCACGCCTTATATAAAAAACCTTATTATAAATGATCGGGTGTGACCAATGGTAACCTTCTCCCAGAGGAAGCTGAAAGGTTCCTGTTATTTCGAATTGATCCGGTCCTGATTGAACCAATGCGATATTACCTTTTTTCTCTTCGTAACAATACAGCATCTGCTCTGCTGCTATGATAGGTCCTTTGTTATTCCATTCCTGTTCGTACATGGGTTTACCTGTTTCCCAGTCCAAACATACCCAACGACCCATTCGGTTGTGTTCCCAATTGGAACCGTAGATATAATTACCCAATCTGACCAGTCCACCATGATGAACATCAAGAATGGTATCCACATATTTCAAGCTTACAGATTGGGCATCATCTGAGAGGCTTAGCATGACAGCTGCATGGTTGTAGCCACTGCTTACAAACAACTCACCATTATGGAATAAGGGCGTATTGGTATTGATGTTGGCTTTTACCTTCTCATCTTTATAAGGATCAACATTAAAGGTCCACAGAAAGCGCCCATCAGTTGGGTCGATGGCAAAAACAAACTGCTCACTAATGCTCACTATGAATTCCTGTCCACCATGATGCACCAAACGTGGTGAAACATAGGAAGGTTTATCATTCAGGCTTTTACTGGCCCACAGGGTTTCTCCGGTTTCTTTGTTAAGTGCAATCATGGTGGTGGAATCACCTCCTACAGTGAAAAACACTTTATCGTTGAAGACCAATAAGGACTCGGAAATTCCCCATTTTCCAAAGGTCCCTTTGAAATTTTCATGGGCAGGAACTTTCCAACGGATGCTTCCGTCGAGAGTGTGTATACAAGCCAAATCGCCAAAACCACTTGATAAATAGATATAATCTCCATCTATGGTTGGGGTACAACGGCTTTCGGGGAAAGAGGCATTCCATGACCTGCCATAAGGTGTTTGCCACAGCAGTTCTCCTTTTAAATTGATAGCCACGGCGTGGTCAGTACTGTCCACACGACCGCTTAAAAACATAAGGTTGTCTTTAATGGTCATGGATGACCAGCCCATGGGCAATTCTTCATTGGACCAAAGTAAGTTTGGACCTCCTTCAGGCCATTCTTTCAACAGCCCTGTTTCATTAAATACACCACTCCTGTCGGGTCCTCGCCATTGTAGGAGGTCCTGTGCTATCAACGTGGTTGAGCCCATCAACAATATGAGTAGGCAGATTCTTTTTAAACTTTTCATAAGATATGTATTGGTTGCGATAAATACTTTCTATGAATGATTTACAAGCTGATGTCATATACCATGAGTGCTTCACCATGGCGGACATACAATCGCTTGTTATGGATGACGATATGTGCCCAGTGCTGAGCCGATCCCATAGGAACTTCAAAGCTGTTGATCACTTTAAACCCTTCTTCAACTGAAGGCTCTACCAAAGCCACTTGCCCGTCTTCACCATAACAATATAACATGCCATCAGCCAGAATTATTGTTCCTTTTTTAATGAACTTACTGCTGTGGAGTTCTTCACCAGTTGACCAATCGAGGCAGACCCATTTTCGAGTAAAATCACCTGCACCCCAGATTCTTCCGTTAAGCATTACAGTTCCTCCAAAGCGATTATCGAGATTTTCATCACGCCATAACTCGGTCACTTCACTTCCATCTTCATTTAATTGAAGCATAACACCGCCTTTTCCGTAACCACTTACCACATACAACTGCCCATCAAAATACATGGGCGTATTGGCATGCACATAGTACTTATTTGGTTGGGGATGGGTCCATAGCATTTCTCCGTTATCCACATCAAAACCCATGATATAACTTTCGGTTTGGGTAACAAAAAACTGACGTCCATCATGGGTAATCACGGCTGGTGAACAATAGGCACTTTTCTCACCCATGCCTTTGTTGCTCCATATCAGGCTTCCATCATTCTTATTAACGGCCACCACATTGTTGGTTTCTCCTCCTGCTGTAATAAAAATCTTATCACCACTAATAGCCAGGTTTTCTGTAACGCCCCATCTGATATTTTTTCCATCCAAATCCTTGAACATATCCAGCATCCACACGGTGCTGCCATCAGAGGTTTTCATACCATAGACTTTCCCAAACCCACTCATGAGATAGAGATGGTCATCCACTACCAGCGGTGTGGTTCGTACACCAGGATAGCTATCGATCCATTCTGGTCCGTAATAGGCTTTCCATAGTTCCTCTCCGCTATGATTCAGTGCAAGGACAAATCCCTGATCTCCCTCGGTTCCTGTTATGTAAACAACTTCATTGGTAACTGCTGCAGAACCATGTCCTGGACCTAATTGGTCGTAATGCCACAACAAAGTTGGTCCATTGTCGGGCCATTCTTTCAGCAGTCCTGTTTCATGATAGGTACCGTTTCGTGATGGACCTCTCCATTGTGCAATTTCCTGAGCAATAATTTGTCCGGAAATAGCCACAAGTAGTATAAGCAATTGAATGCGCTTCATTTGGATTGATTTTGGTTTACAATTTATAGGTGGAAAAAATACTACATTTTGATCGAATAGAGCTTTCTGAATATGAAAATCCACGCCTTAATTGACTGAAAAAGGCTTATCTAGAATGAGCCTAAAGAACCCACTCATTATTTGATTATTTTCCGTCTTGAAAAAGCATGTTATTTTTAAAGCAGTAGCTATGATTAGTTGATCTATTTATACCTTTACCTTGCCTAAAAACCCGGATTTATGACCTCAGCTTTTATCGAGAGTAAAAGAACATTGGTTTTGCTTTATTTAGTGTTTTTGATTCCGTTATCAGGCAACACTCAAATAGATTATACCCCTGGCTATATTATCAAAAATGAAGGAGATAGCGTTTTTGGACTCATCCAGGAAAAGAACAATTATAAAGTATGTCGTTTCAGGGCCAGCGGTTCTGAACTCGATCAGGAATTCCTGCCGGGAACCATACAAGCTTATCGGTTTACAGAGGGTAAATACTTTGTTTCAAAAACCATTGAAGAGGAAGAAGGACCAAGACTTCTTTTTGTAGAATATCTTGTCAATGGCAAAGTAAATTTGTATTACTACAATAATTTTTATGGGAAACACTACCTCATCGAAAAGGAAGATGGAAGTCTGCTTGAACTCAGCAATAGTGAGGAGTACATAAGAACCAATGAACAAGGGGAATTTAAAAGAAATTCAAATGAGCATGTCGGTCTGCTTGCCTATTACTTTTCCGATTGCATGGAAATCCAACCAGAATTAGCAAAGGTTAGCATCAGTCACAACTCGCTAGTAAACATCAGCAAGAAGTACCACGAGTATGTATGTGAAGATGAAGTTTGTATAATTTATGAAAAGCAAATACCTGCCCTAAAGGTGGGTATTGCTCCGTATGTTGGATACAGCTTCTCCTCCCTCAGAATAAAAGATGAACCTCTTCTGGAAAAATTCAGTTTTCAAAATTCAAATCGAGCTTTTGTCGGGCTGAATTTCAGCTTTTACTTTCCACGCATCAATAAAAACCTCGCTTTGCAAATTGATGCAAATTATGGAGAACTGTATTCCACTTCTTTCAGAACCTTTTATTACGGATATACTGAGAAACACAACAGCCTGGAAATAGACTTTTCATATCTAAAGGCACAGTTTGTATTTAATTATACATGGCCAACCGGGCGTCTAAGGCCAAGTTTAGGTTTGGGATGCGGCCTTATGCATGCTATGAATGTAACGGCAGATCGGTTTATTGTTGTTGAGAAAGATGGTGAAGAAACAGGTACCGAATTTTATTCTTTAAACTTCGAAAAGGACTATTTCAATTTGATCGGTATGGCAGGGGTACAATACCACATTAACAGAAGACAATTTGTTTTTTTTAAATTATCCTATGAAAGTGCTTTCGGTATTTCAACAGATTTTTCAACCTATATCAATACCCTTGGATTGCGTTTGGGTTATAGCTTTTGAGTTGCCTCAAGTTCTTTAATGGAGTGTTTGCAATCTACCAGCAATTCCTGCACCAGCGGTTCGATTATGGTGTTGTCCATCTCCTTGTCCACATTGTTGATTATTTCTACAACCACATCTTTGGCATCATTCATCCCCATAAAAATTAATTGAGGTTTCATGGAGTGGACAGTAAGCCGGAGAGCTTTATAATCCATATCCAAGATGGCTTTCTCAATTTTTTTCATGTTTCCGGGAGTTGCCTGAATATACATATTGATATACTTATTCAATCGCTTGGTATCCCCGTTACAAAACTCAGTTAGAAAATTAAGATTAGTCACGGAACCATTGTTCCCATTAACCTCCTTCAATTCTTCTGTTGGCATTTCTTCAGAAGGAATACTTTGGTTCAGCTTGGGTTTTTTGTTTTGATAAAACTGAATCAAAGTGCCCATCAATTCATCCCGCCTGAACGGTTTGGGAACATAAGCATTCATACCTATGTCCAGGCATTTTTGAATGGCTGTGTTGAGAACGCTCGCAGTCAATGCTATGATGGGTATGTCTTTCTTAGGAGCACTCATTTCATTTCGGATATGGATGGTGGCTTCGAATCCATCCATTTCAGGCATGGTGATATCCATGAGTATTAAGTCGAAGTCTTTTTCCTCAAGCATACGGATGGCCTCCTTCCCATTTTCAGCACAGGTAACCGATACATTTTCAATGAGGTTGTCGAGGGTATCTTTTACCACAATCCTGTTATACTCGTTGTCCTCAGCCAATAGTATCCTAATTCCAGCCAAACTGTGTAAGTCGGTGGGTGCCTGAATCTGAAAAGACTGACGATACTCTTCATGAGCAGGTTCACATGCAAGAGTAAAAGAAAAAACCGATCCTTTTCCTTCCTGGCTCTCCACTTTTATTTCCCCACCCATCAGCTCCACCAGTGTCTTTGAAATAGATAAGCCTAGACCACTACCACCATACTTACGGGTGGTGCTTGCATCAGCCTGTTGAAATGCGTTGAATAACAATTCAATTTTTTCATCGGCGATTCCAATTCCAGTATCCTGAACCTCAAAAATTAGCTGGGCTTGATCCTCATTTTCCCATGAAACGACAATCTTTACACTTCCTTTTTCAGTGAACTTTATGGCATTACCACAAAGATTTAATAGTATCTGATTGATTCTGGCCGGATCGCCCATCATCAGACGGGGAATGCTATCATGAATCTTTGCGTTGAAATCCAATCCTTTCTCTTCAGCCTTGAAACGGAGGGTGTCACAAACCTGATCGATGACTTCATCCAGATTGAAGGCAATTTTTTCCAGCTCCATTTTTCCTGCCTCAAGCTTGCTCAGGTCCAAAATGTCGTTGATAATAACCAATAAATTCTTGGACGATTTCTTAACTGCTGTCAGGTATTTTCTCTGACGAGCAGTTAGTTTGGTGTCAAGTGTCAAATTGGTCATGCCCAATACGGCGTTCATGGGTGTTCGTATTTCATGACTCATATTGGCAAGAAAGCGCTGTTTAAACTGTTCACTTTGTTCGGCCTTTTCCTTTTCTATTTCAAGTCTTGCATTGGTTTTTCTGATATAACGAACCCTGCTCCAGAGTCCCAGCGTGATAATTAAAAACATCAAGACGCCACCAAAAAACAATTGTTTTTGAGTTTCTTGTCGGGCCATTGCAGCCTGGTTAATGGCGTCTTTCTTTTCTTGTAACAGCAGGTTGCTGATCTTCTCCTTTTTATAATTATACTCCATATCCAACATCAGTGCTGCTGTGGTATTGGCATTATGATCCAAGGTGTCTTTATACTTCATGGAAGTATTCTGATACCTGAAAGCATTAGCATAGTCTTTTTGGTCTTCATAGATGGCAGCTAAACTAGAACTGATGGTAAAGAGTTGTATATAGTTTTTCTGATTCAATGCGATATTCCATGCTTTTTGGTAACACATAATGGATCGCTTTTGGTTGCCTCGCTTTAATTCCACGCTTGCCCTTAAGGAATGTATTTTGATAAGCCCATTGTAATTCATGATTTCTGTAGCGGTTTGCTGGGCTTTTTCCAACCAAATCATGGCCACTTCCGTCTCCATCATGTCCAGATACACTGTTGCCATTTCCAATTGAACAGACATCACCCCATTTTGATTGGCACTTTTTTGAAAGGCATCATCGGCTTGATAGAGGTAGGTCAAAGCCCCATTATGGTTGCCTCTTAACATTTCGATGCTGGCCAGATAAGAATAGGAAGCACCAAGACCGTCAAATTCACCAATGGTGGTACGGATATCAGCCGCATGCAGATGGTCAGCAATGGCCGCCAGTGTATCCCCCATGGCAAAATGTATCTTTCCCAAATCATTGGACACCGTGGCTATTCCACTGCTGTCAGACATTTCTTCGAACAACAAACGGGCTGCAATTAACTTTTCGATGGCAGCGGTACGGTCGTTGAGCGTATTTAATATGGCAGCAATGGTAATATAGGCATTGGCAATGCCTACCTTGTTCCCAAGCTCTTCTTCAATTCTTAGATCGTTGAGATGGTTTTTCAGGGCTTCGGAATAGTTTCCCAAATACCTGTTGTTAAGACCTATATAATAATAGCATAAGGATATCCCATGCTTGTCATTGGTCTCAATGGCCAGCTGTAAAGCACTGTTGTAATAATTTATGGCTTCCTGATAGCTACTTCTTAGATCATACACCCTGGCCACTCTGATATGTAGGTTAAAAATGGCAGTACTGTCTTCAAGTTCACTGTAAATGATCAAAGCATCCTCATAACACTCCGCCGCAAGATCAATTCTGTCGGATTTTCCGTAAGCTGTGATGAGGTTACTCAATGCTTCCGCTTTTTTTTCTTTCAGTGCCAAGAGTTTTGGATCTACCTGTCGACTTTCATCCATCTGGATTCGTGTATCCATGATGTCAATCACACAGTTACCATATTTGCATGCACTGTCGATCTCATTAATGCGCAGGTATTCTGCACTGAGCCTGTTCCAGGATGCAATAAGACTATCAATATCCTCCTGTGCTTGGAGCGACACAAAACAAAAAATGAAAAATACACCTACTACACGCTTCATGACTTAGTTTTTTAAAAAACTCGTCATTTGCTTTCCATGTGATTAGGTTAATTTCGGGCTGTTTCCTAGGGAGTTTACTCTTGATCTATTAGTTAAGAGATGCTATGATCGCATCAATTCTACTGAAGGCATCATTGTCCTTAACTACATATTCCAAAGCGCCCTTAATAATGGTTTGTAAAGCAGTACCATATTGTTCCTGCGATGAGAGCATAATGACACAGGCTTGTTTATCGAGACTTTTAATTTGCTGCAATATGGCCATTCCATCAGCGGCATTGGGTTCAATGGAATTTAAATTGTAATCCAGAATGATTACATCAGGGTTTTGGGAAAGTTTTCTCAGGGCTTCTTCTCCGGTTCCAAACCGGATTACCTTGTGTAAGGGATTTTGTGAAAGGTGATCGCTGAGCATCAACGACAACATTTCATCATCATCAATTACAAAAATCAATTTTTCTTTTAGTGACATAGTTGAAGTTTATTTAGGCCTTTGATTTCTTTTGGTCAGGTTTTAAAAGGTTTTACTGAGGGTCCCTATCGGGCAATGTGATGATATTTCTGGTGCTTTAGCAGATTTTTTCATGCGTAACTCAAAATATCTCAGCTGTTTACAGCCATGCAATGATAACAAATATATTTTATTTAGACAAATTCTAAATAATAATACTGGATAATTTCAATTCATTTGCGTCCATGCTTTTTGAAATTGACGACATTTGACAGCCCTAAACACTGTGGTATGGAAGATAAAATTCTGGATGGCCGTATCAGGTCTAACATTGCCCCTGGGCAATTTGTGGCCATTGTCAAAAAGCAGCATCAGGCCTCTGGGTTATTAACCGAAGGAGAAGTTAAAAGAATACTGACCAAGTCACCCCAACACCCCCATGGCATAAAGGTTATGCTTAGCAGTGGTGAAGTGGGAAGGGTGAAGGAAATACTGCCTGAATAGAATCTTAATCAGAATTTTGTATGCCATTAAGAAGTATGCAATTGCCTGCTTTTTATCAACTGCTTTTTCGTATTTTCGCCGCCTGAAACCGGGCACTTACAGCACAAAGTAATGGCTGAGACTCCATGCCCAACAGAAAGAGGCTTAATTACATCATAAACTAAAGAATTTACCCATGTTACGCTCACATACTTGCGGAGAATTAAGAAAAGAACATCTCAACAATGAAGTTAAACTCAGTGGTTGGGTGCAACGCATTCGGGATAAGGGAGGCCTCATCTGGATCGACCTTCGTGACCGTTATGGTATTACACAGTTGCTGCTGGAAGAAGGTGAATCGGATCAGTCATTGATTGAAACTGCTCGTTCTTTGGGACGTGAGTTTGTGATTCAGGCAGAAGGATTGGTCATCGAAAGAGAATCCAAAAACCCCAATATGGCCACCGGAGATATTGAAATCAAGCTTACTGCTTTATCCGTTTTAAATGCCTCCAAAACACCTCCATTCACCATCGAAAACAATACAGATGGTGGGGAAGAGCTGCGAATGAAGTACCGCTATCTTGATTTAAGGCGTGAACCACTTCGCAACAACCTGAAACTGAGAAACAGACTTTCCATTGAAACAAGGAAGTACCTGGATAGCATTGATTTCTTTGAGATTGAAACACCATATCTTATCAAATCAACCCCTGAAGGTGCCCGCGACTTTGTGGTACCCTCAAGAATGAGTGAAGGTCAGTTTTATGCCCTTCCACAAAGTCCGCAAACCTTTAAACAGCTGTTGATGGTAGCAGGATATGATCGCTATTACCAATTGGTTAAATGTTTCAGGGATGAGGACCTTCGTGCCGACCGGCAGCCGGAGTTTACACAAATCGATTGCGAAATGGCTTTCGTTGAGCAGGATGATGTGTTGAATACCTTTGAAGGCCTCGTGCGTTATCTGTTTAAAACAGTGAAAGATATCGATATCCCTTCCCTGCCTCATATGACCTATGCCGATGCCATGAAGCTTTATGGTAGTGACAAGCCTGACCTGAGATTCGGAATGTCTTTTGTTGAATTGAATGATGTGACCAAAAACAAAGGCTTTAAGATTTTTGATGAAGCTGAATTGGTTGTGGGTATCAATGCTGAAGGATGTGCCACTTATTCTCGTAAGCAGTTGGATAAACTGACTGATTTTGTAAGGAGGCCACAGATTGGTGCCAAAGGCATGGTCTATGTGAAATGCAACGAAGACGGCAGTTTCAAATCATCAGTAGATAAATTCTATAATCAGGAAGACCTGGCGGCATGGGCTGAAAAAATGAATGCCAAAGCCGGTGATTTATTGCTGGTACTTTCAGGAGATGCTGACGCTGTAAGGAAACAACTTAATGAGTTACGACTGGAAATGGGTAATCAGCTTGAATTGAGAAACCCTGACGTGTTTGTCCCGCTTTGGGTAGTGGATTTCCCGCTACTTGAATGGGATGAAGATTCAGAAAGGTATCATGCCATGCACCATCCATTCACATCTCCGAAGGCTGAAGATATCGGTTTACTGGACAGCAAACCAGGAGAAGTGAGGGCCAATGCCTACGACCTGGTAATCAACGGTGTAGAAATCGGAGGAGGCTCCATTAGGATCCACGACAGAGACCTTCAAAAGCTTATGTTCAAGCACTTGGGTTTCACCGATGAAGAAGCCCAGGAACAGTTTGGGTTCCTAATGAATGCCTTTGAATTTGGTGCGCCACCTCATGGGGGTATTGCCTTAGGCTTTGACAGATTGGTCGCCTTATTTGGTGGTCAGGATTCCATTCGCGATTTCATTGCCTTTCCAAAAAACAATGCCGGTAGGGATGTGATGATCGACTCCCCTTCTGCCATTGATCATGCACAATTGGATGAATTAAGGCTTAAGGTAGTTAAACCTACAGAGCAAATCTCCTGAGGTCGTAATCTTTCGTTTATGGCCATATGATTTGCTCCCTTTTCAAAACTTATTGGCTCTATTATAGCTTTTGAAACATTGAATTAGTGTTTCAAATTTGAAACACCTTTGCCTCAAAGGCCGTATAATTAGCTACCTTTACCATTCGGTGGTTTGCAAATTTCATATACAGACTGGTTGCAATTTGGAGACCCTTTGTCCAAAATGGAGACATTGAAGACTATTTGATTGGTGATAATAATGATTATATGACTGATAGTGCGTATTTTACGCCTGTTAGCATGATTATTGTTTAACAATTCTTCTTATAATAAATAGAAATAACCAATGATTACCAAAGTAAAATATAAGCCCATGAAAACAAAACTCTTTAGCATCCTTATTGCGATGGCAGTTATGTTTACCATTAGCTCTTGTAATAATTCAAGTGATGATGGCGATGATCCTAAAACCATTCCGGATAAATTTGTTGACCTGCAAATTGATCCCAATTTTGATTTTGATAGTTTTCAGGATCTGAGCACAACCATCAAAATTCCATTATCCAAACAAACCAACACCACCATCGTGCAAATATTTGATGGAAACCCTGCCAGTGGTGGTCGTTTAATTCAGACCGGATCTTTGGATCAAAACAATGTGTTCAGCAGTGAGATGAGAATCCCTTCCCAATTACAGGAAGTATATGTCGGTAAAGTATCTTCAGATGGTCTGAATGAATATGTAGCCGTAGCTGTAAGTGGTGGTGTATTGGATTTTACATTTGGCCAGAAGGAAGACAAGGAAATGGCTGCCGTATTGGGTAATGACTGCAATGATGGTAGTTGTACGAATACTGTTAGTGGAACCCAATCCAATAAAAACATTAACTCAGGTGATTACTGGTGTGTGGCTGAAGGAACTTCAGCTACCTTTAATAAACTTGAAATTAAAAATGGAGGAACGCTACGTATTTGCGGTACCGCCAACATCAACTCATGGGATAATCACGGTGGCGAAGGAACATTAATTATAACTCCATCTG
>JAERTD010000039.1 GCA_016845175.1 Bacteroidota bacterium | reverse complement strand
GATGTTGAACCAGCAATGGGACAAATTGGTGGTGGATTAACATTAGATGTAGTTCTTACATATGATGCCACAGGATTCCCAGCAGGTTTATTTGATGAGTGGTTGAATATTGAGACCAACGATCCAATGATGTTAGAAGATAGTATCTTCAATCAGATGTTAGTATATATCCCAGGACAGTTTTATGGTACAGTAGTAGACTGTAACACAGGAATTGGAATGGAAAGTGTAACTGTTACAGCAGGAGAATATTCAGCAGTAACTGATGCCAGTGGATATTATGAGATGTATGTTGATGAAGGAACCTATGATGTAGACTTTAGTTTACTAGGATTTGAAACAGCAGCAGTTATTGATACATTTGTAGCAACAGGTATGATGGTAGAAGTAAGCGCACAGATGTGTGAAACACCATATCCTGTTACTTTTGTATTTGCAGATCCTAATATGGACGATACACAATGTATGGTAACATGGTCATTACCAATGGGTAATTATGAGATCATATATGATGATGGTGAAGCTGATGATTTCGTAGTTTGGACAATGCCAGGTGGTGCAGTAGGAGTACATTTCACCCCAGCCGGATATCCAGCTACAGTAGTTGGTGGTAAATTAAATGTAGGTGATGGAAGTTTCCCAGCAGGAGCAATGTTCTTAGGAACTGACATGGCTGTTGGTGTAATGGATGATGATGGTACAAATGGATTACCAGGAACATTACTTGATTCAGTAATTGTAACAGTAAACAATTATGGATGGGTTGATTTCACTGATGCATTTGAATCTACAATCACAGATGGTGATTTCTATATTGTAATGTGGCAAATAGGTTGGGCAACCAACTCAGCACCATGTGCAGTAGATACCGATCTACCAACAACATATCGTTCAGCAGTAATGATGCCAGGAACCTCTATGTGGTCAGTGTCTCCATATCAAGACTTTATGATCAGAGCGGTTGTATTTGGACCAAATGCAGGTGTTGTAAGTAGCGCCGTAGGTTCAACTGTACGCATACCAAAAGTATCCGAAGGACCATTCTTGGCAACAAGTATGCCAGCAGGTATCAATGGAACTGTAAAAGATGGAGAATTCCGTCCGGTAGCAGAAGCTACAGCAACACGTGACTTAAGTAACTATACAGTAGCAAGAGTTAGTGACTTTGATCCTAATGCAGGACCTCAAACAGGAACACTAACACCAATTGCTAACCCAACAGGATTATCATATAATGATGCAGCGTTTGGTGGTCAAGCACCAGGATTCTATGCATATGCTGTGAAAGCTATCTATGAGTCAAACGAATCAGAATGGGTATATTCCAATACAGTAGCACACTTATTAGCATACGAGGTAACAGTAAATGTAACCTTATGTGATGGAAATGATCCAGATGGAGCCAGAGTTGATTTATATGGAACAGAATTTCCATATCATCACCTATGGGCTACAACAGATGCCACAGGAACTGTAGTATTTGATAGCGTTATTCATGGACCTTATGATCTATTTGTAGATAAAGTAGGTTATACAGTATATGAACACCTTGGATTAGGCATCTTTGGAGACCTAACTTATGATGTAGTATTAACAGAGAAAGCTTATGCACCACGTAATCTAATGGTTGAAGAATTAACTTCACATGCCACATGGGATGAGCCATTTATTACCGCTTTATTCACAGAAACATTTGAAGATCCAACTTTCCCACCACTGGGATGGCAAACATCTTCCTTAGGTTCAAGTGAATGGGAACGTACCGATGATGGAAGTTCAGCATATTGGACAATACCAGCCGGTGACGGATTCTATGCAATGGCAAATGATGATGCAGCAGGTAGTGTAAATGATGGATCAGAAGATTATTTAATTACACCAGAGTTAGACTTAAGAGAGAGTGCTGAATTTGCACTTGAATTCTCAAGTTTCTTTGATGCTACCTACGGAGAAAGTGCTTATGTAGAATATAGTATGGATGCAGGAGCCACATGGCAAGTGCTAGAAACTATGTCACCTGCAAACGACTGGACTCCTATTAGTGTTGATTTATCAATGATCTCAGGACCAGATTCACAGCCAGTATGGTTGGCGTTCCACGCTGATGATAATGGAGCATGGGCTTCAGGTTGGGCAGTTGATAACGTTGTAGTACTAAACGGACCATCCCCAATATTGGGATACTATGTATACTTGAATGATGTATTTATTGCAATGACCGATGTTGATGTACGTGAGTACACCTTTATGGACTTAGCATATGGTCAGGATTATGAAGCATGTGTACGTGCATTGTATGCTTGTGGATTAAGTGAACCAGTATGTTACTCATGGAACTCTTCATACCTACATCCACCAAGAGACTTGGGTGATGAGTATATTTATGGTACCAATGAAGTTCCATTGATGTGGTTACCACCAATGACAGGAACTGTACCAATGACAGCAGCAGCATTTAAAGTGGTTTATGTTGGACCTCAGCTACAAGCAGTAAATGCCAATGCAGATGCAGCAAGTGAAGTTACAATCATTGAATACGACGAATCAGATAACACACGTACCATGGGAGACTTACAATTCACATATCCAGTTGCCGGAACATCCGAAGCAGGTAGTGAAACTGATGGTGAGTTTATTTACACCGCTGTTTGGAACTCAGGTGATTATTTGAAATATGATTTAGATGGTAACCACTTGGAGACCTTCCAGATTTCAGGAACCAACGGATGTCGTGACTTGGCTTATGATGGCGAATTCATGTACGGAGCAGCAGCAGCTACTACCGTTTGGGTAATGGATTTCACTAATAAGACGCTTATAACCACATTTACAGCCCCAACAGCTGTACGTGCGATTGCATATAACAATGAATCAGAGTCATTCTACGGAAATAACTGGGGAACTGATATTGTAAACTTTGATGCATCAGGTAATAACCTTGGATCATTTACACCAACAGTAACTAGTATTTATGGATTGGCATTTGACAAATGGTCAGGAGCAGCAGGAGAAGAATTCCTATGGGCTTATGATCAGGGAGCAAATAACCTAGTACAGTATGCTTTACCAGCAGGAACACCAACAGGCTTAACAAGTGATGTTGCCGGTATTACAGGTGATGCTGAAATCGCCGGTGGTGCATGGACACAGCCAGCATTGGTTGATCCAGCATTAGTAACCATTGGTGGTTGCACACAAGGTGGAGTAGTATGGGGAATTGAACTAGCACCTTATAGCGGTGGTGGTCCATCAACAGGAGATATTCCAGACGGATTAAGCTCATTCAATATATATCAGGATGGTGTAATGATAGCTAACGTACCTTACGAAGGCACACCAGTTGATGAATATATAACTTATGTTGTAAATCCATTGGAACCAGCTACATATCTATTTGATGTATCAGCTATTTATGATCTAACCATATTTGGATTCCCAGGAGACTTTGGTGAATCAGCATGGGAAGGTACAGATACTGTTGAAGTAGTATGGGGTAACGAACTACCATTCTTCGAAGGATGGGATCAAGGAACCTTTGTATTCCAGGGA
>JAERTD010000038.1 GCA_016845175.1 Bacteroidota bacterium | reverse complement strand
GATCATATGTTCATTATGTTTATATTCGCCAGACCTAAAAAACACACAACATGAAAAAGTTATTAGTCATTTTAGTAGCCATGGCATTTGCAGTTGTTTCTTGTGAAAATGCCGGCCAAAAGAATGAAACTTCTGATGCTGATAATAAGGCAGTTGTAGAAGAATTAGCATTAATCCAGTTGCAGGATTTTGAAGAGAAAGCTGGTGATTTTGTTGGTAAGAAAATCCAATTAAAAGGCACTGTTGACCATGTATGTACCCATGGTGGCCAGCGTATGTTTATCGTAAATCAGGATTCTGATGCACGTATTAAAGTAACCCCTGACGAAGAAATTGCAGCTTTCAATACCAATCTTGAAGGCAGTTCTGTTCATATTGTTGGTGTGGTAGAAGAGATGCGCATCGACGAAGCCTATATCATGGAATGGGAAGAAGAAATCAAGTCTGGTGAATCCATGAGTGACGACAAAGGTGAAGGTACCCATCTGGGTGGCAAAATGGAAAAAGGAGGCGAACATGCCGACGTGAGCGAAGAGATGCAAAAAGTATTGAATTTGCGTAAGATGCTTGAAGAATCCGGAAGCGATCACCTCTCATTTTACTCAGTGCTTTGTACCGATTATAAAGTGGTAGAAGCTGGTGATGGTCACGATCACGACGGACATAACCATGATGGACATGATCACTCCGGACACGACCACGATTAATTAACCCCAATTTATTACTTATGGCTTTTAAGTGGCGCAAGTGGAACCGGGCCGTTCATCGTGATTTCGGTTACTTTTTCTTTGGCATGACTTTTATCTATGCCTTATCAGGAATTGCTATCAATCATTTGCATGACTGGAACCCCAATTATGTGATCACCACAGAGGATATCCAGGTAGATATTGGAGACAACAAACCGGGAAAGACAGAAATCAAAGCCTTTCTGAAACCCTATGAAGAAGATGTGAACTACCGCAACCACTATTATCCTAACGATGAGGTTCTTAAAGTCTTTATCAAAGACGGCAATGTATATATCGATTTGGAAACGGGAGAAGGTCTGATTGAAAAAACAATCAGACGACCCTTATTCAGAGAAGTAAATTATCTGCACTATAATCCAATTAAATACTGGACGTGGTATTCTGATATTTTTGCCGGTGCATTGATCATTTTAAGCCTGAGTGGCTTGCTTATTCCAAGGGGAGATAAAGGCATTACCGCAAGAGGTTCCTGGTTAACCATTCTGGGAATAGCCATACCTGTTGTTTATCTTTTTATCTATTTTTATTGATATGAACGAGTATATACTGATCATCATCTTCATTCTGTGGTATGCCCTTTCACTGATCATATCAGAAAATATGGGTAAAAAGAAGAAACTGGGCGTTGAAAAATCCTTTTTTCTGAGCATTATGCTGAGCCCAGTGATAGGTTATCTGCTTCTTAGGTTGAGCAAGGACAAGTGAGGAATGTAGAATTAATGTAGAAGAATGCAGAGTTTTGAGTAGCTATTTTTGTTAAAATCCACACACACTCAAACAGCCTTCTCATTTTCACTTTCTACACTCTACACTCTACATTCATCCTTCTACATTCAAAAACACTTCTCCCGCAATGCCGTCGGCAAAGCGTTTTCCATAGTCGGTGAGCAGATAGGTATTACCCTCTTTTCTGCATTTGCCTTCCTCCACAAACGAGTGTATATGCGATTCAAAATGCTTGACATAGGCTGATCCAAACACATGATTCACATGCACCATATCACAACCCCAGCTGGTTCTGAGTGAGGTCATCACATATTCATTATAGGTTTGGTTTTTGCTGAGCACTTCTTTTTCAGCGACCACCTTTTCAGCAATATCCGCTTCCATATAGGCTTTCATATTCGACACATTCCATTGTCTGGAATAGCCATTATAAGAATGGGCAGAAGGTCCAAAACCCACATAATGACCCCCTAGCCAATACATACTGTTGTGTCTCGAATACTGGTCGGATAAAGCAAAATTGGAGATTTCATAATGGATGTAATTATGTGCCTTGGTTTGCTCCAGAAGCATTTCAAAATGCCTAATGCTTTGGTTTTCATCAACAGCAGCCATTTTCTTTTTTGCAATGAGGACATCCAAAGCTGTTTTTGGCTCTACGGTCAATGCGTAAGACGACAAATGTGGCAATCCGTAACTGAAAAATATCTCCAGATTTTCCAACCACTTCTCTTCTGTTAAGGTGGGTATTCCATAAATAAGATCAATGGTCATATGGAATAAACCATGCTTCAAAGCAAACTCTATGCTTTGCCTGGCTTGTTTACCGTCATGAACCCTGTTGAGGTATTGTAAATCATCAGAAAAGAAACTTTGAACCCCCATGCTCAAACGATTGATGGGAGTTTCGTTTTTAAGTGCTTTGATTGGGTCTTCGGTGAGATCATCAGGATTGCCTTCCAGGGTGATTTCAACATCATCTGCCACATCATAGCTGTGCTGGATCTTATCAATCAATGCATTGATATCTGTTGTGCTAAGCAAGGAAGGTGTCCCCCCACCAAAATAGATGCTGCTGATGGTTTTGTCTTCCAGATAATCATGTCTCAGATCCATTTCCTGCAATAAGGCTTCCACAAAACCCTTGCGATATTTGGTAGAAGCTGTGGCATAGAAATTACAATAATGGCATATTTGCTTGCAGAAAGGTATATGTAAGTAGATAGCAGACATGAGCTGTTAAAAGAAAGTGTTGGTGAACAAGCTGAATGAGGGCTAAATGTATTTATCCAATGTATCTGTAAAATCCGTTTTTCCAGTATTTAGTCCGGAAAGTCCTTCAAAATGCGTAACGATCTTCTGAAGATGGGTACCAGCATAAACATAATTCACATAGAAATACACATCATCCTTGGTATAAATCACATTCTTGCTTTCATCTGTAATACATATGGTGAAAGAATCAAGTTTTTCAATTTCATTTGCCTCAAAGAATTTTGAGAGTACTTTTTTGGCAATTTTAGTTTTATTTTCCTCTGACAACACCCCGGAAGTTGAAATCTTACTGCTGATGAAAACAAACTGATTGTTGATAAAGTGAATTTGAACCAAAAATCGAAAATAGTCTACTTCATCTCTGTAAAAAATCACCTGGTGACCTTCCACAGATTGAGAATTATCATGTATAAAAACCGGTTCACCCATTTGTTGTGTGACAATCTCTGGGGTTATATTTTTGAACTCAATGGCATTAAAAAGAAGTGCCATTTTTGACTCCCACTTGCTGGGACATTCGTCCAGATTAGGTTGAACAGCCATCAACAGATCACTCACATTCTGGATCATGTTTTCACGTAAATAGTATGCCGAATGGGTAGTGCGACCACTCTTCTTTTTCTTCTTCGGGAACAAATTAAAAAGTGCCATAGACTTAGTTGTTTTTTATGTTTGAAAGAAATGATGTGATGGCATCCCAATATTCCTGGCCACCATCCTGATTTTCCCAGAGCGCCCGAGATCCATGATGACCACTACCCTCAGGTATAAATTGTATCTGTTGATCATTGAGCTCCATTTGTTTGATTAACTCACTGACGCCAGTTGCTTCACGTTTTGATGAGGTCAGGAAAAAGGGTTTTTTGAAACCCACCAATAATTCGGTAAGAGACCCTTTTTCATCCTTAAAATAATTACCAGGGCTAAAGGAAATAACACCAGCCACTTTGGGATTATCCATGGCAATATACAGGGCCAGGGTTGACGAATAGGAGCTTCCCCAAAGAATAATGGGTTTGTTGAATTTTTCGTAGGCATAATTTACAGCGGCAATGATATCTGGTTCTGCATCCAGATAGGCAGTGGGTAATTGTTGAGCCACCGCCCTGTTTTTGGTTTCGTTTTGCGTGCTGCCAATGGGACCCCCTGAACGCTGATCGATGGCCAGACAAGTAAATCCCATATCAACCAATTTTGGAGCAATACCATCATAGGAGAATTTGTTAAACCTGGCCTGATGACATAGAACGATTACTGGTGCATCAGCTGTCGCCTTATAAAGTTTAGCGCTGATCACCAAACCGTCCAAAGATTGAAACTCAAGATCCTGAACGAGCGTCATCGGGCTCTCTTCAGCCACCCAGGTATTATTTTCAGTGTTGGATTCTGGCGTTTGAACACAGCCCATCAAACCGATCAACATCAGGATTATAAGATATTTTGAACTCATAAAGGTTGCATTATTCATTGAAAATAGAGGTTACCGAAGGTAATAAATGATAAAACTATAAAAAATGCACATAGTCCTACAGCCCACCGGAAGTGATCTCCCACTATTTTCTCAGAATTATTCTGAATACACTTCCTTTTCCAAGGGTTGATGTCTTCACAAAGATTTTCCCTTTATGATAATCCTTCACAATACGCTTTGATAAGGAAAGCCCAAGTCCCCAACCTCGTTTTTTACTGGTATAACCCGGATTGAAAATGGTTTTTTGTTCAGTAATGGAAATGCCTTTACCGGTATCGGCTATGTCGATAACCACATGTTTGCTTTCTTCTTTAAGATCAATACTCACCGTCCCCACTCCTTCCATGGCATCAATGGCATTCTTGAACAGGTTTTCCAGCACCCAGCTGAACAATGGTCCGTTTACAGGTATAAACAGCTCCTCTTCCCGATCAATATTGATTTGAAAATTCACTCGTTTGGGTGTACGGGGTTTCAGATAATTCAGGCTGTCGTTGATGATTTGGATGATATTGTTTTGCTCCAGGGTGGGTACCGATCCAATCTTCGAGAATCTTTCTGTGATGGTTTCCAGACGGACGATGTCCTTTTCAATTTCTGCGGCAGCCTCCTGAGCATTACCTTCTCCCATTTTCAATAGTTCCAGCCAGGCCATAATAGATGAAAGCGGAGTACCTATCTGATGTGCAGTTTCTTTTGCCATACCTGCCCACACACGGTTTTGTTCAGATTTACGAGCATAGCTGAACAACAAATAAGCAATGGCTGCAAATATGCTGATGATTAAGATTTGAGCCAATGGATAAAGTTTCATGGCCGTCAGCAGGTCCGAATCCTTATAAAAGATGTAGGTCTCTCCCAAATCGGTGAAGGTGATTTTTATGGGCGTATTCTCATCCTCCATTTCCTCCAGCTTCATGCTAACATAAACCGGATCCGACATACGAATATCATTCAGATTACCAAACTGCAGCACTTCGGTTTTAGTGCTGTCGGTAATAATCACAGGCACACTGGAAGAATTAAGTGCCACCTCCGACATAAAGGATGTTACATAATCGTTGAGCACCTCTTTGAGCTCTCTGAAAAAACGGGAATCCTGATAATACAGATAATTCATCCGGTTATCAGCATAAGGCACCTCGATGGGATCATACACCGAAAAATCCTCCAACAATTTACCAGTCAGCCTGGTGGCTGTATCATAGCCCGAATCCAGATTTTTGGCATTGAGGATCATACCATCTTCATCGGTTTGTATCACTGGAATGGTGGTATTGTTCTGGATGATATCCAGGTAAAAGGTCAAGTCGGAAGAAGAGCTGGAACCCGAAAGGTCATTGTCGCTTAACAGGTAGTTGTAAACCTTTGCCAGTAGTTCTACCCGCATGCGTTCCTGATCCTGAAGCTGATTGAAAAGGGTTTCGGTTACATTCACCAATCGCGCCTTTCGTTGGACTGCTTCTGCCCACAACTTCACATTTTTCAGCTCCTCCTTGGCAAAACGATTGACCATGAGGTTGGTATAAAATATGGAAACCCCAATGATGATCAGAGCAACGATAAACAGGGCAATTTTAGTTCTTTTCTTCTGAGTGTATAAATCCACCTTCAATCGATTGGTTGTTCAAAAGTACGAATACTTAAACAACGGCAAATAACTGCCCCAAGTGTGTCCTGCCAAAAAGGAATGAAAACCTTTGCCAGCGCTACGAATTGATGCTAAAACACTGATCGAAAACGAACAGCACTGTTAAGCTGCCGAACACTTTTGTATTAAATATTCCTCTAGGTTAGCCACATAATATGCAGATAAACAACAAGATACGCAACATGGCACAATTGCTGATAATTTGAGTACAGAAATCGCATTACCAAAAACAACAGTCAGCTCATGATCAAGCTTGAGAATATCAATAAAACATATAACACAGGTAAAACCTCTCTGCATGTCTTAAAGGGCATCGATTTGGAAATAGAGAAAGGTGAACTTGTGTCCATTATGGGTTCTTCAGGATCTGGAAAATCCACGCTGCTGAACATCATCGGCATGCTCGACACCCACGAGAAGGGTACTTATCATTTGAATGACGAATTGATTGAAAAGATGGGGGAAAAGAAGGCTGCCTATCTGAGAAACAAATTCATCGGCTTCGTTTTTCAATCCTTCAATTTAATATCCTTTAAAAATGCCATGGAAAATGTGGCCTTACCGCTATACTATCAAAAGGTTAGTCGAAAAAAGCGCAACACATTGGCCATGGAATATCTGGATAAAATGGGTCTAAAAGAATGGGCGCACCATTTACCCAATGAATTATCAGGCGGACAAAAACAACGGTTGGCCATCGCCAGGGCCTTGATATCGCAACCGAAAGTGATATTGGCGGATGAGCCAACCGGTGCGCTTGATTCAGCAACCTCCATGGAGGTGATGGACTTATTCAAGGAAATCAACGAAATGGGAATTACCATCATTATTGTTACCCACGAACGTGATATTGCTGCAAAAACTGATCGCATCATCCGACTTAAAGATGGTTTGATCGACAGTATCATCAGCAATGGTCAGCGCAAATCGTGGCTACAGGAACAAGTAATGGCTTAACCCAGCACACGCAACCTATGTTTGATTTAGATAAGTGGCAGGAAATATTCAGTACAATTAGCAAGAATAAATTGCGAACCATACTCACTGGCTTCAGTGTGGCATGGGGAATTTTTATGTTGGTGGTTTTGCTGGGGTCGGGTTATGGCCTTGAGAATGGAGTGAAAAAAGAATTTGAGGGCGATGCCGTCAACTATATATCCATTAACCCAGGGGTGGCCTCCATGCCTTATAAAGGAATGAAAACCGGGCGTCGACTTCAATTTACCAATGAAGAACACGATTTACTGGAGCGTTTGGATAATGTGGACATGAGCACCAAGCGATCCCGCTTGTGGCAAATTGATAATATAGCCTATAAGAATGAATATGGCACTTTTGATGTATTTGCCATTTCTCCTGATTACAGATATGTGGAATCACTAACGGTAACCAACGGCCGCTTCCTCAACGAAATTGACATTAACGATTACCGTAAAGTGGCAGTGATCGGACGCCTGGTGTATGAAGCTTTGTTTAAGAATGGTGAAGATGCAGTTGGTAAATATGTGAATATGAGTGGTGTACCCTTTAAGGTTGTTGGGGTTTTCAATGACCCGGGACAGGACAGGGATTTATTACGTGTGTATATACCTGCTTCAACAGCACAGAAAGTATTCAATATGGGTAACCGCATCCGCAATGTGTGCTTGATCCTCAATGATGCTGATATCACCGAAAGCTTACAAGTGGTTGAAGATGCCCGTCAGGAATTGTCACAAAAATTAAAATTCGACCCTTCCGATCAGCGAGCCCTGTTTATTTTCAACAGCATACAGAATTACAAACAATTTATGGATCTGTTTGCAGGTATCCGCTTTTTTATCTGGATCATAGGCATCGGAACCATCATTGCAGGTATTGTGGGAGTATCCAATATTATGATGATTGTGGTAAAGGAACGCACCAAGGAAATAGGCATCAGAAAAGCCATTGGAGCCACACCCACATCCATTGTAAGCTTAATTATACAGGAAGCCATATTAATAACTGCTTTTGCGGGTTATCTCGGATTGGTTGGTGGTGTTGCCTTGCTTGAATTTGTTTCCAAGGTGTTGCCTCAGGAAACGGCCTATTTCGCTAACCCGGAAATCAATATTGGGGTTGCTTTGTGGGCCACAGCAGTGCTGATTTTTTCAGGAGCGCTGGCGGGTTTTGTTCCTGCAAGGAAGGCAGCTGCTGTGCGACCTGTCATAGCCCTGAAGGATGAATAAAGAACATATAAACAGCATTAAATAGAAAAAATGAGTCTACTGGACAGAGATAAATGGCAAGAAATTATGTTCGCACTGAAAAAGAACAAGCTGCGCACATTCTTTACTGCCTTTGGTGTGTTTTGGGGCATTTTTATGCTGATCATCATGCTGGGTTCTGGCCGTGGTTTGCACAATGGGGTGAACCAGGGAATGGGTGATATGGCCAATAACGCCATGTTTATGTGGACCATGCGCACCACTGTTCCTTATAAAGGCTTCCCCCAGGGCCGACGCTATAATTTTAGAAACTCAGATACCCAGGCACTGATTGATAACATACCCGAACTGGAACATATAGCACCCCGTTTGCAGGTCTTTCGTGGAGGCAATGGTGACAACAATGTAGTGAGAGGCGAACGTACGGCTGCCTTTTCCATTCAGGGAGATTATCCTGCATACAACCTTATTGATCCGGTAAATATCCACCAGGGACGGTTTGTGAACAAACTCGATATAAATGACAAGCGCAAAGTAATTGTCATCGGAACACGTGTTAGAGAAGAGATGTTTGATGCCGATGAGGATCCCATCGGAGAGTACTTAAGAATACAAGGTGTTTATTTTAAGGTGGTTGGTGTGTTTTCTTCCAAGAAGAACGACCAACAGGCCGAACAGGAAAACATGCAAATATTCATGCCTTTTACCACCCTTCAGCACACCTATAATTTTGGAGATATCGTAGGTTGGTATTCCATGACTGCCAAGGAAGAGTATGCCGCTTCGGTGGTGCTCGACAAGGCCAAAGAAATCATGAAAAGCCGCCACTCCATTGCGCCCAACGATAACCGGGCCATTGGTTCTTTTAATGTGGAGGCAGAATTTGTAAAAATGACCAATCTGTTTAACGGGATAGATGCGCTGATATGGATTGTGGGAATAGGCACCCTCTTAGCCGGTGTAATTGGGGTAAGCAATATTATGCTCATTGTGGTCAAAGAGCGTACCAAAGAAATAGGTATTCAGCGTGCCATTGGAGCCAATCCTATGTCCATTAAAAGTCAGATCGTTATCGAATCAGTATTCCTGACCACCATTGCGGGGTATATTGGTCTCACCATTGGGGTGGGCATTCTTGAGCTGATCAATTACTTCCTTATCGAATCCGGTGCAGGAACAGGAATGTTTAACCATCCGGAAGTGGATTTTGGAAAAGCCATAGCAGCCCTGATCATACTAGTTATTTGTGGTGCCCTGGCAGGGCTGATACCCGCCCAGCGTGCCGTTCAGATAAAACCCATTGATGCACTCAGAGATGAATAGAAGACGTAACATAGAAACCATAAAAGAAGGTAAGCCCAAAGGACATTATATGGGTATCGGTATGGCCATTGGCATGGGCATCGGAATTCCCATCGGACTATTAATAGGCATTTATATGGATAATATCTCTGCAGGTATAGCCATGGGACCTGGAATCGGCGCTGGAATTGGCGTAGGTCTGGGAGCCTATCTTGAAAAAAAACGTAATCCCAACCCAATAGAAGAAGCTAACAAAGGTGCCAAAAACAAAGCCCTGCTTCTGACCATTGCGGGACTGGTTATACTACTCGTACTTGGAGTAGTATATACACTATTGAAACACCATTAAACATAACAATAAGATCATGAAAACATTTTTTAAAATCTTTCTGGGAGTCGTCGTTCTGGCAATTTTTGGATATACCATCTATTTCTTGTATCAAAAGTCACAAGACAAACCAGTGGTGTATGAAACGGCATTACCCACTACCCTGGATATCATAAAAAAGACCACAGCCACCGGTTCTGTGGTACCAAGAAAAGAAATCGAAATTAAACCTGTGGTTTCTGGAATCATAGAAGAATTATATGTGGAAGAAGGTGATATGATCAACAAAGGAGATCTCATTGCCAAGATCCGTATCATTCCTAATATGATCAACCTCAACAATGCCAAATCACGTGTTGATGTGGCCAAAATTAATCTGGAAGACGCCAATAGAAATTATAACCGCCAGCTGGGATTGTTCGAAAAAGGGGTGATCGCCAAAGCAGATTATGAGTCCTATGAAATAGCCTATAAAAATGCTAAGGAAGAGCTTGAAACAGCTCAGGAAACCCTCGAACTGATCCAGGAAGGTCAGATCAAAAAAGGTGGTGCTGCCACCAATACACTGGTAAAATCTACCATCGACGGTATGGTATTAGCCATTCCTGTGGAAATAGGCAACCAGGTGATAGAAGCCAATAATTTCAATGCCGGAACCACCATTGCCAACGTCGCTGATATGGGTGAAATGGTTTTTGAAGGAAATATTGATGAATCAGAGGTAGGAAAAATTAAAGAAGGCATGCCACTGATGCTCACCATTGGTGCGTTGGAAGATGTTGTTTTTGATGCCAGTCTGGAGCATATTTCACCAAAAGGTGTGGAAATCAACGGAGCGGTTCAGTTTGAAATTAAAGCTGATGTAATGCTCAGAGATGATCAATTTATAAGGGCAGGATACAGCGCCAATGCAGATATTGTTCTCAAACGAGTGGACAGCGTAATGGCCATTTCTGAAAGCCTTTTAAAATTTGATGATGATACCACCTATGTAGAGGTGGAAGTGGGTCCTCAAGAGTTTGAAAAACGAATCATTGAAACAGGATTATCTGATGGAATTAACATTGAAGTAAAGTCCGGATTAAGTAAAGAGGATAAGATTAAAAAAGACGCATAATCGTAACCACCTCTTTTTGAACCCTTTTCCGGATAATTGTCCGAGTTATTTACGCACCCCTGACCATCACAGGGGTGTTTTTTTTATCCATAAGCCAAGCTATTTTCCAATGCCAATATCTCATTGTAACTCGCATAAAATCACTATTTTCGTGGCCTCAATTTTAATAAACCATATATCATGATGAAAAGATCTCTTGTCTTTCTGAGCTTCCTTCTTATGGGAGTGCTTATTATTTCATGTCATTCAAAAAAACAAACACAAAAAGGGACTTACGAAAAAAACACAGAGTCCGTATCCAAAGATGATAAGAATGACAAAGGAAACACCACCTATGAAATGAAAAAATATGCCGAAGTTAAACTTACTGCTGACATTTCACATCTGAGCGGAAACCAAAGAGAGATGTTGGGCTATCTGTTTCAGGTATCAGACCTGATGGATGAAATATTCTGGATGCAGAATGTAGGTGAGAAGACTGCCTTTTTGCTGAGTATTGAGGACTTGGATCTTAGGAAATATGCCGATATCAACTACGGTCCTTGGGATGAATTAAACAATCTGGCTCCTTTTGTAACTGGTTGGGGTAAAAAACCTGCCGGAGCTGAATTTTATCCTCATGATATGACCGTTGAGGAATTTGAAGCCTTCGACGATCCCAATAAAACCAGCTTGTATACCCTCATCCGTCGTGATGAACAGGGACAACTGAAAAGCATATGGTATCACGATGCATATGCTGAACGCACACAACAAGCAGCAAAGCTTTTGAAAAAAGCAGCAGCACTTGCAGAAGATCCAGGATTTAAAAACTATCTGGAATTGCGCGCAGAAGCCTTGCTTACAGATGATTATTTTGCCAGCGATATGGCCTGGCTGGATATGAAAGACAATCTCATTGACCTGGTAACAGGACCCATTGAAAATTATACCGATGGTTTGTTTGGTTACAAAGCGGCCCATGAAGCCTATGTGTTGATTAAAGATGTGGAGTGGAGCAACAAACTGTCACATTATGCTACCTTCCTGCCTCAGTTGCAAAAAGATATGCCGGTGGCTCAGGAGTATAAAAACGAAACTCCCGGCTCCGATGTAGATCTCAATGCCTATGATGTGGTGTATTATGCAGGCGACTGTAATATGGCCGGTAAAACCATCGCCATTAACCTTCCCAATGATGAGCGAGTACAATTGCAAAAAGGTACCCGCAAACTGCAGCTCAAAAATGCCATGCAAGCCAAATTCGACCACATTTTGGTACCCATTGCCGATGTGCTGATTGCCGAAGAGCAACGCAAACACATCACCTTTGACGCCTTCTTCTCCAACACCATGTTTCATGAAGTGGCCCACGGTTTGGGAATCAAACAAACCATCAACGGAAAAGGTAGTGTAAGAAAAGCATTGAAAGAAAAGAACTCAGCCATTGAAGAAGGCAAAGCCGATATTTTAGGTCTTTACTTGGTCACCCAACTCAACGAGATGGGCGAATTTAATGATACGGATCTGATGGACAATTATGTCACCTTTATGGCGGGCATTTTCCGTTCTGTACGTTTTGGAGCTTCAAGCGCCCATGGTATGGCCAATATGTTACGCTTTGATTTCTTCCTGAAGGAAGGTGCCTTTACCAGAAAAGAAGACGGAACCTATGCCATCAATATGGAAAAAATGAAAGCCGCCTCAGCCAAGCTCACCCAGAAAATCCTAAAAATCCAGGGGGATGGTAATTATGAAGTGGCCAAAGAATGGATAGAAACTTCTGGAGTGATTAAGCCTCAGTTACAGGCTGATCTTGACCGGGTGAATGATATGGGAATACCTGTGGATATCACCTTCAAACAAGGTCCGAAAATGCTGGGATTATAAAAGAGAAACACAGAAACTCCATGTTCAGTTCAAGAGATGTTGCGTTCGAAAGTGAACAATATTTTGACGGTTTGAGCTGATGAATTAGTGTAATATACTGCCATGCAGAGTGTTAAACAGCGTGGTATAATATGTGTTCGATATTGCGTTTACAAATTTTTAAATCAAATAGTGAAATGAAAAAACTTACTTACCTCTTTGCATTTATACTTGTTATTACTGGTGTAAAAGTGAAGGCAGATGAAGGCATGTGGCTCCCCATGTTTATCGACAGACTGAATTATGTGGATATGCAGGAAAAAGGATTGCAACTAACGCCTGAAGAGATTTACAGTGTTAACAAGGCTAGCTTAAAGGATGCTATTGTTGGACTATCCGGCAGCCCAAAACCCAATGGTTATTTCTGTACTGGTGAAATCGTATCACCCGAAGGTTTGATGTTTACCAACCACCACTGTGGTTTCGACATCATCCAGAATCACTCCACTGTGGCACATGATTACCTCAAGGATGGTTTCTGGGCCATGAGCCGTGAAGAAGAACTTCCCAACGAAAACCTGACCGCCTCATTTTTGGTTAGAATGGCAGATGTTACCGACAGTATTATTCCGTTTTTGAGCGACACCCTTGATGCAAGAGAGCGCTCAGCAGCTGTACGTAAAATTTCCTCTCGTATGAAAAAAGCCAACTCAGAGGACGACAGATACAATGTGGTTGTCAAGAGTTTCTTTGGTGGTAATGAGTATTACCTATTTGTATATGAGGTGTTTACCGATGTAAGACTCGTAGGCGCACCTCCATCATCCATTGGAAAATATGGTGGTGATACCGACAACTGGATGTGGCCCCGTCACACAGGCGATTTCAGTATTTTCAGAGTGTATACAGCTCCTGACGGAAGTCCTGCTGATTATGCCGAAGAGAATATCCCATTGAAAGCCAAACACTATTTGCCTGTTTCTTTGGATGGTGTACAGCAAAATGATTTTGCCATGATCTGGGGTTTCCCCGGAAGTACCTCACGTTACCTGACTTCCGAAAGTCTCGATTTTCAGGTGTCTGAAGTCTTTCCACCACTGGTAGAGATTTTTGGCAAAAAACTGGAAGTGTGGAAAGAACATATGGATGCCGATCAGGCAGTTAAGATCCAGTATGCTTCCAACTATGCCAGCACAGCCAACAGCTGGAAATATTTTATTGGACAAATGCGCGGGGTGGAAAACCTTGGTGTAGTTGACCAGAAAAAAGAGTTTGAAGCCGAGTTCCAGACCTGGGCTGAAGCCGATGAAACCCGCAAGGAGAAATATGGCTCTGTGGTGGAAAACATCAACACCACCATGGCTGGCAAAAGAGAGCTGTTTGAAACCTATATCAGCGTTATCTATCTTGGTGTTGCCGGTGCCGACCTCATGGGGTACGCACTTGATTATTCAGGGCTTGAAGGTGCCATGAAGCAGCTAAAAGAGGAAAAGGATAAAGAGAAGAAAGCCAAGAAGCAGGAAGAAATTGATGGTATGGTTGAAGAACTAAAAGCCGGCATTCCCGATTTCTTTAAGGAGCATAATATGAAGCTCGACCAGGATGTTTTTGCCAGTATGACCGAGATGTTTTACAACAATCTGGATGCTTCCTATCGTCCCGAATATTTGGTGAAACTGCATGATAAATTCAAAGGTGATTTTGATGCGATCGCTGCTTATGTTTATGAAAACAGCTTCGTGGCAAGTGAAACCGGAGCCAACGAATTCCTAAATGATCCGAGCCTTAAAACCATGTCTAAGGACCCGGCTTTCCAATTGGCACAAGGCTTTATGGCCAAACAAATGGAGGTGACTGGTATCTACAGAAGTGCACCAAGCACCTCTGCTGATAACAGGAAGTTTATCCAGGGTATTCGTGAGATGTCGCCCGATAAATTCTTTTATCCAGATGCCAACTCCACCCTTCGATTTACTTATGGTCAGGTGCTTGATTATGAACCAGCTGATGCTGTACATTTCGATTATATCACACATTTGAGTGGTGTGATGGAGAAAGAAGATCCTGACAGCGATGAGTTTATGGTTGATCCCAAATTAAAAGAATTGTACGAAACTAAAGATTACGGCCCTTATGGTACTGAAGATGGCAGACTGGTGGTTTGTTTCCTATCCAACAATGATATTACCGGTGGAAACTCAGGCTCACCAGTGATGAATGGTAAAGGAGAATTGATTGGTTTGGCCTTCGACGGCAACTGGGAAGCCATGAGTGGTGACCTGGCCTTTGAACCGGATATTCAGAGAACTATTGTGGTGGATTCACGATATGTCCTTTTTGTTATCGATAAATTTGCTGGTGCCGGACACCTGGTGGATGAGTTGACCATCAAGAAGAAAATGCCAGAGCCATCAAGAACAATTGTTCGCGAAGAAGTGGAAACTGACGAATAATTTCACAAACCTGGTATGACTGTAATAATTATTTCTTAGTATTGCAGACTCAAAAATTGATAATGAATACAAAATTACATACTAACAATTGGTGGTGGCTCACTTGTTTCAGTGAACAGGAGAAGTAACCAGGCTTAGTATTGTAAATAATATAATAGAAACCGCAGGTGATTCACCTGCGGTTTTTTTTATGCTCAAAAACATGAAACTATGTATGTAATTGAATGGTGGAGAAATGTAATTTTTCGATGGTAAAGACTGAGTAATTCTCAGCCGAAACAAACAAAAAAAGGAAGAAATTATCATTTAAAAACGTAAATACTATCAACATGGAAACAATAACAACAACCATCGAAACAACAACTTTTGACTATCAGAATAACAACGGGATGTTTGGTGCCTATGGTGGTGCCTATGTGCCTCCGGTATTAGAGGAAAAGCTCCAACAATTAGGAAACCACTTTCAGACCATTACACAAACGAAAGCCTTTTCTCAAGAGTATCATTATTATCTGAACCAATATGTGGGACGACCGTCGCCCCTGTATTATGCCCACAATTTATCAAAGTATGTGGGCAGCCGCATATATTTGAAAAGGGAGGATCTAAACCACACAGGAGCACATAAAATCAACAACACCATAGGACAAATACTATTGGCAAAATATATGGGAGCCAAAGAGATTATTGCAGAAACCGGTGCCGGCCAGCATGGGGTGGCTACAGCTACGGCTGCTGCACTCTTTGAGTTGAAATGCAAGGTTTTTATGGGTAAGAAGGATGCCGAAAGGCAGTCGATGAATGTCAGTCGTATGAAATTGCTGGGTGCCGAAATTGTACTGGCTGAACAAGGAACAGCCACCTTGCGAGATGCGGTGGATTCAGCACTCGGTTATTATATAGAACATCCTGAGGCCTTTTATTTATTGGGTTCACAGGTGGGCCCTGATCCCTATCCAAAGATGGTGGGTTATTTTCAGAGCATCATAGGCAAGGAAGCTAAAAAACAAATGTATGAAGCAGAAGGTCGCCTACCTGACAGACTGTTTGCCAGTGTGGGGGGTGGCTCCAATGCCATTGGATTATTCGCTGATTTTCTTCATGAAACAGCTGTTGAGATGTTTGGTGCCGAAGGTGGTGGCGAAGGAGAAGTGATGGGAAAAACCGCAGCGACACTTAGTTTTGGGAAGCCTGGTGTATTTCAGGGCACCCACTCCTATTGTCTGCAGGACGATGCAGGAGAGGCCTTGCCTACCCACTCCATTGCTGCCGGTCTGGATTATCCTGGCATCAGCCCCCAGCATGCCCATCTTAAAGATACGCAGCGGGCTTCCTATTATGCAATAACCGATGCAGAGGCCATTGACGCCTTTCGATTGTTGTCAAGGTTGGAAGGGATTATTCCTGCCATTGAATCGGCACATGCTGTGGCTCTGGCTATAAAACTGCTCAAGGATAAAAACAGCTTATCCATTATCAACCTTTCAGGAAGAGGCGATAAGGATGTGGAGCGAGAACTTATGTTGTGATTCTTTAGTTAGTCCTCCTTTACGTTCTCTTCGGCCATCGAGAAGAGAGTGTTTAAATTCACTGATCCTTTGGGTCGGAGGCTAGTATCTTATTTATTTAGATTCCCCTATGGTTCTGCCTCGGGGTAGTTCAATAATTTGTGGATGGAGGCTGCCCGATATAGTCAACAATAGGTCACATTGAGCCTGTCGAAATGTGTTTTGCTATACATAGCAACTCATAGTGGCTGAGAATAAGGTCTAGACTATTTCCGGGTAGCCTTTTTATTGTCAAAAGACATGGGGTTGGGTCACCATGAGAGGTCGACCGACCAACACACCAATAAAAACAATTCCCTTAAAAGGCAACAAAAGATCTGATAATCAGAAAAACACCAAAACCAACCAATCCAACACCTGCGATTTTATTCACGAGGATAAGGAATTTGTCTGTCACAAACTTCTTGAGACGGGAGGCCATAAACGCCTTGATTAAATCGGTCACAAATACAATCGAAAGTGTGCCCGAGAAAAATAAAAACAAATCGGTTTTATCAGCTTCATAGCGGGCAGTAATACCCACCACCACACTCAGCCAAAACAACCATACAAAAGGATTGGCCACATTCATGATAAAGCCCTTGGCTATATAGATAAGAGCATGAGGTTCTTTATTGTTTTCAGAATCGCTGGTTTGCTCCATTTTGGATTTATTCCTATAGGTCCATATGCCAAAAATAATGAGCAATACTCCCCCGATAATACCCAGTAATTTGTAGTTATCAGCCCCGCTTAAAATCTGAGTGGCACCAATTAGTGTCAGCAGAACAATAACGGCATCATTTAAGAAAATACCGAAGGCAAGCAAAGCCCCGCCAGGCCAAAAACCTCTGTGAATACCCGTTTGAATGAGCGCAAAAAAGGCCGGGCCAAATCCAAAAAGAAAAGCCAGTGAAAAACCGAGTATTACACCTTCAAGAAATATATTCATTTCGTCAATTCAATTAAACGAATTAGGTTTAGTGGTTGCTTATGATATTAAATCAAGGTCTTTCAGATATTGTTCCCATTCTTCTTTACGAGAGTTTTTCAACACTCTTGGGAATTTATTCGCACTACCTTCCTTGCCCAAACTCTTCATATAGTCATAAAACACCTGGGTGGGGAGGACACTTACAAACACTTCTTTAATGGCTTCCATGCGTTCCACACGATAGTCGTCGTTGAGGTTACACAAATAGGAATCCAGTTTTTTCGCAGCAAGTTCAACATCCAGCGGTTGATCAGTTCCAATATACCAATGGTGGGCAAACAAGGTGCCATGACCTACACCAGTCATGGTAAATTCTTTGACTTCTATATCCAACTCATCCTGTAATAGCTCCACTGCCCGGTTCATATTGTCCTGGGACAAATGTTCTCCACAAATACTTATAAAATGCTTGGTACGCCCGGTGATGGCGATTTCACTGCGCTCTTTATTTATGAACTTTATGGTATCACCTAATAAATAGCGCCAGGCTCCGGCATTGCTACTCATAAGCAAGGCATACTCCTTGTCTTTTTCAACCTCATCTATAAACTTAACCTCCGGGTTTTCCCTCAAATTACCATCCTCATCAAAATTGTTTTTGGTAAATGGTACAAATTCGTAAAAGACGCCATTATCCAGTACCATTTCCATTCCTTTGGAGTTGGGGTTGTTCTGGAAGGCGACATATCCTTCTGAGGCCAGATAGGATTCATTATAAATCAAGGGCCGTGCCACCAGTTTTTCAAAGCTTTTCAAATATGGCTTAAAGGATACACCACTATGGACATAAACCGATAGATTGGGCCAAATATCATGAATGGTATTTACTTTGTATTCTTCGATAATCTTTTCCATTAGGATCTGCACCCATGCCGGAACACCTACGATAACTCCAATATCCCATGTGGGCGCTTTACGCACCATCTCCTTTAACTTGGTTGACCAATCGCTGGTTTTGGAAATGGATCTTCCGGGCTTATAGAAATGCTGGAACCAAAAGGGAAGATTTCCAGCAGTAATACCAGATAAATCGCCCTCATAATAAGTACCATTGTACTGCAAATGGGTACTGCCACCAATCATGAGTATGCCCTTTTCATAAAAATCCAACGGAAAACGATATTTCACCATGGACACCAATTGTCTGATACTGGCACGACGGATAGACCTCAGCATATCAGATGTCACAGGAATATATTTGCTTGATGCCTCTGAAGTTCCTGAACTCAGGGCGAAGTACTTTACCTTTCCGGGCCAGGCTACATAGGTTTCTCCGTTGAGGGAGCGATACCACCAGCGCTTATACATGGATTTGTAATCATGCATGGGCACGCTTTTACGAAAGTCTTCTACTATGTTTTCGGAATTGAGTAGCTTGGCAAATTTATAGTGTTCTCCAAAAGCTGTAAACTGGGCCTTGCGCACCAGTTTTCTGAGTTGCTCCTCCTGGGCGGTAGCCGGATGCAGCACGCTGAGCTTCTTCTCAACGGGCATATTTCTTAAGGCATAAGCCCTTTTAATGATGCTTCCTAATAGGGGCATTTGCAAGTGGTTTTCAGGAAAGCAAAGATATTAATTAATAGTAGATATTAACACCCTTAGGCTGTAGCTCCTCCTTAAGGGTTTCGAGTGAGTCCTGCTCCTCTTCCGATAGAATTAGTGGGTTATCCTTGATAAGTAAAATCTCAAGCTTTCTGTTATCCAACGCCCACCAGGGAAAGTTTTCCAAATGGTTGTTTTGTAAATCCAGATAGTTAAGATTGACCAGCGATTTCAGATTGGGTATCTGCAGCAATTGATTGTAGCTGATATCAAGTCGCTCCAAGGTGTGTAGATCATTAAACCATAAAGGAATGATGCGGATTTGATTGTGATGAACAAACAAATACCGGAGTTTTTGCAGCGAAGCCATGCTCTCGGGTAAGGCTTCAATTTGGTTATAGGAAAGAAATAACTGTTCCAATTGATCCAGCTGCCCGATTTCATTAGGTATTTCCTTAAGCTTGTTGTAGTAAAAGTCAAGTTCAACCAATTGTTTCAACTGAAATAATTGAAGGGGGATGCTAGTGAAATTATTGTTATAAAATATCAGGTGCTCCAGGCTGTCCAATTGATAAAAACCCTCTGGTAGATCCTCCAGGGAATTTCCGGCCAGATTTAGTTTACGAACGCCTTGCAGTCGGTGGGTATTGGTTGGAAGCTGCTGTATCTGGTTGTTAGCCAGAAGCAACATATCGATGTGTTTAACACGCCTTACCCCCTTCCTGTTGAATTGTATGCGGTTACCGTTTACATTCAATTCTTTTAGATGCCTCATTCGACGGATATAACGCGGAATACGTTTAATCTCGTTCTTACTCAAATTCAGCATTTCCAGATTCTTTAATCTTCTGATGGATCTGGGCACCGACTTCAACTGACACTCACTCAAATCGATGGAAATGATGCTTTTACTATTGGGAAACTGTATGGTTGACAGGGGGTTGTTGGAAAGGTTGATGCGTATAAGACTGTCGCTTTCAAAGCTCTCTTTTCCCACAGATTTGATCTTGTTATCATTGGCATCCATGCTTTTCAGGGAATAAAACCTGGAAACATCAGGCATTTGATCGAAATCACAGGCACTGATTTTTAGATGGATAACAGAATCGCTTGCTTTCTGTTCCAGATCATCAAGTATTGAATCACGGCGAACTTCTCTTTGTTTTGCTAAGGCCTTGCGATAAGCCTGCTGGATGGAGTCTAGTTTATTTTTGTTTATATTTACCCCTTGTGATTCCTGTGCCCTAGCAACCACTGATATCATCACTACTGCCAAGAGAAAAAAACGAAAGGTCATAGTATTAATGAATTGAATTACAATAATATAATTAACGAAAAAATTAGTTAATAATTGTTGTAAACATACAAAAGTTTTTAATGAAGAAGTTGATAAAAATACTCCTGTTGATCCTATTCATTCCGATCTTCCTCTTTTCCATTTTCCTGCTCTATTTGGCCATAACCGATTTCAAGCCTGATCACATCATGGCCATTGAGATTGAAGGCCAAGAAGCTGAAGTGGACTTGATCAAAGACTCCATATTTAATCTGCTTACCTGGAATGTAGGTTATGCTGGTTTGGGTCAGGAGATGGACTTTTTCTACGATGGCGGCCAACAATCTGGCCCGTCGGAAAAACTCAATCAAAAATACCTTCATGGCATAAGAAATAGCCTGAGGGAAGTAGATAGCATTGATTTCTGGTTGTTGCAGGAAATCGACCTTGAGAGCAAGCGTACTTACCATATCAACCAAAAGGAAGGCATACAGGAGATGCTTTATAATTTCCACCATAGTTTCGTATTGAACTATGTGGTGGCATTTGTACCGGTACCCATTAGTAACCCCATGGGCAAGGTGAAGGCTGGTATGATGACATCATCACTTTACAAACCTTCAGAAGCACTGAGGGTTGCCTATCCGCTGATCGCTTCCTGGCCTAAGAAAATGGTTTTGCTCGACCGTTGTTTTATTCTCAACCGCCATCCGCTGGCCAACGGTAAGGACCTGCTCATTATGAATACCCATAACACTGCCTATATTTATGATCCGGAACTTCGGGTAAAAGAACTGGAAGTCATGCGTCGTTTTGTGCTGGGGGAATACAATAAAGGCAATTATGTGATTGCCGGAGGCGACTGGAATATGAACCCTCCTGATTTTGAGCCAACTGCCGATTTTAACGGCCACAAATTTGTGCCTTCTAAGGTGAAAATGGAACCCACATTCTTTCCTGATGATTGGCAGTGGGCCTATGACAACAGTGCCCCCACCAACCGTCAGAATTATAAGTCCTTTGTGAAAGGAGAAAATGGTACTACCTATCTGGACTACTTCCTGGTATCTCCCAATGTGGAACTCCTCATGACCAAAACCATGGATTTTGAATTTGAGCACAGCGACCACAATCCCGTTTTCATACAGGTGAAACTAAAATAGAACCCACAGGTATGGCCTGTATATTAGGCAATGGCAAAACAAAGTCACAGAAAGCATAAACGGAAGTCCAAAGCTGTAAAAAAGCAGCGAAACGTCCATAAAAAGCGAAAAATTCCCTGGTTTTGGCTGACATTACTGGTGATCTTGGTGTTGGCTTTTGTGGTATCCAAACTTGAGTTGGATTTCAGTGACAAAAGACCCAAAAAAGCCTTTGAACCTCCAAAAAAAGAATTTACCCACGAAGGCTATCTCAGTTTCCATAAAAAGGCCTCTTCGGAGCCTTTTAAAACCATCTATTTAGAAATAGCTGAAACCGACTACGAACGATCCCTGGGCCTCATGTTTCGCTATGAAATGGCCGATTCATTGGGCATGTTGTTTATCATGGCGAGCAATGAAGAACAATCCTTCTGGATGCGCAATACCTATATCAATCTGGATATACTTTATGTGGATGAGGATTTCAAAATTGTGAGCCAGCACAAACAGGTTCAGGCCCTATCAGACCAAAGCGTGGCTTCCGGCTCTGATGCCAAATATGTGGTCGAGGTAGTGGGTGGTTTTTCCGACCGTTACGGGGTGAGCCTTGGAGATTCCATCAGTTTTCAAAGACTCAGCCCAAGCACAAAATAAGGTCACAAAGAATCTACATGGGATTCTTCTGTAACCAGCGGTTGTAAAGCCACATGGAAAAGGCCGACACAAACCCAATGGCCATGAGTATAATCCAACCCATGGAGTTCCAGAAAGGATCCAGTTCCAGTAGTCCCGACTCGAGGGTTATTGCACCATTACACATGATTTCATGGAAAATAAAGGCTCCGGCTGGTCCGCCGATGAGGGCGCCAATGGCCAGTGGCAGGTTGGCATAACCCAAAAATAAACCTTCCTGGCCTTTGGGTGCCAAAGCACCAATAAATTCGTAGGTTCTGGCTGAGGTAAACAATTCACCAAAGGCAATCAGGGCCACGGTTAGTGTGATGAAAAGTGTACCCAGGGGAACCATATCACCCAGGGTAAGAGTGCGTACGCCCCCACTCATGAATATGGGCACCAGGTTAATCATCATGGAAACACCAATGATAATAATACCCACCACTATAGAGTTAATGGGTTTGAGCTTTCCGAATTTCTTGGTAATCAGCAACTGGAAGAAAACAATCACAAAGGGGTTAGCCATGGTCACCAGGTCGACAGCAGGGTCTGTTTCCACCACCTTCTGTAGATAGAGTGGCAGCACATTATATACTTGGGCATAAATAAAGAAAAAGCCACTGGAAACAATCATAAACAGGGCAAATCTGAGGTTTTTAAGCACCAATACCATATCAGCCAGTATCCGCCATACCGATTTTTTAGGCTTTTTATCTGCCTCGGCTTTGGCCTCCAGATCCACCGGTTCTGAATAGAAGAAAAGAACAGCAAAAAAAGCAAGGATGGAGAAAAATACTGATACCGCAAAAATATAGCTGAGGTCGAATTCCTTTCTGACGATGAAGCTCACACCTCTTCCGATGAGGGATCCAATATTGATGATCATATAAAAGATTCCAAAACCCAGAGTTATCTTGGCTCCGGCAGTTTTCTGAACGGTTCCGGCGATACAGGGTTTGATGATGGAACCACCCACACCTATGAAGATGATGGCCAGAATGATGGGAAACAATACACCCATACCTGCAGTCATTTCACTACCGATAATAGGATTCAGGGTCTGGTTGCCAAACCAAACAGGATAACCCATAATGAAGTAACCGATGGCCAGAAACACAAAGGCGATGAGCATGGATTTCTTAAAGCCGATTTGGTCGGCGATGGTACCTGAAAGTATGGGCAGGAAAAAGACCAACGCCCACAGGATACCGTTAAGGTTGCTGGGCCAGTAATCACCCAATCCCAGTTGTCCCAGATAGAGTACTACGAAACTGGCCATGGCATAATAGGCGCCTCTTTCAAATAACTCGGTCAGGTTGGCCGTCCAGAAACTCCTTGGAAAACCCTTTTGTTCTGTCTTTTCAATGTGCTCCATAGCAATGCTTTTAAAATTGGTTTTGGTGGTATTTATTATTGGTTGTTAAAGTCTTTGAGTATTTCCTGAACCCCGTCAAGGTCTCCTTCTGCCACCTGAAGTTCCACATCGAAGGTGGCCATATGGCTCATGATCTGTGTAGTTAGCTCATTTTTTAGAAAACAGGGAATGCCTTCTGATTCAAGTTTGCTTTTTAGCACCAGCAGGTCTGCGATATTGTGAGAGGCTTTTATGGTAACTAACTTCATATGACAGGCTTTTTATCAGACTGAAAAGAAAAGCCGTAAATATAAGGAGGAAATTTGATGGATTGATAGTTTCTATCGCTCTTCTTTCACACCCAAATTCATCTCCCAATAGCTATCGGGACTACATTCATCCTTCTGCATTCATTTCCTTCCATTTCCAGGCCACGTATATGATATAGCAAGTTGTCAGTATTTCGATGACCGCAAAGAATACATAATATAGAGTGGGCGTACCAACAAACAGGGTAGCGAATACAGCCAGGGTTTTGATGGCTGCGGCCAGTATATTTGCCCAGCGGTTTATACTTCTTTTGAGGATCAGTGAAAGCAGAACCATAGCTATGGGAATCTCCATGAGTAAAGCGCCCATAAACAGAAACTCAGGCGTGATTTCCAGACCTCCTGTGGACCCGGTGATTAACTCCTGTAAGACAGTGGAATCCATCAGCGTCATGATGTCTGCATAGATGTAATTTAACATCACAAATAACCACAACAGGGCCAATTTAACTTTGATATATTCCTTTCCAAAGATGTTTTTAAAATTGTTCATTTTTAGACGTTTGTATTTCTATTGTTCTGTTTCTTTGTTTACAACACCGAGTTTTTCAAGGTTTTCGATGGCATTGTAGTTCTCAGGGTTAAACGCCAAAGACTTTTTGAAATATTCTATGGCTTTTTCTTTCTCGTTGTTTTCAAGTAATACTTCAGCATAAGTATCGTATGACATCCAGGATTCAGGGAATGCATCCACAGTGATTTCTAATACAGCGAGGGCTTCCGGTATTTTTTTGTAGCCTTTGTAACGGAAAGCCAGTTTATTAAACTCATGCTCATTAATACTGTAGGTTTCAGGCTGTTGTTCCATAACTTCTGCATAGGTTTTTTGAGCTGCCTCTACACCCTTATTCTCAATCACCTCAAGTAGTTTATTGGCAAGGGAGGGTTTTGGGATTGCCAGAGGTGACTTTGGGTTGAGCAAGTGTATGCCTATGTCATCGGGCATCACATTGGAGTTGGTTAAAACCACCACACCGCGCTCGCCTCCTTTTACGAAACCAGCGAAAGACATATATCCTCCGGTGGAACCACTGTGCCAAACAATTTCGAGGCTGTCAATGGTCATAGAAATCCACCCCAAACCTAAGCGGTAAATGTCCATTTCACTGCCGGAATATTGATGCGACAGCTCCATGGCCGGATAAAGTTCTGTTTCCATAATGCCCATATTGGCTGCCAGATATTTGGTCATATCTTCAGCAGTCGAGCGGATGGCTCCTGCGCCAGCCAGGGCCGGCAATTCCCAGGGGTCTACTTCCACGCCTAAGCGATGCCCCTGAGCCATTCGCTTTTTCATAGCAGCTGTTAGAGTGATTCTGGTGTCACCCATACCCAACGGACCGGCAATTTGCTCAACCATTAAACCCTCATAATCTGTGTTGTTTTTTTCAGCCAGTACATTACCCAAAAGGCCCATCGCCAAGTTTGAATAGGCAAACTTTGATCCGATATCATAGGGTAATTCATAGGTATTTATAAAATCATAAGTGTTTTGGATACTTATATCAACAAATGGGTTTTCAGGGTTTTTACGCTCATAATTATCCACAAGGCTAGGTAAGGCAGAAGTATGGTTGGCCAAATTCACCAGTTTGATCTGTTCACCATTCCTGCTCGGAGCTGTAATCCCTTCCGGCAAAAATTGCTGCAGTGGATCATCCAGTCTCAGCTCTCCATGAATCACTTCTTGAGCCAGCAAAATACCGGTAAAGGTTTTACTTATGGATCCAATTTCAAAAACCGTATGCTCATTTACCGGTTCATTAGTTTTCGTGGAAAGGGTTCCGTAGCTATAGAAGCTTGTTCCTTCCGGTGTCACCATACCGATGACAATGCCACAATTGATTCCATTGTCGACACGGGCGTTGATATTTTCTTTGAATTCTGGAGAAAAAACTTCTTTTTGTTGTTCACAACCAATGGTTGTTAGTAGTAGAATAATGCAAATTAATTTAAAAGAATCTAACATAATAGCAGGTTTGGAATTTTTAGGTTTTGAAGCATCTAAAGTAGTGAAAAACTGCCAGTTGAAACCCAAATTCAACCAGCAGTTATCGAACTTATTCATTAGCATTCCTTGCGATACAAAAAGTGACATGTTCACCATTCCATAAATCACTTTCCGGAAGTACATCTTCATAAAAACTCAAGTGAGTAAACTGATAATCATGGAGGATTTCAGTTAAATCCTCATGTGAGAAGAAATGAGTCCAAAACCTGTAAACAGAAAGGTTTTCAAGAGCATCCAGCACTAAATGCTGGTATAAAACCACCTTGTGATCTTTATAAATAAAAGAATCTGAAAGGACCAGATAGGGTTCGTTTTTCCAAAATCCTTTTTGGGCAATGTCCCAATTTTTTGGACTGATTTTATGCTCCATATTCTTGTCGTTGAGCACATCAAAAATAAAAGCTCCATTGGGCTTTAAGACCCTCTTTATGTTGATAAGCAGCTGTTCTCTTTCATCAGGAAGCAAGGGGCCAAAATCAGTAAAAATCAGAATAACCAGGTCAAAGGAGTTTTCTTTCAAATTTAGGTTTAAATAATCCTCCTCAATATAAGTGATATCAAGTGCTTTCTGTTTGGCTTGATTCTTTGCATAAGTGATGGAATTTTCGGAAAAATCCACTCCGGTTACTTTATGACCCATGCGTGTCAGTTTTTCAGAATAAAGACCCGGGCCACAACCAAGATCAAGAATATTGAGCTGTTTCTTTTCAGATTTTTCAAGTATCCATTGTATGGTGCTGTCAATGGTTTCTTGTTTACGACTACCCAGATCAACTTCTGTATTTAAGTGAACGTGAAGCAATTGCTGTGAAATGTGTTTATCGGTCCACATGATAGCGTTTCCTTTTTCATATAAGGGAGGCTGAGTGGTATGTTTATGAATATCTAATAGTTTCATTGGATAAGTGTTGTGTACTGATTCAGGTGTTGATTTAGTTTGTAACACCAACAGCACGAATTATAAGTAATGATTTAAAGGAAAAGTAACAGCAACGCGGAATAAAGATGCGTTGAGCACTTTTAATGTCCTCTGGTTTGAAGACGGTATGTTGTTATTGTTTCATAATATGGCAAAAGTAAGGAAAAAGATAAAGCTAATACAAAACCTTTGAGATCCTTCACTTCGTTCAGGATGACAAGGCACTATGGCTACGATTGTTCGATTGTTTCATTGTTGTCTAGGATAAGTTCCAACCCCCTTAAACCTTATACCTCTATTTCCTTTTTTTACCTCTTAGTTTCTAATGCTTGCTTTCATGTTCATTTTCACACAATACAAGAATTCCAGGCTTTTTATTTCAGCCCCCTCTCTTTTAAAAGCACTTCCAACTCCTTATTGTCATGTTTGGATTTGTTAATCAGTTTATAGGCTATGAACAAGGGAATTAGTGTAAAGAAGCCCCAAGTGTTATTGAAAATACTGTACAAGACAATTCCAAAAAGAAATCCAATGAATACTGCATTGGTTATGAAAGCTGATTTCTTCTTTTTCGCTTCCTTTAACAATTCCTCGTCAGTTAATTCTGTTAAATCTCTTGGCTCCATTTTTCAAATTGATAATTAAGGATTGATATTGGATGTGATTCTGGATTTATACCGGCTCTGGTGTTAGCTCATGCGTTTCGACTACTTGTTATCAATTGTTGTATGTAGTTTTCTCAGCTAATAAGTCCGCCAGCTTTTTTGCTTGTTTAGCCATATACGAATTAGTCAACCATATGTTAAGTTTCGTATTTCTAAAATGTATAATGAGACTGGCTTTTTTATAGGATTCTGCATCAGGAAAATAGGGAACACCATTGAGAACCCATGTGATCACTCTTAACCATTGGGCCAGTCTGGGAAACCAAACGCTGTTTAATTCAACTGATTGCAAATCATGATAGGAATAAAAATCTGAATTCTCTTCTGTGTGACCATCAATGAACTGAAACCCATTGTTAAGAAAATGGAATTCCATTTTTGGTTTTTTATTTAGAATAAGCTTATCCATTTTTTCTCCTTTACGTCATACCAAGTATTCATTAGAACAGTTTATGCAATCGACCAAAACCAGTATAAAGGTAAGGTTTATTGCTTTCACTGTGGCTATGCTTGCTATTGTTCAATTGTTTCACTGTTTCATTGCTTCAGTCGGACCGCCTTCGAAATGACAATTTTAGTCCAATACATCAACAGTTGCCCTGTCCTATTGGTCAGGAATTGGTGGAATGTTGATTGATTATGGTCAATGGATTATGGAAAGGGCAATCCCGGATAATGCCATTCATATAGCAAATAACTAGTAACTAATAAACTTACCTCCGGTCACACTTAGCATTCGCGCAAAAAAAGGAGTGTAAAAAGAGGTTCATATTAAACATCCCTTTAGTCCTAAAACCCTCGTTTGGGGGGCAAGACTTTCAGCTCTCCGGGGTTCACATAATGAAGTTTACCTTTCCATTGAATTTCCACTAACAGGTCTCCATCAAAGTTCTTTAGCGGGAGTTCCTGAAAAGCTGTGTTCTGAGAACTCAGGCTAAAGATGGCGTTCTTTTGATCATTGGCATTTATTTGAGCAGGTGTGGAGGCTGAATACGAACGACTGTCCAGAATGAAATCAGACAGACGCACCCACCCATCTTTCTTTATCCAAAAAGCCATGATGCTTATCTCATGTTTTGTTTCGTTTTTTAAGTGTATTCCATAATTGGTAATGGGTTCTGACTCGGCCCTTCCCGGTAAATACAGCTGCGACCAGGCTGAATCGGAAGTAATTATATTTCTACTAACTTCCTGTGAAGTCCGGCAAGAAACCAGCACAAATAGGGAAGCCATAACAATAAGTATTCCTTTGGCAAAAGCTTTCATCTGGTTTGTGTTACGCAACATAAAACCCATAGTTTCTTCGAATGTAAAGATTTTTATTTAGATTTGATCTAAATAATACTAAAGTCTGATCCTACCATAAACTCACTAAAACTATGAAAAAAACTGTACCATTAATTTCTGCAGCATTACTTATGGCTTTTGTTGTAGTACTCATCCTTTCTGATGTGAAAAACAATGATAATCCTGATACCATTGGATTTGAAATAGGTACTAAGGAGAACCCAAGGGCAAGGGCTGAATATGCCTTTAATATGTTGAAGAACCCAGTAACGGGAAATATACCTGATAATATCCGCAAAGAGGAGTTACACTTTGCCAAACGCATGCGTGAAGAAGTTCAATCGCAGCGATCACCTGTGGCAGCCGAATTTGGTTCTGACAACTGGAACTTTGCCGGTCCAGGCAACACAGGAGGAAGGACCCGTTCACTGGTAATTGATGTTGGCGACGAAAATACACTTATTGCCGGTGGTGTTTCCGGAGGCATATTCAAAAGCGTGGATCAGGGGTATAGCTGGTACTCCACCTTTAATACGTACGATCTCCCCAGTGTCAACTGCATTGCACAGGATACCAGGTCAGGGCATTCCAATACCTGGTATGCCGGATCAGGAGAAACTGAAGGCAATTCTGCTGATGGTGGTGGTGATGCCATTTACAGGGGAAATGGCATTTATAAATCCACAGATAATGGTGAATCATGGGAATTACTGGAATCGACTATGGTAGACCAGCCACAGGATTTGGCATCTAATTTTCAGTTTATTCACAATCTGGTTGTTGGACCCAATATGAATGAAGATTGGGTATATGCAGCCACTGTCGGTGCTGTATTGCTTTCTGGGGATGGCGGAGATAGTTGGTCAATGCTCATGGGAAGATTTGATAATGATATGTCCACACACAGCAATATTGATATAACTTCCGACGGGACAGTGTATGCAAGCATGAGTACCCAGGCCGTTTTTGCATCAGAATCTCCTGATGCCGGGTTTTTTAAGAGTGACGACGGCCTGAATTTCGAGGATATCACACCTTCCTTTGCGCCTGATTCCTACGGAAGAATCATCATCGAAGTTGATCCTTCTGACGAAAATATGGTTTACTTTCTGGGATTTAGTTATGGATATGGACTGACCAACCATTTTCTGTTTAAATATGACAACAGCCTCTCTGGAGAATGGACAGATTTATCCGATAATTTGCCTTATTTTCCTGACAATCCGGATTATAATTTTAGTTCACAATATGCCTATGATTTGTGTATGGGTATTAAACCCAACGATGAAACCATCATTCTGGGCGGGGTGAATCTGTATAAGTCAACCGATGGATTTACCACCTCCGATAATACAAGTGTTATAGGTGGTTATGATCTTGACAATGAACCGGTCCCGCTTTACGAAAACAGCTGGGTAGACCAGCATGTAATCAGGTTTCTACCCTCTGACAACAATGTGGTTTTCATTGGAAATGATGGAGGTGTGAGAAAAATTCTGGATGTCAGCCAACCGGAACCGGTATGGATGGAAATGAACCACAATTACACCACCACTCAGTTTTATACCATCGCTCTTGATCATGAGAATATGGATGAGATCAATCTCCTTGGCGGACTACAGGACAGGGGTTCCTGGGGAACAACTTCTGATGAAATGACAGACTGGGAAATGGTTCCGGTTCCCGGGGATGGAAGTTATTGTGCTATTGTTGATGCCTCGGAACTGTACTATATTTCCATTCAAAATGGATATATTCTTCGCGTTTATGAGGATGACATTTACACCAGAATTGATCCTGCGGATAATGGTGAGGATGATTACCTCTTTGTCAATCCGTTTATACTGGATCCCAACAGGCCGGAAGTCATGTATGTGACTGCCAAGAGTGTATTATACAGAAACCACAACCTGAATGAAATTCCCTTTGAAAATGAACCAGAGGAACAAACTTCCATCAATTGGACGCGATTGGATGATACTGAAGTGGGTTCTGATGAGCATTATACCGCCATTGATGTTTCCATTTCACCAGCCGATATTGTGTATGCGGGTACAGAGTATGGTACCGTTATCCGGATTGATGATGCAGTGGAAGATCCCGATGTGACCGATATTACGCCTCAGATTGTGCCTGCAGGAGCCTATATATCCAGTATAGCCATCAATCCTCAGGATGCGGATCAGGTGATCGTTTGTTATTCCAATTATGAAGTCATAAGCTTATTATATACCGATGATGGCGGGCAGTCGTGGACGGATATCAGCGGCAATTTTGAAGAGAATCCTGATGGCAGCGGCATGGGACCATCCACCCGCTGGGTAAAATGGATGAATCGCTCCTCCTATGATAATATTTTTGTGGGTTCTTCAGTCGGATTATTTGCCACATCAGACCTCATGGGTTCACAAACCATATGGATAGAGAGTGGAGCAGACCTTATTGGAAACGCCGTGGTTATGATGATGGATGTGAGGCATGAAGATAATTTAATTGCTGTGGCTACCCATGGTAAGGGTGTCTTCTATGCTGTCTTTGACCCAGTGGGCGTGGAGGAGATTAACCAGGTCCAACTCAAACTCTCCGATCCATACCCTAATCCTGCCACCCATGCTGTGCAGGTGGATTTCACCACAGACTCTAAGGCTGAAATTAGTCTGACGATTTATGATATGAACGGCAGGGAAGTAAATCAGGAATACCTGGGAACTTATGCTTCCGGAACACACTCACATAAAATTCAAACTGACCATCTTCCTCCCGGAATATATACCCTCGTACTGAAGTCTTCCAATCAGCAATACAGTAAAAAGTTACAGATTTTGTAACCAACCAGCCAGGCTTTTGGAGTGGAGAAGTTCAGCCAGGGATAGGGTTTGTGGTATTGCTATAAGTACTGGTCCATAATTTTTTCAGTTAGAATAGATTATGAACGGTCTTAATATGTGGCACAAAATAAACAGGGATATTTTCTCAAATTGAGTATATGTGAATAAGGCAGCAAGAAAGCATGAATACTGCTCATATAGACTGCTAAACCGATAGTTTTACCTGCCCTCACTTAAGATTTATGCATAAGTACCCCATATCATTTGCCTGTATTCATCACCTTGTCCATCATCTGTCCTCCCGAATTTATGGCTTTCGATAAGGGCATAATCTTGCTCATTTTTACCATCATGGTGTTTTTAAAACCAGGGATAATATGGGCCTTTTTACCCAATCCATGGATGGCTAGTTGAGCCACATAGTCAGGTTTTTGAATGGCCATAGGCATTTTAGAGATGTCCATTCCATCCCCTGCACCCTGAAGCATTGGTGTATCTGTTGGACCAGGAGAAAGCACCGTTACATCCACCCCTTTTTTGTTGAGCTCATAGTTTAAGGAGAATCCGAGATTGGCAATATAGGCTTTGATAGCTGCATAATTGGCAAAGTAGGGATTGGGCATATGACCAATCATACTTGATACCAATAAAATTCCTCCCCTGCCACGATCTGCCATTTTTTTACCATAATGATGGGTCATAACAAAAACCGAAGTGATATCCATTTGTATGGCAGCCAATTCTTTCTCAAGTGAGATATCCATCATAAAGCCATGATTTTCAATGGCGGCATTCGGGATAAGCAATCCGATTTCCAGGGAAGCTGTTTCTTTCAAAACTTTTTCCAAATCCTCCTTCAGGGTCAGGTCGGCAGAAATGGTTTTCACCTCGATACCATACTTCTTGATGAGTTCAGCTGATTTCTCATCCAACAAATTTTGGCGTCTCGCAACCAAAACAATATTTAGGCCTTTTGAGGCAACAATTTTCGCAATTTCTTCTCCTATACCTGAGGTTCCACCAGTAATAAGCGCATAGGAACCATACTTTTTCTTAAAGTCTGACATGATTTTTCTAGTTTAGTGATGTGAGTAAAATTCTAATTAGTTCTTTTCCGGAGTCAGTTTCAGCAAGTCCCTTTTGCCGGTTTAATATGCCATAGAATGAGGAATGTATCAACTCAGCAAGCCTTTCTGAATCAATGGAAGCATTTAAGTCCCCTTGTTTTTGTGCTTCCACTACGGTTGGCTTCAGCCCACGTATAATGTCATTGTAGTGTTTGCATGTTGCCTGGGTAATGGAAGTGTTAATGCTACCCATTTCAGCCATGGCACTATTGATTAAGCAACCCTGGTTGTTAACCGCAAGCTGCATGTCGATCATTTCTGAGTAGAAATCTTCAATTCTTTTAATGGCTTTTCTTTGATCTGTTTTCAGTTTACGGGCAATGCGATTCAGTCCATGGGTTGCATAAAAATCCAATACTTCAATAAAGAGCTGCTCCTTACTCTTAAAGGCATTATAGAAAGCCCCTTTCGACATACCTGTGGCCACTAGTATTTCATTAATACCAAGAGCTGTATATCCCTTACAGGCAAATAATTCAGTGGCCTTTTCCAGAATGTCTTCTCTTCTGAATTTTTGATTCATGGGGCAAAAGTAGTAAAATTATTTTAAACAGACTGGTCGGTCTGTTAGATACCAATTGGGTTGAGTTGAGAGAGAGGGTTGCAATGCTTGCTAACACAGCTGTAGCTATTGTGGTTTGTAGAATGGCAATCATGTCCTGAAACAGTAACCTATAACAAAGAGCTCCCGTCATGCGAGTGGGGTCTAATGTTCATGTTTTATCGGCTAGCATTATGGAGGGGAATACTCTTTTGATTGAGGGACGGTAAGTATAACAAACATTATACAAAAGACTGCTTCGTCATTCTTCCTAGCAGTGATGGTCTCCACTACATCATCTTCATTGCGTCGCCTTACTTCATAAACCGCGTCCACCCTTTTGTCAGATAATTCAAGGAAGTAATGCCCACTCCTGCCAGCACTATGCCAGCAAATTCAGCTATTATTCTTTCATTGGCAAGTGCATTGCCAGTGTCATAATCCATGCGACCCCAGCCATAGCTCATTACTATAACAAATAAAAATACGACTAGGGCATTATTGACTTTTAACAATGCCAGGACCAAAAAAGAAGTGCTCAGCATAAAAAGCACTCCGAATGTTTCTCCTGGGATAAATACACCCAGAATAAACCCAGTAACTATACCCAACAGAGCTGCCAACATACGCTCTAATCCGGCCTTCCAGGTATTGATCATGCTAAAACCGATGATCATGAAGGCTGAATTTGCGATCCATGTGGGATCAGAGCTCAGCCATTGATGTCCAGCCATCAATCCAATTACTACGATAAAGGCCACGATAAGGGCATAAGGCAAAACTTGTTTCCAGGGAGTCTTCACCGCATTTTGCTCATCTTGCACGTCTGTTTTGATTCCTGACCAGTGTTTTACAAAGCGTTCCACCAAGATCAAGAGGAGTACACTTCCTGCACCCAGAAGATGACTCAGGAGAAGCTCCACGGGTTGAGAAATCTGAATGAGCGCCGGGGTAAGTAAAAACCAATAGATCAATGACCATCCGAACATAAACCAGCCAGCACCAAACCGAACTAGCGCTGTTCCGGAAAAAGCCACAAGAAACATAAAAATCACCCATGGCCAATAGGTGTTCGCAAGGAGATTGCTAATCCAAGTAAGTACAAAACCTGCCACAAGGTATGCAGCTGTCATCCTCAATTGGCGCTTCCCATCTCCGAGAACCAGCATGATCCAGGTCAATAGGGCACTGATACCAACTACTATCCATGTAAAGTCCAATGCAAAGGATAGTCCATAAAGAATTAGTATTCCGATGACATACTTGATTCCTGCTTTGCTGTCGAAAAATTTCCAATAAAATACAAATGGTTTCATAGGCTTGTCAATTTATAATCACGTCTTTTCAATTTCTGGTATACCATGTTCATTGAAAATCGTATTAATGCGTAAATCATCATCTACCGATCATATAATAAAAATCCACCTCACCGGCTGAAGAAGGCTGATCTTAGCAATCAGAATGAACACTCCCAGGGCCAAACAAAAGTAAGGGCATCAGCTAATAGCTGAACTAAAAATCATATGGCATTTTAGATATTTTGATTTTTTCAGTCCTTATTCACAAAGGATTAGGAGGCCAATTGTTCAAATATTATTCAATAAGCTCACCCTGGGTTGATTCTGCATTTCTTACCAAAATAGTGGATTTAAAACCAACCACAAGTTTATCTAAGTTTTCTGCAAAACCTTCTACATTATTCTTCTCGGGAAGCGCCAATCCTAAGAACACAAGATCAGCATCCTTACTGGATTTATGCATGAGGTCTACAGCATCTTCCTCGGTCTTCTTTAAAATAACATCACATGTAGCAGAGATTCTGGAGTCGTCTATTAAGGACCTAAGCTTTTCTTTCATGGGCTCTTGCTCAGGCTCTGAAGAAACAATCGTTCTCAGGCGTACCCGTGCGTGTCTCCAATCTGTATTCAGATTTAGCAAATGTGCGAGAAGAAGCATCATGTCACCATTTTTTTGCATCCCCCGCCACCAAACATCGATGATATTATGTGTTGAAGACATTTCAGTTTCAGGAACATAGGCTAAAATGCTGTTTCGGTTCATTGATGAAACAATCCTGACAATTCTTAATAATCTCTGTATGCGATCAGATCCATTGGTCCAGCCAAACATGACCGTATTTGATTGCATGCCTGCCAAACCGTTGGCTTGAATGATTCCTATGATCCCTTCTTCGAAATTGGGAACAACATAAGCTTCAGGAAAGGCGGTGATATTCTGATTGGCAAAATCATCCTCCATTTTTTGCTGTATTTCCCGGGTATCTACATCCGTATTTGAAATATCACCAACCAAGGTTCTGCACACAGTTACGATACCTTTGTTTTGACTGAACCAATTGGCAACTCTGGTTAGTTTCATCAACCTGGAAGGATTAGAAGAAAAGAGCAAAATATTGGGGCGCCAGTTTCTGGCCATGGATTGTTTTTCTTTTAGTTTTATCAAAGCTATTCTGGCTATGGAGCTCCACAAACCTGCCCTAACATCTCCCCAACTGCTTCTTAAGGCCTTTCTTTTAAGATACCAGTAAAGCGCTATCTCCACAGAAATGGCAATGACACAGGCTATCGGATTAATGAGAAACATGACCACTCCGGCCCCGACACAACCCAACAAAGAAATAAGCCAATGAACCTTTATGGTCGGCCTGTATGAAAGATCACCAACCAGTTTTTCAATTACGGCGGCTAAATTAATGGCGATATATAAGGTTAGAAAAAACACCGTTACCCATCTACCTACGGCATTAAGATCGCCAAGGGTAACTGCCAGTAGTGCAATACCACCAGTAACCCAGGTAGCAATGGTGGGCTGGCCTGTCTTACTCGTACGTCCTAATATCTTTGGCGCGATTTTATCCAGAGAAAGTGCCTGCAACACTCTAGGCCCTCCGAGTATACTTCCAAATGCAGAGGACAAGATGGCTCCCCAAAGGCCAGGATAGACCAACACCATACCCAAAAATGCCACCTTCGACCAAATGGGTAATGCGGAAGTGTCAATTCTTGCCATGGTTTCTCCATCTACTTTGGCGGTTACCGATAATGAGATGAGAATCACAATATAAATAAGAGCCCCGGTTACAATAGCTAAAATGGTTCCCCGGGGGATGGATTTCTTAGAATCTTTTAAATCTCCACTCATCCCAATCCCGGCACTGAAACCTGTAACAGCTGGAAAAAATACAGCGAATACAAACCAGAACCCTTCAGGTGCTGAACGCTGATAATTCGGTTCCATTTCCGGAGCCTGAAATCCACCCGATAATACTCCGATAATTAAAGCAATTACACTTAGTCCTACGGCAGCCATGATAGGAAGCTGCATTTTCAAGCTCAGGCTAGCACTTTTTCCTGCAACGGCTGTAGCAAAAAGAATAATCAAAGCAGCCATTAATTGAACAGGAGGAGCACCCCACTCTACCGGCCAAAACGGAGCGATTGATTCAGCTAATCCAAAGGCATATAAGGTCAAACTAAAGGTTCTGCACAGAAACAAGGGTATACCAATGGCGCCACCCAGTTGAATACCCAGGCTTCTTGATATCATATAGTATTCTCCACCAATACCCACCTTCATATTGGTAGATATGGCTGAGGCACTCAGACCAGTAATAAATGTAATGGTGCTGGCAAGAAAAACGGTAAGCAGCGTTAAGGGTAAACCCAAATTGCCCAAGACCCATCCAAATCGGAGGTACATCATGACTCCCAGGATGGTTAGTACACTTGGGGTAAATACGCCTAAGAAGGTTCCGAATTTAATGGGTTGAGGTGCAATCGTATTAGACATATATTTAATTTCTGTGTGGAAATGAGATATGCTAAAAAATTGTGAGAAACGAATGTAAGGATTAATTCCTTTGATTGCACCAGATTATAAGTCTGGCTGTTTCTCAGGGTTTGGTGGCCACATAGATCTCATAACCGTGGGTGGGACTGACCAGCTTAATTTCTTTTTCACGCCTATTTTCCATGCTGATTTGAATGTCTTTTTCGAAGAAAACCTCGCTTAAGGTCTCACCACTCTCAGGATCCATTGACTCACAGTCTTCATATTCTTTGCTGTAGGTCAGTCTTCCGCTTAGCAAATTAAACTCAGCACTTTCAAAATACTCACAAGGTTTCCCAGAGAAGCTGATGTATTTGATGAGATAGAAGTCACCACATTGAAAGCGGTATTGGTCCGTATGATTCCACTTCCAGCTGCTGCCCCCCTCATGGTAAATGCTTAGTATCCCATGATTAATTTCCATATAAGCATAGGGATCACCCATCATGCCGCCCTCAAGGCTTCCATAAAGTGCCTGAGCCGACTTTTTCCATACCTTCCAATCGTTGTTATCACTCTTATAGATAATCAGCTCCCGGCTTACGCCATTGATAGGGTCTTCCGGGCCTGTATCATAGGCCGCCACCAATTCGTTGACGCCATCATTGTCCAGGTCACCAGTTACCGTATCCAGAAGCGTATAGTTTTCAGGTGTGGGAATCTCCTGTGCCCATGTAAATCCCCCCATTAAAAGGAATGTCAAAAGGTAGATTGTTTTTTTCATGGGGGGAAAATAGACAATTGTCAGCAAACAAATGCATTTTCGACTTTGAGACTTAGAATCGCAGCGATCCCAGAGGATATTTATTCCCGCCAGTGCTCTTCCTTATTTAGCTGATCGGCACAGAGAATTTTCCCACTTTTGCTAACAAAGCCATCGGGATGTAAGGATTGCACCATCCAGGCGTCGGCAACCTCTTCAGGAATAGGAAATGGTGCTTCCCAACCCAGTTTTCTTGCATCCGAAATAAAGCCATATTTGGGATAGTATTCGATATGTCCCAAAACAAAAACCAATTCCGAACCCATAGCCCGAAGTCTCTTTAGGCCTTCTTTGATCAACAATCCGCCGATGCCCTTTTTTTGATACTCGGGAATAATGGCCAGGGGTGCGAGGATGTGTAATAAGGGCTGGCTGGTATCCATTTCATTAAGGTAAACACGTGTGAATAAAATATGTCCCACAGCCTGCTCACCATCAAAGGCCAGTAGAGAAAGCATGGGTTCTGCCGTTTGATCATTCAACAGATCAGCTGTCAGCTGTGCTTCTTTTTCATTGCCAAAGGCCAGACTTTCAACCTTCCAGATGTTTTGAAAATCCTCCTCTTTAGTTTCTGTTATTTGTATTTTCATTTCCATGATTTGTTATTTCTTGTGAACGACGATGGACCGACTGAAAAAGATCTTGGGTCCTGTGGATACTGACATACCCAGGTCTTTTATTATCTGGATCATTGCCCTGAATGATCTTTTAGGGACATGAAACCAAGGTTCAACGATAAGCATTTTCCCATTGGGTTTTAATAAGGACTTCATTTCCTCCAAAAATCTGTATTGATCTGGCACTTCATGCACCATATAGAAGGCCAGGATAAAATCTAGGGCTTCATTTATATTCACAGCATCTGCCTCGCACTTGTGCAACTTAATCACTGACTCCATTGATGTAGCTGAAATCTTAGGGGCCACTTTATCAAGCATACCTTGTTGCAGGTCGGCAGCAAATATTTTTCCGGATCCTTGCATAAGTCTGGCCATCGCAAGGCTAAAATAACCAGGCCCACAACCCATATCCAAAACCCTCATGCCGGGAGCAACAAAGCGCGCCAGTATTTTATCAGGATTCTGAAAGAATTTCCTGAATCCATTGTCCAAACTACCGGATAATTCGGACGGACAGACATAGGGAGTGACTTCTTTTTTACTTGACATAAAGGCTTAGGTTTGTATATTTAACATGGGTAAATGCTTCACCTTATGATAGGTCAGGGCTGCAGCCAGACATTTTTTCAGTTTTTCAGATGGTACGGTTTCACTGAGTGTAAAAACGATGGCTCTGTTTGTCTCGAAGGTGAAACTGTCCTTAAATAGCTTGCGGAAAGTGGGTACCAGTTGGCTGGTGCATTTAAAATATACAGCATATTGATCAGGAGTCTTTGGTTTCCAATCTATTCTGATAGTGCTTCCATATTTCGTGAGGTAGCTGGGTTCGCCCCATTTCAGGGTTTCTTCAAGTGTCATAATACCTTCTGTCTCTTTGGCTGTTTCGATGATCAGCTTTCTGAGAAACAACAGCCTTGGTCTTACCCTATCCGGATATTCTACGAAGACTTTGTCAACCTCAGGATTCTTGTTTATTTGTAGTGCCTGCATGCTTAGTACTTATCTTTTTTCCTGACTTTCTTGTAATGCTTGATCAGTTTACCCAGATCCTTATCCTTTTTCTTCTTTTCCTCAACAGTGGATTCAAAAAATGCCTTTTCCTTTTCCATTTTTTGATAGTTTTCATAAGAAGCAGCATCCAATACACCCGTATCCAGAGCCTCAAGGACGGCACATCCTGCTTCTGAAGTATGTGTACAATCTTTGTATTTGCAATCCTCAGCCAGCTTTAGAATAGCATCGAAGGTCATTTCCAGTCCGCCGCTACTATCAGTAATACCTACTTCTCTCATACCCGGGTTATCGATGATAATCCCGCCTTCTTCCAACACGACCAATTCCCTGTGGCTGGTAATATGTTTTCCACGATCAACCGACTCGCTGATGGCTGCTGTTTCCATGAGCTCTTTGCCTGTCAGACTGTTGATAAGTGTTGATTTTCCAACTCCTGAGGATCCCAGCAAGCAATAAGTTTTCCCGCTTTGTATTAGCTTGCGTACACTGTCTAAGCCTGTTTGGGCTGGATTACTAAGGGGTAAAACTGGAATATCTTTAATACGATCCCTGATTTGGCTCAGCATGCTTTCCAGTTCGGCATCCTCAATCAAATCAATTTTACTCAGTATGATGACCGCTTCCACACCAGATGCATTACAAATGGTTAAATAACGCTCCAGTCTGTTGATACTAAAATCTCTGTTCACCGCCTGAACAATGAGGGCATAATCAATGTTAGTGGCAATGATCTGCACCTGCCCGGAAGTACCTACGGCCTGCCTTTCGATGATGGATGACCTGGGATATACGGCATGAATAAGGGCTTTGCCTTCATCATACTCAGAAAAAGCCACCCAGTCGCCTACCGCAGGAAAATCATATCGGTCTCTTGCTGTAAACCTCAAAATGCCTACAAGTTCAGCATCATATTCTGTCGTGGGAGTCTGAACCACATATCTTTCCTTGTGCTCCAGCATCACCCGGCCTATTTCAAAACCTTCCAGGCCTTGTTCGTTTCTATATTTTTCAAGGCTATCTGTATAGCCTAAGTGTTGATAATCCATATCTATCTTATTATATGCTATCCTTACTGATGTTAATAACCACTTTCGACTGGGCATGACCCTGACTCAGATATTCCATGGCTTTGGGAGCATCCTCCAAAGAGTATTGTTTTTCAATGAGGCCCTTGAGCTTTCCTTCTTCCATCAGCTGTACCAGAAAGGCTAAATCCTTAGGATTGGTTTTCCCAGACTGTGTTTTCATTTTTTTGCTTCCCAGTGAAAGAATTTTTCCCATAATCAAGGACTTGAGTATCTGACTCAGGGCCCCGCCCACCATCACATAAACGCCTCCGGCTTTCAACAGTTTGTGGTAGGTCATCAGGGGATAATTACCATTGATAGCCAGGATGAGGTCGAAACTTTGATTTGTTTTGGTGAAATCATCCTTGGTATAGTCGATCACCTTTTGGGCCCCCAGGGCTTTGGTTTGTTCCACATTCCTGCTGCTACATACCGCCGTTATTTTTGCCCCATAGTAATGGGCTAACTGGACCGCAAAAATGCCCACACCCCCAGCACTACCCACAATAAGGACATCCTGCCCTTGCTGAATAGCCCCTTCGTCTCGTAAGGCGCACAGTGCAGTGGTTGAGGCAACACCAAGAGTGGCAGCCTCATCAAAAGAAATGCTTTCAGGTTTTGTTACCAATGCATCTTCCGGACAGCTTACAAATTCAGCCAGTCCACCAAAACCACTATCAGAAAGATCGCCGAAAACCGCATCGCCAACTTTAAAACTTCTGATGTTTTTCCCTACAGCCTCAACCCTACCTGAGATGGCAGACCCATAGATTTTTCTCTTGGGAATCATGCCCATTTTTATGGAGCGATAATCGGCTGCATTGAGTGAGGCTGAAACCACCTTGACCAACACTTCATTATCGGCAGGCAGGGGTTTATCAAGCTCTGCCAGACTAAGTTTGTTGGACTTGTTTTTTTTATTGTATACAATAGCTTTCATGGGATACTTTATTCTCAGAGAGTGACTACTTTTTGGACCACTAAGCTATTGGAAATAATCTGAATACACTTCATTTTCACAGAAATATTGTGAAGGTGTTTGGCCTGATAAACTTTTGAAATCGTTGATCACATGGCTTTGGTAGTAAAAACCACAGTAATGCCGAAGCCGAAAGGCTTTTGATATCAACCATGCCTTTGTTGGCCTTGCTATGGGCCAGGCTCATACTCATTCTCCTGCTTTCATAAGTATCCGCCTGTTCCATTAACAAATCATTAGAATTGATTCCACCCATGAACTTATTTTGTTTATTCGTTTAATCCTTTTTCATATGAATATGGCTGCAAAAGTATATAGTCCGAAGGCATCCTTTATTTCTGATCAGCGTATCTCCACCACAACAAACTGGCTACATAACCCATAAGGCTGGTTGCTATCAAAATGCCAAAGCTGATTTCGTTGACCTGAGCCATCATTTCCGGACCACCACTACCGCTATATAATCCAGGAACCGACCACGGAAAATAGCTTCCCATACCCATTACACCTATTACCTGAGCCAGCACCAATAAGATGGCCACAATACCCAGAGGCGTGAGATACCCCTTCCCCCAAAGCGCGAAAAAAGCAATGGGTGTATTCAATAATATGATGAGTATGGTGGTAATGACATAGGATTCAAGACTAGCCAGAAACATTGGCATACTCCAGCCATCCAGTTGAACGGCAAAACCAATGATTAAACCAAACATCAGGTTATAGAGTGCCAGAGCCAGACACCAAAGACTGTAATAAATGAATTTGGCGTGAAGAATGGTGGTTCTGGATATGGGCAGAGCCAGTAAATCTTTAATGGTGCCATCGGCATATTCACGTCCGAAAAGCCAGCTGACCACAAAACCAAAAATAAGTACGCCCCCCACGCCTATGGCCTGGGTGAGTAAACCTAAAAACGAAGGCCAGTTGGCTTCGAAGGACATCATAACGGCTTTAGTTTTAAATGCACCTGAAAGCCCTTCATAGCCGTCTGCTGTCATCATCAGCATGAAAACGCCACCAAAAAGGGGCGCCAACGACATGGCGGCAAAAGTTACCCACCTGATTTTTGAATGGCGGTTTTTAATAAATTCGGCCTGCAACGCCCTTAATTGTTGTTTCATAAGGCCCTAGGCTTTTATAATTCGTAGAAAATAATGTTCCAGGTCTTCCTCAAATACCCAAATCAGTTTGGGAGGCAATCCTTGCTCAACGAGCAATCGACTAATGGTTTCAGGTTGGTCAATGGCATGAGAATCTGAAACCTCTATCAAATCATTAGCCAGTTGGGCCTGGAAACCTTTGTCTGTTAGCACTTCAATAGCACCGGGGTTGTTGGTGGTCTTGATATGCAGCCTCATAATGATTTGCTCATCCAAATCAGCGGATTTGATTTCTTTCACTAGTGCTCCTTTGTGAATAATGCCTATGCGACTAGTGAGCCTTGCAATTTCAGATAAGATATGGCTGGACAAAAAGATGGTAGTCCCCTGTTGTTCTGAGAGCTCTTGTAGCAATTCTCTGATTTCAACGATGCCAGCAGGATCAAGACCGTTGATAGGCTCATCAAGGAGCAGAAGTTTGGGCCTGTGGATGAGCGCTTTGGCCAGCCCCAATCTCTGTTTGTTGCCCATGGATAGGTTTTCTTCCTTAGTATGAACATATTCTCCCAGATTCAGTCGATCGGTGATTTCATTGATGAGTCTGTGATCGTCAAATCCTCTGAGTTTACAAATCAATTGCAGGTTTTCCCTTACAGATAATCTGGGATAGGCATGTGGAGTTTCAATGAGGTAGCCCACATTATTCCATATTTTATTGGCTTGCTTGGGGTGTTTCCCAAACAACATACAAGTACCAGTATCAGGTTTTATCAAACCCAGCAACAAACGGATGAGGGTTGTTTTTCCTGCTCCATTGAGCCCCAGAAAACCATAAATCTCCCCCTGCTTCACATGAATGGAAACCTGGTCGACTGCTTTAACTGCACCGAAATATTTGCTCAGGTTTTCTGTTTGAATGATGTTCATATTAAGAGAATGGGGTGATTAAATTTTGGTCTGGTTATTGGCATTATGGAAAAAAAGTGATCAATTATTGTGAACAGTTTCCTGCTTTTATGTCTTCAGCAGTAGGGTTATAGGCATTACCAATTAATTCGAATGGACCGTCTACGCCTTCATTCTTCACCATGGATTCAAGGGCGCAAAAATCACTTAGTATGCTATTGTTGGTCATATCCACCCGCCAGACGCTTAACATATTTTCCAGTCCGGCCAAATGCTGCAAGCTGGCATTGTTGTGTATGTCAAGTCTGTGATCCAGCGTCTCCAGATTAGAAAGGGCTTCAATGGATTCCAGCTTGTCATTTCCGGAACCATAATACTCCCCTATTTCCAGGGTGCCACCAATGGTTTCCAGATTGTTGAGGCCCTTTAAGGAAAGCATTTGGTGGTTACCGGCTAGTTTTAATTTCATTCCTATGGAAGATAAAAATTCAAGACCCTGGAGGTCGATCAATGATTCATTCAAGTTAAGTTTAAACTCCATTCCGATATGACTCAGTTTATCTAAGCCCTCCATGTTTCGCAGTTTATGACAGTATACTATCGATAGACTGCCGCTAACAGAATCCAGTTGGTTGAGGCCTTCCAGATCCTCCACTTCACTGAGGGATACCAGTTCAAGGCTGCCGCCAATATGTTTTAAGTTGGAGAGGTAATGAAGGTTTTGATGAATTTCTGTCGATTCAAGATCCTGTATTCTTATGTGACCGGTAATAGAGGTGTAACCTTCCTGGTAAAAATTCTCCAGATCACTAACACTTGGTCTTATAAGTGAACCCTCATAGATTTTTTCAATGGGTATGGGAGTTTCTGTTGCGTTATTACATGATAGTAAAAAGATTACCATCAAACCAAAGGTAAAAGAGGAGAAGGTTTTTCCAAACATATGTAAAGGGTTTAGGTTTGTTTTAGCGATTGAAGTTATTAAACTAAGAGGTTTAAGAACTAACAAATCTGCAGTAGCAGGCCACTCACAAATATACGCAATAATCGAAAGGTAATATGGCTTTCTGAAACTTGTTAACTGTCGGAAAAAGTGAAAACTATGGAAAATTTGTAATGGATTTCTTCTATTCCACTACCAGTTTTCCATGCTCCTTCACCCCATTTACACTGAAGGTATAAAGATAAATGCCACCGGGAAGATTATTGGCATTCCAGGTCCATTGGTGCTTACCAGCAGTTTTTTCCCGATTAAAAGCACTTATCAATGCCCCAGTTGGATTATTAATATAAATACTAACCTTGGAGTTGTCTTGCAGATGATACCTAAAGGTCGTTTCGGAGGAGAAAGGATTTGGACCGACTTGTAGATTAAGAGGATGGACGCTATTTTCTGACAGACCCACCGAGGTAGCAATATGAATAATACGTACGGCATGGTTGTAATAGTCTACCACATACAACCTGTTAAGCGTATTGTCCATTACTGATCCCCGTGGAAAATTAAACTGTGCAAGAGAATCAATACCATTTTCAAATCCAGCATTTCCTGAACCGGCAAAAGTGCTCACCATAAGGGCTGTATCAATTTTCCGCATCACCTGGTTGGCCCCGTCACCCACGAACAGATTACCCTGAACACTGACAAATACAGTGGTAGGAGTATCAAATTCAGCTTCTGAACCCGGGCCATTTTGAAATCCGCCTCCATTGGGTCCGTGGCCACCACTTCCGGCAACTGTAGTCACCATTCTGTTGGCGTCAATTTTTCGGATGCGGTGGTTGTAGGCATCGGCAACGAAAATATTATTATTTGCATCAATGCTCAACTCACATGGTGTATAAAAACGTGCGGCCGTATCACTTGCATCCACATAATCACCCACCGACTGAACCCCAATTACGCTGCCTCCGCCTGCCCAATCGCTCACCACACCCTGGATGGAAATCTTTCTTATCCTGTGGTTCCAGCTGTCGCCAATATAGATATTCCCTGTATCATCCAGGCAAATACCACGAGGGTAATTGAACTGTGCTTCAGCAGCAGCCCCATTGACATGACCAGGTACTCCTGTGCCTGCAATAGTGGTCACCTGCATATCAGCCGAGATTTTCCGAATCCTTTGATTGATGAAGTCGGATACATACATATTTCCATTATCATCAAAACAAATATTTAATGGCTGGTTGAATTGTGCTTCTGCTGCCGGCCCATCAAGATAACCTGCCGAACCTGTTCCGGCATAGGTTGATACCTGACCGTCTACGGCGATTTTACGTATGCAATGGTTGTGGGCATCGGCCAGATACACATTTCCAATGGCATCAATACAAATACCAAAGGGTTTGTTAAAGCTTGCTATTGAAGTATCACCATTAACAAAACCGACACTTCCTGTTCCTGCGTAGGTAGATACGTGGTTTTGTGAAAAACTACTTTGTATGCTCAATAGAAGGTAAAAAGCCACGGCTGACGCCATAAGTATGGACGTTCTGGACGAAATTCTCATATTCTTTTTCCATAAAAATAGAAAAATAATCGAGCTAAAGAAATTGAAAAGCCCAAACCAACTCTACAATGAAGGCTTAATCCGTGCGTGAGCAGAAGTCGCTTTGAGTTATAGTATGCCCGCCACCCGAGCCACCAAGAGCAACCGTCAGGCTTCCATCACTAACTGTTCCTGTGGCCGAAATGGAAACATTCATGCCTTCTGTTGCGGTTATGGACTGGGTCCACGGCAGACTTGGATTGGAGATGGTTTTACTACCATCCCGATCAGTATAAGTCAGTGTAGAAATGCTGCCATCACCTGTATGGCTGGCAGTATAAACGATTTGCATGGCTGCAGGAGCCGATACGCTGGTGCTTAAGTTGCATGTTTTGGTTGAATCATCATCTTTCTTACAAGAGGTGTAACAACATAAGATGATGACAAGAATGGCTAGTAAGGGTAGTGTTTTTTTCATGGCAGTTTGATTTTAATTCAAATGATTTTTAGGAGTTGTGCTACAAGCAGATAAAAATAAGAAAAATAAAAATGGATTATGGTCTCCCAGTGTGATTTCAATGGCATTGAACACACGGTATAAATTGTTGGTCCTTAAAGTTTGATTCACTGATACTCTGATGCTCAGCCCGAGATTTTCCAACAATTTTTATATCTTCGCCGCCATTAGATTTATTTTAGAAACCAAAATTTGAATTACAATGTTAAAGAAATCCCTATTGCTTGTCAGTCTGTTCGTATTTGCTGCAGCCACTTTTGCCCAAAGCCTTGATGATGCCGGAGCCAAATACAATGAAGCCAATGATTTGTATAAAGCCAAGAACTATGCAGCTGCCATTCCATTATATGAAGAAGCAGTACAGATTTGTACTGATTTGGGTGCTGATGGAGAAGATTTGAAAGCCAGTATTATGGGTCCATTGAATAATGCCATCTATAAAAACGGATTAACCCTTTATAAAGCTAAGAAGTTCGACGAAGCCATTGCTGAACTTGGAAAAGCCAATGCTCTGGCCGTTGAGCTTGGAAATGATGCCCTGGCCAAGAAAACAAATGCCTATATCGCTAAAGTGATGACCACCAAAGGGAGCACCCTATTAAAGAAGAAAGACCTGGATGGCGCTATGGCTCAATATGACCAAGCCCTTGAGTTGTCACCCAAAAGCTATGGAGCCTATTATGGAAAAGGATTGGTTTATAAAACCAAAGGTGATATGGATCAGATGATGGCCATGATGGATAAAGTAATAGAGTTGGGAGAGACCAACAGCAAAGCTGCCAAGACTGTGCAAAAAGCTAAAAAGGCAGCCTATAAAGCCCTCTTCAATGCAGGAGCCAAAGAAATTCAAAAAGAACATGGAGCCATTGCTGCCCAACACATCAACAATTCATTAAAGTATGGTGCAGGAACTGCTGATACCTATTATTACCTGGCACTGGCTTATCAGAAAACCAGTGAATGGGATGCTGGAATTAACGCAGCCAACAAAGCCATCGAATTGAAAGAAGGTGATGCATCAGACATTAACTTCACTTTGGGGCAAATTCAGGAAGGCAAAGGTGATGCCGCTGCAGCTTGTGCAGCTTATAAGAAAGTAAGTAGTGGTCCCAATGTGGAAGCAGCCAAATATCAAATGACACAAGTGCTGAAATGTAGCTAAACATCAAACTATACCATATCAAAAGCCCGCTTTCACTCGAAGCGGGCTTTTTTTTGTCATGCATCCAAACCAAAACATTTTGTGAGCAGGGCACCACTATTCCACATAGTCAATCTCTTAAAGGCTCTGGTTTTTTTTAACATCAACTTAACAGTCTTGCTTTTTATGATGGTCTATTTTTGGGAATAAAAGAACAACTATGCATAAGAAAGACTCAACTCTGATCAATCCATATTTAACTTTTAATGGCAACTGTGAAGAAGCCATGAGCTTCTATAAGAACGTATTTAATGCCGAACTTGAAATCATGAGATTTGATGGTTCTCCCGTACCGGTTACAGATGACTATAAATCCAAAGTTATGCATGCGACCTTAACATTTGATGATGCCATCCTTATGGCATCAGATGGACGACCCGACCAGCCAGCCACCATGGGTGATGCCTATTCCATTTCCATTGGAACCATGGATATTGAAAAAGCTACAAAGTGGTTCAGTGACCTGGGCAAAGGTGGGCAAGTCATCATGCCCTTTGAAAAAACCTTTTGGGGTGCTCAATTTGGTATGCTGGTGGACACATATGGTGTTCAATGGATGATCAATTGTGAGCTGGAAGCCGAAATGAATATGATGTAGAGCATGGTCAATGGATGACATTGAGATGACCTTTCATGGGTGGATCTTGTAAAAGTTACGCAAACCTGCCTGCCGGCAGGCAGGGAACCACACATAAGGCGCAAAGAGACGCAGAGGAAGTCATCGGATGACCAGATAGCTATTTTTCCTACTTTTAGCTATTCAAAACCCTCAGTTTTCTGGCCTATGAATCGCTTTATTTCCTCTGCTATCCCTGGTGTTTTTATAGCGTGTCTTATTGTCTTTTTTGCTACTCTAAGACTGAATGCCGAGGATAGGTCTCCTCAGCAAAGGACAAGGCCCAACATCATCTTTATCATGTCAGATGATCATGCAGAAAAGGCCATAAGCAGCTATGGTCATGGCTTGAATCATACTCCCAATATCGACCGCCTGGCAGATGAAGGCGTACGATTTACACAGGCCTGTGTGAGCAATTCCATTTGTGCCCCAAGCCGTGCAGTCATATTAACCGGAAAACACAGCCATAAAAATGGCCTGGTGAATAATGCCTCTGTCTTCGATGGCAAACAAATGACCTTTCCAAAATTGTTGCAACAAGCAGGTTATCAGACAGCTGTTGTGGGTAAATGGCATTTGAAAAGTGAACCCACAGGCTTTGATTATTGGAAGGTGCTTCCGGGTCAGGGACACTATTACAACCCAGATTTCAATGAAATGGGTAGCCTGAAAAAGGAAAAGGGCTATGTGAGCGAACTCATTACTCAGTTTTCACTGGATTGGTTACAACAATTCGAGCAGGGAGAACAACCTTTTTGTTTGCTTATGCAACACAAGGCACCTCACCGAAATTGGATGCCGGCACCCCAACACCTGAACCGCTTTGACAGCATAAAATTTCCTGTACCCGAGCATTATTTTGATACCTATGCCAATGGTAGAGATGCAGCCCGATCTCAGAAGATGAGTATAGCCCATGATATGTATCCTGGCTATGACCTGAAACTATCAGAGGTTGCAGGATCCAGTAATTTATCCAGTGATGGCATGGATTGGTGTTTCCAACGAATGGATAGCGTTCAGCGTGCTCATTGGGATGCAGCTTATTGGAAAAAAAATGAAGATTTTCATGAAGCAAAGCTTTCGGGTAATGATCTGGCTCTGTGGAAATACCAGCGATATATGCAGGATTATCTGGCTACCGTTCAATCTGTTGATGAGAGTGTGGGAATGATTCTGGACTGGTTAGACACCCACGGATTGGCCTCCAACACATTGGTTATCTATACCTCCGACCAGGGTTTTTATTTGGGAGAGCATGGATGGTTTGACAAACGTTTTATGTATGAGGAATCCCTCAGTACGCCTTTGTTGGTGAGATACCCAAATGAAATTAAGGGCCAATGGGTAAGCGATGCACTGGTCCAGAACCTTGATTTTGCAGAAACCATTCTGGACTATGCCGGAGTCGATATTCCCCAAGACATGCAGGGACTATCCCTGCGACCTATTCTTGAGCAGAAAAAGCAGCAAATGCATGAGGCCTTGTATTATCATTATTATGAATATCCTGCAGAGCATGCGGTGAAACGGCATTATGGAATACGTAGTCCGAATTATAAGCTTATCCATTATTATTATGATATCGATGCCTGGGAATTGTACGACCTGAAGAATGATCCCTTGGAATTGTATAACCGCTATGATGATCCGGCTTATGAGCAGATCAAAAATGCCTTACACAGCCAGCTGGATGCCTTACGGAAAACCTATGAAGTGCCTGCTCTTAAAACTGAATTGGGTCAGGCAGCGGATAGCATTTCTCATCTCGGAATTGACGCCCATTACCAATCATTTACCAAAGCCTCACCTAAATATTATCCTGGTGAAAACACCTTACATGATGGCATCATTTACGAACCATCAAACTACTGGAGCCGCGGCTATGAGCATTTTTATGGCTTCGAAGGTCAGGATATGTTATTAAAAATTGATTTAGGGGATATCAAAAAAGTGAAAAGGATCGCCTGTCGTTTTCTAACCAGACCCGGGGCTTGGATTTATGGACCATCAAAAGTTCGCATTTCCTTTTCAGAAGACGGAAAGCGCTACCACTCGCTGGAGGGCCAACTCTTAACGGAGAGTATGGATGTCTTAACCTACGGAATGGAAGGAGAAGCCCTAAACATGAGGTTTATTAAAATTGATGCCAGAAACCACGGTGTAATAGCTGAAGGAAAAGCAGGGGCAGGGAACCGGGCCTGGTTGTTCAGCGATGAAGTCATCATAGAATAAAGCATCCGGGGCTCAAAAATACAGTTTCAGAACCTCTATTTCTTACATCGTTCATTATAGAAGAACACATGCTCAGAAAAGTATTTGAAATTAGGTTCGTTGGCCTCAATAATGGCTGGGCAATCACTGAATAAATGCTGGAAATCCTGTTTTTTGTATTTCTTTTTGGTGATTTTAATGGTTTTGTTATCCTTCACCACATAATAGGCCGTGGCTTCATTACCTGAAATGGCCACATCTCCCATGCTCAGTTCGCCGCTTTTCGAATTGGGAATCTCATACACTTTAATGAGGTCATCAAATCCGGGATTCAGCAATTGGAGCAGCATATATTTTTCCTTTTCAGGATGTTTCAACTGTTGCCAATAGATATACTCCCGATCAACGACTTCCTTAAAATTTGACTTAGCCAGTTTGTTGATGTTAGAGGATTGCTCTGCTATAATTTCCATCTTGGCCAATCCGTTTACTTTTAGTTTTAATTGGGATACATCTGCAGCTTTTAGTTTGACTGATGTGCCTGCCGCATTTTTTATTTTGAAACTCATCACACCATTGGGACCAAATGAAGCTGTTTTGATGGCTCCGGTAATCACTTTATTTTGGGTTGTGGTCACTTCTGCATCACCCGAAATGGTGGTAACAGGGGTTACAAATTGAGCAGATAAACCGATGTAGGCAAGAAAGAAAGTAGTTAGAGTGAATAGACGAAACACGTTTGTCATGATATATAGTATTGATTCAGACAAACAAAGAAAGCTAATTTCATTAGAATGCAAACTGTTTTTTGCAACAGATTGAACTAATCAATCATGGCATGTTGTAAGAAATCAAAAAAGGCGCACAGAATTGCTTCTGTACGCCATCACGTTGAGGTAAAAAAAGAGTATTATTTCACAAAGCGGCGATCAAATTTTTTATTTCCATCATCTACACGAACCACATAGACCCCTCTGGCCAAGCCACTGGTGTTAATATGTAATTGATCATCAGATGAATGCATGTTTAGAATACTTCTACCGCTGATATCGCTTATGTTGATGTTTCTTGGACCCTCTGTTGGATTGGAGAAATACAGATTAAGGTGCTCCTGTACCGGATTGGGTGCCACAGTGAAATATACAGGAGATTCTGTTTCTTCCACAACCACAGTGATGCTGGTTACCTTTTCCATGGTCCAGTCGTTGGGATCCACTTCTATATCGACCACAACTTTCGGCATGGGGAGCACATAATTTTCCAGGTTTTGAGATTGAAAAAGCTGAACAATGGTATCTGTGCCATCCTCAAATTCCAGGCGATAGTCCATGAGCATTTCAAAAACAGGCGTAACAGAAGTAGAGGTGCTTTGACTTGAAGACAAATGGAAATTACCATTATCATAATACCAGGTCAGGGCGTATTTGGGATAACCCTCTCCATAATACCATTGGTCGAAAAAGGTATCAAATTCCATGCCTGTTACTTCTTCTGCTGTATTTTTAAAATCTTCACCAGTGGCTGTACCTCCGGCGTACTCGGTTTGGAAACTTCCCATAACATCAAAAAAGAGCTCATCATCCTGTATCTCATGACGCAGGATATGAATAATACAAGCTCCTTTATTATAGGATAGCCTGCCATTAAAAATTCTGTATTCATTACCGGGATAAATCAATTCCTCGGGTATATATACACTACCACCGGGAGATCCCATGGCACTGTTTTGTTTGCCTACAATGAAATTCACACCGGCACTCCAACCGTTGATGAATTCTTCAGCCAGGTGGTTGGAATAAGTAGCAAATCCTTCATTGATCCAGATATCACTCCATGTGGCACAGGTCACATGGTCTCCAAACCACATATGACCCAATTCATGAGCCACCAATCCAAATGAGAAGCCACCCATGGTTGACATGGTTTGATGTTCCATTCCACCTCCCAGTTGGGTGAGGCAATGGCCATATTTTTCCTCATGGAAAGGGTAAAGAATATATTTCTCTGACATTAACTCCACCATCTCTCCGGTAACATCAATGCCTCCTTTATAGTTTTCCAGGCATCCCGGACTATCGTAGATAAAATTCTGAATCAGAATTGAATCCCCTCCCATTTCTACCGGATGGGCATAGGTGTTGTATTCCAGATAATCTGCCACTGCGAATGAAATCAGATAATAATCAATGGGATAAGAAGATTTCCACTCATAACGCGTCTGACCATTACCCAGGTTAACGGTATTGGTAAGTAATCCCTGAGATCCAGCCATAAGATCTGAATCTGTGGTGAGGAATACCCAGCATGAATCTGCTTTGTCCTCAAGATCTTGTTTCACAGGAAACCAATCAGCAGCAGCAAATGGTTCAGATAAAGTCCAGGTTACTTCCTGATCCCATGCAGATGAGTAGGCATTGGTAACACCTGCGAAAAATCCTCCCGATGGAGGTTGTCCTTGGTAATAAATCTGAGCAGAAAAACTACTTTGGGCCGGAATGGTAGATACCGGAACCAACACATTATTGGTTTCCCGCGTATAGTTGCTGTATTTTATCCCATCTACAAAAATAGAATCAATGGTTTGCTCCGGGATGAGCTCAAAGGCAAATGTGTCGATGGCAACCAGGGCTTCCGCATTTATAGTCGTATTTCCTGACACAAAAACACTTTGATTGCTAACCTCTATATCAAGCCAGTAGAAGCTGACATCATAATCAAATAAATAATCGCTTTGCCAGGCATAGGCAGGGTTAAACAATCCTTTTTCCATGGCACGTGATTGATGGATGCACTGCAACTCATGATCTCCATGATCGCTGAGTTGAGAAAAACCGCCAAGTGCCGGGATCATAAAAACAAAAAAGTAAAATAAACGTTTCATATAGGCCAATATTAGTGGTGATGGTAAGATTTGGCTGGCAAGGTATTGAATTTATATCTTTGCCGAAATCTAGCGCAATCATTTTTAGAGACATTTACTCAAGCAGGAACGTTGCCCATGCATCAGGATTTTGTCATATTATTTGAGAAGATAAACCGCTTCATCAGCAAGTATTATAAGAATTTGCTGGTAAAAGGACTGATATTGAGCCTGGCCATCATCTTTTCCTTCTTTATTGTGGTGGATGTGATTGAGTACTTCGCCTGGTCCACAGTTCTTGCCCGTACCCTATTGTTCTACATATTTATAAGCCTCTCTTCCTTTGTGTTGGTGTTCTATGTGTTACATCCCATCATAAAACTATTGAAAATCGGCAGGACGCTACAAGCCAAAGAGGCAGCTGTTATTATTGGACGTTATTTCCCGGAAGTCAGTGATAAACTTCTCAATGCCATACAACTGGGAGAACTGGAAAGCAAGATATCCAACTCGGAATATGATTTGCTCATGGCATCAATCTCACAAAAGGCCCGCGATTTAAAACCCATTCCTTTCGGTCAGGCCATAGCCATTCGCAAAAACCTGAAGTACCTGAAATATGCTTTAGCTCCCTTTCTGATCATTATAGGCATACTGTTGGTATTTCCTGCCTTCATAACAGAACCTTCCAGGCGCATCATCAACCATACAGAGCATTTTTCCAAACCCCTACCCTATACATTGGAGCTGCTCAACAGTGAGTTTTCCGTCATGCAACATGATGATTATAGTATCATGGTGAAAGTTACAGGTGATGAAATACCAGCTCAAATTTATATCAACGACGGCCGATACAACTACCGCTTAAAGGATGTAGATGCCCAACATTATTCATACACCTTCACTGACCTGAATGAAGACCTTTATTTCAGTTTGCAAACGGATGATTACATCAGTGATCAATACCTTTTAAAGGTCTTACCCAAACCTGTAATTTTTAGCTTTCAGCTGGAACTGGACTACCCATCTTATTTGGAACGAAAAGATGATATCATTGAAAATTCTGGTGATGTGGTAGTACCTGAAGGAACCCTTATCCGCTGGACTACTTTTACCAAGGATGTGGATGCTGTTTTTTATAGAAAAGGAGCTGAGCTGAGAATAATGGAAGCTGTATCAGACAACCGATATTCCTTGGAAGATCGAGTCATGAATAGCTTTGGATACACTTTATTTGCTGAGAACGAACACATCATTAGTCCTGACTCCATGACTTTTTCTGTTCAGGTAATTAAAGATGAGTATCCTTCCATCCGTCTCAATGAAGTAATGGAAACTTCTGCGTTTGAACCGGTATACTACCAGGGTGTGATTGGCGACGATCATGGTTTTCATAAACTCCACTTTTATTATAAGTTGGATGCGTCGCCAGAGGATTCATGGACTTCTCAAGAGCTTGATATCCGAGAGGGAATCGAACAGCAAAGCTTTCAATATGTTTTCCTTCCGGATAGCCAGGATGTGAAGGTTGGATCTTCCCTGATGTATTATTTTGAAGTCAGTGATAATGATGCCCTCCATGGGCACAAAAAATCAAAAACAGCGATTCATCAATTATTATTCCCCACCGAAGAAGAACTTCAGGATGATATGAAGTCCAATAGTGAGGAAGTAAAAAAGCGGGCTGAAGACCTGATGAAGCAATTAGATCAGATCAATAAACGCATTGAAGAGTATAAGAAATCACTGTTCGAGAAAAATGAAATGAACTGGTTGGATAAAAACCAGATGATGAATTTGCTGGAAAAGGAAGCCTTAATACAGGAGGAGATTAAAAAGCTCAACGAACTCAATGAGGAAATTGAGCATTTGGCAGAACAACTTGAGGAGAAAATGTCTCCAGAACTCCAGGAGAAAATGGATGAGCTGGCAGAGATGATGGAGGAACTCATGGATGAGGAGATGCAGCAAGAACTGGATGCTTTGAAAGAAGAGTTGGAACAAATGAACAAAGATGAGCTTCAGCAGATGCTGCAACAAATGCAGGAAGATAACCAGGACCTGAAAGAAGAGCTTGAGCAGAGTCTGGAGATGTACAAACAGCTGGAAGTAGAGAAAAAGGCAGAAGCCATTGTGGAGGATTTGGAAAAGCTTAGCCAGGAGGAAAAAACCTTGTCGGAGGAAACCATTGATCGAAAGAAGGATATAGAATTATCACAGGAACAGCAACAGGAACTTCAGGAAAGGTTTGATGAAGTAAAGGAAGATATCCAGGAAATGCAGGAATTAAATGAGGCCTTGAAAGATCCCTACACCATTAGTGCTGACTCCAATGATTTGAAGAAAATTGATGAACCCATGGAGCAGGCTGATTCGAATCTATCAAAAAAGAAGCGTAAAAAAGCCTCAGAAAATCAAAGTCAGGCAGCAGAGCAAATGCAGAGACTTTCGGAAAGCATCAGTAAGATGATGCAAGAGCAAATGCAATCACGTTTGGCCGAGGATGCTGAACAAGTCAAGCGCATGCTGGACAATTTAATGGATTTGAGTTTTGGGCAAGAGGATTTGATCGATCTGGTAGCCAACACTTCATTCAACGACCCACAGTATATCGACAATGCCGATCAACAGCAATTGCTCAAAAGCGATTATAAGATTGTTCATGACTCCTTGATAGCCCTGAGCCGAAGACAGCTCATGATAAAACCCTATATTATAAAGGAGAGTGAAACCATCGAAACCTATCTGGACAGAAGCCTGGCTTCTCTGCAGGATAGAAGACGAGGAGAAGCATTAAAGGAACAGCAATATATCATGACCTCCATGAATAATCTGGCACTGATGCTGGTGGAATCCCTTGACAAAATGAAGCAAAGCATGAATATGCCCGGAGGTAAGGAAAGTAAAAACAAATGCAAGAATCCTGGCGAGGGTGGTCCGGGTGATATGGAGCAATTGATTAAAATGCAGGGCAAGCTGAATAAGGGCATGCAGGGCAAGGCCAACGATAAAGGTACTGAAGGACAGGAAGGTGTCAACGGTCAAAGCGAGGCTTTGGCACGTATGGCGGCTCAGCAGGCGGAAATCAGACGGCAATTGAGCCAGATGCTCGAGCAAATGGATCAGGGTAGCGGACAGGGTGATGCTTTGAATGAGGCTATTGAAGAGATGAAGAAAGTGGAGGAAGACATTATCAACAGGCGGATTACCCAGCAAACCCTTGAACGTCAAAAACAGCTTGAAGTACGTTTATTAAAATCTCAGGAGGCACTGCAAGAAAGAGAGCGAGAAGAAAGACGCAAATCTGAATCAGGGAAAAATAGAAACCGCAGTAACCAAAATATGGAAATTGAGTATAAGGATTTGAAAGAGGCCGAGGAGGATGTGCTCATCAGTAATCCCATTGAAATGACACCTTATTATAAAAGCCTCCTGAAAAAGTATCGCTATTCAATTGATCAAAAAAACGATGGTAAATAAAAGTTGCGTGATGGAAATTGTTGCTCTCGAGAAAAACATGCCAAGTCTGGAAAAATATGTTGACAATCTAAGTGAGCAGGTTTTTTTAAATGATTCCTATTATGGTAATATTCTGACGGTGTTAACAGAGCTTTTCAGTCTTCTGTGTGAGGAGATGGACGGGAGTTTGCTCAAATATGACTATTATACGGACTTTAAAAACATCACTATAAACATACAAACACCTGATAATCAGCGGTTAACAACCTATTTACGCACAAAAAAACTGAACGATTTGGAAGAGTCAGTTACAAGCAAAAGAGCCTTTTTGGTGAATACTTTGGCCGATCAGATTGAAATTAGTGATGAAAAAGGCTTGTTGTTGACTTTTGACATTTCTGCGGTTCACAATTTGGTAGCGGAGGAACGAACGACTTTGTTGCGTGCCTATTTTGAGGGAGCATTGAAAAAGGCGATGAGCAATCGGCATGATTAGTTTTACCCATGAACATCCGGCATTACGAATTTCATCAACATCCATTTTAAAAGAATGGATCCGGCAGGTGATTATAAAGGAAGGAAAAAAAGAAGGTGATATTCATTATCTGCTGACTACTGATGAAGACTTATTGGATTTCAACCGCACCCATCTCAATCACGATACATATACAGACATCATCACTTTCCCTTCATCAGAGAACCTGGAAATTATTTCGGGAGACATTATCATCAGCCTCGATCGAGTGGATGACAATGCGAAAAAGTTCGCTCAGAATTTTGAGCAGGAATTATCACGGGTGCTGGTTCACGGTGTCCTCCACCTCATCGGTTATGAAGACCATAGCAAGGCCGAAAAAAAAGAGATGCGCAGCAAAGAGGATTATTATTTAAGTTTGCAGCCTGAAATTTGAAAATGTTTCACGTGAAACAATTACTCCATGTTTGAATCATACGATGTCATCGTTGTAGGTGCCGGTCATGCCGGATCCGAAGCAGCTGCTGCCGCAGCAAAGCTGGGATCGAAGGTGTTGCTGATCACCATGAACATGAACGCCATTGCTCAGATGTCTTGTAACCCGGCCATGGGAGGCATTGCCAAAGGACAAATTGTACGGGAAATAGATGCCCTGGGTGGACAGTCGGGTTTAATCACCGACCGATCCATGATTCAGTTTCGTATGCTCAACAAATCAAAAGGCCCTGCCATGTGGAGCCCAAGAGCCCAAAGTGACAGAATGCTGTTTTCGCATCATTGGCGTAAGGTGTTGGAGGGTATCCCTAATTTGGATTTCTGGCAGGATATGGTTGTGGGGCTTTTGGTGGAGAACAAAAGCGTGGTAGGTGTTCACACCTCCATGGGATTGGAAATTAAGAGCAAAACTGTAATTCTAACAAACGGAACTTTTCTAAATGGAAAGATACATGTGGGACAAAAACAGTTTGCCGCCGGTAGAATTGGTGACCCTCCCTCCCATGGGATCACAGAAAATTTAAAGCAACTGGGTTTTGAAAGTGACCGACTTAAAACAGGCACTCCGGTTCGTGTGGATGGTCGCACCATTAATTTTGATGCCATGGAAGAGCAATTGGGCGATGAAGATCCTCAACTGTTTTCTTTTATGTCTGAAGAAAAAATACAACAGCAACGTTCATGCTGGATTACCTATACCTCTCCTAAGGTTCATGATGTACTTAAAATAGGCTTCAAGGATTCCCCCATGTTTGCGGGTAGGATTGAAGGTACAGGTCCTCGCTATTGTCCATCCATAGAGGATAAAATAGAGCGTTTTTCCCAACGCGACCAGCATCAGTTATTTGTGGAACCCGAGGGATGGGATACAGTGGAATACTATGTCAATGGATTTTCTTCGTCCTTGCCCGATCACATTCAATTAAAAGCCCTAAGAGAAGTTGCCGGCTTTGAAAACGCCAAAATATTCAGGCCTGGTTATGCCATAGAATACGATTATTTTCCTCCCACTCAATTAAGCGATACCCTGGAAACAAAACTGGTGGAGGGTTTATATTTTGCAGGACAAATCAACGGCACCACTGGCTATGAAGAAGCCGCCGCACAAGGTTTAATGGCTGGTGTAAATGCCCATCAAAAAATTCAACAAAGGGAAAAGTTTGTACTCAAAAGGCATGAGGCCTATATAGGTGTACTCATCGATGATTTAATCACCAAAGGTGTAGATGAACCCTACAGGATGTTTACTTCAAGGGCAGAATACAGGATATTGTTAAGGCAGGACAATGCTGATGCTCGACTTACCCCACTGGCCCACCAATTGGGATTGGCATCTGAGGAAAGGTTTCAGAAGGCAGAGACCAAAGGAAACAATGTTCAGTCTATTATCAAGTTTTTGCGTCAAAATTCTGTGACTCCAGCTGAGGTGGATACTATGTTACATAATAAAAATACCACAGCCCTGCAACAGAAATCCAGAATGGCAGCTCTGTTATTACGCCCCCAAATTCATATAGATAATTTAGTCTCAAGTATTGAATCATTTAGAAACTTTATCATTGACAGTGACTATGACCAGGAGACCATGGAGGAAGCCGAAATACTCCTGAAGTATGAGGGCTATATTGCCAAGGAACAGGATCTGGCCATTAAAGTTTCTAAGTTTGAGGATCTGGCCCTTAAGGCGGATTTTGATTACCATGCTCTTCAGGCCCTTTCAACTGAAGCAAGGGAAAAATTAAATAAAATCAAACCCAGAACCATAGGACAAGCCTCCAGAATCAGCGGTGTATCACCTGCTGATATCAGCGTATTGATGGTGTTCCTTGGTCGCTAACTAATACATGTTTCACGTGAAACAATCAAAAGAATTAATCCATCGCAAACAGTGTCCTATCTGTGGTCACCCGGACTTTTCAGGCTATTTACAATCCAAGGATTATTTCCTTAGTCAGGAGGATTTTGCCATAGAATGTTGTGATTCATGTGGCTTTATTTTTACGAACCCCATACCAAGGAAAGAAGAGCTGGGAGCCTATTATGATTCTGAGGATTATTTGTCACATACCGCCAACAAAAAATCACCCATTGCCTGGTTGTACAATATGCTGCGCAACCAAAATATTTCAAAGAAATTCAAATTGATTACTTCTTATCATCAAATGGGAAGCATGTTGGATATCGGTTGCGGAACAGCAGAAGTGCTGGCTCATTTCAAAAAAAACCAATGGGAAGTAAGCGGCGTTGAACCCAATGAGCCTGCCCGTGCCTTTGCACAGCAACAACACCATCTCGACATCTTTGAAGAATCTCAGCTTGACCAATGGCCTGATGAAAAATTTGATATCATATCACTTTGGCATGTGATGGAGCATGTGCTCGATCTCGATGAGCGGATGAAACAATTAAGCCGACTGCTGAAGAAAAGGGGGTTTTTGTTCGTGGCTGTTCCCAACATTGATTCACCTGATGCCAAACAATACGGAAAATACTGGGCTGGTTTGGATGTGCCTCGGCATCTATACCACTTCAGTAAAAGCAGTATGGAATCACTGTTAAAGAAATACAACTTTGAGTTGATCGAAAGCCTGCCCATGACCTTCGACGCCTACTATGTGTCTTTGTTGAGCGAAACATATCTCGGAAATAAGTTTCCATATCCAAAAGCCTTTATGAAAGGCTGGAGCTCCAACAGGATGGCAAAAGAATCCAACGACTATTCCAGCATGATTTTTGTAGCTAAGAAGGCCAATTAACCAAAGGCAGACGAAGGGCTGTTTATTTCTGAAGCTGTAAGTCCAATACGGTAAATGTTGTACATTCACATGGGCATTGGCTTTTGTTACTTGCCCACTGTCATATATCATTCCTATGGGGACACAAATAAAAAAACACATCAGCTGGTGGCTCGCCATTTTTTTTGCTTGTGCTTATGGTCTGGTGTTGATCCTTAGTCAACAATCACCCAATCCGGATCAACTGGCTAACGACCTGCAACAAAAAATCCAACAACAACAACATTTTCTGGATGACTGTACGGAGAAAGTCAACAATATCCTACAATCAAAAACTGTAAAAGAAGGATGGCCACAATTGGAAAGAGTAGTGAAGAAACATCCTTATACTTTTTTGCAAATTTTTAGAAATGACAGCCTGGTGTTTTGGAATACCAATATGCTTTCCATACCCAATGATTATGACAGCAAGCAAACCTATAGAGTAATCCGTGACAAAACAGCCTGGTACCTTACCCGATATTATGGTTTTCAGAATTATGACATTTTTGTTTATCAACTCATAAGGAAGGATTTTTCCATCAATAATGAGTATTTGCCAACTTATGAAAATACGGTTTACGGTGACCATGCAAACCTATCGTTTAGTCTGGACAAAACTGATTTAGCCTATCCCATAAATAGTCATGATGGCAGCTATTTAATGTCAGTGAGTTTTAGTGATACCGATGCTTCCAATGAAACCATTATTTATCTGCTGTTTGTACTAATGGTTCTTGTGTATGTGTGTGTACTGAATGGTATGTACCGTTTGTATGCTAAGGTACTTCCACGAGGACGGATTCAACTATGGCGACCCATATTTTTTATTGCTGATGTGATCATACTGCGGTTACTGGATTATTATTTGGCTGTACCTGCTAAACTAAAAACTTCATTTCTCTTCGAACCAGGACTTCAATTGATGCCATATTTTGAGTCCATTGGAGATCTTAGCCTAAATGTGGTCCTGATGTGTGTGATTGCTGTAAGAATCTATAAATCAGCAAGAAAAGAACACAACCTGACCCAGGAATCAAAAACAAACCTATATAAATCCCTGCTTAGCACCCTTGTGTTTTGGCTGGTAAGTTTATGGACTTTTCTGCTCATTTATTTACTTATTATCCATAGCCAGTGTGGAGGGATCCTCAACTTTAGTTTTGAGGATTTTTCCTGTGTACTATTGCTGCTGGACGTCATTCTTCTCAGTGTATTTCTGTATTTGAGCACGGACAGGCTCCTCAGCAACAGCTCCGTGTCATTAGCTGTACTTATATCCCATTTGCTACTAGCAGTTCTCATCGTCTTTTTACCAAATAGCTGGTGGTTTTCAAATCAATGGATGCCATGGATACTAATTGGTTTCATTGCGCTAAGCTTGCTCAACGCAAAGTATTTATCAAAACGAAATACGGGCGAATTAAGTCGAAATCTAAGAAGCCTGGTGTTGTTTTCGGTGGTCATTGCTCTTCTGGTTAATCTGGGTACTGAGGAAAGAAAAGACCAGGAGCAGGCAGAAACACTCTATGACTTAGCCCATGCCAGGGAGCCACAACTGGAAGAGCAATTTGATGTGCTCATGGGCCAGATGCATTCAGACACCATGGTGCAACATATCATTGATCATAGTGGAAGGGTGGTGGAGGATTTGGATGCGCATTTGCAGAAAAACTACTTCAAAGGGTTTTGGAAGAAATTTTCCATTCAAATGACCTTGTGTGACAGCAGCGATCTCATCGAAATACAACCTGATGGTTTGATCGTAGGTTGCGAAGATTATTTCGAAACTATGGTAAGTCAGGAAGGAAAACCCACACTTTCAGAACATTTGTTCTTGATTGATGATGAACCAGAGCACATATATTATATAGGAAAACTGAACTTCCATAGTGGAAGTAAATCCTTGGTATTATATATGGATTTTGTGAGCAGTCTCATACCCGAAGGACTGGGATATCCTGAATTATTGGTGGATCAAAGCACTGCCCTGGTTGACCTTTCGGGTTATTCATTTGCCAATTATTTTGAAGGAAAACTAAGCTATAAATTTGGCACTTTCGCTTACCATACTCACAATGAGTATTTGAAAGATTATGGAAATGAACACTTTTTTAATCTGGATCAATTCAGACACCTAAAGATTCCGATATCTGAAAACAATATATTGATAATCAGTAGGCCAAGAACAAAACTGGCAGAACACCTGGTAGTTTTTTCCATATTGTTCATACTGTTTACACTCATTGTTTTGTTTGTTTTTCTGTTTTCCTGGTTTTTTTCCGGTAAAATGGAATTTAATATGAGCTTGGGCAACCGATTGCAGACAGTATTTATGGTGTTCATCACGTTTATCATATTGTCCATGGCCTTTCTTACCCTGTTTTATGTGGAAATGAATAACCAAAGCAGCCGTGAAGAACAACTCAACGAAAGAACCTACTCTGTGTTTATTGAATTGCAGCACAAGCTGGCATCCAAGCCCGAAGCCTGGGCTGATGATCCCGAGATGCTACATGCCCTGTTGCGAAAATTTTCATTGGTGTTCTTTTCCGATATCCACCTGTATAACAAGCACGGCTATCTCATTGCCACTTCACGGCCCGAGGTGGTGACCAACGGATTTATTTCAGAGTTCGTCAATCCCATGGCCTATGAAGAACTCTTTGTTAAAAACAAACTGTTTTATATTACAGAAGAAAAGATCGGAACCTTGGAATACCTATCCTCATATATTCCTTTAACACTTCAGGATGATGAACCAGTAGGAATTATTAACCTACCTTATTTTGCCCGACAATCTGAGGAACAGTTGAGCTATTACCGCATGCTCTTCACTTTCATCAACCTCTTTGTCATCTTTGGCATCATTGGAACCTTTGTGGCCTTGTTGTTTTCAAAATATCTGACCAAACCTCTAAGGGTGTTGGAGGAAAATATTGTGGCCATTCAAATAGACAAAAAGAACAAGCGCATGCGTTGGAATTCAAGAGATGAGATCGGACAACTGATTGAGGCTTATAATGGCATGGTGGATAAATTGGAGCAAAGTGCTGAACTCATCAAACATTCCGAACGGGAAAGTGCCTGGCGTGAAGTTGCCCGTCAAATTGCTCACGAGATTCGCAATCCGCTCACACCCATGAAACTGAATGTGCAATACCTTGAAAAAGCCTATAATGAAAAGGATGCCGCTTTTGATGAAAAGATGAAAAGCATCAGTGCCTCCCTTATCCAGCAAATCAACAGCCTGGATAAAGTGGCAGAAATGTTCTCAGATTTTGCCAAAATGAACGAGCGCAAATTCCACCGTGTCGACCTCAAAGAATTGATTCAATCAGCCATTTCTCTTTTCGAAAATCAAGAAGGCCTGACACTCAGTTTCGAATATGATGAAGACAGAAAACACTGGTTAACCCTGGCCTTTGAGAAGGATTTGATCAGGGTTTTCAATAACCTTATTAAGAATGCCATCCAAGCCAAAGAAGCTAAGGCTACGGTCCGTGTACAGATTCGTCTGGAAGCAGAAGAAGCCTTTTATGCTGTCAGCATTTCGGATGATGGAAAAGGTATTGCAGAGGCAGCCAAACCAAAAGTTTTCCAACCCTATTTTACCACAAAAACCGCTGGAACAGGACTTGGGCTGGCCATTGTAAAAAACATCATGAATGAAGTAGGAGGGGAGATAGGTTTTGAGTCGGAACTAGGGCAGGGCAGCCGTTTCATTCTTAAATTTAAGGCTGCATCTGCAGAAGAAACCAGCCGGTCGGATAGCTGATCAATTGTCAATAATCCAATCTTTACGAATAAAATCCAAAGGCTGGCGTTATACCATAGAAAACTAAAGCATACATTTGGATTGTAAAAGAACAAGAGACCTTTTATGTCGGCTAACCCATTAAAACGCCTGGCAGGAGAAACGGCCATTTATGGATTGGGCACCATGGTTCCGCGTTTGCTGAACTATCTATTGGTTCCCTTTTATACCCACTGGATTTTCGATCAGAGTGAATATGGCCAGATTACCGAGCTGTATGCTTATGTTGCCTTACTCCTGGTGGTGCTGACTTACGGCCTGGAAACAGCGTTTTTCCGTTATGCCAACAGCGCCTCAGATCCCAAAAAAGTTTTTAGTACGGCCACCACCATGTTGCTGGCCACTACCAGTATTTTCATAGCCCTCTTGCTACTCTTTTCCAAAGAAACGGCTCAGCTGATTCGTTATTCAGGACACCAGGAATTCATCTGGTTACTGGGATTGATAGTGGGCATCGACGCTTTCACCGCCCTGCCATTTGCGTGGTTACGCTATCAGAAAAAAGCCAAACGCTTTTCCCTTATCAGAATTGTAAGTGTGTGCATCACCATTGGTTTCAATTTCATTTTGCTCTTAATTATCCCTTCTTATCTGGGAGATAACTATGCGGATTATTTTCCATACAATCAAACCTCACTGGTAGGCTTTGTACTGGTGGCCAATCTGATCGGATCTGCCTCGGTGTTGTTATTGCTTTTCCCTGAGTTACGACAGTTCAGAATCGGCATTGACATGGTACTGGTCAAAAAATTGTTGGCCTACGGATTACCCATATTGGTTATCGGTCTGGCAGGGATGATCAATGAAGTATCTGATAAAATTCTGCTGAAATACTTTTTACCTGATCCAGACACGGCCACTGCACAAATCGGCATCTACGGAGCCAATTATAAATTGGCGGTTTTGATGATGCTGTTTATCCAAATGTTCCGTTATGCTGCGGAACCCTTCTTTTTTGCTGAAGCAAAGAAAAAGGATGCCAAAGAAATCTACAGCAGGGTCATGACCTGGTTTATCGTTTTCATCTGGTTTATATTTTTGGGAGTAAACTTCTATTTGGATCTGTTCAAGTACTTTATAGGTCCTGCATTTTGGGTGGGTTTGCAAATCGTACCCATTGTACTGGCAGCCAAAATGTTTCTCGGCGTGTTTTACAACCTCTCAGTATGGTATAAATTGACCGATAAAACGCTATACGGCGCTCTTATTGCCATTATCGGCGCTCTGGTGACCATCAGTCTTAACATCATATTTATTCCCAAATACGGCTATGTGGCATCCGCATGGGCCAACTTCAGTTGTTACTTCATTATGATGGTCATTTCCTTTGCCTGGGGAAGACATATATACAAAATCAACTACGAACTGGTGAAGATACTTTCATACTCTGCGCTGGCCTTATTGTTGTATATATTGTCGGGCCAGATGAGTTTTGATGAACTCTGGATTCAATTATTGAGCAATACGGGATTACTGTTAGTGTTTGCCGTGCTTGTGTTTGGTGTGGAACGTAAGAAACTGCGACCCGCTACAGACCAGAGGTTTGAAGGAGATTGAATAGATAAAAGGCGGCCATGATTTTTAACTACTTTTGTCTGCTGGATTTCTTTGAGCACAAAATAAATCAATAGAGAAGAATATAAACATGAAAGTAAGAGTTGTACGTGAATCGAAACACGAATTACCCAAATATGAAACCATTGCCTCTGCTGGCATGGACATTCGTGCCAATTTAAGTGAAGCCGTTCTTCTGAAACCACTGGAGCGGGCTCTGATACCCACCGGATTGTATATTGAATTGCCTGTGGGTTATGAAGCTCAGATCAGACCAAGAAGTGGGCTGGCTTACAAAAAAGGCATTACTGTTTTGAATACACCAGGAACCATAGATGCTGACTACAGGGGAGAAATCAAGGTGATTTTGGTGAATTTATCCCATGTGGATTTTGAGGTGAAGGATGGAGAACGTATCGCTCAAATGATAGTTGCCGAGCATGTCCAGGCTGAACTTGAGGAAGTGGATTCACTTACAGAAACCAGCAGAGGGGCCGGCGGCTTTGGTCATACAGGCCGTAAATAAATTGTTTATCTGTTTTGCTAATGATCAAGTGGTAACCAGTTAATAAGGCAGAGGCAGTTTTGAATCATAATATTGAATCAATCGAATGAAAATTATAAAACCATTAAGTGTAATCTTTGTTTTGACAGTTTTTTTGGCATCCTGTTCAGGAACCAAAGAAGTGGCAAGCAAAGACGAAACGCTTACAGAAAAACAACGTGTTAGTCAGGCCGACCTTTTTGGAAAAGCTGTTCGAGAGAAGGAGTTGGGCAATTTGCAAAAGGCCTATGATCTATACGAACAAGCCCTTCAAATCAATCCAAAAGATGCCGCTTCCTTATACGAAAAGGCAAGAATACTATTGGCCATGGGCAGAAAAGATGAAGCCATGGATGCCTGTACCAAGGCCTGTGCCCTGGCTCCAGATAACAAATGGTATCAAATGCTGTATGCCAATCTGGCCAAATCCAATGAAAAATACGATATCTATGTCGCCTCCTATGAAGATCTGGTGGCCTCATATCCCAACGACTTGAATTTTTTAAATGAATTGAGTTTTGCCTATCGATTTGTGGGTGATTATAAAAAATCAGTGGAAACACTCGATCGTATTGAGGATCTGGTAGGCACCAATGAAGCCTTATCTTCACAAAAAGTCATGCTCTACGACGAGATTGGCGAAGTGGAGAAGGCCATTGAAGAGTATAATAAGCTCATTGCTTTATATCCTGAAGATACCCGTTACTATGCCATGATGGCTGAGTATTGTGCCAAACACAAATTGGATGACCAGGCCATTGCGGCTTATGAAAAAATAGTGGAGATAAATCCTGACGACCCCTATATTCACATATCGCTGGCTGATTATTACAACCAAAAAGGTGATACGGTTCGTTCATTTGAAGAACTCAAAATAGGATTGGCCAATGCTGAACTTGATCTGAGGACGAAAATCAATCTTTTGGTAAACTACTACAAAGGTGAATTGAGTGAAACACAAAAAAAGCAGGCGCTGGAGCTATCCGAAATCATTAAAAACACCCATCCTGATGATGTTTTTTCGGAAACTTTTTATGCTTCCATGTTGTATGAGAATGAAGATTATGAAAAGGCCCGCGATATTTTCCATAAAATTCTCAAAGAAGAACAATCTAATTATGCCATTTGGGAGCAAACCCTTTTCTGCAACCTGAATCTGGAAGATTATGATCAGCTGGCCAAGGATGCTGAAGAATCCATAGACTATTTTCCATCTTATCCCTTGCCTTATTTCTTTGCAGGTATTGCGAATTTTCAAATGAAAGATTTTGTTAAAGCCAAGGCATTTTTGGAATCCGGTAAGGATTTCGTGGTGAACAACAATGCCTTACTGGAACAGTTTTATTCAACCCTGGGTGATACCTACAACGAATTGAAGCAATATGAGGCTTCCTATGCTTCCTATGATAAGGCTCTGGAAATAACTCCCGACAATGCCATCGTTCTGAACAATTATGCCTACTATTTATCCCTGCGTGGTGAGCGACTGGAAAAAGCTGAAACCATGGCCTTACTGGCAGTTAATCTGGATCCCTACAACCACAATAACTTAGATACCTATGCCTGGGTTTTATACCAACGGGAAAAGTATGATGAGGCGCTGGAATGGATTAAAAAGGCTTATGGCAACGGTGGTGAATCCAGTGGAGTGGTCTTGGAACACTATGGAGACATTCTCTACCGTTTAGGTAAGGAAACAGAAGCCTATGATTATTGGAATCGCGCGAAAAAACAAAGCGATTACTCTGATTTACTGGATAAAAAAATCAAGGACAAAAAATTGTATGAGTAAGTTAGTCCGATTTATATCAGCAGTTGTTGTGTTGGCATTCCTGATGGGCATGCTATCCTGTAAAACCCAGCGGGCTAGTCTGAAAAAACCATTGAAAGAGTACGGTTTCGATTATTTGTACAAGAAGCTATTGGAAAACCAAATGGACTTCGAATACCTGACTTCCAAAATGAACATCCAATACATCCAGGAGAAAAACAGGACAGAACTTACGGGGCAATTAAGAATACGCAAAGACAGCTTGATCTGGGTATCCTTTTCACCCGCTCTTGGAATTGAGGCCGGCCGGCTGATGCTCAGTAATGATTCCATTAAATTTCTGAACCGCTTGAATAAAACCTATGTGTCCGGGAAATATCAGCTCATCGACAGCCTGCTGCATACTACCATCGATTATTCTATTTTTCAGGCCCTGTTGTTGGGGAATGATATGGCACAGTATGATGTGAATAAATACCGTTCCACCATCGATAACGGCTTGTACCGGATCACCATTCAGGAGAGAAGGAAGCTTAAAAAGCATCTAAAGGGAAATGAACAAAGCAGCAAGGTGCTGGTGCAACAAATATGGCTCGATCCCCAAAGCTTTCGCATCCGACGCATCGATGTTAAAGAACTGGGGAAGGATAACAATAAGTTGCAAGTCTTCTATGATGAATATCAGACGCTGGGAGATCAGTTGTTTCCTGCAAAAATGCGCATAGAAATCACCTCACAGAAACCGGTGAAAATTGAGGTGAAATACAGCAAAACAGTGGTAAACAATCCTCAGAAGTTTCCGTTCAGAATACCGCGTAAATATGAACCCTTCCTATAAATAGACACTTAAATATGCTAAAGCTTCGACATATGGTTTTTTTGGTTGCGCTGCTGGTGCTGGGCTACGGCATGCAAGCTCAGCAAAGCCAACAAAGCCTGGAAGCCAAGCGTAAAAAACTGGAGGCGGACATAGCCTATACCAACAAACTGCTCAAGGAGACCAGAAAAAACAGAGATATTACCCTTAACGAGTTGCGCCTCATCGACAACAAAATGAATCGTCGCAATGAGTTGGTGGCCACTTTGAAAAAGGAGGTTCATATCCTGAACTCGCGGATTGACAACGCCCAGTTGTCGGTAAACAAACTTAATGCCGAGCTCAAAACTCTAAAAGAGGAATACGTGAAGGTGGCCTATACAGCCTATAAATATACCTCCTCCTACAACCGATTGATTTTTCTCTTTTCAGCTGATGATATCAATCAGGCCTATCAACGAATCCGTTACCTGGATCAGATTAGCGCTTTTATAAGAACTGAAGCTGAGAATATTCAGGCCAAAGAAACTATCAAGGAGCAGGAACTGGCCGACCTGAAACAGAAGAAGGCAACCAAAAAGAAGCTACTTGATAAGGAAAACGACCAGGTCTTTTTACTGGAACAGGAAAAGATTCGAAAGAATAACCTCAAATCAGATCTGAGTGGCAAGGAGCAACAGCTCCGTAAAAGTTTGCGGCAGCAGGAAAAAGAAGCCAGAAAATTAAACAAGCAGATAGAGAAGATCATTGCCAGTGAAACCAAACCTAAAAAAACAGCCGGAACCAGTAATTCCTATGCCTTAACACCGGAAGAAAAGAAACTTTCAGATTCCTTTTTCTATAATAAAGGAAAATTGCCCTGGCCCACCGAACGAGGGGTTATTTCAAGCACTTACGGAGTACATCCTCATCCGGTTCTCAGAAATGTGAAAACCAAGAATAATGGCATCGATATCGTCACCGGACAGGATAGTGAAGCCCGTTGTGTTTTTGATGGTGTTGTGGTTAGTGTGAGCACCATCACGGCAAGCAATATGGCTGTAATTGTAAAGCATGGTAATTACTTCACTGTGTATTCAAATCTGGACGATGTATATGTCAGAAGAGGGGATGAGTTAAAAACCAAAGAAGTACTGGGTCGCATCCATACCAACCTCAAAGGAAAGACTGAGTTGCATTTCGAAGTATGGAGGGAAAAAACCCTTCAGAACCCTTCCTATTGGTTATCTAAAAGGTAGATTGGAACTAATGTTTCACCACTTTACCCATGCCCACTGCCTGGCCATTACTTGAGAATTTGAATAAATACAAACCACTTTCCCAGTGTGAAAAATCTTTGGAAATATGGTTCATCCCTTTATCCACTTCAAGAATTTCTGAGCTTAAAAGCAGGCCAAAATCGTTGAAAATTTCCAATTGCAGTGGTTGATGATCATCTGACTCAAATTCAAAGTTCAAATGGACGGTAAAGGGATTGGGAAATACAGAAACCTGCATGCGCTCCTCTGGATTTTCCCTTAATCCGACATCTGTAAATACATGGAGAGAAATGGGTATGACAATATCATTTTCGGCCGGAGAACTGATGTGAAGTTCGCAACTGTAGTTGCCGGTATCCAGCCCCATGGTATTGAATTGAATAATTATAGGCTCGCTACTGTCGGGTGCTAAAATACCTGATACGGCTGTCAGATTTACCCAATCGGGTTGGTCAGGAATAAACCTATCATAGGTAACACTATCCGAGCTGGTATTGGTCAGCACCACTGTGTCTTTAGCTATACTATTGGTCAGTAAAGAGTCCGATACAGAGTTTACATCAGTTTTCAGCGGGCTCTCAAATAACAACATCATGGAATTATACACATTCAATCGACCACCAGTAACTGTTTTTCCATTGAGGTCGGGCAGGGTATCCACACCATCAAGAATGTATCGTCTCAACATCAGGGCTGCATCTGCCGGATTAGATTTATAATAATCCATAAAGGCAGAATCAGCTGCAGCCATCAGCAGGGCCATGGCACCGCTTACCTGAGGTGTTGCCATGGATGTACCAGTTTTATAGCCATAGTTGTTGTTTACTTTGGTGGACATTACATGGGTACCGGGAGCACTTAAATCAATGGCAGTATCCCCATAACCAGCACTGGCATATAGCTCATCCTTATGAGTGGTATTGGTGACGGCAATCATATAATCGGTGGTAAAACCAGTAGGGATATCTCCTGTTTCATCGATATCCCAGCTTTTATTGGCTGTGGCACCCATGGAGAGGACACCAATGGATCCCAGAGAATCGTATAAGGCTTCCCAGATGGGAAAATCATCGGGATCGCCACCATCTTTACCAAAGGAACAGTTATCAGCCACAACAAAGGCACCTTCGGCACCATTGGTCTCATCATATTGTTTACGAACGGTGAACACATAATCCAATGCTTTCACCACTATGGATTCAATGCTTGAAGATCCAACCACAGGAAGGATTTTAACATCCCAATTCACTCCTGATACGCCTATGTTATTGTTGCCAATGGCACCCACAATCCCGGCCACATGGGTTCCGTGGTCGTGGTAGGTAATCTGATCATTGTTAGTAAACGCATTCCAGCCATCATAATCATCCACATAGCCATTGTTATCCTCATCGATTCCATTGTTGGGGATCTCATGGCGGTTTTTCCAGTGTGACAGGTCTTCGTGACTCAAAAATCCACCACCATCAATTACTGCTACAACAATGGTGTCACCATGGGCAGTGACCCCACCAGTGGTGAACTCCCAGGCATCCGCAGCGCTGATATCTGCGCCATCTATTCCTCCACTCTGTCCGGTATTATGCAAGGCCCATTGATCTGAAAATAAACTATCATTGGGAAATATTTCATCAACCCCTCTCAAACTGATGAAATGGTTGTTTTGGGCATGGATTACCGATTCAGCCTGCTTAAGGCTACTTAATGCAGTTTCCTGGCTCATACGGCTTTGGTCGTAGGCCACACGATAGATATGAAAGCGTTCTGACAAGACTTCAATCAGCTGAAGATCCAGGGTATTGCGATCTGATAGCAGTGGGGTGCTTTCCAGCTCGGTATCCAGTTGAATGAGAAACTCTCCTGTAGCATATTGATCGGAATATTGCTGTTGAGCAAAACCGCTTATTCCTAATAATGCAATGAAGATCAGTGTGATATATAATTTTCCGGACATTGTTGTTGCTTTAAAGGATGATTGTTTGGGGCGAAAGTAAAAAAAATGCCGCTTCATTTGGTATTGAGAAGCGGCATTTCATAAGAGAATCGGTAACTATTTGCTGATTACAATTTTTTCTGAATGGGTTTTTCCAGCTTGCTCAATGCTAAGCATATAGATACCTGTTGGGAATTGACCCTTTTCAAAACGATAGCTCATGGATCCATTAATGACAGTCTTCTTTGCAACGAAAACATCCACGCCCACATAGTTGGTCAGGCGTATGATCATCTCATCTTCAAGGGAACTTTCCAATTGGATAAGGAAGTCACCATTATTTGGATTGGGGAGAATTTGAAGGTCGATGGCATTTCCGAGTTCGTGAACGCCCACCGTATTATCCACCATGATTTCCAGAGCTTCTGAATAGTCACCCACACCACAATCGTTAACGGATGCTACCTGTAAGGTGGCTTCGCCAAGATAGTTGATATCCCAGTATACGGTTGCATTGTTGAGGTCACCAACAACGGTACCTGCCTCTTCCGGAATCAATTCCCAGAGGTAGGCATTGGCACCACTTTGCAGGCTGGTGGTGTAATCGGTTTCTGTTACTTTATATACATCAATATAGTCTGGTCCCTCTGGAGTTTCAGGTGCTTCAGGAGTGTACAGATAAGTCAATAACATCTCATCCTCATAAGTATCTCCATCAATATCTACGATGGTCATGGTAAGCGTAGTATTTCCATCGATATAATCCTGTGGTCCCGGAGTATAAAGCGGCATGAGTATGTTGTTAAAATCGAAACTACCATCACCCGATGTCGTCCAGTTAATGGTGCTGAAGTTGGTTGAGGAACCCAAACACTGATAAGGAATTCCCTCACAAATTTCATCGTCAGGACCCGCAAAAATGGTGGTAACCATCATGGCAGGCAACTCAATATAGTCAACCCAGGCACAATCGCCACCGCCGGCACCGTTAAAGTCTTTCTCATAAACCCATCTCATGGTATGTACTCCGACAGAGATAGGGAATGACTCCTGTGTCCAGCCTTCAGTGGTTCCCGACCAGCTTTGGATTAGATTGCCGTCGATATAGAATTTCAGTTCGTCAAAATCAACTTCACTGGAGACTTTTTTATAAAACCTCACTACATCAGAACCCATCACCTCATAGGTGATCTTTAATTCGGAGGTTTCGCCATTCTGCAGGGCGCCGGATTTGGCGTGGTAAAAACCTTCGTATGGGTACTGATTGGTTACATCCCATTGTACATCACCGGCATGCTGCCAGTCGAATTTGCTGAAATCGCCGGTTTCCCAGTCTTCGATAATACTTCCAATTTTTGGGAAGTATACCTTGTCAACTGAGTAGCCTGCAGCAGAAGCATTGTATCTCATTTCAGCAATTATTCCTGTTGGGGCATCTGCTGCAACTTCCACTTCAAAGGTGGCCCAAGTGGCACCAAACAAGCCCAAAGATGAGATGAGAAATTCATCATTCATCATCGTAATATACTGATTGAAAGGCTGCATGCTACACAACACATCTGATATGGGGCAATGGCCTTCATTGATCATCTTTACTTTCATAATGGCAGTTTCACCAGGATCCAGGTAACCATTGTCGTTACCAGCCTGAGAATCATCGATCAAAAGCTCATCGGCAACAATTTCAGGAGCGTTTACCATCATAAAGAATTTGCTGGTCCAGGTGGAATCGTTGATGTCGCGGGCCACCACATCAAACTGAACTTCTGTTTGATCAGGTATTCCATCACTAATGTGAAGTCTGAAAGCATCGTCACGGTTCACATAGCTTCCGGTGGTCATGGCACCATAGCTTTCGGTGGAATCGATGAATTCGATATCTGTACAGATGGTTTCCAAAGTCACTTCAACATCATCGGCATCTTCGCTACCCAGGTTTTTCATCATCAGACTCACCAGAATTTCCTCATCAAATTCGATAATACCATTGTCGTTGGCCAGGGAGTCGGTAAGGCTGTGTTCATCATACATACAATAGGGGCCATTGGGTGGAATAACTTCCACCTCAGCTTCATAACGGAAACGGTTTTGTTTGGTGATGATTACATCGAAAATCACACCTGGTTCCTGTAGTGGAATCTGAATGTCAAGGTCATCGCCAGTACCTTCGGCTACGGCCAGAATATCTTCACCAATGGATAAACAGATCAAAGCACCTTCTTCGGCATCGATGGTGAAATAATCCATGGTACTCAGCATAATATCTTCATGAGTCACATCAACATCCTGTGGCATATCGTAATATACGGTTTGGAAGGCATCCCCATGATGATGGAAGAGGTGATAAGTCACTTCTTTATTGGATACATTATAAGGCCAGCTGGACTGCTGCAGAAAGTATTTACCAGCAACATTACCAAAAGCAGGAAGCACATCTCTTGATTCGGGTGTGGTGCCATAATCAGGCATGAAATCGGGCCACATATTATCGTACATACCCCATACATAGGTGTCGTTCACAAAGGAATAGGAAACCTCTGTGGCAGCAATAAGTCCCAGGGCACCATATTCATGACGATGGAAGGCCTCTGCGAAGCACTCACCACTTATATTGAATTTACCGGTCAAACAGTTGACAGAAAAGATAAAAGTCAGATCTGTATTCTGAGTACCACTGATATTGGAAGTGTTATAGGCGGGTTCCCCCCAGCCGGTTTCTGAACCATGGTCCCTGTGCTGGAGAATAAAAGCACCGGAGTTGATGTCATTATTTATACGGGTTGCATTACCACCCCAATCGGTTAGGTAACTTGGACTTTGGGGTATATATCCCAGTCCATTGGGGCCAAACTCTGCCAGAATGGTATTGGTATTTTGTGCTGTTGACCAGGGGCCACTGCTATTACCCTGATAGATGGCATTCTCTCGGACAGTGGCTTTGCCATGCTCATTTTCAAAATAACCAGCAATAATTTCGGAACACATCTGAAACCATCTTTCAGTTTGCCAGCCCATGGCTGTAATGGGGTTGTTGTAAAAATCAGGGTTGACCGGAGGGTTGCGCTCATAATTGAGGGCTTTACCGATCATGGTTTCCAGATGAACTGCGTTCTGTGCTGTCATCCTGGCAAAAATGATATCTGCCATGTGGTCGTTGTCCACATCTGCGAAAATATTATCGGAAGCACAATAGTTATCATAGATGGGAGAGGTAATGGTTGTACCGGAGGTTCCGTAATCACCTAGCAGCAATACGGCTGCAGGCGGGATATCCCATGTATTATAAGCATCATTGATATAAATCTCGATGGCTGCATTGTTGTTTCCTCCAATTTCTGTGGTGGTAACCACTTGTGTGGTGATCCCCTGTTTGTGTCTGAAAATACGGATGGAATCGGCCCAGGCTAAAAATGTGGCATCATCTGGTGAAATGATCAAATACTCACAGCCTGTGAGAGCACGAGAGCTGTTGTGATTGATTTCAGGAAGGGATTCATGGTTGATTACCATATCTTTAACGATGGGATCCCACCAACGGCTACGCAGTCGGTTGTCACCGAACTGACCATTACCACCCTTAAAATCAAGGGAAATTTCCAGATCGCGATGCACCAGTAATTGTTTGCTTACAGGATTATACTGAAAAGGACTGACACTTACCAGAACCACATCCACACCTCTTATTTTCATAGGTTCAGAAACCGTGATGATGTTTGATGGATACAGTGCATTGGTTGCATAAATCTGGTGGTCCTTGGTCCTGAAAATAGGAGTAGTTTCGTTGTCCTTTGGCAAACGAGCAGCAGGAGCGATTTCCATATTTTCGGAAATCTCGGTTCTTTTATTAAGCAAGTTTACTGACACACTGGCTCCCTGTGGAATGGCCACATATTTACTGTAAGCTGGTATATCAGGAGCTCCCTCATTATTGGGGAGGATAACACCTTTCATGGTGATAACTTCCATGGAATGCTTATCCACCTGATAGGTGTTCAGACTGTATTCCTCCAGGGAAAAATTCAGATCCAAAGCCGTGGGTGATTGATTCAGAATTTGAATTCCATGTTGGTTCCAGCTATCCTCAAAACTTATTTTCTGAGCTTGTGAAAAGGCTACGAATGACCAAAAAGTAAGAAGCACCGTGAGCCCAACTATGGTGCTGCGTTGTGTAAAGGTTTTCATTTTTTTAGGGTTATTGCTTTTTTGTAAATGATTTTGGGTTATTTAATTCAGATAATAGCCTCAAAAGTAGTGGTTTATTGTTTTAAAATCATTCTAAATAATTGACAAAATTTCTTGGTATTTTGATCATAAAAGCCGCGCTGTTTGGCTTTTATACTAATTTTGCCAGCCAACTCATCAGATGCTGAGTTTATAAATCAGAATACCATGCAAAAAGATACCCCTTCCATACTCAGAAAACCCGAATGGCTTAAAATAAAAGTCCCTTCAGGTAAAGACTATATATCAGTTAAAGAAATTGTAAAAAAACACAAGCTGCACACCATATGTACCAGTGGTCACTGCCCCAATATGCATGAGTGCTGGGGAAGAGGTACCGCCACTTTAATGATATTGGGCGATATATGCACCCGCTCCTGTAAGTTTTGCAATGTAAAAACCGGAAAACCATTGGCAGCTGATTATGACGAACCCAGAAGGGTGGCAGAATCAGTCAAACTGATGAAGCTAAAGCATTGTGTGCTTACTTCAGTGGATCGGGATGATTTGGCTGATGGAGGTGCTGAAATATGGGCACAAACCATCACTGCCATTAAAGAATCCAGCCCGGGAACTACCCTTGAAACCCTTATTCCTGATTTTTATGCGAAGGAAGAACTCATAACACAAGTGCTCGATGCCGGTCCTGAAGTAGTTTCCCATAACCTGGAGACTGTGGAGCGACTCACCTCTCAGGTAAGGAGCAGATCACGCTATCAGACCAGTCTGAAAACCTTGGCTGTCATAGCAAAGAGCAAGAGTGTTGCCAAATCAGGAATAATGTTGGGGCTGGGTGAAACAGTTGAAGAGGTGGGTCAAACCATGGATGATCTTCGGGCTGTTGGCGTAGAAGTTTTAACCATTGGCCAGTATTTGCAGCCTACCAAAAAACACCTGGAAGTGAAGGAATATGTGCATCCCGACCAATTCAAGGCTTATGAAACCATGGGTCTTGAAAAAGGCTTCCGCTTTGTGGAAAGCAGTCCCCTGGTACGCTCTTCCTATCGTGCTGAAAAACATGTGTTCAAGAAGTAATTAATCATTTGGTTTAAAGAAATTGTATGATGAGCACAAGCCAAAAAATCACCCAATTTGAAGATTTAGGACGCATCAATTATGCTGAAGCCTGGCAGTATCAGGAAAAACGCTTTCAGGAGGTTGTGACGGTAAAGGAAAGCAACAGAAAAAGCACAGACAAGGCTACAACCCCTAATTTTCTTTTGTTTTGTGAGCATCCCCATGTATATACTTTGGGAAAGAGTGGTAAGGATAGCCATTTATTGATTAATGAAGACTTATTGAAAGCCAAGGGGGCTGAATTTCACCGCATCAACAGGGGAGGAGATATTACGTATCATGGTCCCGGGCAGGTGGTGGCCTATCCCATTCTCGACCTGGATAACTTCAGGCTTTCCATAAAGACCTATATCCACTCATTGGAGGAGGTGATTATCATGAGCCTGAAGCATTATGGCATCGACGGATATCGTTCTCCAGGAGCCACCGGAGTATGGCTTGACGTGGACCATGCTGTAAAAGCCAGAAAAATTGCCGCTATCGGAGTTCGCACCAGCCATTGGGTGAGCATGCATGGCTTTGCCTTTAATATCAATACTGATTTAAATTTCTTCGACTATATTGTTCCATGCGGAATTCAGGGAAAGGCAGTTACATCCCTGGAGAAAGAACTGGGCAGAAGCCTCCCGATGGAAGAGGTGAAAGAGCTGATTAAAGAACAGTTTACAACTGTTTTTGGCATGCAGCTTGACAACTAGCCTTGAGTTTTTTAAAATAGCATGCGCAATACATCCACCGATTTCATATTCCCAAAATTTGGCAGATGAAGTTTGTAATATTCCAGCATCACATCGAGCATTTTTTTACGATCGGTATTGGTGAAATTCAGGCTATTGCTATCGTCGAAGGAGGTCTGTAGCAGCAGGTTCATTTGCTGGGTTGAGTCTTTTTCAAGGTAGCTGGGGTGATGGGGTTGTTCATTGGAAAACAAACCTTCCTGTAAGTCAAAATACTGGTGTTCGAGTGCCGTTTTCTTGGGGTAAAAACCCAGGAACCTGCTGAGCTGCATCATAAATATCAAATGGAAATCCACATAGTTTTCTGAGGATAGGTCGAGCCAGACCAAGGCATTATACAGCCAGTTAAACAAGGGTTGGTTAGGACTTTCCTCGCGAATGGCCTTTTGTAATAATTCAGCCAGAAAGAAGACAAAACTCCTTTTGTGCATATTCATGGGAATATCCTGATAGGCATAAGCGGGCCTTACTTCCCTTATATTGTGAATGGATTTCTGTGCTTTGTGGTAGACCACCAGATCAAGCAGGTTGAGGGACTCAAAGAGGGCCATTTTGGTTTTGGAGGCCTTTCTTCTGACCCCTTTGATCATATAGGTTTGTAAACCGAAGGCTTCTGTATACATCTTACAAATGATACTCGATTCAGAGTATTTGGTGTGATGAAAGACGATCCCTCTGGTATGATGAACCATAATAGTGGCAAGATAGAAAAAGAAGACGAAAGGCCTTTCTAAAACCTATGAAATAAGGTTATCGAATGATCAGTATTTTGGTGACCATGGTTTCAGAGCCATCTTTGTTGGCCACGAACACCAGATACACCCCGGAAACAGCACGCTGACCGGAAAAATTATAGCCATCCCAGGTGGCCTGACCGCCTTCAGAGCGGGTTTCATACACCAGGTTTCCGTATGAGTCTGTAATTTTAACAGAAGCGTTTACTGCCACATTTTTAATGGCAATAAGTCCTGTATAATCTTCACGAACCGGATTGGGATAAGCATAGGCAGTGCTGCCAGGTTTTGGTTCTGGTGTGGCTGCCCCTCTATAAGATATGATCCCCACAGCAGTACCAATAAATACTTCTCCATTTTCATCAATGGAAATGCTGGTGATATTGTTGGAAATGAGGGGGGAGTTTTCGATGGTGAAATGGTGGATTTCCTGCAAGCCGTCTTCACTCAGTAAAAATACACCAGCACGCTCAGTACCTATCCACTTTTGGTTGTTTCCATCAACGGTAATACAATTGACAATCTCTGTTTCCAACAAGATATCTGCCAGACCTGAGCCATCGTTTCTGGGGACCAAAATCTGCTGGGCATCAAAGGACGCACCTGGCTCGAAAATATTTTCAGGTGAATAGATAACCGAGACCCCTTCATCACTACCTATCCATACTTCACCATCATGATCGGTGGCAAAGGAATAGACTTTGCTACCTGGAATACCACCCTGGTTGGCTGATCCATTGAGTATCTTCACCTGATCATCTGATTGATCATCGATGGTATTGTTGTCGTTATACACCAGCACATATCCGCCTGAACGCATAATAATCCATTTTTGACTTTCGCTGTCGATCATCAGTTTTCCAACATCGATACCACTTAGAGATCCACCCAGGTTGAGTGATTTCCAGCTTCCATCTGGTTTTAATACTGAAAGGATATCCGGAGCACTGGTGTTGGCTACCCATAGGTTGTTGGCATTGTCGAAATCCAGCCCACTGATATTGATCTGTTTCTTATTGGCAACCCTTCGTTGCAGGCTGCTGTTGGCATCAGTATATACCATTTCAAGGCTATTGTCGACGAACTTAAACAATCCGGCGTGCCAGCTGCCCACATAGGCAATATTGTTGTTTGTTGGATCTACTTTGGTACAGACCAAATCCGACACCGAATCCAAAGCAGGTTCGTTGAATTTGTTAATCGTAGTCCAGGTATCATCGCTAAATGAAAACACCCCATCCCTTATATACAATTTGGACCAGTCGGATTCTCTTCCACCCGGAGCTACCCATACGGCATTGCCCTCAGCATCCATATCAAAAACGTTGGTAGTGCCGGGGCCGTTGGGCTTGATGAATTCTCCCAGCCAACCATTGTTCCATGTTTTTACCAGTCCTTTATACATATCTGCTAGCCATATATTGCCACTGGCATCGCGGTCGGCTGCATTGGGAACAACACTTTGTTCCTGGGGTTTCCAAATGGAATGATCCAACTCCATATTGCTGTTAAAGACCTCTACCGAGGTGCGATTAACCAGCAGGAAATAATCATCCACCACGTTCATTTGAAAGTGCTGATTGGTATTGTCCTTATAAAAGTAATCCCAGGACTGTCCGTCATAGGAAAACATGGTATCCTGCTTGTAAGCAGCGCTGAAATAATTGGTATATATCTTCCCTCCAAAATAGGAAATCAGGTTGTATTTGAGGTGGGGATGTATCAGGCTCATATCCTTTTGCCACTGGTTAAAGTCAGCAAGGTTGGGATTATCCACATCAGCATAATAGATGCCATGTTCAGTGGCGGCATACAAGGACGTGTCGTTGTATGTCATATCGAGGATATTAAGGGCAGAGCCCTCTGGACCAATATAGTAAGTGTCATAAATTTCTTCTTTAGCCATATCCAAAATCACAATTCCAAAACCACAGGATAAATAGGCATGCTGATCAATAAACATAATATTATTGATGGTTTTTTGGCCCAGAATATCCTTATCCTTGATATCTGAAATATTCACAATGGAGCCGTTCTCACGAATGAGATCGATATTGGTATTGGTATAGGCAATTAAAAGGGATTTCAAATGAGTATTGTATGCGATTTTTGATACACCTACATCGCTGAGCCCCTTAATCTTACCAAATCGCTCCACCCTGTTATCGACGGTGTTATAGGTAAACATATCGTTTGGTGTGGCTGCATATATCATGTCGCCGGCAACGGCTACATCAATTACTTCACCATAGGGCAGATGGGAACGCCATTCTCCTATGCCAATGGTCTGAGAGACCACATTCATACTGAATACACATGCAAGGGTGAGAATAGCTATAATACGAAAGCGTTGATAAATCATCGATCTGAATTTGTTTCTACTTAACTGTGAAATAGCATTTTTATTGCCAAATACTGCTTCCAATTAACTTGAGACAAAAATAACAGATTAAGCTTGGGTTTCTTAATTTATCTTTCTATTGAATGTCCAGATGAGAATTGTCGCGGTAATCAGGCAGATCCTTGTACCAATCAGGGTATAAGGTGCCACCGGATTCAGCCCAATCAGCGAACTTCAGGTATCCCTGGGTAATCTGATGGGATTCTTTCAGCCACACAAAATCATACACTATGTTGATGGCCCAGGGCATATTGTTCACACTTTTATAATAGCGGCCGGAATTGGGATCACTATTATCATCCACGGTACCGAACAAGGCCATATTGGCAAGAGTTGTTGGCACTGCATCGGGCAAATGCACCTCGTGATTGATTTGCTCATCAACAATGATGTAAGGATTGTATGGAGGATTTCCTAGCGCTGTGGGATCCTGAGGATTGTTAAACAACACTTCAATGAGTAGTGGGTTGCCGAGATTGGGATCTGTTTGATCAAAAACGAGCACAGCGGCCTTGCTCAGGTTGCTGATGAGGCCATTGGACTCAAGGCTTACCGAAGAACCTGTCATATTGTACCCACTGGCTGATGCAACTGTGCTTGCATCAACAGGCAACTGGAATGCAAAACCATTGATGAATGATGCACCATTGTGTTTGGCATCGAAATTGGCCTTTATTTCCACCACCATATTGCTGGCATTGGTTACCTGATTGATGTTGTAATGAATAACCAAATCGTTAAAATCGTAGTCTCCACGGGCAGGCCATAAATCTTCAAAGGCAAGAGCAGCCCAAAGACCTTCGCCAGGAAAATAGTTATTGAAAGCCCTTTCTGGATCCGCTGGATAGTCATCCTGTTCATCAGGGACACCATCACCATCAACATCACCTGTGCTTGGTTCAATGGCTCTGATGATACCAAAATCATTGATTTTTATGGAGGCGTTTATTGGATAATATACCCAGGTGGCATCCGTTGGATCAAATTCAATAATCCGGTTGTTGGCATTAACCTGTGTGGTGTAAAGCTTTCCGTTGCTACCGGCCGCCAGGCAGGTGAGGTTGTTGGGCAGGCTGGGGTCACTTATTTTTGTGGCAATTACTGTATTACCTGAAAACTGAGTGGCATACAGCTCGTTTTTATCCCCAATATACATATCCCCAGAAGGCGTGAAGGCCAGATCGCAATAGCTGGCTGCTGTTAATCCTGTGATGGTATAGGTTTGAATGATTTGTGCATTGGCAGGATCTGCTTTGTACAATTTATTTCCCTTAGAAAGATAGAGTAAACCGTCATCAGGATTATAATCCATGCGAGGGAAATTGAAGGGAAAATTACCTACGGTTGTGGTAACCCCTGTGGCCAGATCGTAATGGCCCAGCTGAAAAGGGTTGGTTTTATTGGCCACATACATTCGGTTGTTCACTTTATCGCAGGCATTGGCAATGCTTTTAAAGGGCAGGCTGCCGATTTGGGTAACCGCACCGGTGCCCAAATCAATTTGATTGACTTCTGTGTTGCTTCCATTGATGGCATACAACTGATCATCTGCCAGGGCGAAGGCTTTCAAGCCGCTTCCGTCAAAATTGTATTGTACTTCTGAACCTGTAATGCTTACACTTTCGCCATGAAAAATGCCATCCTTTCCTCTCAGCAAATACAGATAATTGTGATAGGAAGGTAGGGTGAGTACCGTGTGATAGCTTCCATTGCTTACCATACCCTGGGCCACCAGCTGGTTGAGGTCATCAATGACCACCAGGGTATCTGTTTCTGTGTATACAATTTCATTGGGACCTGAATCTTTCAAGGAATACACCTGATAGGTGGCCCCATCCTGATAATCAGAAATGGATAAGTCCACAGAAGTGGTTGTTTCAAAATTAAAATTGGCAGGAATGATCAAATCCTCCACTTTTTTTGGAGCATTTGGATCGGGATCATCAGTCTTCTTATTGCATGAGGCCAACAAAGCCCCCAGAGCGAATATGCTAACAATTACCTTTAGTCTTATATGCATGGTAGTGGTATTATCAAAAAAACATGGTCACAAAACAAAGACCAAAATAATAAATTATTCATAATCAAACAAATATGTTCTTAGGCCAGTAGTTGTATTTCCCTTTTTAGGAAATTTTTTTGCCTTCATGCTAACTAACGAGCAAAAAAAAGCCGAAGCATGCTTCGGCTTTTTGAAAGGGTATTAGTGAGTTTTATTGCTCTACTTCAACTTCAATTTCAGTACTCACTTCTTTTTTTTCAACTGCTGGTTTATCCTTATGCTTTTCGGTCACGATGGTCATCTCATCGATGAGGTTGGTAGCACCAGCGAATTTATCAACGATGAACAAAACATAGCGAATGTCCACATTAATGGTTCTTTGAATATTGGGCTCGAAGGCAATGTCTCCGCTCATGGCTTCCCAGTTGCCATCAAAGGCAAGGCCTACCAATTCTCCATGTCCGTTGATCACCGGACTTCCTGAATTTCCGCCGGTAATATCGTGGTTGGTAAGGAAGCAAACTTTCATTACTCCGTCTTCGCCATAAGGACCAAAATCCTTAGCCTCATAAAGTTCCTTCAATTTGGCCGGAACCTGGAATTCCCAATTGTTGGGATCTTCCTTTTGCATAATACCCTTCATGGTGGTATAGTAATTATAATGTACTGCATCTGATGGGTAATAATCCTGGGTGGTGCCATAGGTCAGTCTCATGGTGAAGTTGGCATCGGGATAGTAGTTTTTATCCTTATTCATATCTCTGAGACCGGCTATATACAATCTGTTACCAAGTTTAAGCTCTGCTGTGGCATCTTTAGTATTGGCATTAAGTGATTTGTATTTTTTGATGAAAGCGGTATAAGCTTTAAATGCATGATCTTTGCTGATTTTCTTGGCGCTAGGATTTTCTAAAAAGGCATTAATGCTAGCTGCATCTCTGAAGATTGATTTATCGAAAACCATATCGGCATATTCATTGAAATCTCCATTGTTTTTGTTGGCCAGTTCCAGTAAAAAAGCTGGTTGCTGGTCTAAAGGAACAGCTTCATGAAACATGGCCAGCATGGAGGCCAATAAGTTTCGGTCGATGCTTTGATTGTAATCCTTGAAGTGAGCATCAACGCCCTTTTGAAGTTTGGCCACCATAGCATCTATGGACGCATCTTTGGTGTTCTTTTCATTAAGACTATCCATCAGTCGGGTGAAACGACCGGCGTAGCCCAGGATTTCGGATCCTCTTAGAACCGCCTCACGGTTATACCATTTGGCCAGGTTGTATGCACCCAATACTTCGTAAGCATTTTCAATATGAGTAAGTGCTGTACCATACTTATCTCTGGCTGGCTTGTTTGGCTTAAGCCATTTTCTGAAAGCCTCCTCTTCAGCTTGTTTTTTCTCTTTTACCTTCAGGCGTTTCAATCCCTTGGTCTGACCAATGAAGTACTTCCAGTAATTGGCTGTACGAGCATATTTTGAGGCATATTTCAGGCGGACAGACTCATCAGCATCCATGCCTTCTTTCATGATGCGAAGTTTTTCTTCACGGATTTTCACGATGGTCATATTGGATTCACGAACCGCAAGATCCACGCCATAAGATGACAAATAACGGTCAGTGCTTCCCGGATATCCCATAATCATGGAGAAATCATCTTTTTCTACGCCCGCAATTGAGATGGGTAGAAAATGCTTGGGTTTCATGGGAATGTTCTCTTCAGAATAGGCAGCGGGTTTTCCGTCAGGGCCTGTGTATACCCTAAACATGGAAAAATCACCGGTATGACGGGGCCACATCCAGTTGTCGGTATCGGCACCATATTTTCCAATACTCTCCGGTGGTGCACCTACCAGACGCACATCATTATACACTTCGTATATGAACATATAATATTCATTGGCTCCGAAAAAAGATTCAATCACTGCATGTATGCCCTTCTTTTTCAAGTCGGCCATTTTCTTATCGATATTGCCTTGAATACGGGCCTGACGGTCGGCCTCGGTTTTTACTTCAGAAGTCCCGCCCATCATCAATTTGGTCACATCTTTCATTTCCACCAGAGATCTGACAGTCAGTCCTTTTACAGGTAGTTCCTCTTCTTTCGACATGGCCCAGAAACCATCATCCAGATAGTTATGAGCATCTGTACTTAGTTTTTGAATGGAACCATAGCCACAATGGTGGTTGGTGAGTAACAGACCTTCAGGCGAAATAAGTTCACCTGTACAACCACGTCCAAAAATTACGATGGCATCTTTCAGGCTGGCCTGGTTTACATTATAAATATCCTTTGGGCTTAATTTCAAACCCATCTCATGCATTTCAACAATATTCTTCTCAATCAACATGGGCAACCACATGCCTTCATCTGCCTTAAGGCTGGCTGATGATCCTAGCACAAATACAAGGAATACTACTAATAATTTTCTCATTTTTTTATAATTGAATGTTATACAAATTTTTCTCCTTTTTCCACTTTCACGTCGGTCACAAATTGTCGGATTTGTTGTTCATCAATTTTACGACAGACCAACAGGGTGTTGTCTTCTTCAACCACGATATAGTCATCCAGTCCCTGAAGCACCACCAGTTTTTCATCAGGAATATTGACAATACAGTTGCTTGTATCATAGAGCATGACATTGTTTCCTACGACGGTATTGGCCTGCTCATCCTTTTCACGAATGGTATATAAGCTGCCCCAGGTTCCCAAATCGGACCACCCGAAATCCACACCCAGTACATATACATTTTTAGCTTTTTCCATAATGCCGTAGTCAAGGGAAATGTTTTTACAAACGGCATAGGTTTTATCAATAAAATCAGCTTCCCCTGCAGTATTATAAATGCCTTCGCCCTTCTTAAATAGCATATCTACTTCTTCCAGATAGGTTGAAAAGGCTGACATAATACTTTTGAGAGACCAGATGAAAATACCTGAATTCCAGAGGAAATCACCACTTGCCAAAAAAGACTTGGCAATATCCAGGGTGGGTTTTTCTGTAAAAGTTTTCACTTTTTTCAGGCTGTCATCGGCTTTGTAGATGGATTCGTCGACAAACTGAATATATCCATATCCTGTATCTGGACGGCTGGGTTTGATACCCAGGGTGAGCAACCAATCGTTTTCACGAGCTGCGGCCATGGCTGTTTTCACATTGTCTACAAACTCTTCTTCCTTGAGAATGATATGGTCGGAAGGAGCTACCACCACCACTGCATCGGGGTTTTCCTCTTTGATCTTGTAATTGGCATAAGCTACGCAGGGAGCCGTGTTGCGCCTGGCTGGCTCACACAACACCTGGTTGTCGGTTAATTCAGGTAATTGTTCCAGTACCAAATCCCGATAAATATCACTGGTTACCACATACACATTTTCAGGAGGACAGATGTTTGCAAAGCGTTCAAAAGTCATTCTGATCAGTGTTTTCCCCATGCCCAGAACATCTATAAATTGCTTGGGTTTGGAGGTTTTGCTCATGGGCCAGAACCGGGTTCCGACACCACCTGCCATGATCACGCAGTAATTGTTATTGAGATTTTCCATTTTGATAGTTTTAGGTGGGACAAAAATAATAAACTAGTTGGTTTTTAAGTGGTTTATCCCAAGATTGTAATATTCAGGTATTCTTGTGTTTTGCCCTTGTTTATTTGCCTGTGTGTTCTGTTAATTCTTCGATTACTGGTGTGAGGGGGTGAAACAAATACCATTTCTTGTTTGTAAGATTCATGCATTTGTATCGGGTACGCTGTTTTTCTCCTTTTCGAAAAATGCGACCATTTTGTATGCGGAATATGGCTGCCTCAGCCAAATCTTCAAGTCTTGTTTTTTGTGAATCCACCTCATCATATTGGTTAAGGATACGTGTCAATTGGAGGTCGCTTCCGCTGGCTGCTTTGGCATTGACAATACTATGATGCAATGCATGACTTAAATCTTCTGGGAAAATATCCATATCAAGGAGGGGAAGCATCAGCTCCCGGTAAATGGTTTTCCATTGCCTGCCGTGTGGAGAAACACCTGTTCCATAAGCCTCAAACACCTTTAAATGAGCCAGCTCATGCACAAAGGTGATTAGAAAAGCATACGGGTTTAGGTCGTGATTGATGCTGATGCGGTGGTGGCTGTGTCGAATGGGAGGACGGTAATCGCCTAATTTTGTTTTGCGTCCTTTGCTGATTTTCAGGTGTATGTTGTAGCGGCGAATCCAGTCGAAAACCACATCAACTGATGCATCCGGCAAATAGGTTTGTAGTATGTTTTTGTGTTGCATGAGGAGCAAAAATAACTCAAAATGAAAGACCAATTAGAGAGTCGACTTGCAAGCAGATTTCGGTGGTTGAGCCCTGTATTGTTTTATGATAGTGGGCTGGATTTAGCTCCGGTCGTTTTATTGATCATAGCCTTAGAGAATGTCAAAGCCAGGGTAGTGTCCTGATGTTTGGGAACATAACTCCAGTCGGAGCAATCACAATCCCTCTTCTTCCGTTTTTTAGGGTGGTAGCCTTTTCGGGAGGTGCTACAAGCTGCCAGCAAAAAAGCAGTTGCCAGGCACACAATGAAGAGTAAATTCGAGGCTTTCATAGGTCCGACCAAATTTTTTCGATAAAATTACGTTATCTACAGGAACGGCTATTTTATCACAATGTTGTAAGCTGCGAAGATATCTTTTTATGTAAATTAGCCATGTTAACGTCGGTGTGAAAGCTGGCTCCAACAACACACAAGCTATGGGACTCTTGGGAGAAGCAGGAGATTATGTAATGCTGATGCGGCAAACCTTCAAAAGGCCTGATAAGGGTTGGGTATTCAGGCGTCAGTTGTTTATTGATTTTTATGCCCTTGGGGTAGATTCCATTGGTATAGTTTCTTTCATTTCCTTGTTTATGGGTGCTATTATTGCTATGCAAATGGCTTATAATATTGATAACCCTCTGGTGCCTTTGTATCTGGTTGGCTATACGACCAAACAAATGATGGTGCTGGAACTTTCGCCCACCATTATGAGTTTAATACTGGCTGGAAAAGTTGGCTCCAGCATTGCCTCTGAAATTGGAACCAAAAGGGTAACCGAACAAATTGATGCCTTGAAGGTAATGGGTATAAACCCTGCCAACTATCTGATTCTTCCGAAGATAACCGCCGCCATGTTGTATTTCCCTGTGCTGGTGGTCTTTTCAATTGCCATTGGACTTTCTGGTGGATTGCTGGCCGTTTATATTACGGGTTCCGTCACGGTAACCGACTTTATTGATGGCCTCCAAGCCTGGTGGGTTCCTTTTGATATTTATTATTCCCTCATTAAATCCGTTGTATTTGCCTTCATAATTGCATCCGTGGCAGGATTTAAAGGCTATACGGTTGATGGTGGTTCGGTAGCTGTGGGTCGCTCAAGTACCCAGGCAGTGGTGGCCAGTAGCATTTTGGTGATCGTTTTCGACTTAATTCTCACACAAATGCTCCTGACATGATCGAAGTAGAAAACATATCAAAGTCATTCGGCGGGCAGGCTGTTCTTAAGAACATTTCCACCACTTTCGATAAAGGAAAAACCAACCTGATCATTGGTCAAAGCGGCTCCGGAAAAACAGTTTTAATGAAATGCTGTATCGGACTTATCGAAATTGATAAAGGCGTGGTTAATTTTGATGGCCGGAATTTTTCGGGACTGAATGAAAAGAAAAAGAAAAATACCCGTAAGGAAATGGGGGTGTTGTTCCAGGGTGGAGCCCTATTCGATTCTTTTACAGTGGAAGAGAATATTATGTTTCCACTGAATATGTTTACTAAACAAAGTATTGAAGAAAAACTGCAAAGGGTAAATGATGTGCTATCACATGTGAACCTCGACAATGCCAATAAAAAGTATCCTGCAGAGCTTAGCGGAGGGATGATTAAACGTGTGGCTATTGCCCGAGCCATTGCCATGAACCCTAAGTATTTGTTTTGTGATGAGCCCAATAGCGGACTGGACCCCAAAACAGCAGAACGTATAGATGATCTGATTTCTGAATTGACTGAAAAATTCCAAATGACCACGGTTATCAATACCCACGATATGAATTCGGTACTGCAAATCGGTCAGAAGATTGCCTTTATCCATAAAGGTGAACTATGGTGGGAGGGTGACCATCAGGAAATACTTACGTCTGATAATCCTGAATTAAACGAATTCGTATTTTCTACGGAACTTACAAGACGCCTTAAATAGTATGTTACCGCTTGTCGTACCTTTGGTATGACATTCACATTCGCAATTTAATCTTACATTAGTAGCCCTAAGTTATTGAAAATAAAATACCCTAAGTTATGAGTGTAAATATCCTTGATTTAATATTGTTGATACCTCTTCTGTTTTTTGGGTATCAGGGCTATAAAAAAGGACTTATCATAGAGGTGGCCTCCCTGGCAGCTTTGGTGCTTGGCTTGTACTTTGCCTTTTATTTTTCAGATTTTGCGGCAGAAATGCTCAATTATTTATTCACCCTGGAAGAGAAATATGTATCGGTTCTGGCTTTTATCATGACATTTATAGTGGTGATATTTCTAGTGATAACCACAGGGAAAATAGTACAGAAATTTGTGGATATCCTGCTGCTGGGACTGCTTAATAAACTGGCAGGAGCCGCCTTTGGTGTGTTAAAGGGAGCCTTACTGCTCAGCATTTTAATTTTTGTTATTAATTATGTTGATAGCGGACAAAACCTAATCAATCCGGAGGCCAGGCAGAAATCCATGTTCTATGAACCCATTGAAAGCATAGCCCCCACTTTGTATTCAAGATTGAATTTGGATCATATCGATTTTGATATCCCCGATAAAGAAGAGTTGATCAACGAAATTTACTAGCCTTCAATTGCAGCTACTCCAGGAAGGACTTTTCCTTCAATAAACTCGAGCATGGCTCCACCACCGGTAGAAACATAACTCACCTGATCTTTCAGTTTGTATTTGTTAATGGCTGCTACAGAATCCCCTCCACCAATGAGTGAAAAGGCACCATTGGCAGTGGCATGAGCAATGGTTTCAGCCACCTCATGGGTGCCGGCTTCAAAGGCGCTCATTTCAAAAACACCCATGGGACCATTCCATAAAATGGTCGATGAATGTTCGATGAGGTCTTTGAAAACCTGACCTGTTTCAGGGCCTATATCCAGTCCCATCCATCCTTCAGGTATTTCATGGGCATTGCAGAACTTCTTATTGGCTTCGTTGTCAAATTTGTCGGCAATAACCGCATCAGTGGGAATATGGAAACAGACATTCAATTCCTCTGCCTTTTGCATGGCTGCTTTGGCTGTGTCAATCAGATCTTCTTCTACCAAAGAACTTCCAACATCACCGCCCAGGGCTTTTATAAAAGTAAACATCATACCACCACCAATGATGATATTATCCACTTTGTCGATGAGGTGGTTGATGATTTCAATTTTCCCGGAAACCTTGGCTCCTCCCAAAACGGCAGTCACAGGTTTTTTCCCCTCTTGCACCACTTTTTTGATGTTTTTAATCTCGTTTTCCATGATGTAACCAAACATCTTGGCAACGGGAAAGAACTGAGCAATAATGGCTGTGGAGGCATGGGCACGGTGAGCCGTCCCAAAAGCATCATTTATATATACATCGGCCAAACCTGCCAATTTTTCTGCAAAATCCACATCCCCTTTGGTTTCTTCCTTATAAAAGCGAAGGTTTTCCAATAGCAACACCTCTCCGGATTTTAAATCAGCAGATTTCTGACGGGCTTCTTCACCAATACAATCCTTTGCAAATTGAACCTGAACACCCAACAAATCAGACAGGTGACCCATCACATGTTTAAGGGAAAAACGATCCTCCGGTCCTGTTTTCGGACGACCCAAATGAGACATAAGAATTATAGCACCTCCACCCTGAAGTATTTTCTTAATGCTGGGTATGGCAGCCTGAATTCTTGTGTCGTCTGTAATTTCCATTTGCTCGTTTAAAGGCACATTGAAATCTACCCTAACGATCACTCTCTTTCCGTTAAAATCAAAATTGTCTATGGTATTCATAAGATACAGGTGTCAGATTGTTTATTAAATGATGAAACAAAAGTAAGAAACCTATACATCACAAAGGAGGCTCCCGGCCTTTTTTTGATGACTAGGATCTTTCATTATGAATCCGGGATTAGCTAAGGGCATATAAAACGATTGCGTAACAGATATACCCTTGAGGGCAATAGGAAAAACCATACATTTGTTTTCCCTAAAAACCAAAACAATGGACGAATACGGCGGTGTAATTATTTCAAAATTGCCAAAAACCGGCACTTCTATTTTTGCTGTCATGTCAGCTTTGGCTCAAGAGCATAAGGCTGTAAATCTGTCGCAGGGATTTCCGGACTTTCCCATTTCAACAGCCCTAATAGCCAAAGTAAACGAGTATATGCTCAAGGGTCATAACCAATACGCACCCATGCCCGGCGTGCCTGCTCTAAGGAAAGCCATTGCTAAGATGTTTGTTGAAAACCATGGGGCCGAATATGATCCAGACAAGGAAATCAATATTTGTTCAGGAGCTACTCAGGCCATTTATACAGCTATCTCAACTTTTATTGCCAAGGATGACGAAGTTATTATTCTTGAACCGGCTTATGACAGCTATGCCCCTGCGGTTCAGATTAATGGAGGCATAGTAAAATATGCCCAGTTGCAATTCCCTGATTTTAGCATCAACTGGGAGGAATTTCCCAGGCTAATTTCTCACCGAACCAAAATGATCATTATCAATACACCCCATAACCCCACCGGAAGCATACTCCGAAAAGAGGATATGGAACGTCTTGACCGATTGTTGAGGGGGAGGGATATCATTGTTTTGAGTGATGAAGTGTATGAGCACCTGATTTTTGACAAGGAACAACACCAAAGCGTTTGCCGTTTTCCGGAATTGGCCAATCGTAGCCTACTCATAGGTTCCTTTGGAAAAACATTTCATGCCACTGGGTGGAAAACAGGCTTTGTACTGGCACCGGAGAATCTGATGAAGGAATTCCGAAAGGCGCATCAGTTTGTGGTTTTTGCTGTGAACACGCCCATACAACATGCTTTGGCCGATTATCTTGAAGATGCCTCCAACTACAAAAATCTGGGAACAATGTTTCAGAAGAAACGCGACTACTTTGTAGAAGCGATTAAGGGCTCTCGTTTTAAGATTTTACCCTCCAGGGGTACCTATTTTCAGTTGTTGGACTACAGCCGAATTTCAGATGAAAACGATATGGATTTCGCTGTTCGCATGATTAAGGAAAAGGGAATTGCCTCAGTTCCTGTATCACCCTTTTATAATCAGGCTGATGACAATAAGGTGCTTCGCTTCTGTTTTGCGAAAGAAGAAAACACCCTTGACCAAGCTGCTGAAATATTATGCAAAATTTAAAGATTCTCGCCATACAATCTCCATTGGTTTGGGAAGATGCTGCTGCCAACCGATCGGTATTTGAAGACCAGCTGAAGCTGGACGAAAGAGATGTGGATTTGATTCTTCTTCCCGAGACTTTTACCACAGGATTTCCGGTGGACCCCAATCACTTTTCTGAAACCATAGAGGGTCCCAGCATACAGTGGATGCATCAAATGGCAGCACAAAAGAATGCGGTGGTATGCGGTAGCCTGTTGCTTGATTCAGAGGGGGAGTTTACCAATAGCCTTATATGGATGTTGCCTGACGGAAGTTATGAGCGTTACGACAAGCGCCACAGATTCTCCATGGGAGGAGAGCACGAAACCATTCGAGCAGGCCAACAACAACTGGTGGTTGAATTAAAAGGCTGGCGCATCAGACCCATGATTTGTTACGATCTAAGGTTCCCGGTTTGGAGTAAAAATACCCTGAGCGATGTTGGTGTTTTCGATTATGATCTGGCCTTTTATATTGCCAACTGGCCAGCAGTCAGATCCTATCCCTGGATCACGCTGCTTAAGGCCAGAGCCATGGAAAACCTAAGCTATATCATTGGACTCAACCGGGTAGGAGAAGACGGATTGGGAAATCACTACAATGGGGACTCTCTCATACTTGATCCCAAAGGTCTGGTATTGTCCCAGGCCAACAATCAACAGGAGATTCTATACCAGGAACTCTCCTATAAAGAACTTGAGCGGTTTCGGAAAAAATTTAATGCCGGCCTGGACTGGGATCAGTTTAAGATTTTCGTGGACTAAAACTGCAAGCCTCATTTTCGTATATTTAAGCCAGTGATTATTGCTCACTTGAATCATACAATGAACCGGTTGCTATTCCTTCTGCTGTTTTGTTTACTGTCTCAAATAAGTTGGGCACAAAACAGGCATCAGATTGATAGCCTCAATAGTTTGTTGTTGAATACCCATGAAGTGAATGAAAAGATTGATGCCTATCTGCAACTGGCAGAGCGTTACCATCGCATTGATCTGGATACTGCAAGCCAGTTTGCTAACAGCGCCTTGCAATTGTCAATCAACACAGGTTTTGAAAAGGCCATAGCTGATGCTCATTTTCACCTGGGTACTATAGCTGTAAAACGTGACAGTCTTGACCTGGCTTTGAGTGCTTACAATGAAGCCATTGAATATTATAAAAAAGGAAGGAATTATAGAGAACTGTGTGATGCCTATGTAATCACAGGTAATATTCATCTGACCAAGGGAGACTACCCGACAGCCATGGAAGAATACCTTGAAGTGAGTCGATTGTTGGATATCTTCAAGTACGAAACCAAGCGCCCACACGTACATAACAATTTGGCTAATGTGTATTTCCGAATGGGAGATGATGAACAAGCCTTAAGTCATTTTACCAGGGCCTACCATCTTTTTGCTCAACACAAGGATTCTATGAATATGGCTATTGCCCTGAGTAATCTGGGAGCCTTGTATGGTGCTATTGATGAGTCCAGCACTTCGAAATCCTATTATTTGCAAGCACTTGAACTTTATAATAGCATTCATCACCACCGGGGTATTGTATCTACCTTATCCCAATTGTCAAGTGTGTATATCAAGCAAGGAGAGCCTGACAGCGCCTTGCAGTACCTGGAAGTTTCTTTGGAGATGTACCACAACATTGGCTATGAGTTTTTTGGTCCACGATCCACAGGACTTGCAAATATCCTTTCCAATTTGGCCCAGGCGCATTATTTGAAAGGGGATTATAAAAAAGCGATAGAATATGGGAAAGAAAGTTTTCAAATCGGTTATAAAACCAAACAAAACCAGATACTCAAGGACAATTCCGGTCAACTGAGTACTATCTATGAATCCTACGGAAATATTGATTCATCATTTAAATACTTCAGGCTTTATAAATCCTATTCTGATAGCATTATCAATGAGTCTAATATTAACAAATTATCACAGATTGAATTGCAATACCAGCTTGATCAGCAAGCCAAGGAAAAAGAATTGGAGATGAAATATGCCAAACTACAGGAACGGCGTAAGAATTTGATTTACTTCATTGTTTTTGTGATCCTTTTATTTGGTCTTTTGATTTTTATATTGCTTTTCAGGCTGGAAAAAGTTAAAAAGACAAAAATAGAAACTGATCATCGCAGGCTTCAGCAAGAGGTGGAGTTTAAAAACAAAGAACTCACCACGCATATGTTGTATGCACTCAAAAAGAATGAGCTGATGCTCAATCTTGCTGAAAAATTAAAGAAAGTCATCCCACAAATCAAGGTTCAGAATAAAAAACCCATTGCAGATATCATTCGGGAACTGGACGACGGCAGTGCAGACACAATCTGGGAAGAGTTCGAATTGCGCTTCCAGCAGGTGCATACTTCTTTCTTCGAAAACCTGAGCAAAGCCTATCCGGATCTTACTGCCAATGAATTACGGATGTGTGCTTTTTTAAGATTGAACATGAGCACTAAAGAAATCGTTTCCATTACCTACCAAAGCATAAAAAGTGTTGAAATGGTTCGTTTTCGTTTACGAAAAAAGCTGAATTTACATAAAGAAGATAACCTGACTTCCTTCCTAAACCAGTTCTGAAAACCTCTGATTAAACTGGTTTCCCCAATGCTTTAGCTTCTCATAATTGTTCGTAAAGCCCTGAAAAACAACCATTAGAGGTTTTTAGAAAGGATTTGTTACAGCTGCGTACGGCTAAAGTAAACGCAAAAACTTGGCAAACCCCAGCAGTCATCCTTTATTTGCATCTTTCAAATAGGAATAATACCAATGACTAAGGAGAAATTACTAACAGATGCTGAAATTATAGATCAACTGGATCAGTTGATTGCCTCCAAGAAAAAAGAGAACGATGCCATAAAGGTAATGGCTGAGGTGATGAAGAAGAAAGGCGTAGCCTCCTCCTCAGAAGCCCAAACAAAATCAAAAAAAACCAAAACAAAAAAGAAATATTAAACACAAATTCACAAAAACACATACCAATGAAAATCTTTTCTAAGCTAATTTTTTTATTATTATTTGTTCCGTTCATGACACATGCCCAGCATGGGTTTATCTCCCAATATTTGGGTGGTGATTTTGAATCCGTAAACTTGAACAATGCAAGCAGAACCTTATTGGGAACAACGGTTAGCAATTTGGCAGCCAGTGATCTGGGTGCCAATGGTGTTATGTATGGTATTTCCAATGATAATTTTTATTCCATTGATACCACAGATGGAACAGCCACCTTAATTGCAGCTATCACACCTCCAGCAAACCATGTCTGGACAGGCATGGCGTATGATGATACAGATGGCATCATGTATGGTTATAGCTCCTGGGGGATTGCAGCAGGAGAAGGATCCTTACATATCATTGATGTTACCAATGCCACTTATTCATTGGTGGGCACACAAACAGTAAATACCGCCATTGCAGCCATTGCCATCGATGTGAATGATGGACAGATGTATGGTATTGGATCTGGTGGTAATGGAAAACTACTGGCCATAGATAAAACCGACGGGTCTGCTCTGCAAATTGGATCAGGTCTGGGAACAGGTGTGGCCGGAATGGGTCAGGGTTTGGACTATGATAATGTCAATGGCATTATGTATTTCACCAATTACAACTCTTTAACCTTTATTAATACCCTGCGTACAGTAAACCTTACTGCTGGTACCTCGACCGAGGTGGGCGATATAGGTGGATGGGTTGGTACTATAGCCATTCCCGGATCGGTTGCTCTGGCTGTTGATTTTACATCAGATATAACCACGGTTTGCGCCGGAAGTACTGTGAGTTTTACAGATTTATCCACCGGAGCCACCACATGGTCATGGACCTTTGAAGGGGGCACACCTGCCACCTCCACCGACCAAAACCCTGTGGTAACCTACAATACGGTGGGAAGCTATGATGTTACACTTGAAGTTGGTGATGGAACAACCACCGAATCCATGACAGTTACTGATATGATATCCGTAATTGACATACCGGCACAACCAGCTACGCCTTCAGGGCCAACAGCAGCTTGTGCCAACGAAGAATATACCTATACTACCCTTAGTGTCGGTTTAGCAGACTCTTATATTTGGGAAGTATTGCCCGCAGATGCCGGAACCATAGTTGGATCAGACACTACTGCTACTTTTACCTCTGATCCGGTATGGACCGGTGATTATACTATTAAAGTTCAGGCTACTAATTCTTGCGGAACCAGTACCTGGTCTGCAGAACTGACAGCCACTTTGTTTTATACACCACAGGCGTTTACCGTTCAGCCCGGAGGCGGATACTGTGACGGTGGTGCCGGTTTGGAAGTCATTCTTGATGGTTCAGAAACGGGGGTAGATTATGAACTGTTTTTGGATGATGTGAGTACAGGTACCATCGAGCCGGGAACCGGAAACTCCATCAACTTTGGACTCCAGACCACAGTAGGTACCTACACCGTTGTTGGACTTGGCGTATCCTGTGAAACTGATATGTATGGCGGTTGCTATATTTTCATTCTACCCGTTCCAGGTGCGGCTTCCCAGCCCACCGGACCTGAAGAGGTGTGTGCAGGCAATATCACTGATTACCAGACCGCAGCAGTAACGGATGCCGATACCTTACTATGGACACTTACACCTGTTGAAGCAGGAGTCATTACCGGCAGTGGTGAAAACATCAGTGTGGAATGGTCGGCCACCTATAAAGGCATGGCCTACCTTTCAGTTTATGGATCCAATGATTGTGGTGACGGCGCCACCTCAGATGATCTGGAGATCAATGTAAACCTGGTACAACCTGAGGTAAACGGAGAAACTCTGGTGTGTGAAGATGAAGAGAATACATACACCACAGCAAACAATACAGGAAGCACCTATGTATGGGAAGTTGTTGGTGGTAATATTGTATCAGGAGCAGGGACATATGAAATCAACGTATTGTGGACTACAGTAGGTGATGGAAGTGTGATGGTAACTGAAACCACAGCTGTAGGATGTGAGGGTTCTTCTGAAGCCCTTCAGATTACCATAGATGATTGTACCGGTATTGGAGAAGACAAAGCCCATAGCCTGAAAGTATATCCCAATCCAGCCAGAAACGTATTGAATATTCAATTGCCTGTTGGAATTGAAACAACGGGACAGATTGCAGTATATAATCAATATGGTCAACTGGTGCATCATGAGGTAGATATACATGCAATGAACGGAAGTGTCCATCAGCTAAACACCTCTGATATGAATAGTGGTTTGTATATTATAAGACTGACCACATCAGACAAAAAAGAATACAGAACCCGATTTGAAATATTGAAGTAAGAAGGATCAATATTGTTGTAGTGGTAAGCGGTCTCTGTTATGGGGGCCGCTTTTTTCATCAATCGATTGCAAGGCTTGTTTTCACTGCACCTTATCCATCTGGTAAAGATTAATATGTAATTAATGCGTTTTCCATGGTGAGAGAAAAATTCCATGAAACCAATTGCTAATTTTGCACCTTAATTGATTCTTAATGATTATGATAAAAAGAAAAAACATAGCACTGGTTGCCCACGATAAAATGAAGCAGGATATGGTGGAATGGGTTGACTGGAACCGTAACTTACTGCTACCTCATAAAATGATTTGTACAGGTACCACCGGAAGACTCATTGAAGAAACACTTACCAAAGAACAATCTGAAGAAACACCCAGCGCTCTTGAAGTGGAGCGATTGAAATCGGGCCCGTTGGGAGGAGATCAACAACTGGGAGCCATGATTGCAGAAGGGAAAATTGATGTATTGATATTCTTCTGGGATCCCATGGAACCCCAACCACATGATGTGGATGTGAAGGCTCTGTTACGCATTGCGGTCTTATATAATATCCCCACAGCATCCAACCGTACCTCCGCCGATTACCTCATCACTTCACCACTGTTTCAGAAGGATTATGTGGCCAAACAAAAAAACTGGTCCAGCTACATGCAAAGACAAGTTTAGGCTTGCCTTGACAGTCTTGAGATGGCATAAATACTAAGATTAAAAGCGCCCGAAGCACGCCATATCATCCATTTTAATATTTTTACCTGTTAATTAAGATCGTACAATGAATATTATCATAGCCGGTGATGGAGAAGTAGGTTTTTATTTGGCAGAAGCACTGGTAAATTCTAACCATGATATTACCATTGTGGACCCTCATGAAGAATTATTGAAATTGGTTGAATCGCACACCGATTTGCTCACCATTTGCGGTGAGTCTAACTCGGTTTCTGTTCTCAAACAAGCCAATGTCAATAAGGCTGATATTGTTATTTCAGTATTGCATAATGAGGAAGTGAATATCCTGACGGCCATTCTGGCAAAAAAACTGGGAGCGAAATATACCATTGCCCGTATCAATACCCTGGAAAACCTCAGCGTGGGGAACCGAAAGATCTATGAGGAGTTGGGCATAGATTATATGATTTCACCTGAAGATATTGCAGGATTGGAGGTGATACATTTGCTTGAGCAACCTGAGGCCACAGAGATTTTTGATATGACAGACGGCAAACTGTCGGTTTTCCTTATCAAAATTGAAGAAGGGGCTCCATGTGCCAACAAAACCCTCAACCAAATTGCGGCTGAAAACAACAAACTCGACTTCAGAGCTGTGGCCATACACCGGGGTTCAGAAACCTTCTTACCCACCGGAGGCTCCACCTTTCTACCCAACGATATGGTGTATGTAATCACCAAACCCGATGCGCTTGATCAGTTGTTGGTTATGGGGGGTAAAGAAAAAGTGGAGGTGAATAACATCATGATCGTAGGCGGGGGACGTGTAGGAAAAGTCATATCCAAACGCATGGAAAGCGATCTAAACATCAAACTTATCGAGAATGACAGGGAGCGCTGTATGAAGCTCACTGATTTGCTTGATGACACACTGATTATCAACGGAGATGCCCGCGATCTTGATCTGTTGGAGGAAGAGGGTATCAGCAATGTGGATGTATTTATCGCCGTTACCGATAGCTCAGAAACCAATATACTGACGTGTTTGCATGCCAAGAAATTTGGTGTGAAAAAAACGGTGGCCCTGGTAGAGCAGCTCGATTACATAGAAATTTCCCAAAACATTGGCATAGATACCATTATCAATAAAAAACTGATTGCGGCTTCTTATATCATCAAGCATTCCATGGGCGATGAAGTATCTTCACTAAAATGCCTGAGCGGTATCAATTCCGAAATCGTTGAAATCGTTGC
>JAERTD010000037.1 GCA_016845175.1 Bacteroidota bacterium | reverse complement strand
AACTTTCCCCATTGTTTTTGTGAGTAAATCCTATTGGGGTGGTCTTGTGGACTGGATCACCGAACGGATGTTGGAAGAAAAGAAAATCAGTCCTGAAGATATGGATTTGTTTCAGGTGGTGGATTCGGTGGAAGAGGCTGTGGAGATTATTGATGGTTTTTATAAGAAATACGCCCTCCAGCCTAACTTCTAAGCCTTCATCGGACGACTTGGAGTCATGCGATGAATTTTTATGGCTCTTCCGGATTTGCAATCCGGAAGTCAGGAGCTGTGGATTTGCAATCCACTTATCCTATAACTTTAAGTACCCTCTAATACATCATTTATTAATCCTTTTCCCAACATGAAGGAAGGCCTAACTGATAGAGAAGTCCACAAATGAATTTAATAGTGAGGTTGCCGTAAAATAAAAGCTGTCTTTAGATTTTCGATACGCATCAATGAGCTCTACTTAGGAAAATGATAACGAGCGTATCGATACCCTTTTTTTCTTGATAAAAAAAGAGTAGAAAAAAATCAAGAATGAACGATGCTATCTGCCCACAAGGCATTCGCCCGCCCGCCGTTCATTCAGGCCATCGCACCACTTTTTCAGGATATAAAAAAAAAGGCCGAAGGCCTATGCATTGGAATATATACTATAGCATATTAGCATTTAGTCATGAGAATAAAATTAGACAATTATCCTTTGCGGCTCTTTGTGTTTTCTGCCTGCGAGCAGGCAGCTTTGCGAAACTTTGAGTAATAACTTTCCAGAATTTATCTCACGATCAATTTCCCTGATGCCATCTGATCAATTCCATTCAATTGCAAATAATATATCCCTGAAGGTATATGAGAAATATCCAGTACACAAAAACCATTGGTAAACGATAGCTGTTTCTGCTGAACCACCTTTCCAAAGGAATCGAAAAGCTGTAGACTCACCTCACCTCGCAGTTGGGACATCACTTTCACACTTCCATGCCCGGGATTTGGATAAATATGGAGTGAAATACTTTGGTCAGTGCTTTCTGACCAACCCGGTGAAACCTCAGGAGAAGCATTGAAAAACTCCAGACCACCGGCATAATTCCCTGTCATCATTTCCAATTGCCCATCATGATTCAGATCAGTAATGATAGCAGAGGTTCTAAGACCCATATCAAAGTTCATGGGGAGGGTGTCGAGTAACTGATGTAACTGATCACTTTCCATAAATACACCGTCCAGGTTATCGTCGATTTGTGTGAAGTAAAAGACTTTCCCTTGTTCGGACCCCACAAGCAAGCCGGTTTTTCCGTCAGTTTCCTTAAAAAAAGAAGGTGTGCTGAAACCGTCATATGAAATGCTCAGGTCGGTGACATTTACCTTACCCAGGCTATCAGTAATAAAGGTGAAAACCGGGTTTTGAGCATTACCCTCATTATGATAATAATTGATATTACCAGAACGTTCCCCAATGACCAGGTCCAATAGCCCATCATGGTCCACATCATACAATTGTGGTGTGCTGAAATCGCCTACATCGATGTCCATATAGTTGGAATCTGCCACTTCCAGGCTGCTGTTTCCGGATTTTTCCAACAATATTATTTTTCCATATTGATTCCCGATCATGATCTCTGCCTGTCCATCCCCATCAATATCACCGACGGTTGGGCTCAATCCTAAATAGTTTTGCTGCATCAAACTACCCAGATTCCTTTCCCATAATTGAAAGCTTGCAGCCTCGATGGTGCCGGTATTTTTATAGAAATCGACCCGACTTCTATATTGGGAATGTAGTATGCTGCCTTCATACCAGGAATATTGATAAAAGCCATAATTCCCGATGATCAGGTCATCCAATCCATCACCATCCCAATCGTAGATCACAGGGTAGGCTCCGGAGCCCTGGTCGATCATTTGGTCCTGCAGAAAGGAGGTGGTGTTTAGTTTAAATAAGGGGGCATAGTTTTGGCCTTCATTGATATACAGCCAAACACTGTTTTTGTTTTCAGATTTTTCAATGTCCGGATCAAAAGGTGAGACCAGCAGATCCTTAATGTCATCATTGTTGACATCCACGTAGGCTGTAACAGGCATGGAAAACAAATCGATGTTTTCATCAGGGGTTGGAAAAATGGTATCATAGGTTTCCATATAGGCTAGTTCAGAGTCTCCACCATTCATCAAAGCAAAAAGGCCCGGATAGTCCACATCGCCCAACAGCAGGTCCATGTCCATATCTGCATCCAGGTCCAGCAACTGGAAAGTAGAACCTGTATGCCTTTGAGTAATGGTCTGGTTCATCAGGGTATTGGTGGTATGAGAAGCATGACAACTGTCAAGGTAGATATGATTGGATTCATCGCTTTCGGCGAAGAAGCCCCAACAACTTTCTGTTTTCTCATAAACCAGTGAGTCTGCATGTCCGTACAGCTCCATGGACATATTCTTATGCATTTCCACAAAGGAACCCAAACCCCAAAAACACAGGATGTCAAGATCCCCGTCGAAATCAATATCTTCAATGCCGGGATAATCCACGTAAGTCACCAATATATTAACCTGAGTTTCGTTTTGAAGGGAACTTAGATAGGGATAGACCACCAGCTCGAATTTCAAATTGCTTTCCGAAACATTTTTATACACAATCATACTACTCCAGCCGGGTGAATAGGTGAAAATATCCACCCGTCCATCAGCATTGTAATCTTTAAATATGGCCCAATTAAACAGTTCTGGTATCCGTTCAGCATACTGAGGTTCATAGGAATAGCTTATGGAGTCTTCAATGCCGTGATTTATAAAACTGTATTTTCGGTTTCCTGTTGCTTCGAAGCTGTGGTTGTTGACACCATCTCTGTCCAGGGCCAACAAGTCAAGTGTGCCATCCAGGTTGAGGTCAATGGCACCGAATTGTACCGAATTCAATCCTCCTGCCCAGGGATATTGCAGGTCTTCATTGGAAGATTGGCTATAAACCTTGGGTAGGTGGTTTTGAGCGTCAAGCCATATACTGGGAAGGAAAAGGAATCCGAATAGTATGATCCCTGACAAGTGGTATTTCTCTCTTAATTTCATATGACCGGTCCAATGCGATGCCTGGCTGTAAAAATAGCAATAATTGAGCCGTGTTTTGCGGCTGTTGTCCGTTGAATAAGGTGGTATTCTGCTGCAGTGTACTGTTGAAAAGCCTATTTTTGAACAACAAATAATGATACTATGGCCAAAATCCTGGTGGTTGACGATGAAAGTGCCATTCGTCGTACCCTTAAAGATATACTGGAATTCGAAAAACATGAAGTGACGCTGGCTCCCAATGGACTGGAAGCTCTTGAACTGGCAAGGGATCAGGCATTCGATGTGGTTTTACTGGATATTAAAATGCCCGAGATCGATGGTATGGAAGTGCTGGAGAAGCTGATGTTGTTCTCCGACGTGCCTGTGATCATGATATCCGGTCATGGGAATATCGAGACTGCAGTGGAGGCCATAAAAAAAGGAGCCTTCGACTTCATTGTGAAACCACCGGACCTGAACCGGTTGTTGATTACTGTTCGCAATGCGGTTGATAAAAATGAGTTGGTAGTACAAACAAGACAGCTTAAAAAAGAGGTAGATAAGAAATATGATATTGTCGGAGAGTCGGAGCAGATTCTCGAACTCAAAGAAATGATTGAAAAGGTGGCTCCCACCACGGCAAGGGTGCTGATCTCCGGTGAGAATGGCACGGGTAAAGAATTGGTGGCTCGCCAAATCCATGAGCAAAGTAATCGCAACAAATCGCCTTTTATTGAGGTGAATTGCGCAGCCATACCTTCAGAATTGATAGAAAGTCAGTTGTTCGGGCACGAGAAGGGTTCCTTTACTTCAGCGGTCAAGCAGCGTAATGGCGATTTTGAACTGGCTCATGGTGGCACTTTATTTCTGGATGAGATAGGGGATATGAGTTTATCTGCCCAGGCCAAAGTACTCAGAGCACTACAGGAGAACAAAATCACCCGTGTGGGAGGGGAGAAGGAGATTTTGGTAGATACCAGGGTGATAGCTGCCACCAATAAAGACCTTAAAAAAGAAATAAAAAACGGCAATTTCAGAGAGGACCTCTACCACCGCCTTAGTGTGATTGTGATTTATGTACCACCCTTGAGGGAGCGCAAAACAGACATTGGCTTGCTGGTAGAGCGCTTTGTGGAAGACATTTCCGCCATGCAGGGTCATGCCGCACCCAAGATTACGGAGGATGCTATTGAAGCCCTGGCCAACTATCACTGGAGTGGTAATGTCCGTGAGCTGCATAATGTGGTGGAACGCTTGGTAATCCTGTGTTCTGTTGAGATAAGCAAGGAAGATGTGGAAAGGTATGTAAAGCCTTTGATGTGATAAAAAGGTATGCCTAAAGTGCTTAAAGTGCCTAAAGTACTTAGAGTGCCTAGAGTTTTGTTAAAACTTAAGCTGTAGTGGATTATTAAATTTTAGTGCACTTCAAACTTTAGTTCACTTTAAGTATTTCTTTCTTTCCCTTCCACATAATACATCGACCATAATACATAACACATTATATTCTTACCTTTGCAGCCGTTAAAAGAAGATCGTTCTTTGACATATGGGGCTGACCGGTTTTGACAGCAAGTTGAAAGGGTACGTAAGCATGTCGAGCCATCGTGATAAAGCTCGTTAATCCGTGTCACACATTTTTAATTGGCGATAACAATTACGCTCTCGCAGCCTAATCGAAGTATAGTAGATTGGCTCCATTCCTGGTCTAGGTTATCAGGAACGAGACGGTTCGCAGGTGGATTTGCCTAATTCCGGCCTGATCACGAATCGCACGCAATTTTGGGCTGGTTTTGTTTGTGCTTCGCAAGCAGGATGAGATAAAGAAGCTGAGGCATTGTTTTGGGTGTTTGTTCCCGTGCTTTGTTCGAAAACCAACAACAAAATACACATGTAGAAAGCTTATCGGTTCCTTGTTTGGACGAGGGTTCGAATCCCTCCAGCTCCACGGTAGTAATGTATTATGGTCGATGTATTATGTATTATGTTAGCTTGTTGCTAGTTTCATTGTTTTTCTTGTAGATATGAATATAGCTGTAAGTTCTTGTGCTTCTGTAAGAGTACTAATATGATCCTCTTCTTTAAAAAGATTAAATTCAGAAGCGATTTCTAACCAAAATGCAGCTTCATCCACTTCCTCGATGACTATACTTAGTTTTGAGATAAAAGCGGCTTTTGACTGAGCTAGTCTGGTCGCTCGATAGTTTGAAGCTACAGACGTTGAACATCTTATTAGCTGACCTTTGATATGGTTACCTAGATATGAATTTGGTAGAGTTTCGGCCAGTTTTAGTGCTTGAATAGCGAATTCTTTGGTGCGTAAAATTAAATAATGAGGATTCATAAGGCTTGTAAGGTTTGAGGAAATACTCAAAATTAATCAATCAATGGTTCAGAGTCAATCCCTTCTATTCCATAATACATAGAACATAGTACATAAAACATCACCTTGGTCCCATAGTTCAATGGATAGAATGTCAGATTCCGGTTCTGATGATCTGGGTTCGAATCCCGGTGGGACTACAAAAGCCCCTATTTTTAGGGGCTTTTTTTATGCCTTATCCTTTCCAGATGCCTATAAACACAATACATTTAGGAAAAGATAGGAAAAATGATCATGAAAAAATATGTTACCATTAGATACAAATAGTAACATATTATGTTACTTATTTGTTACCTTTCCCGAAAACACCCAAAAGGTAACATTTTATGATAACACCCAAAGCCCGTTACCGATTAGTATATGATCGGAAAAACAAAGCTGATACCACTGGCAAAGGTTTAATTGAACTGCAGGTATATATTGATGCAGTTACCAGGCGCTATATTTCCACCAAGAAATGGGTGCCAAAATCTGAATGGGATGCAAGGCAGAAGCAAGTAAATTCAAAAAATGAAAATTACATCGCTCTAAATAATCACTTTAAAAAAATGATCGATGAAATTGAAGCTTTTGAACTGGA
>JAERTD010000036.1 GCA_016845175.1 Bacteroidota bacterium | reverse complement strand
TAGAAGTTCACCTTCCGGATTACGAACCAACAGATCTTGCCGATCCAGCTTACTTTACCACATTTGATGATGACAGTGATGCAGGTTCCGGCAGATATTATAAAACAGCCAACAACTTACCATGGGCCATCCATATTCCAGCGTCCTTCGATTATCCTATCGAAACGCAGGACATCATCTGGGTACACCCCAAATTTGCCGTATGGGCACAAAGTAATGGGGTAGTATTCCAGCACTTGTATAAATATGAGCCAGGGTATAGAAATAATTGTCTGATTTATACACACGAATAGAATACCCTGAACATAATATATACTAAGGGGGCTCGTCGATTTATCGGCGGGCTTTTTTTTGCCATGCTAAATACAAAATGTCCATTCATGGGACAAAGCTTCCTAGATCGGCTCAGGATTCTTAATACCGCAATCAGTCAAAATAAAGCAACTAACTGATTTTAAGATATTTACATAAGGGCAGCTCAGGTGGCACAGGCTTTGAAATAGTAAGCTGAAGACCTAAAGATATCATCCCAACTATTTTACACTAAGTGAGCCCGCCCTGGCGGGCTTTTTTTTTATCTGGGCTTATGAGGTTTGGTCGGTTGGTTTATCTTTTCTAATCCTGATGACAAAATCACTTCCCTTTCCAGGAGTAGATTCCACCCAGATATCAGCAAAGTGTGCATCCACAATTTTCTTTACAATACCGAGTCCTAAACCGGTGCCTTTTTCACCTCCGGTACCTATGGTACTGTCTCTTGAAAAACCGGCAAATATCTTTTGTTGTACTTCATCTGGCATTCCCACACCTGTATCACAAACTTTCAGTAACACATCTTCATCCTGGGCTATGGCTCTAATGGAGATACTTCCTTCTTCCGGGGTAAATTTTACAGCATTACCCACCAGATTATTCAGCACCTGAGAAAATAAGGTTTCGTCCACAAAAACACTTAGTTTTTCAGGCACATCCAAATTAAACTTAATGTTTTTCGTGGCCATCTTCGACTCGGCCACGCGTCCCGCAGATGTGGCAAGCGCTTTTAAATCCACCTGAGTTTTCACCAATTCAAAATTACCAAGCTCCAGATTAGACCAATGGTATAATTTGTCGTTGTAATCAAGCAAACGGTTCATCTCGCTTCTGATGTTCTGTACCATTTCGGTATAGAAGTCATCCAGACTCCCCATAACCTCGTCATCGTTACACATCATTTCTGCGATTCCCAGAACTGCAGCAACTGGTGAGCGCAGGTCATGAGATACAATAGAAACAAATTTATCCTTATAGCTGAGCAGTTCCTTCAGTTTTCGCTCGGTCTTTTCCAGTTTGTCGTAAGCCAGGCTTTGTTCCCTAGCTCTTTGAATGGTTTCCCGGGGTACATCAATACTGTTATTCAGTGTATTGATCATTAAAAAGGCCTTACCTTCTAGGTTTACAGCGAATGCTTTCAGCAGGGTTTCTTCACCTTTTTTGGTTTTCTCAACCCAGATCCCAGACTCCAATACAGATTCCTTTGTGTCCTGCCAGAATTCATTGGCTTCCATTAGAAAGACTTCCAGAAATGGGAACCAGTCTGCCAATTGTATCTGATCGCGTGTGTCATCAATATTGGCCTCTAGTTGCACAAACCAATCAGGGTACTTGCCAATGCGCTCAAAGGTGTTTTCATCCAACCTTGTAAAGGTCATATACCCGAAAATATCCAGTCTGCAAAAGGGATTGATGGTCTCAGCAGAAGATTGGTCGGTTTCCAGTGCCAGCTTGGCCTCATTCATACCTTGCAATAGATGACGGATACTTTCAACCTCTTTGGTTTGGTCCACAAAAAAGATCCAGTAATTGGTTTCTTCATCGGCAACGATATGGATATCTGCAATGCTTTCCTTGTCTGTTTGAATTCGGTTAAGTACAGTAGGGTTTATCATGGGAGGTACCATTCCCAAAAGGGCAGGCACCAATTGATCGACGGCCTCCTCAACATGGGGTTCTCGAGAAAGGTAATTGTTATAGTTGCCGAAATAGTCAACTATCTTGCCAGCATCGTCTGCTTTAATAACAAACAAGCCAACATAAGGTGGCAGTTGCTCCAGTACATAAGTAAAAGTAGATTCCGGGAGTGTTTTAAGCATAGAAGTTTAGTTTGCTAACATCATTTCCGTGAGTGTGGTGAATGCATCATTTACAGCATCACCCTCTTTGGCTGAAGTAAGGAAGACCTTATGGCCTTTAGTTTCCAGTTCTTCCACTTGCTCCATAGTAATTTCCCAATTGTCTTTCAAGTCAGACTTATTTATGAGAAAGACACAGGAAGCTTTTGGGGCCACCTTTTTAGCCATTTCCAATAAATCAAAGCCAACGTCCAGCGTATTGGACCGGGTGCCATCCACCACAATAAAATACCCTGAAGCCCCCATCACATATGCTGGCTTTACCTTTTGATAGCTATCTTCTCCATGGATATCCCAGAGCAGCAAGTTCACCTCCGCCTGTGGAGTCTTGACGATCTTCTGATCGATCTTCACACCTATAGTGGTTAGGTATTTCTCATTAAAAATGCTTTTTACATAGCGCTGGACTAAACTGGTTTTTCCAACCGCAAAGGAGCCCAGCATACATATCTTCTTTTTTATCATTATGGTGTATTCTTAAGATAATTTACTTTAAAGGAAACGGAACGGACCGGATAGGCATCTTGCCCATCTTCTACAAAACTAACTATGGGCATCAAGGCCTCTTCAGGCAGTCCAGACTGGCTCATTAACTGGATGAATTCTTTGGCTCTGTTTAGCGCCACCGTTTCATTGGCAATGGCATCGCCGGCATAACTGGTATGCGCGATCACGGCTATCATGGGTATGGAATCCTGATCCTTACTAAAGTCCAACACATTGGCAACCTCACGAATCAAGCCTTCAAATTCGAGTCGGCGCTGGTCATCGATTTCTACTACATTAAAACCAAATACAAAATGTCGTTTTTCGATGGATAAAATATCACGTTCCACCACCTCATGGGTGGTAATCAGGCTTAATTCGTCGGTATTAAAATAAGCTACTCCTGCAATTAGTGGCGCCTTTAGATTGGCTTCGGAAACCCACGAAGGCATCGCTTTTCCATTGGCGTAGAGTGTATCCGCTCTATAGGAGAGTTTAATACTTTCTGTAGGTTTTAATGCCCGGATAGCCCGCTGCAATACAAAGCTGGGCTCCAAAGAAATATAGTGTTCGAAAACGAAACTGAAATCCTCTTCATTAAATCCATGTTTTCCAGTTTTGTATACGGATTAATGGCCAAGGGATCTCTTGCACCTTTTATTATATGAACACCATCTGATTTTCCTGTTTCTGTAATAACCAGTCCGGGTTCATCATTCAATTCATTGAGCATTCCGTTGTACCTCATTTGAGATTCAATGCTTGTATACCCCCAGTACCCAAAAGCCAAAAGCAACAGACTAAAAAGGACAATCAGAATGACTGGCTTCTTTTTCTTTACTTCCTTGGCCTGTTTCAACAAACACATACGAACAAAACGATCGTTTTCTTCAAAGGCCGAGGTTTCTCCCTCAAAATGCTCCAGTTCATAAGAAAAGTTCACATGAACCCCTTCAATGGCTTCTTTCATGGTTAGCCTGAGATTTTCAGGAGCATTTCCTTCTACTATGGCTGCCAGTAATGTATGTGGTCCCTGCTCAATCCATACATTCAGATTCCCTACCTGAATACTATCCAACAATTGCTGCTCATCTACCTTAAACGAATCCTGTACAAAATCCTTAATGGCTGTGAGCATGGAAGATACCATATCAGCATCAGCACTGTTTTTTGAATCAGTATCAGACACCTCATCCAGCAGCAAACCTGTTTCCTTATGTATGAGGAAAACCTGCTTTACTCTGAAAATATAGGCGTGAGACAACACAATCTCGGCAAAGCTTTTCCCTGTAAATATTGAGGTGAACCGCCAACCAATTCTCTTGGGAGAGAAACTGTGTTCGAGGGTTGTATTCAAGGAATCCACCATTCTTTTGATATCTTCCTGAACGGCTCGTCTAATGGCTGGCATCATGATTGGAAATAAGATATTTGCCAGTGTTTTAGGGTCTTTTTGAACGCTCTCCCTCAGTGCTTTCTCAACCAAAGGAAGCACCTCATTCAGGCTAAGGTCTCCCCGTTGAATAAGTTTTCTAATGGAAAGCGGGAGCAGCAAGCTGATTTCCTCTGAGAACATTTCCGGATCCTGAATTAAGGTATTCAGCCGTACCAAGTCTTCAGCATCATAGCCCAGCAGCATTTTGCGAAGCTCGTTCAGGTGACCGCTGCTCAGGTGCCCAAAAGATGAAGCAGATGTATTCTTATCAGTCATATAGATTCAGGTCTAATTTATTTTTTCAGGGCATCCAGCAATTGTTCAAGCACCTTGGTTACGGCTTCTTTATCAATCTTTGAGGTTTTTATTTCTTCCAATTGCGTATGAAGATTTTCCTGCAATTTTTTAATCTCACCACTGATCTTCTCCTCAAACTCTTTAAGCTGGGCGCTAACATCAGTGGCCAGGTTTTCCTGTTTTTTTGCAATGGTCTCTGAGACTTGCTCAATTTCAGACTTTCGCTCGGCAATAGCTTCCTTTATTTCCTGATTTACAGCCTCTATCTGCTTTTCTTTTTCCTCATTAACCGTTTTTAATTCCTCGTGTTGCTGGTCGTTCACCTGTGAAAACTCTTTGGTTTTCGTCTCAATTTCCACCTTAACTTCTTCAACTTCCTTTTCCAGCAATTGCTGAACTTGTGCGATCTGCTGCTTCACATATTCAACCTCCTCACCAAAAAGAATCTCTTTGATCCGGGAAAGGTTTTTGGCTTCATTATTTTCCATACAGCCTGTATTTTGGGAGTGAAATAAAAGATAAATATAGGGAAACTCCTCAAATTTAGGGTATAGAGTTCGTGAATTAAAAAAAGATGTAATTTCGCACTCCCAAAAATTGATCTGCTCATTTGCAATAATTTAACGCATAAAGAGTAGAAACAGGGCAATAAAATGCAACAGAATAACCTACACCGACTACACGATATCTGCCACCTGACCGATTCAACTTATATTTTAAGAATCGAAAGAAATAATCTGGAATTTCAACCCGGCCAGCATATTCTTCTGGGAATTGCCGGCACCTATGAACAAAGAGAATATTCGATATATAGTGGCACAGATGATACCTATCTGGAAGTCCTTGTGAAAGAGGTAGAAGATGGGATAGTAAGCAAGAAGCTTAAACGCATGAAGCCTGGGGAAATGCTCAACATAGAAGGCCCTGTGGGCTTTTTCACTCTTTCGCAAGAGGTGCTTGAACAAAAGAAGAAACTCCTATTTGTGGCCACAGGAACAGGGATAGCTCCCTTCCACAGCATGATTAAAAGCATACCCGATTTAAACTATAGCCTTATCCACGGAACCCGTTACGGACATGAATCCTATGGTCAATCAGATTATGATCCTGAACGCTACATTTGCTGCAGTTCGAGAGATAAGACAGGTGATTATCAGGGAAGAGTAAGTGCCTATTTAAAGGAACAACAATTTGATGCGGACACCTATTGCTATTTTTGTGGAAATTTCAATATGATCAAGGATGCCATGGGTATTATGGAACAAAAAGGGATCTCCCAGGAAAAGCTCCACACAGAAGTTTACTTTTAATCCGCCACACATGAAATATAATATCGTCCAATTAGGTTGTCAGATGAACATCTCCGATGGTGAGCGTGTGCAGCAGGTATTGGATAAAATGGGGTTTACGCCCACAGATTCTGAAGAAGAAGCTAGTCTTTTAGGTGTAATTGCCTGTTCTGTAAGACAAAAAGCCATTGACAAGGTATATACCAAGATCAATAAATGGAATAAATGGAGGCAAAAGAAAAGCCTCATCACTTTTGTAAGCGGTTGTGTATTGCCGGCTGATAAGGAACAATTTCTTAAGACCTTCGACATGGTTTTTCCCATGAGCGAATTGCCGGATTTACCTCAGATGATATCACAATATGGTGTGGTTACTCAGGCTGGTATGCGACCTCTTGATAAAGGCCTCGAAGAAATCGAAAGCCAGAAGGAGAAATCTGATCCTCAGATGGAAGGACTTCAGTTGACCGCTACGGTGCCCAGTATTGGAAATCCACAAAATAGCCTGTTGAAAAGCGACAGTAGTATTGAAGATTTCTGGCATATCAAACCCAAATACGGAAGTGGCTTTGAGGCCTTTATTCCCATCCAAAACGGTTGTGATAAGTTTTGCACCTATTGTGCAGTTCCATATACCCGTGGCAGAGAGGTTTCACGACCCTCTTCAGAAATACTAACTGAACTGAAACAATTGGTGGCGGATGGTTTCAAGTCCATCACACTACTGGGGCAAAATGTAAACTCCTATGGATTGGACAAAAAAGGCGATGAGCTGAGCTTTGCCGGACTGCTGGATTCCATTGGCGCCTATGGGAATTCAATCGACCAGGATTTCTGGCTGTATTTCACTTCGCCACACCCAAGAGATATGACCCGGGATGTGATTGAAGTAATTGCCAAATATGATTGTCTGGCCAAACAAATACACTTGCCAGTACAATCGGGTGATGACGAGGTATTGGTTCGAATGAACCGCAAACACTCTATGAGTAAATACCGTGAGATTGTTACCGATATCAGGGAGTTGATTCCTCAGGCCACTGTATTTACCGATATCATAGTGGGTTTTACCGGTGAAACAGAAGCTCAATTTGAACATACCATCGACATTATGAAGGAGTTCAAATATAATATGGCCTATATTGCTCAGTACTCTCCCCGTCCGGGCGCAGCAAGCTCGCGCTGGGCTGATGATATTCCCAAGGAGGTTAAGAAGGAACGTTACCACCGCCTCACAGGAGAATTGATGAAACATTCATTGGAATATAATAAAAAGCTCATCGGTCAAACTTACAAGGTCTTGGTCAGGGGTAAAGACAGAAAATCCGGCTATTTATCAGCCCTGACGGAGGGGAGATTGATTATTAGATTTGCCAGCACCGATGAAGCCCTTATTGGACAATATGTATATGTTAAGATTGACTCTGCCACTGCATTTTCCATGGAGGGTCAAATGGTAGAACATGCTTATGCCATGAATTAAATATAGTAGGATCATCGATTGAAGATTCAAAGCATATGAAGAAAGTAGCGTTTAAGACACTGGGTTGCAGACTTAATCTGTTCGAGACGGATTCTCTGGCTTCAGAAGTTTCCAAAGCAGCCTATGAAATTGTTGATTTTGGCAAAGAGGCTGACGTTTATGTGATTAACACCTGCACAGTAACCAATCAAAGCGACCACAAATCGAGGCAGGTCATTAAGCAAACCCAAAAACTGAACAAGGATGCCCTGACCATCGTTACCGGTTGTATGGCCACCAATTACAAAGAAAAGCTTGAGCAAAACGACAGCATTGATTATGTGGTGGACAATAACCACAAAACATCCATACTTTCATTAATTGATGCCCATTATAAGGGGGAAATTGTAAAGCCTGATGCCTACGAAACTGATTTGTTTGCTTACGAAGCAGCAGAGAAAACCTTTCATACCCGGGCCATGATAAAGATACAGGATGGTTGCGACAACTTCTGCACCTTTTGTATTATTCCTAAAGTCAGGGGAAGGGCAGTGAGCCGGTCGGCCGATGCCATTTTCGAAAATATCAAAAAAGTTATAGGATTTGGTTTTAAGGAGGTAGTCCTGACAGGTGTGAATCTGGGTCGCTATCAATATGAAGACTATGACTTTGAAGCCCTGGTGGAAGCCATACTGGATATTCCTGGTGATTTCAGGGTACGCATTTCATCCATTGAGCCTGATGGGTACACCGATAGTTTCTTCAGGTTATTTAAACATCCCAAATTATGCCCCCATATGCACATTTGCCTGCAAAGTGGTTCTGATGAGATCCTACTGAAGATGAGAAGGATGTATACAACAAGGGTTTTTGAAGATATGGCGAAAAAATTACAGGCTTCTGCTGATGATTTTAACCTGACCACAGATATTATAGTCGGATTTCCAGGGGAAAGTGGTGAAGATTTTCATCAATCCATGGCCATGGCCGACCGGATTGGTTTTGGTCACATTCATACTTTTAAGTATTCGGTAAGGAAAGGAACCCGTGCTGAGCGAATGGAGAACCATTTGCCTGAAAGCATCAAAAATGAGCGCAGTAAACTGATCAGAGAACTCTCTGAATCACACAAACTGGCCTACCGAAAAAGCATGCTTGGAAAGAAACAAAGGGTGCTTGTGGAAAAGATCGAGGACAACGGTTTTGCCAGTGGATTGGGGGAGCATTACATCCCCATCATCATTGAAGAAGAAGGCCTGAAAACCAATACATTTTATGATGTAAGCATCGTTGGATATGAGACTTACGAAGAACCGATCTTACTGGCAAAGCGGATTTAAGTTATCATTTGTCTCTTCACAAAATAAAGCAGATTTGTTTTGATATATTAAAAATAGTTGTACTTTTGCAGCCCCAAATATTTATAATAAAATTATATTATGGCCAATCATCAATCAGCACTCAAAAGAATCAGGCAGAGCGAAGCCAGAAGGGTTCACAATCGTTATTACACGAAAACTATGCGTAATGCAGTACGCCAATTCAGGTCTCTGACTGAGAAAAAAGATGCAGCTGACATGCTACCCAAACTGTATACAATGATCGATAAGCTGGCAAAAAGGAATATGATCCATAAGAATAAAGCCGGAAACCTCAAATCAAAGATCACCAAGTACGCAAACAGTTTGTCATAGTTTTAGTACAAAAAATATTCAAAACCCGGAACCGAAAGGCTTCCGGGTTTTTTTGTACCTTTATGACAGAACAAGCATTCAAAAACCATAGAATACCACCTACTGTTTGTTGGGATTTGCAATCCCAAAAAGCAAGATGCTTCAATTATAGTTACCACTCGCTGCATGCGAGCGGCGGTAGAGGAATGACCAGTAGGATTTTTCAAATTCCCCGACCTAAAGGACATGGTCACTTATGGGTATTTTAGTTACTATGGATACTTACACTGTCGCCTGGCTTTGCCAAGCGGCTACAATCTACAGACCTTTAGCTGGTCGGGATTTGCAATCCCGACCTAGATAAGCTGCGGATTATAAATCCGCTTACCAAACTTCCGGATTACAAATCCGGAAGAGCTAAATTTTACCTTCCCCGACCTAAAGGACGGGGTAACTTATGGAAATCAATCATTTGAAAAACAAGCCTTATGAACACCTATCCCCACAGATTGCCCATCAACCAATGGGCTGAAGATGACCGACCAAGGGAGAAAATACTTCTCCAAGGCAAAGGACAATTGAGCAAGGCAGAACTCCTTGCCATACTTATTGGCTCTGGCAACACGGAAGAATCAGCTGTAGCCCTTTGCAAACGCATCCTTAAGGGCAGCAACAACAGCCTGGCAGAACTTTCCACCCTCGGCATAAAAGAGCTTATGAGTTTTAAAGGCATTGGTCAGGCCAAGGCCTTGAGTATTGTGGCAGCCATGGAGTTGGGCAGAAGACGTCGAGCTGATGACACCCTGGACAAAAAAAGGAAAATAAGCTGCAGTAATGACGCTTACAATTTACTTTATGCTGATTTGAGTGATTGCATACATGAAGCCTTCTGGATCGTCCTACTTGATCGTGCCAACCAAGTGCTCAAAAAGGTCAGGATAAGCCAGGGTGGCTTTTCAGGAACCGTAGCTGACCCTAAAATGATATTTAGTACGGCATTGAGCCACCATGCTTCTTCCATTATACTGGCACACAATCACCCTTCAAACAACCTCAAGCCCAGTCAAAACGATATTGAGCTGACCAATAAAATAAAAGAGGCAGGAGTTTCTTTGGAAATCAACATTTTGGATCATCTGATTGTGGGAAGTGATGATTACTACAGTTTTGCTGATGAATCTCTACTATAGCATTCTAGAGAATTTGAAAAACCTTTGTCTGGATTATGACATAAGAAAAAAGCTGATATTTGCACAGTATGCCATAACCCATGAAGAAGATTCTTAGCATTATAGGCGCCAGGCCACAAATTATCAAAGCTTCAGCCATTAGCAGGGCCATTGCCAAGCAATTCCCGGACCGATTAACAGAAGTGATTGTTCATACCGGACAGCATTATGACATCAATATGTCGAAGGTCTTCTTCGATGAGTTGGGCATTCCTGAACCTGATTTTAATTTACATGTGGGTAGTGGAAGCCATGCCGTTCAAACCGCTGCCATGATAGCTAAGCTAGAGCCCATAGTCATGAATGAGCAACCGGATTATGTGTTGGTTTATGGGGATACCAATTCCACCCTTGCGGCCACAATAGTTGCAGCTAAGCTATCGGTTCCCATTGTACATGTGGAAGCAGGACTGAGATCCTTTAACAGAGAGATGCCTGAAGAAATCAACCGAATTTCATGCGACAGGGCTGCTACCTTGCTCTTCTCGCCTACCCTGGCTGGTTATAACAATTTACTTAAAGAAGGATTTTCAGGCGAAAGTTCCAGGACATCTACTCCTGATCACCCAGGTATTTTTCATTGCGGAGATGTGATGTATGACAACAGCCTTCATTATCAGGCTTTAGCTATGAAGCAAAGCATGATTCTTGACACATATGATTTGAGAGCATCGGCTTTTTTACTGGCCACCATCCATCGTCCTGCCAATACTGATTCTACCGAAGCACTTTCATCTATCTTCAGGGCTTTTTTAAACATCACCGAGAGCTCGGGCATGCCCATCCTATTGCCACTGCATCCCAGAACCAAAAAACTAATGGAAAGTAAGCTTCAGGTCAATTTCAGGCAAAGCATTCTGGATCATCCAAACATTAAATTAATCCCACCGGTTTCCTTTCTGGACATGATAGCCCTGGAAAGTCAGTGTAACATGATTTTCACAGACTCAGGAGGTGTTCAAAAGGAAGCCTACTTTTTTAACAAGCCTTCGGTGATACTCAGGCCTGAAACTGAATGGGTGGAAATTGTCGAGGCTGGCACTGCTATATTGGCTGATGCAGACGAGTTAAGCATTATCGAGGCCTGGCAGCATTTTCATACCATGTCTGAGCCCTTACATTTCCCATCGATTTTTGGTGATGGAAAAGCCGCAGAATTTATTTGTGAACGAATAATTGAGAATTAGTTCTTCATTTCCTTCGTCCCCGCCCTGAAGGACGGGGTAACTGAGGGGTGCTATGAGTGCTATTATTGCTATTGATTTTTTAGGCTGCCGCTTAGCTTCACCATGCGGCTATTATTCTAACGCTGGTCGGGATTTGCAATCCCAACCTAATATATGCTGTGGATTTCACCTGCCTGCCGCTTTGCTCTGCTGAAGCTACGCTAAAGCGATGCAGGCAGGAATCCGCTTACGAATCATCCCTGATACCTCATCTTTCGTAGCAGGGATAGCAGTGGCAGCCTGCCGCAGCCCATGGCCTGGTGACGCTGGCCCATGGGGTGTATGAACACCTTTGAAATACCTCCCCAGGGCCTTGCGGAACCGGACAAGGGAAAGGCAGCTATAACGAATAGCCCGCAGCTACCCAAAAAAGAAGCCCAAAACCCTTGTCATTCTAAAAAAAATATCTATTTTTGCGCTCCCTTTTTAGGGTATTAATAATCAAACAATTAACTAATTACAGTATTATGAACCAGTATGAAACCGTTTTCATTTTAACTCCCGTTTTGTCTGATGAACAGATGAAGGAAGCGGTAAAAAAGTATGAGGACCACCTCACAAAGAATGGTGCCGAGATTGTGCATCGCGAAAACTGGGGATTGCGCAAATTAGCCTATCCTATCCAGAAAAAATCAACCGGATTTTATCACCTGTTTGAGTATACAAACGAAGGCGGCGTGATTGCAGACCTGGAAGTACAACTGAAACGCGATGAGCGTGTGCTTCGTTTCCTGACCGTTAAACTCGACAAGCACGCTGTGGCTTACAACGAGAAAAAACGCAAGAAGAAAGCAGCCGAAAAAGCTGAGAAAACTGAAAAGGAAGCGTAAACTAATTATTAACTCAATACAAAAAGATCATGGCACAAGCTAATTCAGATATCAAATACTTGACACCGATAGCAGTAGATACCAAGAAGAAAAAATATTGCCGTTTCAAAAAAAGCAGAATCAAATACATCGATTATAAAGATGCTGACTTCCTGCTGAAGTTTGTGAACGAACAAGGAAAATTATTACCAAGGCGTATTACCGGTACTTCAACCAAATACCAGAAGAAAGTGGCCCAGGCTGTTAAAAGAGCCCGTCATTTAGCGTTAATGCCTTATGTAGCAGACTTATTAAAATAAAGGAGGGCTTTGAAATGGAAATTATTCTCAAACAAGATATTACAGGACTAGGATATAAAAACGACTTGGTGAGCGTGAAAGACGGTTATGCCCGTAATTACCTTATCCCTAAAGGGATGGCAGTTATTGCCACCGATTCGGCCAAAAAAGGACTTGCTGAGTTGCAAAAACAACAAGCCTTTAAACAGGAGAAAGTTAAGAAGGAAGCTGAAACATTGGCAACTGCACTAGAAGGTGTGGAATTGAAAATTGCTGTTAAAGCTGGTACTTCTGGGAAAATTTTTGGTTCGGTTAACAACATCATTGTTGCCAACGCCATTAAAGAACAGAAGAATCTTGACATCGACCGCAAATTGATTCATATGGACGAAGAGCACATCAAAGAAATTGGTGCGCATGAGGCCGTACTGAAACTTCACAAAGAAGTGGAAGTAGCTGTGAAACTTGATGTGGTAGCTGAATAATTCAAGACAGGAAATTATTTGACTATATTTGATACCCTTCTGCTTAAGAGCAGAAGGGTTTTTTTGTGATCCAAGGCTGCCTGAGAAAACAATTATTTGCGGGCTGTGGTTTTAACATCGGTAAGAAATGGAAGCTGATTCTCCGAACTTATTAAGTAAGGCTAAAATCAAACTCATCAATTCCCTGCGCTATCCAAAGTACAGGAAACAACATATGCTATTTGTGGTGGAGGGTAGCATTAATGTACTTGATTTTATTGCCAGTGACCTGGTGCTGGATGTGCTGTATGCAAGCGCCGAATGGATACACGCTCACCACAGGGTATTGCCGATTGAAAAGTCAATGGCCATAGATGCCAGACAAATGAAAAAGATCTCTGCACTCAGCAGCCCCTCGGAAGTTCTTGCCGTATTTCAAATGCCACTAAGCACAACTATTGATCTTGAAACTTTGGATGAATTAATCTTGGTTTTGGATGGCATCAAAGACCCAGGTAATATGGGTACTATTATCCGCACTGCGGATTGGTTTGGGGTCAAACACATCATATGCTCAACAGATTGTGCAGATGCATTTGGCTCGAAAGTAGTACAGGCTAGCATGGGGTCGCTGGCGAGGGTTAAGGTTCACTCAACAGATTTACTCGAACTCATGAACAACAGGCCCGAGAGCTGGATCACCTATGGTGCCTACCTTGAGGGTGATGATATTCAGGAGGTTTCAAAAAACAACAAAAGCCTGCTGGTGATTGGAAGTGAGGCTCATGGTATATCTGACTACCTGGAGTTTTGTATCGACCAAAAAATTAATATCCCCATGCATAGGGATTCAGGTGCTGAATCGCTGAATGCTTCCATTGCCACTGGTATTCTTTGCTATGCGTTTCGAATGTAGAAATGCGAATGTTGAGTGATGAAAGAAGAATGCAGAATGATTGGTAATTAGTAATTAGTAATTAGTCACTGGTAATTAGTCATTAGTAATTTGTATTCAGAAAAAGGATCAAAACAATTCAAAACATAAGTTAGCCTGCGCCTTTAGGCCAGGGAGGAACGAGGAATGCAGAATAATTGGTAATAAGTCATTAGTCATTAGTCATTAGTCACTGGTAATTGGTAATTGGTAATTAGTCAATAGTAATTTGTATTCAGAAAAAGGATCAAAACAATTCTAAAACATAAGTTAGCCTGCGCCTTTAGGCCAGGGAGGAACGAATGCGGAATATTTGGTGATTGATCACTAGGTATTAGTAATTGGTAATTAGTCACTGGTAATTAGTAACTGGTAATTGGTGATTGGGGTATTGTTAATTGCTGATTGAAAGCAAAGTGCAGAACTAATTTGGAAGGGCTTATAAATACATCTACTTTTCCCTATGTTTGAGAATTAAGCGTATTTTTGCAGGCAAATAGTAAGTTTATGTTTCTAAAGATATTGTTGGCCTCGGTTATATTTCTGGCACTTGCTTTTGCAGGTTTCGCAATAAAAATGTTTTTCAAGAAAGGCGGAGAATTTAAAAAACAATGTTCGTCAATCGATCCGGAAACCGGCAAAGCATTAGGCTGTAGTTGTGAAGGGCAGCCTGGTGATGGCAGCTGCAGAAATGACGAGAAGGAAAGCAAAACACTGGAACAGCTGGAACAGCTGCAGGTGGACCTCTAAAAAATCCTACCCCAGCTGTCTTTCGACAGCCGAGGCAAGCTTCATTATTAATAATTTATTTCTTTGATTTCGAAATAAGACTGTGGATGCAGACAGGCTGGACATGTTTTCGGAGCCTTTTTGCCTTCGTGGAGGTAGCCACAATTGCGGCATTTCCATACAATCACACCCTCACGTTCAAAGACCATTCCGTCTTCCAGGTTATTGTATAGTTTCATATACCGCTCTTCATGAGCTTTCTCCACTTTGGCAATCATTTTAAAGGCTACAGCTACTTCTTTATAGCCTTCTTCTTCAGCGATGCGGGCAAACTCAGGATAGAGCTCAGTCCATTCCTCGTTTTCACCTTCAGCAGCAGCTTTCAGGTTTTCCATGGTATTTCCGATTACACCAGCAGGATAGGCTGCAGTGATTTCAACCATACCGCCTTCAAGAAATTTAAAGAATCGCTTGGCATGTTCTTTTTCGTTAATTGCCGTTTCTTCAAAAATGGCTGCAATCTGCTCCAGACCTTCCTTTTTGGCCTGCTTGGCGAAATAGTTGTATCGCATGCGTGCCTGTGATTCACCGGCAAAGGCTTTCAGCAGGTTCTGCTCTGTTTTACTTCCTTTTAATGATTTCATAGCTTAATTATTTGGTTACACACTAATTATTAATTGTTCTTGTCGTTGAGTTAGTTATTAATCCTCCAGGGGTTCAAAATCCGATTTCTCAGCTCCGCATAAAGGGCAAACCCAATCATCGGGTAAATCCTCAAAGGCAGTTCCCGGAGGGATTCCGCTGTCTTCATCACCTTCGGCCGGATCATACACATGACCACAAACCAGGCATTTATATTTGCTTGCAGCTGTAGCTTCAACGGGGATTCCGCTTTCTTTTTTCTCGATATAGGTAGGCGCATTCTTTGGCGCCCGCCCTTTAAGCTCTGTTTGGTAATAGGCATAGGTAAGCGGACTTTTACTCGCCTTCAGGAGATCCTTATTGATAATCTCTCCGATAAACAGCAGATGACTCCCAAGGTCATGGGCTTGGGTGACTTTACATTCAAACCATGCCAGGCAATCTTCCAGCACTATGGGGCAACCACTGCTGCCTTTGATATAATCTACCCCTTCAAATTTCTCGATATCCCGGCTGCTTTTATAGCCGAAGGTCCCTATAAGATCTATTTTTGTTTGTTTATCCAATACGGAAACTGCAAAATACCCACTCTTTTTGATCAGGGAAAGGCTGGCATTATCCTTACTGCAGCTAATGGCAAATTGTGGGGGATCAGCTGTCACTTGAAAAACAGTATTACCCACATAACCTCCTTGTTTACCTTCATGTGAGGCAGTAATGATATACAATCCGTAAGTGACTTTGTAAAATGCTTCCATGGAATCCATAACAATTATTTTTTTTGGGTGAACTTTCCAATGATTTGCAGTTTAACTTCTTTCAGGTCAAAGTCCTGTACCGGTTTTTCCTTGAGATAGTTTTCAATTAAGGCAAACAAGTCATCGTCATAATAGTCTTCCAGTCTTCCGGAGTCTGGATTCACCAGGTGGTGGTGAGGCAACTGAATGGCATCGTAACGAATACTGTCGCCGGGCAGGTCAACCTTAGTAATCAGCTGACACTCCAAAAAGGTTTCCAGGGTCTTATAAACGGTTCCCACTGCGATATTCGGATGTGTTTTTCTTACATATAGTGCAAGTTCCTCCGCATTGGGATGGTTGAGGCTTAACAGGGCTTCCAAAATTACAAGACGTTGGGGAGTTAGCCTTAGTTTTGCATTCTTAAGCAATTGCTGGATGTTGTCTTTTTGGGTCTTCATAGATTCAATCTAAATAAGAATGATTCTCATCTAAGAATGATACAAATATACAACAATAAGTAAGATTAGACAAGTTGAAACAGGAGGATTATATCACATAATGGATTGTTTTGTGACAACCGCTTAACTTAAGGGAGTGGGCTTTTTTGTTCAGGGAAGCCTTCTGTGGCTATGGTTTCATAGTTTCCGTCCTCATCAGCATAAATAAACAAAGCTTCCAGATCGTTTTTGCCCTGCACGAAGCTTAGTGCCTTTTCAAGCCCCATAACCATACATGCCGTGGCATAGGCATCTGCCAATGCCGTATTATCGGCTACTATGGATACACTTAGTAAATTATGCATGGCCGGATAACCACTTTTTGGGTCAAGCATATGTGAAAATCGCTTACCATCATATTCAAAAAACTTCCGGTAATTTCCTGAGGTAGCAATGGATTTATTCTCCAATGCAACAATGGCATTGAGGTCACGAGCATCCCGGGCATGTTCAGCAGGTTTTTCGATACCCACTTTCCACAGGCTCCCATCTGGTTTCTTTCCTTTTCCTTTCACCTCGCCTCCTATATCCACAAGATACCTACTAATCCCCTTTCCTTCCAGGAAATCTCCCACAACATCAACTGAAAAGCCTTGAGCAATGGCATTGAAATCAAACTTGGTAGCAGGGTTAGTTTTGATGACACGGCCATCCTCCAGCTGTACTTTATCATGACCCACCAGAAGCAGCAAGCTATCAACTATAACACTATCAACGGTCCTGGTGGCATCATAACCAAATCCCCAGGCTTTGGCCAGTGGGCCGATGGTGAAGTCAAAGATTCCATCAGTCTCATAAGATACCGCTTTGGATAACTTGAAATTGTCAATAAAATAACTATCCAGTATCACATCAGTTTCGTTGTTATTTACTCTGGAAAGAATGGAACTGGGCACCCATAATGATACGGACTCATCAAAGTCATCCAGTATGGAATCAATTTCCATCTGAAAATCCCGCGCCTCAATATCGTAATAGATGATGGAATAATAGGTTCCCTGGGCTTGCCCCATGATTCTCACTTCCTTGCTTTGTTTTGGCACACATGAGCTTAACAACAGGAGGAAAAAGGGTAACAGCCAGAGTGGGTTTATTCTGAACATGTTTAAGGGATTACTTAAAACCTATAGGATAGCATAAACGTGAAGGCACCGGTAGTTTCCACCTCATCATTGCCTGGCGACACTTTATCTTTATAAACTACTCCTAAGGAACCAACCACCGAAAGGGAAAACGCTTCTATGGGGCTAATTACCAGGCCATTATTAATCATAAACTTGGTGTAGAACGTGGTAGTTTTTTCCGTCCAGCTTGTATGATGAATCTCAGTATTTGCATTTCCAAACCTAAGTGCAGGTCCCAACACATAACGAACCCTGCCCTGTCCAGTGGGGTAAAAATTCAGATAAATTCCTGTATAGAATTTATTCTTTAACTGATTCACCTCGGGTCCACTGCCATATCCAAAGGCAAATGGTATTTGTATGCCCATTTTACCACTGGCCAGAATATGCTCGTAGGACATGGTGAAATTGCTTACCACCAGATCTGCCAGGTGGAAGGACATAATATTTCGCTTGAAGCTCTCATCTTTCGCTGCTTTTCCCGTCTCCATGTTGATGAGGGTACCGTTTTCATACAATAGTGTACGCACATCGGATTTTGCTATAAACAGCACTTCTCTACTAGGGTTACCGTACTCACTATATGTAATTTCCGTTTTTCCAACATCAATTATACTAGCCAAAACCCTACTTCCGTCTTTCAGAAAGATGAAGTCCTGAGCGTTAAGGGAAAAGCCTGAACAAAGTAAAACTCCGAGCAATAGTTTTGTAAATCTCATCATAACAATTGTATTAAAACCTATAGGACATGCCAAAGGTTATATTGGCGGTGGTTTGCACATCTCTATCTTCATTAAAGTCAGCATTGAAGGTATTGAGCAGTCCCAAACCCACCACAAATTTAAGGCTAAATGACGGCAAGGGACTTATCATAAGACCATTATTTACCAATAGTCTGAAATAATTGGTGTTTATTCTTTTTTCATAGCCATGGGTATAGGATTCAAAATAACCAGCTCCAAAATGTATGGCAGGCCCCACAAAGTACTTTACTTTTCCCTGGCCAGTTGGATACAGATTCAGGTTGATACCTGTATAGAACTTATTATGGAAATCGGAATTAATGTTTGAAAACGGTGGTGGCAGCGGCACCTCATTTCGTTCTGAAGAGTAGCCAAAGGCCACCGGGATTTCCAAACCAACTTTCCCATTAGCCAGGATATGCTGATAGGTCAATGTAAAATCACCCACCAACAAATCAAGCAAATGAAAAGAAAATATATTTCTTTTAAAGGCATAGCTATTGCTAATGCTTAGATCTCTTACACTACCATTCTGGTATCTGATATAGGCCACCTTGTTTGTGGGAATCATATGGATACGACCTTCAGGTTCAGTGTAAAGGCGGTAATTTACGGTGCGTTTATTTACATCCAGCACCCGTGCATCAAAATTCAGGCTGTCTTTTAGGATAATGACATCCTGGGCAGCTACTTGCAAGACACCAATAAAAAGTAAGAGAAGCAGGTATTTTGCTTTCATGGGTTTGTTTTTAGGTTACCAAAGGTAGTCCTTCAACAACTAAAACGCTAACACGTCTTGAATATTTTAATGAAATCAGCATTAGAATCAATTTTCATGAGACAAAAAAAGGGCAAACCCATGGGTTTGCCCTTTATAAAAGTTTTCAGCTGCTAGCTTCCAAAATCATCGAACATGATCATCTCGTCCGGAACGCCCAAATCATCAAGCATCTTAAGAACGGCATCATTCATCATTGGAGGTCCGCAGAGATAGTATTCTATATCTTCTGGTTCTTCATGGTTCTTCAGGTAGTTATCATATATCACCTGATGGATAAAACCGGTATAGCCTTCCCATTTGTCTTCTTCGACAGGTTCAGATAAAGCCACTTCGAATTTGAAGTTGGGGTTATCTTCTTCAATTCTGGCAAAATGGTCCAAATAGAACAATTCTCTTTTGGAGCGTCCACCATACCAGAAGGTGGCTTTACGATCAGTTTTTTGGGTTTCAAATAAATCAAAGATATGGGAGCGCATGGGAGCCATTCCGGCACCACCACCGATAAACATCATCTCACGCTTGGTATCTTTAATAAAGAACTCACCATAAGGGCCTGATATGGTTACCTTATCTCCTGGTTTTCTACCGAAAATGAAAGAAGAGCAAATTCCAGGATTCACATTCATGAAGCCGCCTTTTTTCCTATCCCACGGTGGCGTAGCCACCCTGATATTCAGCATAACTATATTACCTTCAGCTGGGTGATTGGCCATGGAGTAAGCCCTGTAGATGGGCTCCGGGTTCTTCATCTTCAGATCCCACATATTGAATTTATCCCACTCATCGCGATATTCCTCTTCGATATCCATATCCTTGAAATCAACTTCAATTTTAGGCACATCGATTTGGATATAACCACCAGAACGGAAGTCGAGGGTTTCACCTTCAGGCAGTTTCACCACAAATTCTTTGATGAAAGTTGCCACATTGTGATTGGAAACCACTTCACATTCCCATTTCTTGATACCAAATATTTCAGGTGGAACATTGATATCCATGTCTTCACGCACTTTTACCTGGCATCCCAGGCGCCAGTTGTCAGCTTGCTCTTTACGGGTAAAGAAGCCTTTTTCTGTGGGCAGAATACTACCACCACCATCATTTACCTGAACATGGCACATGCCACAGGTACCACCACCCCCACAGGCAGAGGGTAAGAAGATTTTCTCAGCAGACATGGTATTCAACAATGTGGATCCCGGATCTGTTTCAACTTCTTTTTCACCGTTAATTTTTATCTTAACCTTTCCCTGTGGCATCAGTTTTTTGCGGGCATAAAGTAAGATACCCACCAAAAGCAAGGTGATCAACAGAAAAATGATTACACTGGCAATGACAACCGTTCCAATTCCTACTTGCAGTAAAGTCATTTTAAATCGTATTTATATTTAAATAGTAATTCCTAAAAAGCTCATAAATGCAATACCCATCAATCCGGTAATGATAAAGGTAATACCCAATCCACGGAGTGCAGGTGGCACATTTGAATAGCGGATTTTCTCACGAATAGCCGCAATACCTACAATGGCTAGAAACCAACCTACTCCTGATCCTAATCCAAAGGATGTGGCCTGAGCAAGGCTTTGGTATTCTCTTTGTTGCATAAACAATGAACCACCGAGGATGGCACAGTTCACAGCAATCAATGGAAGAAAGATTCCCAGAGAAGCGTATAATGAAGGTGAAAATTTCTCGATGATCATTTCTACCAGCTGAACCATAGATGCAATGATGGCAATGAACAACACAAAGCTCAGAAAGCTCAGATCTACATCTGCAAAATCGCTGCTTAGCCAGGCCATGGCACCGGGTTTCAATACAAATTCATTCAATAGGTAGTCAACTGGTACGGTAATCCCTAAAACAAAGATTACGGCCAATCCAAGTCCAACAGAGGTTGGTACTGTTTTAGAGACAGCCAGGTATGAACACATGCCCAGGAAATAGGCAAATACCATATTGTCAATAAAGATGGACCTTATAAATATGTTAAATATTTCTTGCATCGTTTTACAGTTTAATGTTTAACCATTAGTTGTCTTCAATTAGCTCACGTGTATAAAAACGCTGTACCCATATAATGACACCAACTACGATCAGTGCCATAGGTGAAAGAATAACGAATCCATTATTCTTATATCCAAAGTCGTAAAAAGCCTGAGGAATTACCTGAACATCGAATAAGGTTCCTGATCCCAGCAACTCTCTGAAGAAGGCTACTATGATGAGGATGATCCCATAACCAAGGGCATTCCCTATACCGTCGAGGAAGGCAGGCCAGGGTTTATTGCCCATGGCAAAAGCTTCCAAACGTCCCATGATAATACAGTTGGTTATAATCAGTCCCACAAACACGGATAACTGCTTGCTCACATCGTAAACAAAGGCTTTCAGTACCTGGTCGACCAGGATTACCATGGAGGCAATAACCACCAGCTGTACAATAATTCTAATACGTGGGGGAAGTCCGTTTCGCAACAAGGAAATAACCACATTGGAAACCGCCATGACCACAATAACCGAAAGGGTTAATACGATGGCAGGTTTAAGTTTTGCAGTTACCGCCAGGGCAGAACAGATACCCAGTACCTGTACTGTAATTGGATTACTCAGGTTGATCGGAGTCTTGATCAACTTCATATTTTTGGCCGAAAACAACGGCTCTCTTTCTTTAGTTCCTGCACTCATTTCTAGTTCTCCTTTTTCAAATAAGGTTCATAACACTCCAACACATCTTTCAACATATCAGTTACCCCGTTACAGGTAATGGTTCCTCCTGATATGGCATCAACGCCATGGGGCCACATATGTTCCGGTTTGCTTTGGATTCCTCCTTTAACAACCGCAACAGAGACCAGGTTTTTATCGGTATCAAATATTTCTTTTCCTGTAAACTGCGCCATAAAATCAGCTCTTGATATCTCAGCACCAAGACCCGGGGTTTCCCCCTGATGATCAAGGGTTACACCAACCACAGTATTCAAGTCATCTTTCAAGGCAATATTTCCCCAAAGTGGACCCCAAAGGCCACTGCCCCACAAAGGAATCACATAAGACTGGACTCCATCTTTTTCAATCAGGAACAAAGGCATTTGAAAATCTTCCCCTTTTGATTTAAGATACAATTGCTTCTTCATGTTCAGTTTGAAAGCGGTACCATCTTGCTTACTTCCTTCTTTAATAGATTCGACAACATTTCCATCTTTGTCGATAACTATGGCTTCCACAACATATTGATTAAACATATCGATGGTAGCTTCCTTATCTACAACCTCAACATTGGCAGAGGTGAGAATACCACCCATTTTTTCGATTGCCATATTCCTTTCCTGAAATGGTTTCAGCATCACTGCAGCTGTAGATAACACAGCAGCAGCAATGATCACCATAATGGCAGCATATCTGAAAATATATCCGTTAGTATACATAGGAGTATAATTTAATATTCTTAATTGGTTAACGCTTTTAATCTTTTCAACCTTCTCTTGATATTGCCAGCGATCACATAATGGTCGATGAGCGGAGCAAATACATTCAGAAGAAGTATGGCCAGCATCATTCCTTCAGGATAAGCAGGGTTAAACACCCTGATCAATACGGCTATCATTCCGATCAGGAATCCATAATAATACATCCCTTTAGTGGTCTGTGTTCCGGTAACCGGATCGGTGGCCATAAATACCGCACCAAAGGCAAACCCACCCATGATCAGGTGTTGCCATGCAGGCACTTCCATATAGGCATTGGCACCCCATAGGTTAAACAAAAGACCCATAATATAGCCACCAGCGAACACGGTAAGCATAATGCGCCAGTTGGCAATACCAGTAAGGAGGAGTATAACAGCACCGATTAGGATCATCAGGGTTGATGTTTCCCCAACAGAACCAGGAATGGTCCCCATAAACATATCCATGGCAGAAGGCATATTACTGAAATCGCCAATCATCGCATTGCCAAGAGGTGTTGCACCTGAAAAGCTGTCGAGTTTTTCTGCAATCCAAACCTTATCGCCAGAAATATCTGTGGGATAAGCAAAGAACAGAAAGGCTCTGGCAGTCAGCGCAGGATTCACAATATTCATCCCGGTACCTCCGAAAACTTCTTTTCCAAAGATCACTGCAAAAGCAACAGCTACGCCCACCTGCCACAAAGGAATCTCCGGTGGAACGATCATTGGTATCAAAAGGCCTGAAACAAAGAAACCTTCATTCACTTCATGGTTTCTTATTTGAGCAAATAAGATTTCCAGGCCGAGTCCTACCCCATAGGATACAATAATGATGGGCAGCATCTTGAAGAAACCATAAAAAAACATGGTCCAGAAGTCTGGCTGCTCACCAATGGAAAGGAAGTGCTGGTAACCAATATTCCACATTCCAAATAGAAGTGCAGGAATTAATGCTATAAAAACGGTAATCATCGTCCGCTTCATATCGATGGCATCTCTGAAATGCGACCCTTTGGTTGTCACCTTATCGGGAACATAAAACAGGGTTTCGACAGAATCAAAAGCAGCGTGAAGCTTTTCAAACTTCCCCCCTTTTTCGAAATGCGGTTTCTGTTTGTCTAATAAATTTCTAAGCGCTTTCATGTGGTTTTTATATGTTTCTTTTCAGCTCGTATATGCCTTGTATTATTGATAATAGGCAGGCTGTTCAAATTATCATTTTCAATCTATTCTGAGGATTTAACTCATTTCCTTCCTGATCAGATCCAGTCCCTGACGAACGATGGCCTGCATTTCAGTTTTTGAGGTGTCAATTACTTCACAGAGAGCAAAATCTTCTTCATCAATTTCATAAATCCCCATCTGCTCCATCAGGTCAATGTCTTCAACCATGATGGCTTTGACGAGTTGCATGGGATAGATATCGAAGGGGAAAACCTGCTCCAATTTACCAGTCATCACAAAGGCCCGGTGTCCACCATGCAAATTGGTATCCACTTTGTATTTTCTTTTGGGGAATAATTTGGCAGGGAAGGTACCTGAAAAACTAAATTTCTTTAATCCGGGCAATATCCAACCAAAAAACTCATGGTAATTTCCTTCGGGGATTACAGTTACCATGGAATCATAAAATCCAACGAAACCATTTTTTTCCAACTGGTCGCCAGTGAGCACATTACCGCTAATATATCGGTTGTCACCATCAGCAACATTGGATTTTATCATATTTGCAATACCGGCACCGATAAGGGTTTTAAAGTATTTTGGGTTTTTAACTTCTGATCCTGCACAAGCAATGACACGTGAAGCATCAAACTTACCTTGTAAGAATAAGCGACCGATGGTCAATACTTCCTGAGCACTAAGGTACCAAACAACCTCTCCTTTGTTTAGTGGATCCAAACGACTGATGTGAACACTCACATTACTGGCAGGATGAGGACCTGAAAATTGGTTGATCTGTACATTTTTAGAATTCAAGAACACCTTTGATGTGGTGTTTTTGGCGTCAACATTAAGGTGAACAGTACCAGTGGTTAGTTTAGCAAGGGCATCAAGACCCGTTTGAAATGCTTCTCCTTGTCCATGAACAATAAGGTCAAAATCAGCTGCCAGAGGTGCAGTATCAAAAGCCGAGACAAAGATGGCCTTGGGCTGATCTGCTGGATTGGCAATTACTGAATAGGGTCTTTGTCGCATCACCGGCCATACACCACTTTTCAACATCTTGGCAACTATCGCTTCCTTGTCAAGATCCTTGGGGTTTTCAGCTTTAAAATCCAGGGCAGTATCTTTACCATCTGCCTCAATCACCACCTCCAAAAGTTTACGTTTGGCACCCCGGTTGATCGAAACAACTTTTCCGCTGACAGGTGAGCTAAACAATATATCCTCACGGTACTTATCATAAAACAAAGTGGTACCAGCTGAAACCTGATCACCTTCGTTCACGATCATCTTAGGAAAGCAACCAATAAAATTTGGCGGCTTGATGGCAAAACGTTGAACTTCAAGGTCAACAACAGTTTTTTCGGCATCCCCTAACAATCTGACATCCAGACCTTTCTTAATGGAATAAACAGTCGACATATCTATATAGATTCATGTGTTAAATTCGAGCGCAAGGTACACAAATATGCAATAATGGTAAAAGGCGCTTTTACTTTTTATTGTATTTTTAATCACTCTAAATAAGTTGATTAATTCATGACAAATCCTATCAAAAATACTTATTTTATATGAGATTTTCTTTACTTTCACTTCAAATTAATGCGGTCATCTTATGAGGAATTTTGTATTGAGTTGCGGTTTGCTGTTTTGCTTTTCCATACTAATCCAAACTTCTGGTTTCAGCCAGCCGGTACAAAACAGTGATATAATCTATGATGAAAATATCAAAACTGTTCAATTGTATCACAAAAGTGATGTTTTATCAGATCCTGTATTAAGATTGGGCTCCGGAGATCAGTTGCATCTGGCCTTTGATGATATGAGTGCAGAAACCTATAGGTTTAAATACACCTTTATTCATTGTGATGCCAATTGGCGCACCTCTTCACTGGAACAAAACGAATACCTGAATGGCTATTTTGAAGATGAAATCATCGAATACCAGTTCTCTCTCAATGCCAGTCCGGCCTATATTCATTATGATGTAAGCTTTCCCAATCCCAATATTCGCATCAAACTTTCGGGTAATTATATATTAAAGGTATACCTTGATACACCAGACGATGAAAACGTAATTCTCACCCGAAGATTTATTGTTGTTGAACCCCTGGCCAGTATCGAATTTAACATACCTTATTATGCTAAAAACCTGGCGTATACCCGAAAAAAGCAGCAGATTGAATTAAATGTCTCCACACCTGATTTATTTAATGCCGAGCCACAACAAAGAATCAATGTGGTGATCCAGCAGAATGGCAGATGGGATAATGCCAAGTTCAACTTAAAACCCACTTCTGTTATGCTCAATCAATTGGAGTATGATTATCCTGATGGTATTGTATTTGATGGTGGCAACCAGTTCAGGGATTTCGATATGAAAAGTTTCTGGTATCAATCACCACGCATTCGTCAAATTATTAATGAAGATGTGGGTTATACCGTGGTATTGCATACAGATATAAACAGAAGTAAAAAGCCTTATGAATCATACGAAGACTTGCACGGCCGGGCCTTTATCAAAGCCAGAAATGATCAGAATACTGACATCGAGGGCGAATATGCCTGGGTAGAATTCACCCTTAAGCAACCCAAAATCGAGAATGCAGATGTCTATATCGTAGGTGGGCTAAACGACTGGAGACTGGACGAAAAAAGCAAGATGAAATACAATTCCCGTATGGGGATGTATCATGGAGATTTATTCCTGAAACAAGGTTACTACAACTATCAGTATGTGGTTTTACCAAAGGGTGAAACCGAAGGTGATGTGACCCAAATTGAAGGCGACAACTGGGACACCATGAACCAGTATAAAGTGTATGTATATTACCGCGAAAGAGTGCCTGAATATGATCGTTTGGTAGGCTATATTATCACCATGGCCCATTAATGGATAGTTATTCCAGGTAGCGGAAATTTTGCCACAAGCTTACTTCTGAATATTACAGAATATCTGGACTTTAGAAACAATGGTCCATATTTTGCGTATTATATAGGTGTTAATCTTTACATACTCAACCATCATGAAAAAAGTACTTATCGATTATTCAATCCTTCTCATCTTCATTGCTACTTTAAGCTTTCTTAGTGCTTGCCAGAAATCATCAACTACTGAGCCTGATCCCACAACAAAATCCATGACAGATTTGCTCATCAACAGTGATTTTGACTGGTCAACCACTCAGTCTATACAAATGAGGGTTACAGTTCTTGACAATCAGAACCAGCCAATGGAAGCGGTTAAATTTATGATTTACACAGCCCATCCCGATTCTAGTGGTAAATTGATCACCAGCGGCGTTACCGATAACACAGGTGTATATAATATTGATTATAATATACCAGCTTACTACACACAATTGTATGTAAGTACTGAGTATTTAGGGCTTCCTAATCCGGGTTGGGTAGAAATTGGACCCACAGGTTTTGACCTGCATCTTGGAGGAAAACAAAGTCCATCAGCTTTTAAATCTTTAGCTGACAACCAAGGTATAAATGCCAATTATAAATATTTGGGAGGATATAATTCACTGGGTGTACCTGATTATCTGGAAGCAGAGAATGATCCCATATCACAAGACCTTTTAACTACCATTAATAACACCCTTCCATCTGGTGTAAGACTACCCAATTACAAACCTGAATATTTTGAGCAGAATATCTCACATAATGTGGAATTGCTTGATTTCAGCGATGTATGGGTGACTTTTGTACATGAAGGTGCAGGCTATAGAAATGTGCTTGGATTCTATAGTTACAACATCAATAACCCACCTGCAACTCCTGATGATATTGACTCTATCACAGTAATTTTCCCTAATGCCTCCTATGCCGGATCCGGAGGAGGACTGCATTCAGGAAATAAGGTTCATTTGGGTCAGTTTCCGGGAGGAACGGTTATCGGTTTTGCCTTGATGGCCAATGGATGGAAAAACGGGCAGGTAACTGATGGTAATTGGATTGTATATTCTGAACCTAACTTAAACCCTGAAGCCGATCCCAACAAAAGACAACACACGGTGTTGCTTGCTGATAATGCCCACGATTTGCTTTTACTTGGCATAGAAGATATCAGACGCGACAATGGGGGTTGTGATCACGATTTTAACGATGCGGTATTCTATGTAACCGCAAGTCCACTCCAGAACGTTAACCAGGTTGATTTGCCCACAGTAGATTATACCGGAACCGATACTGATGGAGATGATATACCTGATAATTTTGATGATTATCCGGATGATCCTGATCGTGCCTTCAACAACTATTATTTCAATGAGGGAGATTTTGGCACCCTGGCTTTTGAAGATATGTGGCCGGAAATGGGTGACTACGATTTCAATGACGCGGTGATCGATTATAACTACAACCAAATCACCAATGGTGAGAATAAGGTGGTGGAAGTGCATGCCACTTATATTTTAAGAGCACAGGGAGCATATTTCCACAATGGCTTTGGCGTAGAATTACCCATTGCCAATAATCTGGTTGCTGAAGTAAGCGGGGAATTAAATGTACCTGGAGATATTGTGAGTCTGGACAGCCGAAATATGGAAGAAGGACAAAGCAAGGCAGTGATCATTGTTTGGGAAGATGGTTATGATGTGCTCCCTCACCCGGGTAGTGGCATTGGCGTCAACACCCAAACGGAAGCCCCATTTGTTACACCTGATACGCTGGATATAGTCATCAAATTCACCCAGCCTATTGGACTTTCAGAACTAGGTAATCCACCTTATAACCCATTTATATTTGCAGATGGCCAAAGAGGTACAGAAATACATCTGGTTAACAAACCACCCACAGACCTGGCTGACCTCACACTCTTCGGTACGGCCTCTGATGATAGTGATGGCACTAGTAACCGCTATTATAAAACCAGTGGCAACTTACCCTGGGGAATACATATCATTGAGAGATTTGATTATCCCGTTGAAAAAGTCGAAATACTTGATGCCCATTTAAAATTTGGAACCTGGGCAGAAAGCAATGGCCAGCTCTTTTATGACTGGTTCAGGAATGAGTCCGGATACAGAAATACCGGAAATATATATCAACCACCTTCTCAATAGTTAAACATCAAAAAAACCGGCCAATCAGCCGGTTTTTTTATTAATGTATTCTGTAATAACTATTCGTAGCGAAGCGATTCAATGGGATCGAGTCGTGCTGCTTTATTGGCAGGAATGATGCCTGACAATAAGGCCACAATAAAACACAGTACCAGTCCTACCACTATCCAGGTCCAGGGTACAATAAAAGCACTTTCAGTCAGCATGGAAACCAGATTGCCAATCATGATGCCGGCAATAATACCTAGCAATCCCCCTATCTGAGCAATTACAATGGCTTCCACCAGAAACTGGTTACGTATGGTTTTTTGCCTTGCTCCTACAGCTTTGCGAATGCCAATTTCCCGTGTTCTTTCAGTTACCGAGACCAACATAATATTCATGAGTCCGATGGCTGCTCCCAACAGGGTAATTAATCCGATAACCATGGCTCCCATTTGTAGGTTTCCTGTGAGTTTAATAAGAATGGAGGCTACATTATCACTCTTGATTATGGAAAAAGAATCATCATCCGAGAGCGCATCATTTCTAATTTTACGCATCAAACCGGTGGCTTCTCCAACAGCAGCTTCCATTTGCTGTTGGTCATTGACCATTACACCTATCCTGAAGTTCATATTGGGTCGTGAAAAATACTGCCTGACATTTGAAATGGGTACCATACAAGACCGGTCTCCGCTGAACCCAATGCTGGAACCTCGCTCAGCAAGCACTCCAATAACGCGGTATTTACCGGCTCCTATGGAAATAACTTTACCCAGGGGATCCTCCTTATTTTTAAACAGTTTTGAAACTATCTCACTGCCAAGAATGGCCACATGATTACCGTACTGCAATTCAGTCTGACTAAAACTCCTCCCCTTTTCTATTTCAAGACCAGAAGTGGCAATATAATTATCATCCGTCCCCATCACCTGAATATTGGGGTTGGTTTTCTCAGACCCATATTTCAGGGTTGCTATACCCGTACCATAGGTAAAAAGAGACGTAACTGCTGGAAAAACAAACTGCTCTTTAAACCGCATGGCTTCCTCATAACTAATGGGCTCGTAGGATTTTGCACGACGACTTTCACCTCCGATACTTACTCGTATTTCACGGTTCTGGATATTAAAGGTATTGGAACCCATCATGGCAAAATTGTCATTCAGGAAATACTCCACTGCATCGATGGCGGTTAAAATTCCAACAAGAGCCATTATCCCAAAGGCAATGATGAGCACAGTCAGAATTGTACGAAGCAAATGACTCTTTATGGAGGCAAAAGAAATTTTAAGGTTTTCAGCTATAAGTTTGTTGCTAGGCATCACACAAATGTAATTCAAAAAAATGCACTGGCAGGAGCAGGTGATTATTTTTTAAGGCTTTAGGATGTGGTGTTTTAATGGTACTTCTTCCTATTGCTCTTCTTATATAATTCATACAAAAAGTTAAGGACAGTTCCCATTCTACTAAAACAAATACCCGGATAATGCACCTCGCTGGACCCAAAACCTTTATAAAAACGGGCCAGGTTTTCATCATCGGACCCTTCAAAATCAAGTACCATTTGTCGCTTTGCATATTCAGCAATGACTCCATCCAGCAAGAAAGTCATGGCAGCTGTTTCTTTGGCCAGATTGTTGGTTCCGGAGAAAAGAAATATCAAGCGATCTCTGGTTTTAATAAAATAAGCAGCCGCACATAATTCATTGGTAGAGGTGTATACACCATAAGCCGTTCCCATGCCTTTGTGAATGGCCGCATACATCAACCGATTAAGCGTTTGATAATGAGCATCAGCCCATTTTTCTAATGTGGCACCTCGATTTTCCCGAAAAAGTTTTACCACATCTTCTGGCCTAATGTTTTTCATCAAGGATAAGTCAGACTTTCCGGCCTTTTTAAGGTTCCGCTTAGTATTGGTATTGTAATTGGTCTTCAACTTATCATAGGGGTAAATCAAATCAAGCAAGTGGTTTTTGTGCCATTTGGCCCCCTTATGATGCTCATTCAACTGATTCAAGCTGTTGAGCTTAATATCCACGTATTTAATTGATTTGGGTATCTGGGATAAGAATGCTGCAACAATTTCGGCATTAAGAATACCCTTGGAAAACACACCCAATTGCTGCACAAAAAAAGGCTGATACCAATAGCTTAGACCCCATTTTTTTGAAGTAGTGAGAGGCATCACCCGTTCGTAATCATCTTCTATTAAAGCATCCCAGCTCTTATGCGCAATATCAAGATACCATGAGTAAGCATAGGGTAAACTATTGAATGACTGATCGATACAGTTATCCCATTTCTCCTTATCAATGGCAGTATGTGTAAGATAGCGAATCATAGGTGTTTATTCATGAGCCATTTCCAGCAAGGCCTCATAGACTCTCCTCCATCCGACCCATCTTTTTTGCTCACTTAATGATTCATTGTGCCACAGGGAGATAAAGTTTCCATTCACAGCTTTTACAGCATCCATTAATGCACTTATTTTATGAATGGCATCCGCTGGCGTAAGATCCATATAATCTTTGAGACTCCCTTCCATAACTGTAATGGGGTGGATACGAAGTTTCGTTTCTGCCTCCAGGTCCAGATCATAGAAATTATGAGAATTACAAATTCCGGCTCTAAAACCTGGTAATGCGGCATAACCCATGGTATAATCATCGGTAATGCCATTTTCAATTAGGTTGCGGTAAGTGGTAGGCAGGTTGAGTCTCAGAAAATGCTGACGGCTGCTGCTCACTTCCTTATTGGTTACCTTTTCAAGATTATCTATTTCATAGGTGAGCATGGAGGGATCATCATTTGACAGATAAGAGGGATGAATGCCTATTTTGGCATAATCACCAATTTTCTTGATCAGGAATCTAAAGGTTCGGTTTCGGGTATTTATGTTTTTGTCGAATTGACCATAGTGACCAAATAGAAAGAAATAAATGGGGTGCAAATTATATTTCTTCTGGTAAGAGAGCTGAAGATCATAGGTATCAAAGGGATCAGATTCTCTACCCAACAGCACCCGGGTTCTTTGCATCACACCAGCAAAATCAAATGCTTTTAAATCCAAATAGTAACTTCCCAGCGATCGCACCAAGCCTTTTTGTGAGTAGGCGAATGCCGTGTCTATATCGTAAGTTGGTGTAAATCTGAACTTTCTCTCAGGAAAAGCAAATCCGGCATAACGGGCAATAATGAGCTGTTTAAGTTGCTGAGCCCAGATATTAACCATGGGTTTTTCCAATATGCCATGGGTCACACTTTGACTGAGGTGGGCTGTGAAACGACCATGGTGATCTGGTTTATAGGGTAAGTATTCCTCATAACGCGACACCAAATAAAACATGGAGGAAAAAAGATCAAAGGGCGTAGCTGATAGTTTTTCATACACTGGAAAAAAACCTTTTTCACCTAGAAAATCCACTGCCTCTAGATCGAAGCTATTCACTCCTTTTTCAAACAATAGCCCATGGGACTTAAAGAACAGTGTGTCATCAATGGGTTGATCAGCATACACGAATTTGGGTCGATCTGCTGCTTTGAAAAAATCAGCATCAGTGGTGAGTTCATGTTTTACCCACAACAAATCGTGAAATACCAGTCGGAATACATAGCGTACCCTGGGTGTTAGTTTGGGTACATAAATCAATAAGCCATCCATATCGATCAAAAATACATCATTTTAGCCTACCATTAGTTGGCTTTGTTAATAATTCACCACCGATCAAAATCCATTGACCTAAGGGATTTTCTTATTTTTGAACCTCAATTTTCACTCATGGATAACTTCATTGTTTCGGCTCGAAAATACAGGCCGGCAACCTTTCAACAGGTAGTCGGACAAACCGCAATAACGGCCACGCTTCAAAATGCCATTAGGAACAACCACTTAGCTCAGGCTTTTCTGTTTACCGGGCCAAGAGGTGTGGGTAAAACCACTTGTGCCAGAATCCTAGCCAAGACCATCAATTGTGAAAACCTTAAAGAAACCATCGAGCCCTGCGATGCTTGTGAATCCTGTGAATCGTTCAATAACAGCGCATCATTTAATGTACATGAACTGGATGCGGCTTCCAATAACTCGGTGGATGATATAAGAACGCTGGTCGATCAGGTTCGCATTCCTCCCCAGGTCGGAAAATTTAAAGTGTATATCATCGATGAGGTTCATATGTTATCCCAGGCGGCTTTTAATGCTTTTCTGAAAACACTGGAAGAACCTCCTGCCTATGCCAAATTTATTCTGGCCACAACCGAAAAGCACAAAATTCTGCCCACCATCCTTTCAAGATGTCAACTCTATGATTTCAAACGCATTCAGGTGGAAGATATCAGCAAACACTTGGCTTATGTAGCAGAAAATGAAGGAGTAGCAGCTGAAGAAGAAGCCTTGCACACCATCGCACAGAAATCGGATGGGGCCCTTAGGGATGCCCTATCTACCTTCGATCAGATTGTTAGTTACAGTGGTGATTCCATAACTTATAAAAACGTAATTGAGAACCTGAACATTCTTGATTATGAGTATTATTTTCAAGTGACTGATTTTATTGCCGATGCGGATTTATCGCAATTGTTGCTAATCTTTAGCGAAATTATTGAAAACGGATTTGATGGACAGCATTTTATCACCGGACTCAATGAACACCTGAGAAACCTCATGGTTATTCAGGATCCTGCCACCCTGCAGCTTTTATTGGCTAGCCCATCCGTTAAGGAGAGATACCGTGAACAATCTGCACGCTTTTCCATCCCCTTTCTCATTCAAGCTATGGAAGTCTGCAACAAATACGATCTGAGTTACAAAACCAGCAACAACAAAAGGTTGCATATTGAAATAGCTTTGATGCAGCTGGCAAAGATTGGCAACAGCGATATCCAGCAAACTACTCAACCGATAGCCAAACCAAAACCCAGGGAAGACAAGAAACCTTTTTATGTGTCCTCCGAACCGAAAGAAAGTAAGCCGGAGCCAAAAACAACTGATACCCCTAAGGACGCTGAAACCAAAAATGAAAGCTTTAACAAACCTCTTGCAGAGCCAAAGGAAAGCATAGCAAAACCAAAGCCACCTGGCCCAAAACCTCAAATCGACCCTAGTCCCAAGGAAGAAGGTAATGGAAGGAAGATCAAAAACATTTCTATTAAAGCAAGTTTAAATGCCTTAAAGAAGAAGCAGGAAGAAGTTGAAGATGATGATGTACCTGCCATTACAACGGCTTTTGATCAGGAGAAACTAAATGATACCTGGGTACAATTCACCAACTCATACCAAAAGGATTCTCCAAGCTTTTCCCATGCCATTGCTAAACATATGCCGGTTCTCAAAGAAGGTTTTGTTATTGAATATCAGGTTGACAATATTCTCATTGCCAAAGACATATTGAATGTCACTGCCTTGCTGGAATATTTAAAAGATGAATTGAACAACAACCAAATCACCCTTAAAGCGGTTGTTGCAGACAATAAAAAGGAGAAGATTGCCTATACCGACCGTGAGAAATTTGAAGAAATGGCAAAGAAGTACCCGGGAATCATCGCACTCAAAGATCAGATGAATTTGGAACTGGAATTCTAGTAAGCCTGACATGGTCAGTCACCTAGTCATTTTTTTACCTTTGCCCCTTATTCGCAACCATAAATTTCATAGACATGACACATTTTAAAATCCTATCATTGGCATTGGCCACAGCATTATTATTGCACGCTTGTGGCAGCCACAAATCAGAAACAACCATGACAAAAGCAATCGACCCTACCAATATGGATCTGAATACCAGGGCTGGTGACAACTTCTTTGAGTATGTCAATGGCAGCTGGATTAAAAACAATCCCATACCTGCTGAGTATAGCCAGTACGGGGCATTCACAGTGATATATGAGGATAATCAGGAGCAACTAAAATCCTTGGTGGCCGAAGTATCTGCTGCAACAGATGCCAAAGCTGGTAGTGTAAACCAGCAGATCCGTGATTTTTACAATAGCGGTATGGATAGTGTTCAAATTGAATCTCTGGGCACCGACGCCATAAAACCTCAAATGGATGCCATCACTAATCTCAGCAATCATCGTGAGGTTCAGGCTTATGTTGCCGAAATGCATAAGCACTCTGTTTATCCATTATTCTATCTGTTTTCCTCTGCAGATCAGAAAAATAGTTCAATGGAGATTGCCAATCTGTATCAGGGTGGTCTTGGATTACCGGATGTAGCCTATTATCTCAATGAAGATGAACAAAGCATAAAACTAAGAATTGCATATACTGATCATATAAGGAAAATGTTTGTTCTGATTGGAGTTGAAGAATCCATTGCCAATGAAAAAGCAAACACAGTCCTGGCAATGGAAACCGCTTTAGCCAAACGTTCAAAAAGCCGTTTGGAAAGACGCGATCCCAATGGAAACTACAACAGAATGCCATTATCTGAGCTGCAAGAACTGTCGCCAGAATTCGACTGGCAACTGTACTTTGAAACAGTTGGTTTGCCCGAGCCTGGAGAAATAAATGTAAGTCAGACTGATTTCATTGCCAGTATAAGCGATATGATGACCACCTATGATGTGGAAGCCTGGAAAACTTATCTAAGTTGGAATATGCTTGATGCCTCCGCTAATTATTTAAATGATGCCATTGTTGAACAAAACTTCGACTTCTTCAGCAGAACACTTTCCGGCAAGGAAGAAATGCAACCCCGTTGGAAGCGCGTTCTTGGAACCACTTCAAGAGGTTTGGGTGAAGCCCTGGGACAGCTGTATGTTGAAAAACACTTCCCTCAGGAATCCAAAGACCGTATGTTGGTGTTGGTTGAGAACCTACGTTTGGCCTTTGCCGACAGAATAAGTAAGTTGGATTGGATGACGGATGAGACCAAAGAGAAAGCCCTTGAAAAACTGAATAGGATAACTGTAAAAGTGGGCTATCCCGATAAATGGAAAGATTATTCAAGACTTCAGATCGTCCCCGGTAATTACTTACAGAATGTACTGGCAGCCAACCGATTTAGCTTTGAAGAGGATCTGGCCAAAGTGGGAAAAGAAGTGGACGAAACAGAATGGGGAATGACACCACAAACTGTGAATGCCTACTACAACCCCACCAACAATGAAATTGTATTTCCGGCAGGTATCCTACAGCCTCCTTTCTTTAATAGAGATGCTGATGATGCTGTCAATTATGGTTCCATTGGTGTGGTTATTGGCCATGAGATGACCCATGGTTTCGATGACAAGGGACGACAGTACGATAAGGATGGCAATTTAAACGACTGGTGGACTGATGAGGATGCAGAGCGTTTTGCAGAAAAAACCGCCAAGTTGGTTGAACAATACAATAACTATAGCATTCTCGACAGCCTTCATGTGGATGGGCAACTGACTTTGGGTGAAAACATTGCTGACCTGGGAGGCATCAATATTGCCTTTGATGCCATGTTGCGATCTTTCGATGGCAAAACCCCTGAAGACATCGATGGTTTCAGTGCTGAGCAACGCTTTTTTCTGGGCTATGCACAGATCTGGCGCCAAAATATCAGGGATAAGGAATTGGCCAGACGCCTGAAAGAGGATGTTCACAGTCCTGGTGACGCCCGTGTCAATGTGCCACCATTTAATGTGGATGCATTTATAGCTGCCTTCCACATCTCACCTGAAGACAAACTATATATCCCGAAGGAAAAACGGGCTTATATTTGGTAAGTTCAAGATCTGAAAAAAGCCTCG